>JBPYDR010000071.1:0-92239 GCA_051986235.1 Pseudolabrys sp.
TTAGTGTGGGACCCAATTCGAGCATCCGGCTCGACAAGTTCGTGTATGACCCGAATAAATCAGCGGGCACAGTTGCTATCGAGGCGACACGCGGCTCGTTTCGATTTGTGACGGGATCACAGGGCAAAGGGAACGTCCAGGTTAAGACCCCCTATGGCACCCTCGGTGTGCGCGGTTGATTGGATGTAGGAGGCACCTATGTCGGACAGCTTTATTAACCAGACCAGCCGGGTTGCCATCGCAGGACGTGTTGCAGAACATCACCGGCCCCAATATTGGACCGAGTTGACGCTTCGAGGCGATTACCACCCGCCGTTTGGCAAGATTGAGGCTCGGGCAGAGGCCGCTAAGTGGCTTTGTCTCGTCTAATCTACCGGTGTTTGCCGCGCTCCCAACGAATGCGCCGGGCCGACGAAGCTCGGCCTTTCGTTTTTCACCAGCAACGATCTACGCGACTAAAAAAGCATTGGCCCAAAGTCCAATTAAAGAACTAGGCCGCATCAGTATAGAGCGGTTCAAAGCCATACTTGTTGACAGGCCCGTAACGGATTCTCCCCTTCCGTTGCGGGCCATTTCAATTCGTTATTCGTAACACTCAGGCTACCAACTGCTTTGGCCTTCAGGTGCTTATGGTTTTTCTCTGGCCTCATCACGTAGAAGGCATCAACCGCTACCGCGATGACCGCAAGCGCGAATAGGCGAATCACGGTACGATGCGACGAGAATTGCAGGTGTGCTCGAAGGAGGACGCCATGAAATCACTAATCATTAAGCGGTCGGTTGTGGTTGACGGACACAAAACCAGCATTAGTCTTGAAGACGAGTTCTGGAGCGGGCTGAAGGAGATCGCGCAGGCCCAGGGTGCGTCGGTGGCGCAGACGGTTACAGAG
Organism: Pseudolabrys sp.; assembly: GCA_051986235.1. Classification (GTDB taxonomy): domain Bacteria; phylum Pseudomonadota; class Alphaproteobacteria; order Rhizobiales; family Xanthobacteraceae; genus Pseudolabrys. The sequence continues at coordinate 891 of JBPYDR010000071.1, forward strand.
ATCAACACGACGCGCCAACAGAAAAATCTGTCGTCTGCGATCCGCTTGTTTGTACTCGGCCATATTCGAGATCACAAAATGCGGGCGGCGTTTGAGGCAGGCGTTTAGGACAGGGCCGGCCCGTGACGATCACACACCGTTGCGGGCCATTTCTTTTCATCATCCCTAGCTAAAATTCCAGAATGCAGAAAACGGCGGAGTATTTGAGCCGCGCGGCAGAGTGCCGCGATATGGCGCGGATCGCCTCTCCAAGTCGGCCGGAGGAGCGGAAACATATGGCCGCTATATCGCAAACTAAAGACTGGATTGCGTTCGTGGTCGCGCAATGTGCGTCTTACGGCTGATGAGCATCTACGCCGATGCTACCGGCCTTGAGATCGGCGGGCATTGATCGAATCCGATAGTGCGCGACAAGACCGGTCGTTCCGATCATCGGCGCGAGTTGATGGCTTTTCGTCACCGGTCAGTCAGTTTCTCGATATTCTTTAGCGCCTCAGGCGCAATGAACACGGGTTCGACCGCCCCTTGTTTCAGTTGGCGATGCCCGGAAATATGCTTCCACGCCAGCCTGTAGGCTAATTATAGCTCAATATTTTGCGCAATCCCGGCCATCGGAAGCCCCCCTTAACGGGGCGCGCTTGGGTTGTTGCGACGGCCTTGACTAATTTGGGCTTTTCTTGCCGCCTAGAATGTATTGAAAGAGCAACCCGAAAACGATGGCAGTTGCGGAAACTGATAACGTAATAACCCAGGTGGACGCCTCACGCGCACCGCCTTCCGAGGCTGCATAGACCAAAAAGGCCAAGCAAAGTGCCGCGAAGGCATAACTAGCCCAAAGCACCGCATTGCCAAGTAGTGCTAACATATGCGCGATCATCCAACCGGCTCCTTCCCAAAGCTCAGACTGTCGGAATCTGAAAAGCTCGGATGTGACCTGGATCACACGCTAATAGTGCAACGCGAAGACGCGATGTATGCCATTTCCTGTGGAGTTCCAATAGGGAACTAAGGGTCTAAATGATTTGGAACTGGGTGCAGGCGTCTAGAGTTTTAGTTTTGAGCCAAGGTAGGTGTTATCAAGACATGGCTCCGCGCAATAAAGAAACGACATCCGGCGGTGCGGTGCTTGCTGCCATGTTCATTGGCGGATTCATTATCCTTTTTGCGGCGCCTTTGCTGTTCCTTTTGTCGCACATGAGCTAGGCGGTATGCCTGATCACAAGGCCAGGTTTTCGACCAGCCAGGACCGCAGACCCTGGTGGCATGTCTGGAACGATTATCCGAATCCAACCCGCGATGCGCTCTTCGGACTGTTCGGCATTGCCGTCATCGTGATTGTGTTTTGGTTCTTAACGGCGCGGTGATTACGGGTGAGTCGTTGCTAATGCGAAATTTCCCACCGCAAATCCGGTAGCCGCATATCGGCACAGTAGCGCCCAATTAATTTCTGCTTTCGGTATTGGCCCGACCGTCCGCATTTCTCACAGGAAAGCCGAACGATCTCGCCGGGGTACCCGTCAAATGAGAGTGAACCTTTCAATTTAAGCCCCAATATTGTCCGAAGACTTGAAGGACAGTTCGCAATTTGCCGCTCGTGATCAGAAATAAAGTCCAGACCAAGCCCGTGATGATGATGAGGTAGAGTAGATGTCCTCGCTCATCTGTCATCGCGCTAGTCCGGCGTCGTCAGAGTCTTTTGCACTGCCGTGTCACCGACAATTCTGCACGCGTTGCGGTGGCCATCTCATGACTCACCCCCCGACCTTTGGCCTGACCGATGTTCGCGCAGCGGTGCTTCCTCGCATAACGTTCAAACCAGTTATCCACTTGCACTACGCAGAGACCGTATTGCCGATGAAGGACGGGCTGCCGAAACATCGCACTTTCCTGTCGAGGCGGGAGGATCCGGCGAACTGGTGCCTGAGTAGCCGAGGCTCCGAGGCGACAGCCGCCTTTACGCGATCTTTATGCTCGCACGCGGTGACGCTTCGTCGCAGCAACCGCCGGAATCATAGCTGCTATGCGAAGATACGGCGCTTCTCACGCGTTTTTTAACATACAAATTATGAGCCGGATGATTCCTTAGCAGGTACAAGTATCGCGGTCCTGCGAACTTTCTCTCGGGGCGTCAGGCAATGATTAATAGCAAGAATGTGGTGGCATCTCTAAGGCGCGACGCGACCTTCGTGTGGCACGCGGTTATCGCCGTCGTGTTCATCGGATTTGCGAGCCTTGCAGTAGCGGCGGCTCTTCTCGACCTGTTGGCCATCCGACACTGACCCGGGGTAGCGGTGCCGCTTCCCGTTGTAGTCTTCGACGACAACATCAGAATGGCCGTTTGAGCGGACTCGCTCGACGTAGTTCGGGCCGATTGGCGATTTGCCGTGCCCACCTGGAATGTCAAGCACGTAAGTCGGCTGGCACAGACCGGACAAACGACCGCGAAGCGCCCGCATCAGTTCCTGCCCGATCGCCAGATCAGTACGGAAATGGCTGGTGCCTTTTGCCATGTCGCCCTGATGCAAGTAGTACGGCTTGATCCGACATTCGACCAACGTGCGCATCAACTGACCCATCACCTCGGGCGCGTCATTGACGCCGGCAAGCAGCACCGTTTGCGACAGCAACGGAATTCCGGCATCCGCAATACTGGCGCACGCCGCGCGCGCGCGCACCGCCAGCTCACGAGGATGATTGACGTGCAGAGCAACATAGGTGGCTTTCCTGCTGACTTTCATCGCGCGTACAAGTTCGCGCGTCACACGTGCGGGCTCTGCGATCGGCACGCGGGTGTGAATTCGTACGACCTTCACGTGATCGATCTTTGCGAGCGAGTTCATGATTGAGCGCAGCCGGCGCGCGGAAAGAATCAATGGATCGCCGCCGGTCAGAATGACCTCCCAGATTCGCGAATGTGTCCGGATATAGTCGAGCGCCCGCTCCATCGCCTCATGCGAGAGCGCATTTGGCTTGCCAGGACCTACCATTTCGCGGCGGAAACAGAAGCGACAGTAGACCGCGCAGATGTGTGTGGGCTTAAACAACACGCGGTCCGGATAACGATGCACGATACCCTCTACCGGACTATGCGCATCGTCGCCGATCGGGTCCTCGTCTTCACCCACTTGATGATCGAGCTCTTGAATATCCGGGATGAACTGTCGCGCGATTGGATCGTGCGGATCGTTGCGGTCGATCAATTGCGTCAGCGCGTCCGGAACTGCGACCGCATAGCGATCGACGACTTTCTCGAGCGACGCCTGCCGCTCCTGTGTCATCAGACCGCTGGCCCGAAGCTGCGCGAGGCTACGTAACGTTGTCATCGGTCGTTCCTTTTTATGTTCCTCTACGGCTCCACAACGGGCGCCCAGATCACCTGCTCGATCCGTTGTGCGCCGGTCGCCAGCATCACCAGCCGGTCGAAACCGAGAGCGATTCCGCTCGCAGGTGGCATTTGTCCCAGGGCGAGGAGGAAATCCTCGTCCACCGGATAGCCCTCGCCATGGATGCGTTGCTTTTCGGCAATGGCGGCCTCGAAGCGGGCGCGCTGTTCGGCAACATCTATCAGTTCACCGAAGGCGTTGGCGAGTTCAATCCCGCAGGCGTAAAGCTCGAAACGCTCCGCGACCTTGTCGCTGCCGGATTTCGGTCGCGCCAGGGCCGCCAAGGGCAACGGATACTCATATAGGATCGTCGCGCGGCTGATGCCCAGCCGAGGATCGATACGGTCTGACAGGATCCGACTGAAGATGTCGCCCCATGTATCGTCGCGCGCCGTAGCAACGCCGATCCGCGCGGCTTCGGCTGCGAGCATGGCCCGGTCTCCCTGTCCCCCACTCACCGTGGCCAGCACGTCGACCTCGGCGTAGCGCGCGAACGCATCAGCAACCGTCAATCTCTCCGGCGCGACGAACGGATCGACCACTTTGCCTCGAAAGCGGAATTCCTTCGTGCCGGCGACACGCGCAGCCTCAACCAGAAGCGCCGCGCAGTCATCCATCAGCACTTCGTAGGTTTCATTCGTTCTGTACCATTCGAGCATCGTGAATTCGGGATGATGTAGATCGCCACGCTCCCGGTTACGGAAAACCCGGGCAAAATTGACGATGCGGGTCTCGCCAGCGGCCAGTAATTTCTTGCAGGCGAATTCCGGCGAGGTATGCAGATATAACGGCCGCCGCTCCCCACCCGGACCCATGAGGTCGGTGGCGAAAGCGTGCAGATGGGTCTCGTTGCCAGGTGAAACCTGAAGAACGGGCGTCTCGACTTCCACGAATTCGTGCTGCGCGAACCAATCCCTCACGGCGGCGGCGATGCGGCCGCGCGCCAGCAAGTAAGGCCTGCGGGCGGCGTAAGAGCCGGCGTTCCAGAAGGGCGGGGTTTTCAGCACGTTTACCTCAGCCAGATGACTGACGAGAAAGGCTGGCGTCGGACGAGAAGATCGGTATGGTGCGCCCCGAAACCCCGGCCCCCGCCGTCAATAAATCAAGGATCGTTATCGTGAAGGTCATCGCTTCCTCCCTCCGCAAGGGCAATATCGTCGACATTGACGGCAAGCTCTATGTCGTCCTCACCGCCGAGAATTTTCACCCAGGCAAGGGCACTCCAACCACCCAGGTCGATATGCGCCGGATTTCCGACGGCGTGAAGACCTCGCAGCGTTACAAGACCACCGACCAGGTCGAGCGTGCTCACGTTGAGGACCACGAATTCAGCTACCTTTACCAGGATGGCGACGGCTTCCACTTCATGAATCAGGAGACCTATGACCAAATCCACGTTTCCGGAGACATCGTCGGCGGCTACGCGGTGTACCTGCAGGAAGGGATGATCGTGAACCTCAGCGTCCACGAAGGTGTCCCAGTCGCCATCGAGATCCCACAGAAGGTCACGCTGGAAATCGTCGATACCGAACCGGTGGTCAAGGGACAGACCGCCTCCGGCTCTTTCAAGCCGGCCAAGCTTTCGAACGGCGTGCGCACCATGGTGCCAACACATATCACCGTCGGTACGCGGGTGGTCGTCAATACCGGCGACGGATCTTATGTGGAACGCGCCAAGGACTAGACCCGGACGCTCGACCGGACTTCCTTCGGAAACAAATCGTCAGGGTTCAATTTTCTGGCGGTCACGCCCTGTGCGTGGGCGAAGCGGCAAAATGCGTCCAGCGTCTTGCGGTTTGCCTCAAGGCCATAGGGGAACGGATCGGAGCCGAAATTCTGGCCTAGCTCGCTTGCAATCGACGCTGACCAAGGCACAGGAAGACGTGACGCCGTTAGATCCTGAATACGCTCAAGGCTCCGCCGCTTGGCCTCCTCAAAGGCCTTGAACAGATTCATCGCGACCCACGGGTAGCGTTCGAACAGAACTCGGCGCATCGCGACAACGTGCATGATCGGGTAGATCCCTGTCTCGACGTGGTACTGCATCTCCTCGGCGCGATAGTCGGGATAGAGTCGCACAATCTTGCCGCCACCCTTTTCGAACGCATCCGGGACGCGTGCAGAAATTGCAGCGTCGACCTCCCCGGACAGCAGCATTGCAGAAATGCTCGTGTCATGACGCTGCTGGTATTGCACACCCTCAGGCAATTTGAATTCGACTTTTTCATCACGGCCGGGATCGTTCATGCCGGCCTGTACCCATTGGATCTTCCGTAAATCCACGCCGGCGGTCTCGGACAGAAATCCGCGTGCAAAGATGCCGGCTGTTTGCGCCCACTCCGGAATACCCACCCGCTTGCCTTCCAGAGCCTTCGGCCCTGAAATACCGCGATCCGTACGCACATAGATTGCGGAGTGGCGGAACACCCGCGATGGAAAAACCGGAATACCGACAAAGGGCGAGTTCCCTTGCGAGGCATAGCCGATGAACTTGCCAAAGGACATTTCGGAAACGTCCCATTCGCGGTTTTTGATGAAACGGTGGAAGATTTCCTCGACGGGAAGCACAAAGGCGGTGAGCACCATACCCTCAGCCCTGACAATCCCGTTCACCAGATCACGCACGTGGTCGTAGTCGGTGATGGCAAGCGTCGCGTGCAGCCGTGCCGTGCCGCCGCTTTCCATGATTTCCGGTTCACGATCGGCGCTTGAGGTTGCCGTCAAATTGATTTCGTGCACTGTCATTTTTCGTATAGTCCTCGCCTGCCCGGCCGGGCGTCGCGGGGCACCCTACACCAAAGGATACGGACCTTGTATGCCGCGATTCGATACACTTAACTCTTGGATCTGACTGGTCCTGGCTGGCGGGCAAAACGAGGGAAGCCGGATTGAAACGTGCCTTTCTTGTCGGCATCGCTCTGTTCATCGCCAGTGCCGCGCCAGCGGAGGAGATGAAGAGCCCGCATATATCGCGCGCGCGCGTCGATTGGGACGCGGCGGCCGCGAGCCTCGCCGAGCGACTGCCGGGTGGCCCGGCGGAAACGTTCGCGAAGCTCAATATGGCCGCGGAGGTCGGGTTTCCGGGAATCACTAAGAGTTCGGTGCCGGTCCTTCTGCCTTTCGATATTGACGGTTTCGCCAAGGAGATCACCGCCAATCCTGGGCAGCCCCCCGACAGGATCGCAGCGAGTGCCGCGCGCTATATGCGAGGTGATTTTCAGCCAACGAAATTTTTTCTGACCGGCCCCGCGGGGTATGACGCCGCTTTCGCCCTGACGCTGGCGGATGTGCCAGACCTTTCGGACATCCGATACAACGACCCCGTCTACGTCCTGTTCTCGGGTTTCGCCATGACCTACCAGCTCGAGGGGCCTGCTCTCCCCGAGGGCGAACCGGTGAAATCGTTGCAGGACAATTTCCCGGGCATTCGTCGCTATCTACATGAATCGTACATTCGCTACAGTTTTGAACGCTATGGTGTGACCTATGTCGCGGCCATCTATTGTCTCGACACACGACCCCGCAAAAAAATCCTGACATGCAGGCAGGCCGACCGCGTGATGGAACGCTTTCTACGAACAATCCGGCTCGCCGGTGGCACACCCGCAGCCGAGCTCCCAACCGAAACCGTGCGCGCCGACCGGCCGAAAGAAGCATCGAAGGATTTCACATATTTCAGTCCAGGCTTGATCATCCCCAACACGGGATTGAAAAGGGAGATCGGGGGCCGCGCCGATTATACCGTTTACGCGCGATTACGCTTTCCGCTCAAGGAGGCGCCCGCCTTCGCCAACTCACAATCGTTCAACAATTGGGGCGATTGCGACTTCACCGGTCGCTCGGTGCGCAGCCCGCGTAGAAAGGACCAGCCCTACTCTTGCAATGTCAACGGAAGACCGTTGGTTTTCAACGAAGGCGCTCCGGCCAATTACTCTTATCCGTGGCGCGATAATTTTTGCGAGCATCGCCGCTTTTTCGTCGGTCAGTGTCCAGGGGGCGAAGGCCACCAGGGTCAGGATATCCGCCCAAGCTCGTGCGCACTCATCAACGAAGGCGCGGACCGTTGCCAGCCCTACCGGCATGAGGTCGTTGCCGCTCACGACGGGTTCATCCTGCGCGCTCCCAAGCAGGAGGCCGTTTATCTTTTCATCAACACAACAAGTACTCATGCGCGTGTGCGCTACATGCACATGAATCCGAACCAGTTGGACGCTGACGGCATCGTCAGCGGCAAGCTCGTGCACGAGGGCGATCGGATTGGCAATGTTGGCAATTACAACAGCCGGGAACGGGGGACGACCTACCACCTGCATTTCGACATGCAAGTACCGACGAAGCTCGGCTGGGTGTTCGTCAATCCATACATGACTCTTGTAGCATCATATGAGCGGCTGATCGGCGCGCGCGGGACGGAAATCAAGGATGGCGATCCGGCTCCGCCGATCGCCGGTGTTCCACCAATGATCATGCGCCCGTCTGACATGCCCGCGGTTGCGCTGGCTCCCGTTGCGCACACGGAGGAATCCGCCGTGCGAGCAAAGACTCACAAGGCCAAGGAGAAGCCCGCAAAGAAACGCAAAGCAGCGGCAGCCAAGAAGAAGCGCCGCCGCGGCTAGTCGCCGCATCGAGGTTTCGGGGTGCGTTCGCTCGGACTACACTATATCCATGCAGCGAATCTATTCGATGTCCTTTCCATGTCGGCGTCTGAACCGGCGCTCCGTTCTCACTGGCGCCCTTGGCATTGCAGCCGGCATCGCAATCCGTGGGCACGCCTGGGCGACGCAGCCTCCGGCCTTCGCGCGTTGGGTCGCAACTTTCAAGCCGCGCGCGCTCAAGCGCGGCATTTCCGAGCAGACGTATGATCGCGTGATGGGCGCAGTGATGCCCGACACAAGCGTATACGCGCAGAACAACGCGCAACCGGAATTTACAGAATTGATGTGGCAGTACATCAATCGGCGCTGCTCCGGCTGGCGCGTGATGACTGGCAAGGAACGCGCGAAGGAATACGCCGGCCTGCTTTCACGCATCGAGAAGGATTACGGTGTCGATCGCTATATTCTGCTTGGCCTTTGGGGAATGGAATCGTCCTACGGCGACGTCATCATCAACAAGAAATACATGCGTCCGATCATCCCTGCCCTGGCCGCTCTCGCCTGGGGCGAGCCACGCCGACGCGCTTATTGGGAGGCGGAGTTGCTCAATGCGCTGACGATCGTCGACCGAGGTTGGGCGCAACCCTCGGACATGATCGGCTCGTGGGCAGGCGCGATGGGACATACCCAATGGATGCCCGAAGTATGGCTGAACATGGGTGTCGACTATGACCACGATGGCCAGACTTCGCCGTTCGGCAAGCCGGACGATTCACTGGCCGGCACCGCGCACTATCTGGTGGAGCGCGGCAAATACCGGCGAGGCGAAGCCTGGGGATGCGAGGTGACGATCCCGGCTGGTCGCCCTAAGCTTGCCGACAATCGTACAATGCGAGCCTACGCTAAATGGCAGGATCTCGGTGTACGCCGCGCCGACGGCACGACATTTCCGCGGCCGAACGATCATGTAAGGCTCTGGTTGCCCGTAGCGGGCGGCCCAGCCTTTCTGGTCGGACAAAATTTTCGTGCGGTCTATTCGTACAATCCGTCGACTAGCTACGCCCTGGCGCTCTGCCACCTGGGCGACCTGATCCGTGGCGGCCCGCCATTCCATCAGCAATTCCCAGGCGGGGAGCGCGTGCCGACGCTGGATGAAGTCAAGGAAATTCAACGTCGTCTCAACGAGCAAGGCTTCAAGACTGATGGCATTGATGGGCGTACCGGGAGCGACACGATCAAGGCCATTCTCGCCTACCAGAAAAAGGTCGGCATGGACCCGGCCGATGGTTACGCCGGGTTGAAATTGCTCGCCCGATTGCGTCAGAGCTCGTGATCCGTCTTTGACCACGCGGCCGGTCCCGCATTGCCTTGTCGGTTCTATACTGGTGCATCAGGTGGAAATTTTGTCTCAGCGCATCGAATGCGGCTTACGCTGACCGAATTGATGAGAGTGTCTAGGTGGACGAAGTGAGATGAAAATCCTGCTTCTCGTGAACGGCGACGTCAGTGCCTTTTACTCGGCATCACTCATGCAGCATGGGCATCAAATCATCGCCTATGGGGGCGGTGCTTTCGCTAAGAAATACAAGGAATGCGATGGCTGTCTGCTGGTCAGCGATGATCCTCAAATGACGGAGATCGCGGTCCATTTTGAGGACGCCGGCAAGCCGGTCTGGCGTAGCCTCGCGGATGTGCCTCGCGGCAAGATGGGACATGCCAGACTCTTGTATGTACTAGTCCCGCTGTTTCTGATGGTCGTCGGGGCCCTCGTCATCAGACAACCATGGTTCCGAGAAGGAGCGAAACCCGTAGCTGTCGAAAATAAGCCGTCAGCTACCGCCACCAAAGCCAACCCACCTTTGGTCGAAGGCAAAGTAAACGATGCGCATCCGAAGCCCGATGATGATGCCAGCGGCAAGCCTGGCTTGTCGCCGGGCTGCGAGAAGGAATTGCGGCGTACGGCCGATTTATTGAGATTTTTCGGAAATAGAATTCAAGCGGGCGAGGAAACACCATCGGTCGTTGCTGACATGAGACAGCAAGAAAAAAGAATATCGGCAGTTTGCCCTGAGTTAACCGACAGGTGACCCTTTATTTTCGAGCCCCGTCACCATTCTACCCGGACACTTGGGAAGTGCTTAGATGACACCAGGAGATCGTCACCCGCGAATAGAAGATCGAAAACCAGCGACACGGGCGGGAGACGGGTCGCTTAAGTGGTTTATAAAATAGCCAGCAGGCTAGCTGAGCGGAATTTGCAACCGGTCTCGTAAACCTCATGACCCCACTCGTTAGTTTCTTGCCTGTGCTTAGACATTCGGTGGCAATTCCGGTGGCAATTTTCGAGCATGGCTTACAAGGGCAAACCATCAGCAAAAACCATTGCTCTCGAGTTTCCCTTTGTCGTCGAGACAATGGTGCCCGAAGGCGGTCTTGGTCGCCGCCTCGATGACATGCATCGATTTCACCGCCAGCGCGGGATCACGGATCACCACACCCCTCGCCGCGAGACGATGAGCACGACTACATTCGATGGTGCTTCAAGGACCTTGCCACCGCTGAAGCATTTGCCGCGGAATTTTCCGGCAGGTTGATACTGCCAAAATAAAACGGCGGGCACTTCGGCAAAACAAAGGGGCCGCCGCCATCATAAAAAGGCGGCGACCCCCAGCCTCCAAAACCACAACACGGCGTTCGCAATCGTCTTCGGCGACCTTGGATCAGGTAGAAACAGAAAAGCCGCCCCCGTTGCTGAGGGCGGCGATCTTGTCAGGCATGCTAGCCACAGGTGCAGCGGAGTGGTTTCTGGCAATTAGAAACTGTCGGGTGGCAATCCGGTGGCAGTTTGCGCGCTTTCGGACCCAGACCAAATCTCTAAAGTGGCGATAAACAAGGCCCCAGCGTGGCTTGGTGGGATTTGCAACCGGTCTCGTAATCCAGAGCCGTACTGCCGCGTTCCGCCGTGTGCGGTTACATCCGATTTAGTTGGACGTTTTCGCAGCTTCCCTTCTGTTCTCTTCAATGCCGCCCTGTTCCTCCCAGTTGGGTGCCAATTCGGGTGTTAATTGATTTAGATCTGCGGGTTAAGCCGGCGCACGACCCGAAGCATCCATTCGGATGGCACTTCGTGAAGTGCAATTGCAACAGCCATGGCAGGCCACGCATCATTGCGTTGGCAACGTCGATTTGAGGCAGGGGCGATATGCTGGTCGGCGCTATGCTCCTGTTCATACCCTGATCGTGTCCGGCGGCTTCGTGACGCGCAGGTACCAAAATGCCGTAACAATATTGCGTCGCTGTTTCCCAAGAATGCTGCCCTTCGCCTTGCTTCTGTCATACGATGATGGCTGGCTTCCGCCACTTAAAGTCGGAGCGATAAATCGAGGGGGCAACATGACCTCCGCGCCAAGTTGGAACCAGCAGGATTGGACGACGCGTCCATCCGATAACCAGCGGGATGATCTCGTTCGTGACTTGGAGTCGATTTTGTCGCGAAGTGCGCCTCCACCGTCCAACCAGCAGGATTGGACGACGCGTCCTAAGTCCGACAATCAGAACAATGGAAGGCGATCAATAGGTAGACGAGTATCGCGCGCCTTTGCCCGCTATTTGATTATCTTTTTGTTCGGCATCGGCCTCACCTTGGCATGGCAGTCCCATGGCGACGAAGCAATGGAGATGGTCAGGACGGAGATTCCGTCTCTGGCCTGGCTGTTGCCTGTCTCTACAGCAAAGCCGTCTCCCGACAGTCAGGCATCTGCCGCCGCACCTGTAACCTCTGATGAATTGGTCGAGCAGCTTAAGCCCTTGGCCTTTGAACTCGCCAACGTTGACCGCACCGTAAAGGAGCTCGGCGTCAAGGTAGAGCAGCTCGGCGTCAAGGTTAACCAGATGTCCCAGAGCATTGTTTTGCAGTCGGTCGAACAGAAGCCTCAGTCCCGGATTTCTCCGCCTAGACCACCGCACCCGCCTGGGCAGTGAGTGGGGAAAGCAATGGCCCTAACGCGGTGCCAAAACTGCGGTTCTCAGGTTACTACGAAAGCCGAGAGCTGTCTAAAGTGCGGCGCGCTGATCCAGCCCCGCGAGCGATCAAAGCGACGGCGCGCTCGAATTTTTGCGCCTGCCTTCGGCTCACGAACTCGGGCGGGCATCAGCATAGCGTCACTGGCAATCGTCTTTCTGTTCCTGGTGCTGATGTTCGGGCACGGCTAATCAACTGCGGCTTTTTGTCGAATAGCAAAGTTTAGCGACTGGATCAGAATAAAGATGGTAAGACAAGCAAACTTGGCCCGTAACGACGCTTCCCATCGTTGCGGGCCATTTTCTTTTGGACCTGCAGCCAGCGGGAATGATGGACGTTGGCTTGATGCCCTAGCTTCCTGCAACCCTCATCCCAATCTGCGGTGATCTGCATAAAGACCACTACCTACCGCGGGTGGCGGCTCAATTTTTAGGTTGGAATTTTCGCTGGAATAACCGCCATAACTTGGCCGGTCGCTGGGTCAATCTTTCTAACCGCAGACGCAGGACCTTGTGATCCATAAACTCTGCGCTCAATCGCGCGCTGATAGGCTGCGTATGACCAGCATTTATCACGTCGCGAACGTTTCTTTTTTCTTCGAGTCTTGCTGTACAGGGCTGTGCTTTTCATGGAGACACCGATTGGCCGAACACTTAAATCCACGCAGCCAAGTTGGTTCCTAACCTGTTGCGCCCACGTTATGTCTGATTGCCGACATAGAGCAGTCGAACAAAACGCAAACCATCGTTGATCTAAATCAAAATCAGTCGAACAAAACGCGCGCGCGAGAGCATGATGAATCTCGTACTATTTCCGACCAAGAAATATTTTCGGATTTGTCCGCGATGTCCATTATTGTCCGATTTGATATGTCGGTCGGTACGATAGTCGACCTTATTCAGACTTATTTGATGGCCTCGCACAGGATCGACGTTTATCCGCAAGCCGCGATTTCGGTTTACCCCTCTCAGCTTCTTACTGAACGACTGTTCATGGAACGGCTGATCTAGATTTTGAGTTGATCCAGTCGTTCGCGGCCTCGATGAAGAGCGCAAGTCAACTCTAGAAGAAAGGGTGGACACAAATGTTACGCCTACTATTTGCGGTCGGAATTGCCGGTCTCGTTTTTGCGGGTGGTTCCGGAATTACTCAAGCGGCACCGATCCTCCCGCTTCCTGCGGCGGGTACCGCAGGCATCGATAATGTGACGGACGTGCAATGGGGGCGTCACTGCTGGCGTGACCACTGGGGACGCCTGCACTGTCGCGGTGGCTGGCATGGTGGCTGGGGTCGCCACTGCTGGCGTGACCGCTGGGGCCATAGGCACTGCAGGTGGTGACTTCAACCTCCTGACTTAAATAAGCCCCGCGCAGTGACGTTCATCCGGTCTCCTGCGCGGGGCCATGCTCGCCGGTTTGAGAATCCGGTGTGCATTTGGGTTTTCGTTTGCCTCGTCTGCCGCCAGCCAGCACGGCTTGACGGGTTACTTCGCGCCACTCGCGGCAATCCTCAACTTGCCCGCTGTCGCTTGGCATGTTGCGGCCTCAGAATTTGGACAGCCGACGAAGCTGCGTAGCGAACATCGGTCAATCCGATCTCGCGCAACGGTCTCTGCGCGTCTAGTCGGGGATAGTAGAGCCAGTGCGGCAGAGTAGCCGCACCTATCCGCGCACCGCCGGAACCAACTTATATGTCAGAAACCAACTCTTTTTATATTTGAGAGTCGCATGGCTTGTTGTAACCTCAGCTCTGCTCAAAGTTTGCTGGGGTTAAGCCGGAACCCAACAGCGTCTTTCTGGTTCCTGCTTATGAGTGTCCCTTCGTGTTCTGACGGGAGGCTTTACGATGGCGCGGACGAAGCAAGTTTCCAAGCGAAAGCGTCGACGGGGAGGCTTACCGGCATTGGGAGCCGCCGGGATGTCTTTGATGATGGCGGGCGGCGCCGCAGCAAACGCACCGACAGCGAATGTACCATCGTTGCAAGACACCTCACTGCGTCCTGCCATCACTCTTGATGAAGAGGAAATTGCCGACGTCAGCTTGGGGACGTTTTACGTCTTCGACAAGGAAAACGGATCCCAGCTCGGCCAAGGCATAAGACTTGCGGCACGCGGCGGAGGTTGCGGCAGGTGCGGAGGCTGTGCAGCAGCCAGGTGCGGAGGCGGCGGAGGCCGCTGTGCAGTAGCTCGGTGCGCGGCTGCTCGGTGCGCGGCTGCTCGCTGTGCAGTAGCTCGGTGCGCAGGTAGGTGCGGCTGTGGTGGTGGCTGCGGGGGTTGCGGTGGCTGGTGGGCCCCGGCCGTAGGCGTAGGCGTAGGCTTAGGCTTAGTAGGTGCAGGCTGTTGGCGATGGACGCCCGCCGGCTGGGTCTGGGTCTGCTACTAAGGGAATTAACGGGCGCTGTTTCGCCATCCACCGCGTCTTGAAATCCGCCATCGCATCTTCGCGCTCATAGATTTCCTGGCGGCATAATCCACCCGACGCTAGTGCGCGGCGGCAATGGCTTGTTGTAGTCAGGCCTGACATCGGCCTTGCGCCATCCGCAGGAAGTGCAACGACAGCGGCGCTCTATATCTCCGATTGTCTCGGTGGTCAGAAAGCGATCAATCGGCAACGTCGCTTCGTGGGGACAAAGCCAACCGCCATCACGCCTGCCGCGACAGTAGACGAGGAGCTGGCTAACGCCATGCGCTCGGACTGACTCGATGGTGACGGGCTTTGTGTTCACTCATAGAGCCTACGCCAACGGAAATGGCCCGCAGCGTGTCGGGACGCTGCGGGCCATCAGAGGGGTAGATTCAAGATAGATTCAAGAAGAGAATCCACTTTGCCTAAATCCGGATTGGTTTCCAGCGTTACGTTGACGCAGGGCGGTGCGCCAATAGGGCAATCCAAAAAACTAGCGGCTGTGTGGCATCATTGTCGCACGACTTGGAAAACCTAATTATTTCTCGGTCGCTAGTCGCCTGAGCCCACGCCCTGTTAGTGCGAGAGCTGAAACGCCCCCGTGAGCGGGAATGATTTCCCGAATGTATCCAGCCTTGAGTAAGCGGTCTCGATGCTCATCGGAAATCGTGCGTTGCATCGAACGACTTGCAATCTCCCTCAAAGAAGCAAGTTCATCGGCCGTAAGGCGCACATTTCGAGACCACGAACGCAATCCAGTCTTTAAGGTTGCCATGTTGCCAAACACTTCACTCTTATTCGTCGGAACCGCCGTCCAGTTTTTCACTGAGCTGAAATCGGAGCTTACGCATTTCGGCAAGTTGCTCGTACGTCGCGGCCATATGCTCTAGCTCCTTCCGCCGACTTGGAGAGGCAGACCGCGCCAAATCGCGGCATTCGGCTGCACGGCTCAAGTATTCCGCCGTTTTTGCATTCTCGAATTTTAGCCAAAGATTGCGACAGGTGATTGGGGATCGGCAAGGTTCTAAGGCATCCTCCCCAACAGCGTCTTGTGATGCTTGGCCAAAAGACAAACGATATGAACCGCAGCATGAGAGAGCTGTGTCGCAGGTCACAACAATGGCGGCTTGGGTTAGCCAATGATGTTGGACTTAGGTCCAACGGCGATGTCCGCTTGGGGCCAAAAGCGGGCGTGGCAGAATCGTTGTATACTCGCCCACCGGTGCCAGTTTTGTCGGCGTTAGGGGACTCAATTGCTATCAGTACGAAAAACTATATTCGTCGCTATCGCAGTCTTTGGCGGATTTTTCGCCGGCCATGCGAACGCGCAAGAAAAATCGATTGTCGTTGCCTCAACTACTTCGACAGTAGACTCGGGCCTGTTTGATTACCTGCTTCCCATCTTCACGCAGAAGACCGGTATTGCCGTGAAAGTGCTGGAGTTGGGGACCGGCCAAGCACTTGATGCTGGCAGGCGCGGTGAAGCCGATGTTGTGTTTGTACATGCCAAAATTGCGGAATTGCAGTTTGTCGCCGAAGGCGAAGGCGTCAAACGGTTTCCCGTGATGTACAACGACTTCGTGCTGATTGGGCCGCTTAGCGACCCTGCCCGCATCAAGGGAATGAAGGACGTTGCGAAGGCGCTTCGAGCGATCAAAGACAAACAAGCACCCTTTATATCACGCGGCGACCGCTCGGGCACCCATCTCGCCGAACTCGCGCTTTGGAACAAGGACATAGGGATCGACATCGAGAAGCAGCAAGGGCCTTGGTACAAATCAGTTGGACAGGGCATGGACGAGACGCTCGATGTGGCGGCCGCCGACAAAGGCTATGCGCTGTCCGACCGTAGCACTTGGATACACTTCAAGAACAAGGGTGACCTGCAAATCTTGGTGGAAGGGGACAGGCGGTTGTTCAATCAATACGGTGTCATGCTAGTGAATCCGACCAAACATCCGAATGTGAAGAAGGAGTTTGGGCAGACATTCATCGACTGATTGGTCTCGCCAGAGGGCCAGGGGGCCATAGCCGATTACAAGATCAACGCCGAGCAGCTATTTTATCCGAACGCCGACGACCCGAGCGCGTGAGTTGAGGACCCGCAGCTTTGGGTCAAAAGCGGACATTCCGATTATTTCAATCGTCATCATCAGTCGATCCGCCGAGAAGCCGTTCCGACGCTGTGCCATTGTTCTTGATTGTCATGTAGCCTACGGCGGTTTTTGCGCCTTTCGGCGTCGCCCGCGACCACGGGTTGATGATTTCAATCGAACCTGCCTTGTAGTCGGTAGCCAGCGCGCTCGCGTGAGCGCGAGCATCACACGACATCAAACAGTTTCATGAAGCCGAAGCTCATGTGCAGTTCCTGGTGGCAATGGAATAGCGTTAGCCCTGGCTGATCGGCAGTGAAGTCGACATCGATACGCCCGAAACCCTTTATCAGAACGACGTCCTTCATAACTCCGCTCGTCGGCTTTCCATCGATGCTGGTCAACTCGAAGACATTGCGGTGGAGATGTAGCGGATGCGCATCGTCAGTACGATTTTCAAGAGCGAGGCGGTAGCGAAGTCCTTTTTGAAGCTTGGTTGGCTCACCTTGATCGTCATAAGCCTTGCCATTGATGGTCCACCTATTGAACCCGCCTTTGCCGCCATTCATCTTTCCGAAAACCATGGGGATAACATGGTCCGGCTTCTTTGCCGGTTCGCCTCCGCCAAAAATGATGTAGTCCCATTCTGACTTCGGTAGCGCGATCCAGCGTGCTTCGCCGCTGCTGCCTGCATACTCGACGACAATTCCCATGCCATTTTTGCGGTCGTCGTCTTTGGGCGTACCAAGGATCCAGACACCGGGATTGTTCATTTCAACAATCGCGTCGATGCGCTCGGCAGTGCCGAGTTCGAGTACGTCGACTGTTTTCGGCGTCGGCACCGGATTTCCGTCGAGGCCAACAATGAGAAAACGGTGGCCCGCGAGCGCGAGCTTTATGTTCTCGGTCGCACTGGCATTGAGTATGTGAAACAGCACCCGCTGCCCCTTACGCACGCGAACTGGTTCTCCCTGCCCTAGTGCACGTCCGTTGATAGAGAAAAGGCCGTAGCCAACTTCCCATCCATTTGGCTTTTCTTCGCCCTTTTTCGCAGCCTTTACACTTTCCTCGACTTTCTTTTGTGTCTCGTCCTTTTCATCCTCATCTTCCATTTCTTCGCTCGTGAAGAATGGCTCCCACTCATGCGTCGTCAGAAAGACCTCCTGATCGTAGCGTCCCGGATTGTTTGCTGGTTCGATATAGACCGGCGCATGCTGGCCAGTGTAGGTGCCGCGATGCAGGTCCGATTCCGCCATGACATGCGTGTGAACAAACCGAAGTCCACTTGGCCGGGGCGTGAACCGATAGCGAAGCGTTCCGCGCGCCGGGACCACTAGGCTTTTTTCCTCGGTCGCGCCGTCGACGTCGGCCGGGATTAGTTGGCCATGCCAGTGCACAAGCTCGGGCGTATCAGTATCGTTGATAATCTCAACAGCAACCGGCTTGCCTTCTTTGAATCTGATCAAAGGTCCCGGCGAACTGCCGTTGTATCCAATCGTGCTTATGGTGTGATCTTCGGCGACATCGACGAGGACTGGTCCGATTCTCAGCGTGAAGTCTGCCTCTGTGCCGTGTGCCGGTCCCTTGGCGGCACCTTGTTCGTGATTGTTCGACGCGGTCAGGCCCGGCGTATTGAAGAGGACGGTCGCGCCGCCTGCAATGGTGGTTTGAAGAAGGGTTCGACGGCTGATGGGGAAAACCACTTGCGGTGCTCCTCGCTTTGACGAAGACCGATTGTCGCCCCAACGACTGGCTCTATTATCGGTTCCAGTCCGCGAAAGTCGAAACACATGGAAGTGACGAAATCGACGGTGGGTGGATCACGATGGCTCGAAGTTTTTAATGCCTCGCTGAAATTTGGCCTCAGGTCGTTTGATGGGCCGGTCGCCCATCTTGGTTATTTTCGCAAATTGACTATTACGTCGGCCGCAAGATTCCCGCGTGGCTACAGACGGAGGGGTTGCTCAACATCGCGTCCGAAGGACACGCCATTCTCTACAACGGCGGCTCGCAGTTTGCTGAGTGGTTCCAGCATCCGCGAAATCGCGGACAAGCTGCAAAGCGAGGGCGGTGTGTCACAAGCGACACTCGACGAGTTATTTGCGCACTATCGTGACCCAACCTATTGGACGACAACTATTTCATTTACGGCAACTACCGCACAGCGCCCCATTCGCAGCTAATATGGTGCGGCGAGCGATGTCCGCTTTGGGTCATTGGCGGACATAGCTGAGTTTCATCGAGTAGCAACGCGCGGTATCAATCATGACGTCCGCCAACCTATCCTTGGCCGCCATGCACCGGGACGAGGCTGACATCCTTACCCGCTGGGCGGCCGATGAAGGTTGGAACCCAGGCAAGGCCGACGTTGCTATCGCCTGGGACACTGACCCCGACGCCTTTATCGCGCTGCGCAGAGGGTCTGAGCTGGCGGGAGGCGGGACGATCTTCTCCTACGGCGGCGCCTTTGGTTTCATGGGCCTTTTCATCGTTCGACGCGACCTGCGCAGTCGCGGTCTCGGCGCGCAGTTATGGGGGCACCGGCTTGACCATTTACGGAGTCGCCTGGCACCCGGGGCGTCCATCGGAATGGATGGCGTCTTTGATATGATGCCGTTCTACCAGCGAGGTGGATTTGCTTTCGCGCATAAGGACATTCGCTTTCAAGGTATTGCGAGCGGTGAAATGGATCGCGATGTCCACCGGCTCGATCCGCCGAGCTTCGCGGTCGTCGATCACTTCGATCGCCCGCATTTCCCCGCACCGCGGACCGAATTTCTCCAACGTTGGATCTTTCAGGAAGGCGCATTTGCCATGGGGCTGTTTGAGAAAGGACAACTCGCGGGATACGGTGTCGCCCGTCCCGCGCTCGCCGGCTACAAAATGGGCCCCCTGTTCGCCGCACGAGCCGACATTGCGGAACGACTCTTCACCAGCCTGATGGCACAAATTAGCGGCGCGCAGGTTCAGATTGACGTGCCAGAACCCAACGAGCCGGGCATGCGCCTCGCCCAGGCGTCGGGGTTCAAGGAGGTGTTTGGTTGCGCCCGCATGTACCAGGGAGCGATGCCCAAACTGCCGTTTCCGCGCATCTTCGGGGTTACCTCATTCGAGTTTGGCTGATTCGATAAGGATCACACACCAAATGTCCGCTTTGGGTCAAAAGCGGACTGACATCATCGCGTTTCCGGGCAACGGAAATACGTTAATCCTGCCTCTCTCGAGCCCGGGTTAAATCTTGTTAGTCGGTCGGTATCATCAATTCTCAACACAATCTCATCGGCAAACTTTCCCAGATTTGTCGAACAATCTGTCACCAGGCGAACTGTGCTCGCATCATGCTTACGATCCTTGATGCGGCAGGTTACAAAGTGATCTGTGAACTGATCACCATCAATAATAAATCCAGTGCCAAACAAGTCAGAATGATCCGACATTGAGAGCTTGTTGTCCTTCATCAGGAAAATCTTCGCGCAAGCACTTGGATCATTGGCCCACGCGCCGTTCAGTTGTGCGGCGCTTGCATGAATCGCTAACTGCGAAATAATCGTGAGTCCAACAGTGACCCGATTGAAAATCAACTGTGCCACTGCTTTCGCCACTTGGCTCTATTTCATTTTGTTGCAACACAAGCCATCACGCTGTGACGACCGTAGTGTGGCCGAGGGAGCCACAACGGGGGCAAATATTACGCCGCGTGCTGAAAGCGCTAACAGCGACACGGCGAACTTCACGATTCTCGAGCGCTTACCATGGACACGGCATTCCTCATTTCTTGCCGACGTGCGCCGTTTTGTTAGCAAAAGCATCGGCTTGATCACTGAGAGTACTCCAAGCCTGGACCACGCAGAGTGCAAAAGCTAGGTACAGGATCACGGAAAACACGGCGACAGCGTCTTGTTTCCAGAAGGGCATCAGTTTGCGGCTTAGATTGCGCATGATTTACCGCCTTGCATTGGGATCTTGGGTACATTGTCGCTCCCAGAAGTGGTGCCTCCCTGCATAACGGTCCAACGAGCTTGTTCCTGCGCGCTTTATTAGCTTTTTATACCCTCGACCGCTTTTTTTCGATTTTGCTACAGGAGCTGTGTTTGCTGATCGCGGCGCAATCATTGGCGCAGAGTTGCGGTAGCGCAGTATGATACCAAGATTTATTCGGCGGTTATTCCCCTTGGTGCAATCGACAATCTTCAAAACATAAAGGACGCCGACAAGGCCATCCTTGACGGCTCGTGGACGCCGCCACCAGTGGCACGCGTCGAGGGGACCGGCACCGTCGGCGGACGGTAACGAGACCAACTGGTCCGGGAACGGAATGTCCGCTTCTGGGCCCATAGCGGACATCGGCTAGTGCACTCGCACATGTCTGCTTTTGACCCAAAGCGAACGTTCCAGTCCTAGCCAAGTTTAAGCTCGAAGTAATGGCCTTAGTGTTGGCCAACAGTCTCGTTCTTTGATTTTTCTCGCAGCTCCTTAGTCTGCTTCTCCATTTCTAGGCAGGTCTCCAATTCCACGTAACTTGGAGCGCCGCCGGTCGAGACTAACCCCGTGCAACGGCTTCGCTCTATTGAGCTGTATTCGGTCCAGTCCTTCTGGAGCATGCTGCGTGCGCCCTGCTCGTCTCGTTGGCACGCCGCCGAGTCTCGTCCGGGCAAGCCTGATACTGCGGCCGCCCGGCAGGTCCCCTCGACATCGAATTTTGGCACTGGATCTGCAACCAGAACAATTTGTGTCGCGGTCAATATGATTGGGAATAGCGCGGGCATGATCGTGCTCCCTTATTTTACAAAAGTAACGCTGCTCCGTCGTTGGCTGGTGCCAATGATTTCAACGGTCAAATGAAAAAATTTCTACAAATTCCCAACATAGGTAAATGCAAAAAACAGCAATACGATTACTGCTGCAGCGATGAACATCAATCGACCCGTTAGACTTTGAAAAAAATCACGATGGTGCTTTTGAGTCATCGTCGACTGATAGTGCAAAGCCCCACCATCACATTAAGGCACCTCGGAATGCACGCGGCAATTTAACTTTCGATAACTGAATATCAAATACTTGCGACGAGAGTGCGCACTAAACCAAGGAAATTTAGTCTTCCTATATCTTAACGGTGTAGTTTTTTACGTTATGCCTATCCGATTCATAATCATTACAGCAGCAGTTGTTTTTCGTTGCGGTCCTCATTTGCGACGACCTTGAATCGAAGGTTTTTCACCAGGTTCCAGCGCAAGCGACGATGTTCAATCGTGAATTGATTGCAGTCATACTCAAAAGCGTCGACATGTTGGTCTCAGGGTTGGCTATTCCGACGAATGTCTTTGGGGGTAAAGCGGACATGGCGTGACCGGTGTGGGTCACAGCAAAGGACGCACGAAAAGCAGTAGCGGCGGATCTAACAGCACCTACTGGGGTGCCGTCTGTTGGGTTTTTCCTGCGCGCTGCGGGTTGGCCTTCCCAAAGTTTGGATTGCTCGCTTTGCAGGCAGCTACGATTTGCTGATCAACCTGCGGTAAGGCCTTGGAAGCTTTTGGCCGCTGAAAGGTTCCTCCTTGCATGATGGGGCGGACACAATCTACCTGCAGCCCAGCGCCTGTCTTTGCGCCGCCTCGCACGAATCCCGCCTGTTGACAGGCGGCCATGATCTGCTGGCACGGCCCCTGCTGCGCCGCAGGTGCTGGGGGCTGGGTTGCAGATGGCCCCGGTGCGGGAGACGCCGGGGGCGGAGTCGCCGATGACCCCTGTTGTGCCGTCGATTGAGATACGAGACCCGCAACCGATAGAGCTGTAATCGTTAGGAAGGCAGACAAGCTAAAGCGCTTCATCGTCGTTGCTCCTGACACAGAGTCCGAGTGTTTTAAGTTCCACAGTGGTCCTGGGCGATAAAAATTCAATAAAGAATTTCCCCCGGTGGCACAGGGCTGTTATGCGCGCGAAGCGGCAGCCCTTCATCTTTTCACCCAAATCAATTGCATGGTGTCGCAAGACCGTACGCGGCAGACGATTAAATGTCCGGCCGCGACTCCTATGCTAGAAGGAACGGTTCTTATGATCGACGCAGCGAGCCTTGTCCCTCTGTATGAAAACAACGATGTCTATCTCGTGCTTGATGAGCTGGTGACGTTCGGGCGCGTGTGGTGCGAGCTGAGCGAAAAATCGGCCAACGAGCAGACCGTGCTGGAGCTGGTAGCGAACGGCGGGTTTTTTCGTCCAATGCGCGTCATAGCATTCAACACCTCCGAGGGCTCTTCGCGCGACGAGACCGTTGCCATGGGGTTCAAACTTCTACAGATGAGCCACGAGGGTCGCGTGCTAGGAGCCGCCGCCCGTGAGTTCGTCAAGCGAACGACGGGACAGATCCCGGCGAGCAAGTTTCACAAAAGTGTCGCACGTTAATAGGCTTTTTATTTATGGTCGGCGCTTCGACTTTTTACCTTTCGGGTTGCTAACTCCTCCATCCTCCCTTGACCGCGTGCCCCCTACGGCGTCGCGGTCATTTTTTGGATCAAACCGCTGTACCGAATTTCGGGAGACGCAGCGATAAATAGCAGCCTGTCACCCATCCTCAATTGCGTCGGGCTCGTTGCGCTCGTCTACTTATGGAAGGAGTTGCTCGGCGTGGCCCAAAGCGGACATCGCCTACGAGGAAGTCACAGATTAGCTGCCGTTTTTTTTACAGAAATGTTTTGCCGGGATTTCAGCGGGACCGGATAGCATCGTGGAGCCGATACAAATTCTGGAGATCTCCATGAATCCGAAGTTGATTGTTGCCGTTTTCGTGATCGCCGCCGTGCCAGTGTACGCCGCGCAGGCCCAAAAGCCGAGCACTGCGAAGGTCGCCACGGCGGACGTGCAAAAGGTTGTCATGTTGATCAGTGCCGACAAGGCCAAGACCCAGACTTATTGCGATATAGGCAAACTCAATGAACAGATCGAGGAGGCTGACGAGAAGAAAGACATCAAGAAGACCGAGGAGTTGTCTCAGCAGGTAGACGCATTAGGGAAAAAACTAGGTCCCGAATATGCCGCGCTGATGGATAGGCTTCAGGAAGTGGACCCGGAATCCGAAGACGGAAAAAAGATCGGCTTGATGTTCGAGCCGCTCGACAAGCTGTGCGCAAAGTAGCAAACCGAATTTTTCAACAATGTGGTGAAGAGACCGGCGCGTAATAGGCGCGTGCCCAGCAAATGTCTGCTTATGGCCCAAAGCGGACATCCCTAGGCACATGTCCGCTTTCTGGGGTAAAGCGGAAGTTAAACACAGTTACGAGCTTTGATTGCGCAAACGTAGAATGGAGAAGCCCCCGGCTTGTGACCGGGGGCTCTCAGTACGCTTCCGTCCCAACACTCATGTTGCGCTGTTCTCTCGCTCGATGATGAGCAACGAAGCAACACACAACACAAGTGCTGTCCCCGCCACAATCAGGATGTATGTCATGGAACATCTCCCGCCGTGACGCGGCTGAGACGAATGCTAGTCGGCAACCGACCCGACACAAGAAAAATCCCCGTAAACCGAGGAGTTCCGTTTCAGATCTAACCGGCGCGGAAATCGAGTTGGACGGAGGTCCAACGCGTGTACGACTAACGTCAGTGCTGCTGACGCGAATATCCGCTTATGACCCAAGCGGACCTTTACTTCATGAGCTTTCGCGCACGGACAAAGATGAAGGCAGGCAAACGGCATAGTAGGTCATAACTTTTGGGGTCTGTCTTTTTCAGCGCTTCGCTGGGGGTTGGCTCGTTGATCCGCTCGATCACAAACCCCGCCCCAGTCAATGGCTCTGTTAAAGCACACAGCGGCCTTCGATAGTAGCGCATCTTCTCAGCGAGCCAGTCCCACTCCTCTTCAATCAACCCCGTGTGCAGATACCCCGGTTCAAGGAGACTCGCTTGGTGAATAGGATGGTGAGTTGAAAACACCAACGTCCCGCCTGGCCTGAGGAGGCGTGCCCATTCCCGGAACGTCTCCGTCAAGTCCGGCAGGTAGTGAAGCACAAGTGAGGACAGAATTATATCGAACGTCTCGCTGAGAAATAAATTTCGGAGATTGCTAACATCGCCTCGCATCACGCGCGCCCGACCGCCCAATCGTTCCTCGGCTAACCTGACCATGTGGGAGCTACAATCAATAGCGACAACGCGGGCTCCATTCTTTGCGAGCCAATTTGTGTACCAGCCCGGGCCACAGCCAGCATCAAGAATATCCCTGCCGCCGACGTCAGGCAGAAGGGCAAGCGTTGCGGGACGCTCGTAAAGCGCGTTAAACGGCCGGTCGTCTACCCCGGCCGCGTAGCGAGAAGCGATTGTGTCGTAATCCGTTGGACCAGCCATCGGCGAGCTCTTGCTTCCGGCTGCGCTTATACATGCTCAGGAGACAAGGTGCGACGTCGCCTTTTTGGCCCCCAACAGACCATCGAGGGGCGCTCTTTTCTTTTGAACGTCGATGTCCGCTTTACCCCCAAAAACAGACATTTGCAGTGCAAAGGCCATGTCCGCTTTGGGCCAATAGCGGACATGGCTTGTCTACTCGATCACTTCGTCGGCGCGGGCGAGCACCGACGGCGAAATAGCAAGGCCGAGCGCCTTTGCGGTCTTGAGATTGATGACCAGCTCGTACTTGGTCGGGGCCTGCACAGGTAGATCGCTCGGCTTCTCACCCTTGAGGATGCGATCAAGATAACGCGCCGCCCCGCGGTACTGGTCATCGATATCAGGCCCATAGGAGATTAAGCCACCGCTCGTGGCATAGTAGCGCCGGTAGTAGACCGCGGGCAGTTTGTGCTGTGCCGTAAGCGCGACGATAAGTTTTTGGTGGACCACCGAAAGGGCGCTCGCCGTCCAGATCAAACCGCCATTTGGGGAGCTGGCAAATCTCGTGATGTCCTGCTCAATCTGCCGAGCATCACGTATGTTGATCGCAGTCACATCCACTCCGATCGAGGGTGCCACCGATTGGATCACCGCGAATTGGCCGATTCCGGCCGCGAGCGCGGCATCCCGAAGAACCGCCACCCGCGTGACAGTTGGTGCGATCTGCTTGAGCAACTCCACCCATTTCCCGGCTAAGGCATATTCAAACAGAATAAAGCCAGTTGCGTTGCCACCCGGTCTCGCCAAGCTTTCAATGAAGCCACTGCCGACCGGATCGACGGTACCGTTAAACACGATTGGCACGGAGCGTGTCGCTTGCAACAGCGTTTGCAGCGCGAATTGGCCGTTTGCCATGATAACGTCCGCCGGAAGCGCGACCAATTCTTCAGCGTCTTTGCGAGCGTCCACGGGATCACCGCCAGCCCATCGGACTTCAACCCGCACATTGCGGCCGTCGATCCAACCCAACTGATGAAGGATTTCCTTGAACACTGCGACACCGGCCTGCTGGTCGGTCTCGACTCCTGCGCTCATGAGCACGCCGATGCAGCGCACGCGCTCGGGCTGTGCGCGCGCAGCAAGCGGCCAAGTCGCCGCAACGCCCATCAATGTAATGAACTCGCGCCGCCTCATCTTTGCCCCGAGGCCAAGACAGCGCATCGTACCGGTTTACATCAGCGTCAATGCATAAAATCGCCGTTAAGTACGCCAGGTCAGATTACATCGTCGGAAATGATCTGCTGAGAATTTCATAAAAAATTCCGCGAAGGGGGACGCTGAATGCCGCTTTGGCCAAATAGCGGACATTGGATGCCGCCAACTGACGTGGCTTAGGCCTTCCGAAATTCCAGGCGATGGATCACTTCTTTTCCCGAATAGGGATCGATTGCAGGCTCGGTTGTGATCGTCAGAGTGCCATCGGCCAGCGTATAGAACCGTATCTGGTCGGTGTTTGTGAAAGCTTGATTCCACGATACGTCCACATGGTGGATGACCTTTTTGTCATCGACTGTGTATGTGCCCGAATAGGCAAGTAGGCTATCGAAAAGGCGTAGCTTTTCCGTATTTGTAGGCGGAAGCGTTTCGGGTGGCGGCCGATCCCTGCGCACGACGATGACGTGCATCCTTCCATCCGAGCCGTAGGTTATGTAGCCGACTGGGTCGGGACCATGCGCATCAACGGTCTCACCCGTGGCGACCGTTTCTTTCTTCCATGAGAGCATCGTCCAAGTCCCCAGCAAGTCTTTCAGATCAGCCACGGCCTTGCTCGTGTAATTTGGAACCTGGGACATATTCAGGGTGAGCTTATCGACGGCTGCGTTGGAATCTTAACAGCAAGTTCGCGCGATGTCCGCTTTGGGCGAGAAGCGGACATCGCGGCCCACAGTCGCCTGCTCTTGTTAGTGGCTCCGTACAGGTACTCGCCCTTTCACGGAATTGGCGAACGACTCGTAGAGAATGTGTCCGTCTGAAGCCGCGGGCAGCTGCTCTCGCAGCCGCGTACGGAGTTGCTCGCGTGCAGCAGGCGACATACCGGCTATTACTTTGCCCTGCGGCCCAACAGGCACCGCCTCCGAATCCCAAAATTCATCGAAATTGGCAAACCCTACAGGAATGCGAATGACGCGGGTCTCAATAGCCTCAAGCCCCGCTTTTTCCCAGAAGCCGCGCATGGCTTCCAGCCGGGACGCCTCGTAGTTGGGTCGGAGCGGAACAGTCAAACCCAATGATTCTATCGCCGTGTAAATCGGCGACGTCGGCGCTCCGCCGTTCGGAAGATCCCACATGTAGGTGGCAACCCACCCACCTGGACGTACCGTGCGCATCGTTTCTGCGACTGCCTTCGCTGGGTCCGGTAGAAACGCAAGCACCAGCGCCATGATCGCCACATCGAAGGTGCCGTCGCCGAATGACAGTTTATGCGCATCGCCCACTTCGAATTTTGCCATCTTCGTTGCGGATCGTGTCCGCGCGAACGCAAGTTGCTCTTCGGAAGGGTCAATCGCCACTACCGTCGCTGGGTCACAACGAGCAATAATCTCCTCTGTGAAGGCACCGTTGCCGCAGCCGACATCGAGCCATCGAAGGCCCTTTGGAAGGCGGAGCCACGCGAGGAAAGTCTCGCTTGCAACACGGCTCCATCGGCCCATCATCCGCTCATAGGCTTCTCCATCTGTGAAAAGCGCGGTTTTATCCATGCATCTGACCCATGTCTTTTTCGCAGGCTGCGGACATGCGTTTGAGTAAGCGAACCGGCTAATTGACTTCGGGGGCGTGACTTTGAATGCGCAAAATGCGCAAGACGTGTCTAACCATTGTTCCCACGTTTTGGGCTATTTAAATTTTTTGTCCGCCATTTGCAGGCAGGTAAGCAGCTCGACGTAACTATGAGGGCCGTCATCATCGCCCTGGAGTTGTATGCACTCGCGTTTGCTTGCCGAGGAAAACTGCATCCACTGGCTCACAAGCGTTGTTTGTGCTCCTTGTTCGTCACTGAGACAGCCCGTGTCAGTGGCTTGGCCACCGCTCGTGCCTTGATATGCCGACACATCGGTGTTGCAGGTTTTACGGATGTCAAAGTTGGGCGGGTCGTCGCCGAGCGCAGGAAAAGATTGCGCAACAACAACAACCGCACCGACCCCGGCCAGCATAGCAAATCTTGTCATGTCCAGTCTCCGTAAGCCCGGGTGTGAGCAACGCATGACATCAGCAGTTCACGCAGCGGGCACTCCCTGCGTGAAATTCCAAAGGTCACTATCCACGATATGGGCTTCGGCATCGAGTTGGACCCTGGTCCCATATCGGGCCGGTCATGTCCGCTTAACCCCTGTAAGCGGACATTCGGCCTCGACTGTTCAGAATTTCATAAAAAATTCTCGAAGGGGGTTCGCCCATATTCATTTATAACTCATCAGAGTTTTATGGGCGACACAAGGCGCGCAACAGCGTTTTGAAGTTTCGCTGGCATCCTCCGTTCGTCTTGCACGGTAGCAAGAGCCAATGCCGGTTCTGTAATTTTCACAATCCCATGACGCTATTAATATCAGAGCGTTTTCACAAATCTGTAATTTCGTCATTAAATTCTGCACTCTGTTATTCCAAGGCATGTCTTTTCTTTCGCGGCTCCTTAGCGGATCACGCCCTCAGCCAGAGTGTTAAGAAGTTCGTCGCTCAAATGAATGAATATGCCGGCAGTCTTTGCACTGGAAAAAGTCAACGGCTGACCCAGTTGTGGGACTTTCGCATGTGTCCTTAAACGCCAGTTCGCCACCACAACGCGGACAAGGCTTATTATGTGTATAGATAGGCTCCAAGCCGTCTCCCTTGGGTAACGCAATCGGTGCCAGACCGGGATCGCAAGGGGTCTAAGGCATCCCCTCAACATCGTCTTGTGAAACTTGGCCAAGAAGTTGTTGAGCGTCGCCACCGCATGAAAGCTGCGCGGGCATTGCAAACGGCCATACGGACTGCCTACGCGGTCTCGACTTCACAGAATTTCACAAGAAATTCGCGAAGGAGAAATTTGATAAAAATTTGTCGAGGGGGGTTTGCGCACAGCCAACGAACGCGATTTTGGCCCCACCCCCCACGAAGACAGCTACGCGAAACCGTTCGGCGATCTCGGCCACGTGACCAGGCCGCGCCCCAAACGTGCCCAACAGCCGAGAGCAGCGAATGATATTGATCATTCACTACAATGTGGGATAGCGATGTAGCCACTGCAGATGCATTTCGATTATCGCTACGTTTGGAAATGATTCCGATTCCACTTGCGGCCACTTGTCGTCCACCCCCTTTTTTCTTTGCCCTCGCTCCGCACCCAGCGGGGAATGGTGGCAAATGCGACCCTGGGGTCGCATTTGAAAGAACGGCGCAGTGGGTTGGTGTCACGCAGGCACACAAAAGAGCCGCCCCCATTGCTGAGGGCGGCTGAATTTTCCGGTACGTTGATACTGCCCAAATAAATCGGTGGGGCACTTCGGCAAAACAAAGGGGCCACCGCTGCCATGTCAAAGAGCGGCGACCCCCGGCCACCGCCTCCATCGACTTGGGAGAGGATTAGAAGCGGTAGTCATGGCGTCAACGAAACTTCGGCCAGTAGGCCGGGTCAACGCGTCCCACGTACTGCCCGAACGATCCAGATTAGCAAACACGCGCCGATGAATCCGGCAATCAGGTAGCCAAGCCATCCCCCTAGGTGAACCCCAAAAACGCTCAAGATGGCACTAGCAACCGCCGCCCCGACGATACCGAGCACGATATTCATCAGGAGCCCCATATCACTCTTCATGAATTGTTCTGCCAGCCAACCGGCAACTCCGCCGATGATAATGGCTGCAATCCAGCCGACCTGTGGATCGTCCATGTCTAGCCCTCCAATGGCAGGTGCTTTTGAAACAGTTTCGAAATTAGCAGCTTCTATGATGTCTCGCTGCCCAGGAATGTATTGTCCCCAACGGAGTTAACTCGGGGTCGCGCCATTTTTCCTTCGACCGCAGGAAAAGTTCTGAAAAGGTCATGTCGATTTGGTGCCCCAAGGGGCCGCCGCGATGGCGCAATGCATTCAGTGATTAGTCAAAAACCCGCGAATCTCATAAGCCTAATGCCATGGCGCACAGCGCACCTAGGGAGCAAAGCCCATGGCAGCCTCAACCGTCACCAAAAAGCATTTCGCCAATGCGTTGGCGGAGCAGCATAACCTCACAAAGAAGCAGGGTCGGGAAATGCTGGAAGACCTGATCGGCATGATCACCAAGCACCTGAAAAAGGGGGAGCGCGTGAAAATCGCCGGACTCGGAATTTTGGTGGTGCGTAATCGTGCTGCCCGCGTAGGCCGCCATCCGGCGACGGGCGAAACAATCCATATCAAGGCCAGCAAGAAGGTCGCTTTCCGCCCTAGCAAGGTAACGATCTGATCGCCAACAACCGCCTATGTTTTCGGGTTTGCGTACTGTGCGATGATCATCGCCATGCCCCGCGATGGTCCAATCACCTTCGGCTAGCAGACCCGGCAAACGAATATCGGCCTCAGTAGTTTGTAATGTTTCTTCCGTAAAGCGTGTAATTCGGACACGTCACCACATCAAAACCGGTTGGTGTTCCGTCTAGCGAGTAGCCGATATCTGGATGGCAGTCGCGTGAAACGGGTATGCAGCCGACGATGGTACAAGCAATCTGTGGCTGTGCAGCAGTGGCAGCCTGCGAGTGACCTTTGTTGTGCCTAGACGCCGCGCTGGCCGGCGTCAACGCGAGTGCAAGCACAACAGCCGTAATGATGGGTACGATTCGCATTTGTAGATCCTCCTATGTGTTATTGAACTAACATCTCGGACCCTACTATCAGTCCATCTGGCGACGTGTGATCCCCCGCGACGGTGCCCTCATATTCAGCGATCTCACTGGCAAGCTCGAAGTGCTTCGGGTGTCTTGCGACAAGTGCAGCCGTTCCGGTCGCTATCAGGTGCAGCGGTTGATCAACGACCATGGTCGTGACGGCAAGATCGTGGATTGGCTGGATCAAATCACAGCGGACTGCCCAAAGAAGACGACACGCAGTTGGAGTAACCGGTGCGGTGCAAAGTGCCCGGATTTGCCAAAGGTGTTTTAGGTCGCTTCCCATACTCGCCAAAAAGAAGCGGCCGGCCGGAGCTGGTCGCGCCCGCTCCAGACCGGCCCTACCAAATGCCACCGAGGACGGTGCAACTAAGCTCGCATTTCACCGCCACGCAGCCATAAGGCTCTATTTCGGCTGCACCTTAATAAAACTGCCACGAATATCGCGTTCTACATCGAGGCAGTTACGACCATCCATGTCGCAGACGGCCACTAACTGTATCGATGACTTTTGTGCCCTACTTGGACGAACAAGATTTTCGATAGCGATAACCGACAGTGCCAGTGCAATTACCGTTAGAACGACATTCGTATAGCGGTTGATGATCATGCGCGGCCCCATGTTGGCGGTGCTACGGGCGACTGTAGCACTACAAGGTTAGGCTAACGCCACCGCGCTCTCATCGGCTTCACGGTTCGGCCCCGATCCTGACGACGCGCAGGCCGAAGCGGCGCCAGCAGGACGACGGCTACAGAAACATTGCGGTGGCGCTGGGCGGCCGGCTGGAGCTGCTCACGCCGCCGCATGCACCAAGCCGCGCAAGGATCGCTCGACGATGCGGTACACGTCCCGGTCATTGTCGCCCCGCAGCAATGCCGCCGCGACACGTTCAAGTAGCACCGATCTTTTTTCCGGATCAGCAATCGCGCGCGCGGCGTTCATTACGACAGTCATTTCCTGATCGCTCAGCGATATGGCCGGCGGGCGGGTTGGATGCATGGTGCGCAAAGATGTTCCCCGAGGGCGGTCCGAGTGATTCGCGCGACGCAAATTATGCGACAGCCGCGCGTGGTCGCAACCGACAATGGGTGAATAATCAACAGCCGGGAATTTCGCGGATGGCGGTTGTTCTTCGCGGACCGAAACAACGCGCAGCCCGAACCTGCGTAAAAGAAATTTCAGCGCCCACCGCAATGCCCGGATGCCGTCGATGCCGGTCTCGGCCCGTATGGTCAGGACATAGCTCTGGCGGGCAACTCGCATTTTGGGTTTACTGCCGTCCTACCGAATCACCATGCTCGTCTATCGACCCCGCAAAACCAAGCAAGTGCCAGCCGGTGATGTCCGCTTTACGCCCGAAAGCGGACATCTGACGGCATATCTCGATCGGCGGCTAAGGGGTCAAACCCGACGCCCAATACCGACCGCTCGGCAGCAACGCTGCCACTGAATCGCTGCAAGGATCGCGTTGGGGCTCGGCAACGCACCGCGAGCAACATGCGACGAGGCGTCCCATAATTTTGACCGGTGAATCGCCTTGGCACAATGAAAGTGCGCGCTCTCGACCGCGACGATGATGACCGTCCGCGGAACAGTATTGTCAACGGCAAAACTCTCTGTCAGAGCTGGATCAGCCGAGATTGTTGCTCGGCCTTTGATTCGCAAGCTCTCGGCACAGCCCGGAATCAAAAAGTGGATGGCGACGCGTGGATCGCGAACAATATTGCGCAAGCTGTCGATTCTATTGTTGCCGTTGCGGTTGGGGATCATCACCGTGCTGTCATCAACAATGCGTACGAAGCCCGGGAAGTCGCCGCGTGGCGAGCAATCGACGCCATCCGCACCGACAGTTGCAAGCGTCAGGTATGGAGCCGCACGAATAAAAGCCTGGTATGGCGCGATCAGCGTTTCCGTTTCTGCCGCAAGCGAGGCCCAGATCGGGGCACTATAAAGCGCTTCCAGCTCGGCGACGCTGGTGACTAGGTTTTCCGTCGCTGACATTGCTCCCCTTCGTCATCCACATAACTTCGATAGACCACGACCGAACAAACCCACGCTGACAGTTTTCAATGCGGGGAGTAAGGCAAAACATCACGGAACTCCCAAGTATTGTAGCGACGCCTGGCGTGACCAATGGGGACGCCTGCGCTGTTGGGGGTACACGGGGGAGTCACTGCTGGCGTGACCGCTATGGTCAAAGGCACTGCGTGTGGTGATTTCCAACCTGGTGACTTAGAGGGCGCCATTAGACATGTGCAGTGCAAGAGGCTATGTCCGCTTTACCCCCAATAGCCGACATGCTCAGTTTGCCCCGGGCAAGTGACGAAAAAATTTAACTTACCGTCATTGATAGACGCTCCAACCTTTAATAACGTCTCTTTCGCTTGTTATCGTCGTTTTTTTGGTTCTTCCGCCAATGGACCAAGTGCATTCCAATTGCCGCCACGATCAAAACCAACAACACCAAAAGCATAACTTCCAGTGCGCCATTGCCATCATCCGGCGAAATGCCGAAATATCTTTCGACGAAGTTCACTTGGCTTCACTCCCGACGGGGAGGTAAACGTCACGCGTTTGGATCGTCGGCGTCTGGGTAGAACAGTTGTTTGCCCTCAATCTTGTGGTTGCCGATAGACTTTTGGCCTTCGGGCGACACCAGCCAGTCGATAAATGCCTGTCCGAACTCCCGCTTCACATTCGTATGCTTGGCCGGGTTCACCAGTATGGCGCTGTACTGGTTGAACATGCGTCGGTCGCCTTCCAACAAGCATTCTAGGTCGCCCTTTCGCCTAAAAGAAATCCACGTCCCACGGTCGGCGAGCGTGTAGCCTTTGAGTTTGCTCGCCATGTTGAGTGCTGTGCCCATGCCTTGGTTAATCGATTTGTACCAAGGGCCTTTTTCTTTCTGGATATTGATACCAGCATCCTTGTTCCAGAGCGCGAGTTCGGCGCGATGGGTACCCGAGCGGTCACCGCGCGACAAGAAAGTTGCCTGTTTCTCTTTGATGGCCTTAAGAGCCTCCACGACATCCTTCATCCCCTTGATGCCAGCAGGGTCGCTCCTTGGCCCAATCATCACAAAGTCGTCGTACATCACAGGGAAACGCTTGACGCCGTGCCCTTCGGCGATGAACTGCAGTTCCGCAATCTTTGCATGGACGAATACAACGTCAGCCTTGCCGCGCCTGCCAGCATCAAGTGCTTGGCCGGTCCCCAACTCCAGCACTTTCACGGCAATGCCGGTCTTGTGGGTGAAAATGGGAAACAGGTAATCAAACAGGCCCGAATCTACTTTCGAAGTAGTCGAGGCAACGACAATCGATTTTTCTTGCCCGGTCGCGTGTCCGGTAAAGGAAACAGCGGCACAAAAAGCCACCATGAACGCAAACATTGATTTCCGAAGTGAAAACATCTCGGCCACTAAATCACCATTGTCCAAGTGCGACTAACCCGGCTTGCTTGGACAAACGATATGAACCGCAGCGCGAGAGAGCCTGTGTCGCAGGCCACAACAATGGCGGCTTGGGTTAGCCAATGATGTTGGACTAAGGTCCAACGGCAATGTCCGCTTTGGGTCAAAAGCGGACCTGCAGGAAAACAGCAGCAAGGTCGTTGTCTAACGAATGCACGAATTCTACGTGTGGCTACCAGCGATCTCGTTTCTTGCTTCGGCTTCCAAAACGGCGACTGCGTGGTGCATCGGCTGTCCTGAAACCCGCACTAGTCCGTCGAATCCGCGCTCTAATTCGAGGATGATTCCAATAGCACCCGCGATTGCAAGTGCGCAGAGAGTGAGGGTGGTCATTGAAATGACGTTCGACGGCGTGAACAGGGTAAAACTGGCGAATAGTAATGTAAGCCAGACGACAAGAATCCAGAGCGCGGCTTTTGGAGTTCCTTGCTCAGACTGTTGAGCCAGAAGAAAACGAGTATCGCCGATCTTGGAGGCGAGTGTCATGGCCTGTGTCAGCCACCATTGGT
This sequence comes from Pseudolabrys sp., assembly GCA_051986235.1. Taxonomy (GTDB): domain Bacteria; phylum Pseudomonadota; class Alphaproteobacteria; order Rhizobiales; family Xanthobacteraceae; genus Pseudolabrys. The sequence continues at coordinate 35,576 of JBPYDR010000071.1, forward strand.
CGCGGGCGTTTGCGGGCTTAATAGTCAGCACTAAGTCCTCGACCTCCTGCAGAAGTCCATAAGTCGATTGATTGGTCAGAACGACGTCTGCTGAGTCCTTCGGGAATAATTCATCCCTTTTTCTTTCCGCATACTCTAGCAACTTTTCTCGGGCCGACTTGGTATCTGGACCGTATCGGCGGAGCAGTTGATCCAATCGGAGGATTTCCGCCGAGAGCGTGGTAACTTGTCCTTGAACCGCGTTGAACGAGTTGTTGGCGTTTGAGAGAAGGAGTCCAAGAACAAGGGCAGAAATCGTAGCAACTACTGCCATGGATACCGAGACGAGGTTTTTTGTCTCCTCCGTGAGATGGTGCTCCGGCACACGTCGTCTGACCATTGCACCAGCAAATGCTCCGGCCAAAATTAACGCGAATACCAGAAGTCCAGAGACTAGTGGACCAAACATCATCCCCTCCCATTGCGTTCAGCCCACACAGGCTTCGTTCGGCCCGTTGTGCAACTGTGATATCGCGTCGCGGATGGCAACGCTAACAGGATTGTCCAGCGTTCAGGATTCTGGAGATGCGTAATCTGTAACGATTGCGACTAGGTTAAGTACGGCAGCAAGGACCAAGACTATAGCGAACAGCGTGGCCCACATGGTGGACGCCCCCCGTTTCCCCGACACGGATATGAAAGCTGTTCGTCAATTGTAGCAAAAATACGAGACCCACTTAGATACCCGCGTGGCAGACGCCAACCCGAAGGCCGACTGATACCTCGCTTCGCTCAGCCCTTTCACCCGTAGCACCATCAGCGCAGCTTGGGGTGACTTTGCAAGTAACAACGGATTGCCCGATGTGACCTTCCATTGCTTGCGCCACACTCATGCCAGCCAACTCATCGACGCGGGCGTTGATATCGTGACAATCAGCAAGCGTCCGGGCCATGCGAAGCCCGACATTACGCTGAGGATTTACGCGCATCTGTTTCGCAAGGATGACAGCAAGGCCGCAGAGGCAATCAACCACGTGTCAGCAATCGGGTAGCAAATCGCGAAAAATTCGCCATTTGTTCTTGCAACAACGCATTGTAAGTGTTTGATCTTGCGACGTTCGCAGGATAGCTGAGCGGAATTTGCAACCGGTCTCGTAATCCGGTTGGATGCCGCCTTTCCGCCCGCTAGGCGGTAGAGGACCAGCCGAGGACCGTGTCAAGCAACAGAAGCGATAGCGCAAAAGGGCGGCCCGCCAGTGGCGGCGCCCTATCCACCTTCGATCGCCCGATTCCCGCAGGGGTCAATGCCGCGGGGTTCGGCAGTGACGTGGTTGCCGACGCGCTGCGGGCGACGGACATCCCTTACATCGCCCTCAATCCGGGCGCGAGCTATCGCGGCCTGCACGACAGCCTCGTCAACTATCTCGGCAATGAGCGCCCGCAATTGCTGTTGTGCCTGCATGAGGAAAGCGCGGTGGCGATTGCTCACGGCTATGCCAAGGTAACCGGTAAGGCCATGGCAGCTGCCGTCCACTCAAATGTCGGATTGATGCACGCGACCATGGCGATCTTCAACGCCTGGTGTGATCGCATGCCGATGGTAATCCTCGGCGCGACTGGTCCAGTCGACGCAGTCAAGCGACGGCCCTGGATCGACTGGATTCACACCGCGCGCGACCAGGGTGCGTTGGTGCGCGGCTACACCAAATGGGATGATCAGCCGGCGTCTCCCGTGGCGGCGCGCGAAGCGGTGCTGCGCGCGAACTGGATTGCCAATACGGCGCCGCGTGGTCCGACTTACGTCAACCTCGACGCGGGAATGCAGGAGAGCAAGCTTACCGAAGCCGTACCTCCGATCGAGGCCGCGCGATTCATGCCGCTCGTTGAAAATGTTCCCGCGCCGGGTCTTATCCGGCAAGCGGCCGATATATTGCGCAATGCCAGGCGGCCGGTGATCCTTGCGGGACGCGTTTCGCGCGATCTTGACGCTTGGAAAGAACGCATTGCGCTCGCCGAAGCGGTGAATGCGAAGGTCGCTACCGACCTTAAAGTGGCGGCGGCCTTCCCCACCCACCATCCGTTGCACGTTGGGTCGCCGGGCACAATCGGCATGACCTCGCAAGCAGTTGATGCCATCCGCGAAGCCGATGCAATTTTGAGTCTTGACTGGGTGGATGTTGCTGGGACGTTGAAATTTGTCTTTGGCGCAACCGTGCTGTCTGCCCGCATCGTTCAAGTGTCAGTCGACCATCATCTTCATAATGGCTGGAGCATGGACTATCAGGGACTTCCCCCTGTGGATTTGTTCATCGATTGCGAACCGGACGTTGCAGTGCCGGCCCTTCTTGCTGCACTGGGGCCTCAAGGTTCGCAGAATACGACTGCGCACAAAAAGGAATTTCCCAAACTTACAGATGACAAGCTGACAGTCGACCATCTCGCCAATGCACTTCGGCAGGCGGTCGGCGATCGCCCGACATCTTTGACGCACGTATCGCTGTCCTGGAACGGTGCCAGCTGGGCCTTCAATCATCCGCTCGACTATCTCGGCTCGGATGGCGGCGGCGGCGTCGGTGGCGGTCCTGGCATTTCGGTCGGCGCAGCGCTGGCACTGAGAGGCAGCGGCCGGTTGCCGGTTGCAGTCTGCGGCGATGGCGATTTTTTGATGGGGGTCACCGCATTGTGGACGGCGGCACATTACCGCATTCCGCTCCTGATCGTGGTCGCCAATAACCGCTCTTTCTTCAACGACGAACTGCACCAGGAACGAATGGCCCGTATGCGCAATCGCCCCGTGGAGAACCGCTGGGTCGGTCAGCGCATTTCCGAGCCTGATATCGATCTTGCGGCCATAGCGCGCGCGCAGGGCGCACAGGGCTTCGGTCCGGTGAACTCCACTGCCGACCTTCAGCCAACATTCGAGAAAGCCATTGCCGCCGTCGAGAGCGGGGCAATCGCCGTTGTCGACGTGCGCGTCGAACCCGGCTACACCGCCGCAATGACGGCCGTAATGACGCGAAAGAGCGAGTAAGTTTCGGATGCCACCTGATGCAGCACGAAATGACGCCATACTGGTGGCGGACGGCATCGTCGTTCGGTTTCAAACTCCAGAAGGACCGATCACGGCCGTCGACAACGTATCGTTCGGAGTGAAGCCGGGCGAATTTCTATCGGTCATCGGCCCCTCGGGCTGCGGAAAATCAACTTTGTTCAATGTCATCGGCGGCCTCCTGAACGGTTACGACGGGATCGTCAGCGTCGCCGGAGAGACCATTTCCGGTCCACACAAGTCGATCGGTATGGTGTTCCAGGAGGAATCGACATTTCCCTGGCGTACGGTCACCGACAATGTCGCTTTCCCGCTCGAGCTCATCGGCATGCCCAAAGCCAAGCGCGTGGAGCGCGCTCGACATTTCATTTCACTCGTAGGTCTCGACGGCTTCGAAAACCGCTATCCCGGAGAGCTTTCCGGCGGTATGCGCCAACGCGTTTCGCTGGCGCGAACGCTGGCCTCCGAGCCAAAAATCCTGCTGATGGATGAGCCCTTTGCGGCACTCGATGAACAGACGAGGCTCCTGCTCGGCGACAAGGTTCTGCAGATACAGCAGGAACTCAAGCAGACAACGCTGCTCATCACACATAACATTACCGAAGCCGTTCAGATGTCGGATCGCATCCTTGTGATGACGTATCGGCCGGGCAAGGTGAAACGCATTGTCGAGATTAAACTGCCGCGCCCGCGCACGTCCGAAATTGTCGGTAGCGAAGCATTCGGCCGCTACGTCGCACAGATCTGGAATGATCTGCGCGAAGAGGCGAACCGAGGCATGCGCGACGAGGAGAAGCACGCGCTGAGACAGGAGCCGGCACTGTGACGACGGCGGATACGCCGATTGTCACCTCGGGCCGCGACTATTCGGCCCCGCTGGTCGGCTTCGGCACACTCGTTGCGTTCTTGCTGACCATCGAGGCGGTGATCCGGATCGGCTGGCTCAACCGCTTCATCGTCCCGCCGCCATCCGAGATCATTGCGAGCTTCGGACGCCTGTTCACGGAAGAGCACATCCTTTACCGATTCTTCTTCACAGCCGGCGAATGCTTCATCGCCGGCGTTATGGTCGCGATATGCGGCATCGCCATGGGCGTGCTGATGCAACGCTATAGTTTGCTGCAGCGCGCGTGCGAGACGTGGGTGGCGGCATTTGCTTCGGCACCCCTGGTGCTGACCTATCCGCTGTTCATGGTGATCTTCGGCCGTAACGCCTGGACGATCATCATGATGGGCTTTCTTTCTGCTCTGCCCCCGGTGATCCTCAAGACGATCGAAGGAATATCCGGAACACGGAAGGTTCTGGTCAATGTCGGGCGCAGCTTCAAGCTGACGGCGACCCAGCAATTCTGGAAAATTCTGTTCCCGGCGGCGTTGCCGGCCATTTTCGTCGGTATTCGACTTGGTCTGATTTTCGCTCTGATCAACGTGGTCGGTACTGAGTTCCTGATCAATTTCGGCGGGCTTGGTCAGCTGATCAACGATCTGGCCGAGCGCTATGACCTCGCCGGCACTTATGCCGCGATCTGTTTCGTAATCCTGGTGAGTGTGCTGTTCTTTATGGGGCTGGAAAAGGTTGAAAGATGGCTGAGACCGGTCGCTTAAGCCAAACGGCGGTTGCCTCCCCGGTCATCAGTCCGGTGACCTTGCTACGCATCGCCATCATACTGGCGGTGTTGGCAGCGTGGGAATTTCTCGCCCACTCGGGCTGGCTATACCGCGACGTCGTACCATCGTTGCTGTCCATCGGACGCGCAATAGCGGCACTGCTCACCGACCGCAACTATTACTTCAACCTCGGCGTGACCGCCGCGGAAATCGGTGCGGCTTTGGCAATTGGTGGATCCGCCGGCCTGGTGGTCGGGCTTATCCTTGGTGCCAATCGCTTCCTGTCCAGAGCCTTCGAGCCCTATCTGTATTATCTCGGGCCGACACCAAAGATCATTTTCTTCCCAGTGATGATTATGTGGTTTGGCGTTGGACCGGAATCCAAAGTCGCCCTCGGCACATTGTCCTGTTTCTTCCCCGTTGCGCTCAGCGTGGCTGCCGGAATGCGGCAAATAGACAAAGTTCTCATTCGCGTCGGGCATAGCTTCCGTGCCAGCACGTGGCAGATGGTACAAAAAATCTATCTGCCCGCCATGCGTTACCCGATCATCAACGGCATCCGCCTCGGGTTTGGCTTCGCATTGATCGGGACTCTGCTCGCGGAAACTAAGCTTTCCAACAAAGGCATCGGTTTCCTGATCATCCAGACCTACAGTGTTTTCGACATGCCGACCATGTACGCGATGCTGATTATCCTGTTCGTGCTGGCGATCGGCGCCAACGCGCTGATCGGAAAGCTTGGCGGTCTCGACAGCATCAAGAGGAACTAGAAAAACACGGGAGGGAAGATTGATGAGATACTTCCTTGCAATTATGGCTGCAGTCGCAACGATTGCACAAGCAAGTCCGGGCGCCGCGGACGATCTCGTGAAAATGACGATTGGCCAACGCGGCAATTGGGATACTTCAATCACCTACCTCGGCGAGAAGGCCGGCATCTTCAAGAAGCGCGGCTTGCAGCTTGAGATGATCTACACCTCAGGTAGCGGCGAAACCTTGCAGCCGGTGATCGCTGGCGGCGTCGATCTCGGATTGGCGGTTGGCACGCTTGGCGCCATGGCGGCTTATGCGAAAGGCGCACCGGTACGCATTGTCGGTGCTCAGGCAACCGGCGCGGCCGATTACTGGTACGCCAAAAATCCGGACATCAAGACGCTGAGGGACACCAATGGTCATACCATTGCCTTTTCGACCAATGGATCCTCCACCAATAGCGTGGTCCGAGCCTTCATCGATGAATTCAAGCTGAGCGCCAAACCACAGGCCACCGGCAATCCAAGCGCAACTTTGACTGCCGTCATGACCGATCAGGTTGACGTCGGCTGGGCATCACCACCCTTCGGCCTCAAAGAAATGGAAGAAGGCAAGATTCATCTGGTTGCCCGGGCGACCGACGCCACACTGGTGCGCGGGCAGACGATCCGCGTCCTTGTCGCAAATGCGGACGTGCTCACAAAACGCAAGGACGTCATCGATCGCTTTATGAAGGCCTATCGTGAAAGCATCGAGTACATGTACTCGTCGAATCCGCAGGTCATCACCGACTACGCAGAGTTCGCCAAGGTCCCGGAGCCCATGGCCAAGCGGGTGCGCGATGAATTCTTCCCCAAGAGCCTGGTCAATCCCGATCAGATTCACGGGCTCGACTCGCTGATCCCGGAAGCAGTAAACCTGAAGTTCATTCCAGGTCCGCTGACGAAAGAACAGATCGCCGAGTTGATTCAGATTTTACCGCGTCAGTAGGACAAACAGACGGACAGTTCCATGACCACAGCCGTTTCACCGCAAGCGGCCGCCGCGCAGGCGGTGGTGTTGCCCAAGAACCGTGGCGCCTACTACGCGGGGGCCTGGCACGAGCCGAAGGCCGGCCGTTTTGTCGAGTCGATCAACCCTGGCACAGGGCAGTCTCTGGGAAAGGTTGCCGACTCAGATGCGGACGATATCGACGCCGCTGTTGCCTCGGCAAAGGTTGCATTCTCGGACTGGCGACGCGTGTTGCCGCTAGAGCGTGCGAAGATTCTGCGGCGGATCGCAGAGATCCTCCGTCAGAACGCCAATGAGCTTGCGATGATCGACGCCGCGGATTGCGGCAATCCTGTCAAGGAAATGGTCAGCGATGCGATGATCGCGGCAGCGCAGATGGAATTCTTCGCCGGTTTTGTCACAGAAATGAAGGGCGCATCGATTCCGATGGGCCCAGACGCGATCAACTTCTCGGTGCGCGAGCCCTTGGGCGTCGTCGGCCGTATCATTCCCTTCAACCACCCCTTCATGTTCTGCGCGGGAAAATCCGCAGCCCCGCTCGCGGCCGGCAACACCGTGGTGGTCAAACCGCCGGAGCAGGCGCCCCTTTCTTCCTTACGGCTTGCCGAACTGATCGGAGGCCTGTTGCCGCCGGGCGCATTCAACGTTGTCCCGGGAGGACAGAAAGCCGGACAGCGACTCGCGAGCCACCCTGATGTCGCCATGATCGCGTTGATCGGCAGCGTGCCAACCGGACGCGCTGTCATGAAAGCAGCATCCGACACCGTAAAGCGGACCATGCTCGAGCTGGGCGGCAAGAACGCGCTGATCGCCTACGGCGATGCCGAGCCCGATGAGGTTGCTGCCGCGGTCATTGGCGGCATGAATTTCACCTGGTGCGGGCAGTCCTGCGGCTCGACCAGTCGCGCGTTCATACATGAGGCCATCTATGACGCGGTCGTCGCAAGGGTGAAAGAGAAGATCAGATATTTTAAGCCCGGCATCCCCACCGACCCGGCAACGACCATGGGCGCGATCGTGTCCAAGCGACAATTCGACCGGGTAATGACCTTCATCGAGTCGGCCAAAAATGAAGGCGCCGAACTCATAGCCGGTGGTGGGCCGCCCGCCGATCCGGCCCTCAAGAACGGGTTCTTCATTGAGCCGACGGTCTTCGCGGTCACCGAGAAGAACCGAATAGCGCGTGAGGAGATTTTCGGGCCGGTTCTCGGTGTATTTAAATGGCGCGACGAAGCGAAGATGCTCGCGACCGCGAATGCGGTCGAATATGGACTCACGGCTTCGATCTGGACCAATGATCTGAATACCGCGCACCGCGCCGCGCTCGCTGTGCAGGCGGGTTACGTATGGATCAACGAGGTCAGCAAACACTTTCTCGGCGCGCCATTCGGCGGCTTCAAGCAGTCGGGGCTTGGGCGCGAAGAGTGTTTCGAGGAGATGCTCTCCTTCACGCAGGAGAAGAACATCCACATCCGGCTGAAACCCTCCAAAACTTAGGAGCCGGGCGGATCGAACCCGGCGTGCTTCCAGACGCCGCGATTTTCCGGGGCGGCCATGAACTTGACGAAGGCCGCCGCGGCGTCCCCCGCGGCACTGTCGGCGGTGGCTGCGGCACCATAAAGCGTGTTCAAGTCGATGCCGGCCGGTAACGGTCCGACTACAGCCAAGCCTTTGACCCCCGCAACCTCGCTGACGGGATAGATGCCGATTTCAGCCTGACCCTCCGCGACAAGCTGCACACCGCCTTCGAGCGCCGGCCGATGCATGACTTTTTTGGCCATCGCGTCGGCGATGCCGAGTCGCTCCATCACTTTGCCCATGTGCGTGCCACTCGGAGTCTTTCCTGGAGTCGCATGGACCACTGACCGTGCGTTCAGCATTGCCTCGCGGAATTTCTCCTTGGTGGAAATATCCGGCTTCGATGCGCCTTCCTTCACAACCACGCTGGTGCCGACGATGCCGAACGTCGCGCGGGTGTTGTCGCGCAATTTTCCGTTTTTGGCATAACCGTCGAGCATCGGCACAGGCATGACCAGCACGTCGACTTTTTCGCCCGCCGCAATTTTTTCACGTAACGCGGTCAGCACGGCGTAAACGAACACCACTTTATTTCCGGTCTGCTGCTCGAATTTTGGCGTAAGTTCTCTAAAAACTTCCTTCGGCGCACCGCCGCTCATAACCTTGATCTCGCTCCCCGATACAGACATGCTGCTCACCATAAACGCGGAGTCAATCCCGAAATGGTCTTCATCGGACTTTCATCCATCAAAGCTTGAAACTCTCTAGCGTGCCCGGATGAAACATTTCTTCAACCGTTACCAGCCGGGGCGAAAGACCTTGCGAATGGTGGTGGCGCAGAAATGTTTCAAGCGTCTTGCGGTTGGCCGGAACACCGTACGACCAGAAATCATCGCCCATCAGTGTCCGCGCTTCGATCAATCGCTCCTCGACGAAGGGCAGCGTGACCTTGGTCGATGAGGTATCGGCGAGCTTTTCCAGTGCAATCGTTTTCGAGCGCTCGAATGCCTTGAAAACCGCACCGGGCAGCCACGGGTGAGCCTGGGCCAGCTCACGCTTGACGCCGACAATATGCATGATCGGAAAGATGCCGGTGCGCTTGAAATAGTCCTTCGCTGCCGCGACCGGGTCGGGAAAAAGCCAACCGATGTGCGGGTGGCGGCCGAAACCCGACGGAACGCGGGGTCCGATAAATCCGTCAACTTCGCCAGCCTCCAACATGCTCGAGAGAGTTCGCCCCTCAGGCGCATTGTCGAGCCGCACGTCTTTCGGCAGCGTTATGGCGATCTTCTCAAGCCTTCCCGCCTCCTCCAGCCCGCCTCTGATCCAATGGATGTCGGACGGTTTCACTCCGTGATCGTCTTCGAGGATTGCGCGTGCCCACACATTGGCAGTGAGCTGATATTCGGGAACGCCGATTTTCTTACCTTTGAGGTCCGGCGGCTTCTTGATGCGATCAGTGCGCACATAGATGGCGGTGTGCCGGAAAGCACGCGAGACGAAAGCCGGCACTCCCACGTAGGGGCAATTACCCTGCGCAGTCTTGACCGTGAAACTCGACATCGACAGCTCGCAAATGTCGAATTCCGCATGGCGAAGGGCGCGGAAGAAGATTTCTTCGGGATCTAGCGCCATGAATACCGGGTCGACCCCGTCAATCTGTACAATCCCGTCGCTGAGTGGACGCGTGCGGTCGTAATCGCGCACGGCAATGGAGAGGTTGAGTTTCGCCATAAAGATCCCGGCTAAAGATGTGACCGGGATGTCATAAGGGAAATAATACCGGAGCGCTACTCCACGCCCCGTTTCTGCGTTTTTTCATCGGGGGTTACGTCAACCGCTCCAGCGCGCCCGATAATCCGCACGGGCCCGCGGCAATCCTTCATGCAGGGACTGGGATTCCAGAAGGCCTTCTCTGCTGTCTCGCGGTCGTCGTCGAAGAAGCCGGCCGCGTTGGGCATCTTGACCTGGCCCCAGGTTTCTTTCGACAGCACGAATTTATCGTCGACGATGTCGTTGAGATAGAGCACGTAGGCCGTAACGGCGAAAAGCTCGTTGTTTTCGAGCGACTGCGCATCGCCGAACGGCATCGAACGACGAATGTAGTCAAACACGCTCGACAAATAGGGGAAATACGACCCGACCGTCTTGACCGGATCATGCGAGGCAAGCGTGCCTTTGCCTTGTGCGAGCTGCGGCCAGCGTCCCGCGCTCTCGCCGAACTCGCCGTGGCATGCGGCGCATTTATCCATGTAGACCTTTTCGCCATCCTTCACCGACCCGCGGCCCGCCGGCGCGCCCTTCCCGTCCGGTCGAACGTCGATATCCCAACCGGCCAATTGCTCGGGTGTGGCAACGTGACCGATTCCATAGTTGCGCGAAGTTTCTTTTTTAACTTGAGCGATCGCCGCAGTCGCGAACACATTCAGCAGCGCGGCACCGAGCGCAATTTTAAAGGACTTCGACATTCTCGACCTCGCCGCCGGGTTTCAGCGCCCACGTCTGTATTCCGTTGTTGTGGTAGATCGAATTGACGCCGCGAATCTTACGCAGGGCATCCTTGCTTGGCTGAACGTAACCGGTCTCGTCCATGGCGCGTGACTGCAGCAAAAGCTCTTGTCCGTTCCAGTCGAATTCGTAATAGAAACGCGCGCACGCCTTGTCCAAAGCGAGCCCATCGACCCGTGCCGTACGCCAGTTTCGGCCACCATCGAGTGAAATATCGACGCGCTTGATCTTGCCGCGTCCAGACCAGGCTAACCCCGAAATAACGTTGAACCCTTTTTGCTTTACCGGCATCTGCGGCGATGGCGAGGTGATGACTGATTTCGCGTCCATCACGAACGTAAATTTTCGTGCCTTGCCGCTCTCGAGCAGGTCCGTGTATTTCGAGGTTTCCTCGCGTGTGAACCATGGCTGATCGCCGACCTTGAGGCGACGCAGCCATTTGACCCAGACGTTGCCTTCCCAGCCCGGAACAACGAGGCGCATGGGATAACCCTGCTCGGGACGCAGCATCTCGCCATTCATACGGTAGGCCACGATGCAGTCGTCGAGCGCCTTGCTGATTGGGATCGAACGGTTCATCGCGGCCGCATCTGCGCCTTCGGCCATGATCCATTTTGCATTCGACTTGAGACCGGCCTGGTCCAGCAAGACCTTCAGCAATACGCCGGTATATTCCACGCAATGCACCATGCCGTGCGTGTATTGGCAGCCATTGAGCTGGGCGCCTCGCCATTCCATGCCGGAATTGGCCGCGCATTCGAGAAAATAGATCTTGTTGACCCGCGGCAGCCGCTTGAGCTCATCGAGGGTAAAGACGAGCGGCTTTTCAACGAGACCGTGCAACATCAGCCGGTAGTCCGCCGGATCGACCTCCGCGATGCCGCCGTGGTGACGCTCAAAGCAGAGCCCGTTTGGGGTGATGATTCCGTCCAGCTGGTGCAAAGGGGTGAAGCTCACCGAGGATTCAGGCGTCGCCGTCAACCAGAGTACGGTGCGACGGATCACGTGCTTTTCGTATTTGGATGGATTGCCATAGGACCGCACGCCAACAGCTTCGCCGAGTTGGCGCGTCCAATCGGCGATATTGGGTGGAAGGTTCTTCGCGTTGTCCGCGCGCGCATCCACCGCGCTGCCTGCGGCAAGTCCGGCGGCACCGACGATAAAACGACGGCGTGTCGCCCCCGCAGCGTCGTTCGGGTCAGCCATCGCAACCTCCCGGCACATAGTACTCAGGGGGCTCTTATCACATTCTATTTCATGAATGTAATAGGAATTGCCACTAACCCCCGGAAATTCTCACGCTCGTATTTTGTTCGAGCCGTACTGTTTTGTTCGCGGCAATGTAGCGTTCGACTAGCTCCCAAACCGCCGGGCCTTCGGTGCCCTCATTGACGCTGGCCCAGCCCGCGACCACGTATTCTTTTTTTGGTTCGATCGCTTCGCCGGATTTCAAGCGAGTCATTGCAGAAATGCGTTGACCGATCGGCTTGGAGACGTCGATTGCATAACCGAGCCCGCCGCAACGCACCATGTCGCCGCCCTGCTGATAGTACGGATCGGGATTGAACAAATTATCGGCCACATCCTCGAGCACTTCTTTCAGCCGTTCCCCCGTCATCGCCATGCGATAGACCTGCGGATAGGTGATCGCAGTGGCGTTGTGAATGTCTTCCACTGTTATCGCCTGGCCGGGCAGAACGCTCGTGCCCCAGCGAAATCCTGGCGATAGCGCGATCTCCGCATCGCGCTCCTTAAGAAGCGCCGCGCAAATAAGGTCGTCGAACGTTCCATTGAAATTGCCGCGGCGGAAGAGCACGGATTCAGTCGTTCCGACGGTGCGCGCAAGTTCCTTGGCAAATGGCGCGCGCGCCTTCGCAATCGCGGCACTAACTTCCGGATCAGGTTTGATCGCGTCTGCAAACAGCGGGGTGAGCTTGTAGCGGAAGTTTTTGACTGTCCCGCCCTGGACATCGAGATCGAGCCGCGACAGGAACTTTCCGTGGCTGCCGGAAGCGATCAACAGCGTGTTACCGACCTTTATGACTTCAGGGATCGCATCGTGAGTATGGCTAGTCAGGATCACGTCAATGCCGGCGACCCGCCCGGCCAACTTGCGATCGACGTCAAACCCATTGTGCGAGAGCAGCACAACCAGTTGCGCGCCTTCCTTGCGCGCTTTTTCGACATTCGCGCGCACATCCTCCTCGCGGATGCCGAATGACCATTTCGGAATCATCCAACGCGGATTTGCCACCGGGGTGTAAGGAAATGCCTGCCCAAGGACGGCGATCTTGGTACCGCCCTTCTCGAACATTTTCATGGGCTCGAACGCCGGCTCGTTCCACTCCGTGTCGCGAATGTTGAGAGCGAGGAACGGATAGTCGAGTCCCTTGATCAGTTCCTTCACGCGCGCTTCGCCGTAGGTGAACTCCCAATGGCCTGTCATGGCGTCGGGCTTCAGCAGCGCCATGCAGTCCACCATGTCCTGGCCACGGCTGGAATTCGCGCCGAGCGACCCCTGCCACGTGTCACCGCCATCGAGAAAAAGAACCTTGTCGTTGCCGCGCTCCGCGCGAACACGTTTGACCGCGGCCGCAAGCCGGTCGAGGCCGCCGATACGGCCGTATGATCTGGCCAGAACTTCAAAATTCTGATCGGTCAGCGCGTACGACGACGCGCTGTTTTCCGGAATTCCGAAGTGCCTGAGAAAATCCTTGCCGGTAATATGCGGCGGATGCCCGCGCGCCTCACCAACGCCGATGTTGACCGAGGGCTCGCGGAAATAGACCGGCATCTGCTGCCCGTGAATATCGGCAACGTGCAGCAATGTTACATTGCCAAGAGGATCAAACTTGAGGAGCTGGTCTTCGGTGAGCCGCTGCTGAGCCAGCGCGCGTGTGAATGCGCCTCCTCCGGCCGCAAGCGCTGCGGTCGCCACGCCGACCTGAAGAATTTCACGCCGCGTGATCATGCCGTTGGCGTCGCGTCCCTAGCCGGCTTCGCTGGCGGTGCCGCCTAATGCCTGATGCCCGGCACGCTGAGCTTCTGCCCTTCATTCAGAACGGCAAGATAGAACTCAAGGTCGCCGTATTCCTTGGCATCCGGCGGCAGCTCGTCCGCGCGAATATTGACCTGGCACCACTGGAATCTTTGGCGGATGTCCCAGATCGCGAGGAGGCTCGTGCGCCAGGTCGGGAAATGGTCGAGCTGGCCTTTTGGCTCGCCCAGCCACTGACCGCGAATCCAGCGGTTGGCTACTTTCCCATGGCAGTCTGTGCACGCCATGTTGAGTTGGCCCACCTTGCGCGCGCTCAACTCTTTACCGCGCTCGATGGCTGCTTTTGCGTCAGGGCTCGAGGTGTCGACCTTGATGGGAGTGCCATTGGCAAGGAAATGCAGATAGACCGACATCGCCCGGTTTTCTTCGGTTTCCATCGGCCAGCTGGCACCGGTGGTGGCCTTTGCGTGGCGTGAGACAAACTCTTCAACGCCCAGGACCTTGTTCAACCGAGGTTCCCACATTGGCATCGACGCCGCCCATGTCTTGAATGACGTCTTCGGATCAGAGTGGCAGGTGTTGCAGGAAGAGCCGGCGGCACCGGCCTGTTTCCAGAGGTCCTGCGCCTTGTCGACGGCCCACATGGCCGGGTTTTCGATCGGATCCAGATTTTCGCGCTTCTCCACCGGAGGCGGTCGCTTGGCCGGATCATCAAGTTCCGTCTTGAACACGGCCGGAGACTTAAGCGTCTTCAGGAAGGCAACCATGTCGTTGATTTCCTGGTCGTCAAAAAGTCTGTGGCTCCCCCAGGGAGGCATCACGGTGTCCGGGTTATAGACACGTGCATCGTAGATGTAGTTGAACAGCCACTCGTCCTCGCGGCCAGCATTACCGATTTCCGAAAGGTCAGGAGCGACATTGCCGGGCAAATTAGCGCCCCCGGCCGGCCCCATCACATGACAGGCAAGACATGAACCACCGCGATTGCGGTCGGCCACCATCTCGGCCCCCTTCTTGGCGTCGCCGGTAATCGGACCGGAAATCTTGCGGGGCTCTTTTGATGCCGGAGGGGAGGCTAAATTGCCGAGCGTGTTGAATTTCGAGTAGTCGCGCGCCGGCCATCCGGCGTAGCGTTTCCATGGCCGCGCCGACGCATCTTCTTTCGTATCAAGCGGCGCTTCCTTTTTGGCCTGCGCGCTCGCGCCCTGCTCGCCCGCAATGACAAACAAACCCGCCGCGATCAATGCGGCGGCTGCGCTGCCGGCCAGAATCCCCCCACGAGACATCTGATCCTCCCAACGAATTCTTGTCGTTATAGTCCCTACGCAAACACGTGCGTCGTGGTTCGTCAGCTCACGGTGATTTTCTCTTCAGCCGTCGTGATTGTGCCGTCGTCGTCAGTCCAGGTGAATTTGAACGTGCCGCCCTCGTCGACTTTCGCGTTGAATTGCATGTAAGGATTGGCAGCTATCGCCGGATCGAGATTGACCGAAAACACCGGCTTACCGTTGAACTCGCACGCGAACTTGTTGATGATTTTGCGCGGGATCGCATTGCCATCCTTGTCCTTCCGCTGGCCGGACTCCATCACGTGCGGCAACAGCGTCTTGATTTCGATCACGTCGCCCTTCTTGGCTTCTGCCGGAAGCTTGAGGCGTGGTTTTTCCGCCATGGTTTGCTCCTTTTCCTTCAGCTTTCCGATCAGCCACCGCAGCCGCCGATAGTGACTTTCACCAGCTTCTGATTGGTGAAGAATTCGCCTTTGCTCGTCTTCGCGACCGCAATGATGTTCTGCGTCGCGGCGAGACGAATACGCGTGGACGCCGCTGCCTTGCCCGACATCGGCGAGAAATGGAATGTCGCGACGCCGGGGTTTGGATTGCCATCGGCGACAATGAGAATCTCACTGACGTAGTTATCGGCGACCATTGGCGCGTCAACCGCCACCGACAAAGGGACGGTATTGCCGTTCTCGGCAATCTCGGGAAGTTCGATTGTCACCTTCCCCTTTTCCGCCGTCTTGCCGCCGGTGAACTGGGCGATCTGGTCCGCCGTCTCTTTCGCAGCAGCCGAGGCTGGCCGGCCAGAACCTACGAAGCCAAGCGCCGCACCGGCGGCGCCGAGCGCCAAGGCAGTGCGACGAGACAATTGCCGCATCTATTGATCCTCCACTAGATCGTGCCGGAGACTGAGCGTCCCGTTGGGCCTCGAACATAGCGGCCGTCCGCCGCATGTTCAAATCGTATTCACAAAGAAGAATGTACGAAACTGTCGCACCGGCGCTCAGCTCGGCAGCGCCTTCAGATAGTCGCGGAAGCTTTTGCTCTCATAGGCTTTTTCGCGCACGTAACGAAACATGGCAAGAAAATCGTCGGGCCGTAGATAACCCGGAGACCGGGCCACTTCTCGGTTCGCCGGCGGAAGGTCTTTCAGCGGCCCTGCTGCTTCGGCAAAAAACTGGAACGTCGGCGTAAAACGCACGCCATATTTCGCGGCCAGCTCCTTTTCCGAAAGCTCGGTGCCGTCGAAATCCGTCACCTTGCGCGAGCCGATGATGTTGAGCTGCAACACCTCGAAATTTGCTTTCACGTAGTCCGAGATCCGGGGCTGCGCAAAATTGACGAGGTGCGTCTCTTTGCAATAAGGGCAGCCTCTGAGCTCCCACATGATCACAAAGCGTTTGCCCTCTTTGCGCGCACCCTCAAGATCATCACCGAGGTCGAGAAAGCTCTCGAGGAACCAGGGCTGCTTGTAGAGCCCGTCATCGGTCAGAATCGGTTGCTCGGCACGGGCGCCTGTCCCCGCCAGCGCAACGAAAGACGCGGCACCCAGCAACAGACTACGTCGTCCCAGCATGATGATTAATTCTCATAAACCACAAGGCCCCTCGTCCGTCGGCGTCATGATGCATATATTTATCGACACTTGTGCGTCAAAATCAGGTGAATGTCGATGCCGTTCTGGGTTGCGCGTGTCGCATGTCTCGCACTTCTGTTGATCTGCAGCGTGGCGCGCGCCGACGACCTTGCCGATTTCAATGCGGCGGTCGAGAGCGTCAGCGCCCATAACAGGGTCGCAATCGGCTATTTGCGTACGGGCAACGCCGATCTCGCATCGCTTGAATTAGACCGATTGCGCGATTCCTGGAGCCGGTTCAGCGAAAGATTTTCGGGCAAACGACCGGCGGCCTTCGACGGGAACGGCCTTTACGGCAAGCTGTTCACCGCGGTGGATGCACGGTTGGTCGGCGTCGACATCATGCTGAAAACCGGACGGTTCGATGCCGCCCGCGACGCTCTCAATTCCGTTCGTGGCGATCTCTATGACCTGCGCAAGGCAAGCGGGGTCGTCGTACTCGCCGATTGTGTGCGCGACGCGAATGCAACGATGGACGCGCTCATGGTCTACGACCATCGCGCGCTCGATTGGGACAATTCCGAGATCCGCTCCGGGCTCCGCCAAAAAGCCGACAGCTATGGCGCCTTGCTCGACCGTTGTGACGAGATTGCCAGCGCGACCGTGCGCGAGGCCCCCGAGTTTCGTCGGCTGGTTGATGGTGCCAAAGCCAGCCTCTTGCTCATACCGAAAGCGATTTCCGCCCGTGACGCAGACCTGCTCCACCGGGTACTCATTGAGCTCCGCTCATTCGATAATCTGCTGGCCTTCCGGTATGGCTGATTGGCGGTCAGTCCCATGACGTCGACATCGACGCTTTTTGTGATATAGACGCGCCAATTGGCGTTGGTCCAAAGCCCTACGTTCGAGCGAGAAAAAAACTTGGTCTGCGCGTCAAAGATCCTGAAATGTTTTTCTCTCAGCGTGAGCGTTGTCGCTATATCTATTTTTCTGAGCCTTGGAAACCTTCGTGCAGCTGAGCTTATTATGTTCGAACAGGCGGGTTGCGCTTGGTGTGAGACTTTCGATCGCGAGATCGCTCCGATTTATCCGAAAACAGCAGAAGGCCAACGCGCACCCTTGCGCCGGGTGAGCATTGATAACCCTGTTCCGCCGGACTTGGCCTTCGTCGAAGTCGAACGGCTCGCCCCGGTGTTTGTACTGGTTCACAATGGCCAGGAAATCGGCCGCATTCGCGGTTACCCGGGTGAGGATCACTTCTGGGGATTGCTTGGCGCATTGATGAAGAAACTTGATGCAGTCAGGACAGGTGGAGAACCGGTGTCGCCTCCCGAAAAAACGTTGCGCCCCGTCGGTTGATCGTCTGTATTCGGGCGACGCCGCAAGACGATTGTTGGTGTACAAATGGAACTGCATCATCTGGAAGGCCGCTCGCGTTCTAACGAGCTCGACCGAATGGTCGACAACGCGAAGCGCGCCAGTAACTTTCTGAAGGCGCTGGCGCATGAAAGCCGGCTGATGATTCTTTGTATCCTCGCTGAGGGCGAGAAATCAGTCAGCGAGCTCGAAGATTTGCTCAACCTGCGTCAGCCGACAGTGTCGCAACAACTCGCTCGCCTTCGGGCTGACGAACTTCTATCGACACGCCGCGACGGAAAAGCGATCTACTATAGACTCGCGAGCGAGGAAGCTCGTGTTGTCATCGGCGCGATCTACGATGTGTTCTGCCGAAAGATGCGCAAACGATAGCGCCTATGGCGAAGGCAAAAATTCGCTTGTCCTGCCGGTTATCCAATAGACGAACAACCCGACCCACTCGTGGGTGGCTGAATCGAAACGTGCCAGAGCGTGGCCAAATGTCGACGGCACGCTCAGATACGCATCACGGCCTGTGCGCCAGCCGACTGGATAGGCTTCCACCGGAAAACCGATGCGCCTGAAGCAGCCGATTGCACGCGGCATGTGCTGCGCCGAGGTGACCAGAAGCCACAGTTCCCCCGGCTTCGGTTTTACAAGTTCTTTCGTGAAGGCAGCGTTTTCTGCCGTATTGCGCGCGCGCGGCTCGAGCTCTACGCGGTCGCTCGGAATTCCCAGCCCTTCGAGCAACGGCGCAACGAAATTCACTTCGGGCGATTGATTGCCGCGCAAACTGGCGTCGCCTCCGGAATAGAAGATGCGGGTGGCAGGATAGGCGCGAGCGAGCTTGGCCACGGCGACGATGCGATCGGCCTCATCGCCCAGTACGGCTCGGCCGAATTCGTGCGATAGCCGGGACTTGATGGCGCCTCCCAGGACAACAATCCCGTCCGGCGTCCGGGTTGCTTTCCATGGTGGAAAGCGACTTTCCAAAGAATGCGTGAGGAAGCTTCCCGTCGGCCACCATCCTGCAATCGCCAGCAGAACAATGCTCGTCAGCACCAGACTCAAGCCCGCCCGCCTTCGGCGTGCGGCCATGAGAATGACGCCAAGGAGTCCAAGTAGGATCAGAAAATTGGAAGGAAGCAGAAGAAAAGCGACGGTCTTCGAAAGCAGGAAGAACATCAACGCCCCTTCTTCCACTGCTCGTAGCGTTTCTTGTTGTCTTCGTTGGGTGGGTAGAGGCCGGGCAGCTTTTCCCCCTTTTCCACTTCCTGGACCAGCCAGCTTTCAAGAAGCTCGTGCTCTGCGCCCTCGTGAGCGACAAAGTCGAGCAAATCCTTTGGAATCACTACGGCGCCATCATCGTCCGCAACGATGACATCATCGGGGAAAATCGCGCAGCCGCCGCATCCGATCGGTTCATTCCATCCAACGAAGGTCAGCTGGTTTACCGAAGCCGGAGCCGCAACGCCGGCACACCAGACCGGCAGGCCCGTCCCCAGCACGCCGTGCTTGTCACGCATGACACCATCGGTGATAAGCGCAGTGACACCGCGTTTGACCATGCGCATGCACAGAATGTCGCCAAATATTCCTGCACCGGTCACGCCCATCGCATCGGCCACCACCACGCAATTCTCAACCATGGCTTCGATTGCACCGCGCGTGGAAATCGGCTTCGACCAGCTCTCTGGAGTCGCCAGGTCCTCACGCACGGGGACGAAGCGCAGCGTGAAGGCCGGGCCCACCACACGCTTGCCGGAAAAGCCGAACGGCATCGCTCCCGCCATCCAGGAGTGACGAATGCCTTTCTTCAGCAACATTGTCGTGATGGTGCCGGTAGTCACGTTTTGAAGGATTTCCATTGACGAAGCCATGATCAGTCTTCTCAGGCAGCCTTAAGTCCGATCCGCTCGTCGCGTCGCCGCATATAAACGACGAAGGGAATCGCGAGCAGAACCATCCAGAGCTTGCCGATGATTTGACCGATCAGAAACTCCAGCGAGCCGAAGGCCAGCCACAGAAATACGATCGAGTCGACAACCAATCCGACAACGCTCGAGGCAAACACGGCGGCGACGAGCCGCCGGCGCGCGAGTGGCGTATAGACGGCGAAATCCGCAAATTCAGACAGCAGGAAGGCGGCCGCCGAGGCCACCACCAGTGACGGTGGCGCGAGCGCGGCCGAGATCGCCGACCCGACAATGATCGCGCCGATGCCGACCTCGACGCCAAGCCTGCGCTGCACCAGATCCCGCAAAACAAGAGCGAGCCCGATCATCAGTACGCCGGAAGGCGCCATGACCCCCGGCACGACGGGCACCAGACAAGGTCCATTGGGGACGCACACGGTTCCCACATGGCCTATCAACCAGTTTGCCGCCGGAATGGTGAGGCAAAACAACACGAGAAAAATGTAACCTTCGATATTCTGACGTCTATCCATTTTCGTTCACGTTTTCCTTCGAGCCGAAAATTTCTCAAAACCTTGAGCACGTAGCTGGCACGCCGGGCATTCGCCGCAGCCGTAGCCCCAGTCGTGGCGCCTCGTGCGATCACCCAGATAACAGCTATGGCTCTCCTCGATGACGAGATCAAGAAATGCTTTTCCGCCGATTTCCTCCGCCATGGAGAAGGTGTCGGCCTTGTCGATCCACATTAGGGGAGTATGGATAGTGACACGCTTGTCCAGACCAAGCGACAGCGCGACCTGCATGGCCTTGATCGTGTCGTCGCGGCAGTCCGGATAGCCGGAATAATCGGTTTCACACATGCCGGCGACCAGATGGCGGGCCCCACGCCGGTAAGCCAGCGCTCCCGCAAGGCCGAAAAAAATGAGATTGCGACCGGGCACGAAGGTCGTGGGCAACCCGGTCTCGGCGATCGCAATGGCTGTGTCGCGTGTAAGCGCGGTCTCCGAAATGGCTGCGAGCGCGTCGAGCTTAATCACATGATCTTCGACCAGACGGGCTTTCCAAGCTCCGTTCAAGGCCGTCATGCGTTCGCGTATGCGTGACCGCACGGTGAGTTCGATGGCGTGCCTCTGGCCATAGTCGAATCCGACCGTCTCGACGCGCACGAAACGCTCCAGCGCCCAAGCAAGGCAAACCGTCGAGTCTTGCCCGCCCGAAAAGAGAACAAGTGCAGCATCGGATGAAAGAGTCAGAGCACCACCTCAATCCCAATTCGGCGACCAGGTCCAATCCACGATGCGTCCGCCCGGCCGCGCCATGCGCGCAATCTCACACATTTCGGCATCGCTCAATTCGAAATCGAACAGCGAGAAATTCTCTTCGAGTCGCTCGACCCGGCTTGTGCGCGGAATGACGACAATGCCCTGCTGGACCAGCCAGCGAAGACAGACTTGCGCGGCCATTTTCCCGTGAGCTTTGCCGATCTTTTCAAGCAACTTGTCGCCTATTGCGCCGCCTCGTGCGATGGGGCTGTAAGCGACAACCGCCATTCCATGCCTGCGGCACGCTCCGACCACCTTGTCCTGATTGAGAAAAGGGTGGCACTCGATCTGATCGCAAACCAGCGGCTCCGTTGAAAGCCTGTTTGCATCCTCAAGGAGCGATACTGTGAAATTCGAAACGCCGATCTGGCGCGTGTAACCCTCGCGCTTCATCTTGGCCATGGCGCCGAGTGTTTCCGCGAGCGGCACGCGAGGATTTGGCCAATGGATCAGCAGTAGATCGATTACATCAAGACGCAATCTGGCCAGACTTTCCTTGACGGAACGTTCGAGATCATGCGGGGCGAGCAGCGTGGGCTGGACCTTGGTTGTGACCATGACCTCCGATCGCAGTCCCGAAGCTCGCACCCCCTCCCCAACTTCACGTTCGTTGTCGTACATCTGCGCAGTATCGATATGCCGGTAGCCGATGCGGATGGCCTGCTCGGTCAACCGCGCGCAGTCGCGTCCTCTCAGCGCCCATGTGCCGAGGCCAACGATCGGAATGCGGAAACCTTTGGCCTCGACCGTTGACGCAAGTGTGCGCGTGGTGGCACTCACTATGGCGAGTCCCATTTTGGTGCGTGCGGTGGATTGACCACACGCATGTTCGTCGCATTGAGCTTCTTGAGCTCCGCCATCTCGGAATCCGAAAGCTTGAAATCGAAAACCTCGAGATTCTGCTTCAAGTGCTCGGGCGTTGCGGTGCGCGGGATGGAGCAAACACCCATCTGGACCAGGTATCGCAGCGAGACCTGCGCTGCGCTCTTTCCATGAGCCTTTCCAATGCGCTCAAGTGCATCAGCACCCGGAACCTTGCCGCGCGCAATCGGGCAATATGCGACGACCGCCATGCCGTGTTTCTTGCAGGCAGCAAGCACCTTGTCCTGATTGATAAAGGGATGCATCTCGATCTGATTGCAGACGAGCGGCTCCGAGGTCACCGACCAAGCCTCGTCGAGCAAGGCGGTGGTGAAATTGGCAACTCCGATATGCTTGGTCTTGCCTTCCTTCTTTGCCTTGCATAGCGCACCGACCGAAAGCTCGAGCGGGATGTCCAAATTATTCCAGTGGATCAGCAGAAGATCGACGTGAGGCAGTTTTAGGTTGGCCAGACTCTGTTCAAGCACCTTGGCAAAGGCGTCGGGCATCAGGTCACCCTGGCGCACCTTCGTGCAGATGAATACGTCGTCGCGTTTCACACCCGATTGACGCAATCCTTCGCCATTCTCTTTTTCGTTGGCATAAAAAGCGGCGGTGTCTAGATGGCGGTATCCCATCTGCAACGCCGCATCGACGGCCCGCACGCACACATCGTCCTTCAATGTCATGGTGCCGAGACCGATTTGAGGAATGCGGGCGCCATGGGCTTCAACCACTTTCATTACTATCTCCCTGGAACAGCGTTTTTCGGATGGATCCGCGGCGGGCCGCGAAGGATGCCTTGTCGCTGCGGCGCTGCCAACCGGGGTTCCGTGCCTTTGACACGGCGAGAGGTGGTGCGGCGAAAAATCTCACAAATCTCCGCGCGAGCTGCGAGCGCGACAACACTTTGGGCTCCAAGCTCTTGTCCATCGATCTTACATTGGAATAATTCAAGAGTAAAAAACAGTACTTGCATCAATAGCTTTTAGTGCTTTTGTGAGGCTCATTATTTTTCGAGGAAGCAAATGCGCACTATTTTAGTTCTATTCTCTTTGGCCACGGCCGCTGTTCTGGTTCCAGTTGAGCTACGCGCCCAGGACGTCATGATCACGATCAAGGACCACCGGTTCACGCCCAGCGAAGTGAAGGTGCCTGCCAACAAGCGAATTCAGGTCACCGTGGTCAATGACGACCCGACGCCGGAAGAATTCGAAAGCCGCGAAATGAAGGTCGAGAAAGTCATTCCCGGCAAATCGAAGGGCGTTGTGCGCATAGGCCCTCTAGGACCCGGCCGCTATCCTTTCTTCGGCGAATTCAACGAAGCCACTGCCAAGGGCGTGGTCATCGCGGAATAAAACATGCTAGGCGCACTGATCATCGTCTTTCGTGAAGTCATCGAGGCCGGCTTGATCGTCGGCATCGTCCTGGCGGCGACGCGCGGCGTCGCCGAACGCGGCCGGTGGGTCACAATCGGCGTCGTCGGCGGCGTAGTGGGCGCAAGCATCGTTGCGATGTTTGCCGGCGTCATCTCGGACGCATTCCAGGGCTCCGGCCAGGAATTGTTCAATGCCAGCGTGCTCGGCATCGCCGTGATCATGCTCATGTGGCACAACGCCTGGATGGGGCGGCATGGTCGCGAGATCGCGGACGAAATGCGCCGCGTCGGTACGGCAGTGAGCGAAGGCGCCAAGCCGCTGACCGCACTGGCGGTCGTGGTCGGCCTTGCGGTGTTACGCGAGGGCTCTGAAGTCGTGCTTTTCCTTTACGGGATACTGGCCTCCGGCACGACGGTATCGGCAGCGCTGATCGGCGGCGTCTTGGGAATTGTCGCCGGCGCAGCGTTCTCGGCGCTGACCTATCTCGGTCTGCTGGCGATTCCGAACCGCCACATCTTCTCTGTGACGAGCTGGCTGATTGCTCTGCTGGCGGCGGGCATGGCCGCACAGTCGGTGCACTTCCTCAACAACGCAGGCCTCGTGCAGGCGCTCGACCAAACCGTTTGGGATACGTCCTGGCTGTTGTCGGAAAGCAGCATTCTCGGCCGCATGCTTCACGCTTTAATCGGCTATACCGAACGGCCGACACAGATGCAGCTTTTCGTCTACATTCTCACACTGGTCGCGATGTATCTTTTGATGCGCTTCGCGCGCTACTCTCCGGCCAAGCGACTACCCGCCGCCGCCGAGTAGCGGCGGACTTCAGCGCCGCCTTCCACCCAGCGCAGCAAAGGCAACGTCGGGCGCCTGATCGATCAGCTTGAGCAGTGCGCGCGCCGGTCCGCGTGGATGACGCTTGCCCTGCTCCCAGTTGCGGACGGTCTCGATCGGTACTTCGATTTTTTCCGCGAAGGCCGCCTGCGTCAGCCCGCAGCGCGCGCGAACATGACGTACGAATTTTGCCGGATCGCTGTGGTCGATCGTTTTTTCGCTTCCGTCCGGGAGGATTTCGACGATCCGCCCGTCGGCTTTCAGCCGTACCCGCATCATGGCCGCTACCCTTTCGATGACGAGTCGGCCAATGGACTATCTGATTCGCGCCCTCAATTCGTTAATGAAAAAGCGGCTGTGCAGGCCGGGATTTGGGGCCCGTGTAAGGGCGCGCCTCACGACCACCAAAGAGTGCCACCCCGAAGCGGCGCGACAGCGTCACCGCTCACGAAGAACAGACAGACGGCGAAGGTGCCGTTCATGAAGAGAAACTTCGACCAGAAGAGCCGATCCGCCATGAAGCTGTTGGCCGGCAGGCCGTCGACGAATATGTGGTGAAACCGGACGACGACCGCAGCTCAGCCACGCATGGCGTTCAGGAACCGGAAACGCATCGGGCGCTGGTCGAGAGGCATTCGCTAATTGTCCGCGGTTCTGATTTCGGCCGATTTCGCAGGCGCGCAACGCCGTTTACTCCTGCCGGCTTAATAGGGAGCTTCGCCAGGGCGCTCAAAATTGCGCGGGAATGATCAATAGTGCTTAAGGAACTTCGCGCCGCGGTTCAGAAGGTCGATTTTAGCTCGTCTTCTCGAAAATCTCGCGCCCGATCAACATGCGTCGGATCTCGCTCGTGCCTGCCCCGATTTCATAGAGCTTGGCGTCTCGCAACAGGCGGCCGGTGGGAAAATCGTTGATATACCCATTTCCGCCGAGACACTGGATAGCCTCCAGGGCCATCCAGGTCGCGCGTTCGGCGGCATAGAGTATTGCGCCGGCGGCATCCTCCCGTGTGGTGCGGCCTTCATCGCAGGCACGCGCGACCATGTAAACGTACGACTTAGCGGCATTCATCGTCACATACATGTCGGCAAGCTTGGCTTGCACGAGCTGGAAGCGACCGATCGGCTGCCCAAACTGCTTGCGATCGTGCACGTAAGGAACGACGACATCCATGCACGCTTGCATGATGCCTAGGGGGCCTGCAGCCAGCACCACACGCTCGTAGTCGAGACCTGACATCAGCACGTTGACCCCGTTGCCTACCGCGCCAAGCACGTTTTCCTCGGGCACCTCGCAGTCGGTAAAGACCAGTTCGCTTGTGTCCGAGCCACGCATGCCGAGCTTGTCGAGCTTTTGCGCCGGCGCAAAACCTTTGAACCCTTTCTCGACGATGAAGGCGGTAATGCCGCGCGCACCGGCGGTGTGATCCGTCTTGGCGTAGATCACCATCGTGTCAGCGACCGGCCCATTGGTGATCCACATCTTGGACCCGTTGAGGACGTAACGATCGCCTTTTTTGTCGGCCCGTGTGCGCATGGAAACCACATCCGAGCCCGCGCCCGGTTCGGACATCGCCAGGGCACCGACATGGTCTCCGGAAATCAGTTGCGGAAGATATTTGCGCTTCTGCGCATCACTGCCGTTACGCCTGAGCTGATTGACGCAGAGATTCGAATGCGCGCCATAAGACAACCCAACCGCCGCACTTGCGCGCGAAATTTCTTCCATGGCAATGCAATGCTCCAGGTAGCCGAGGCCTGCGCCGCCATATTCCTCCTCGACCGTAATTCCATGCAGGCCGAGCGCTCCCATCTCCGGCCAGAGATCGCGCGGAAAGACATTGTCGCGATCGATCGCGTCCGCACGCGGCGCAATCCGATCCTGCGCGAAGCCGCTGACCGACTTGCGCAACATGTCGATATCGGCACCGAGGCCGAAGTCGAAGCCCGCCCAGGCATTGGGGATCATGCGAGACCCTCCGCTCACAGGCATGACTCTATAATCTGAATGTCACGCTGTCAGCGTCTCGTCCGCCGCCGACAGAGGCCAACCGCCCTCTGGCAAGGTCCCGCCTCATCGCAGGCCGAACCAGAAGCTCGCAATGCTGAGAAATGCAAAAAATCCGACCACATCGGTTACTGTCGTCACGAATGGGCTTGAAGCCACTGCCGGATCGAACTTGAGCCGGTGCAGTGCCAGCGGAATGAGAATCCCGCCGAGCCCGGCAGCAACCAGATTGCAGATCATTGCCAGGCCGATCACAAAACCGAGGCCCGGCACCTTGAACCAGATGTAGGCGACCGTTCCGGTAATGACCGCGAATGCCAAGCCGTTGAGAAAACCAACCATCACCTCGCGGGAAATCACGCGCCAGGCGTTGGCGTCGCTCAAGTCGCGTGTCGCAAGCGCTCGCACTGCGACTGTCATGGTCTGCGTCGTCGCATTTCCGCCCTGACTTGCGACGATCGGCGCCAAAACCGCAAGCGCCACCATTTTTTGCAACTGGCCCTCGAAGAGACCGAGCACCGATGATGCCAGAAACGCAGTTGCCAGATTGACCAGCAGCCAGCTGAAGCGGCCGCGCGCAATCTTCCACACCGAATCCGAAAGCTCTTCGTGGCGGGGAATGCCGCCAAGGGCGTGAATGTCTTCTTCCGCTTCCTCTTCGAGCACGTCGGCAACGTCGTCGAAGGTAATGACCCCGACGAGGCGCTCGTCGGCGTCGACGACCGGAGCAGTGACCCAGTTGTACCGTTGGAATAGGCGCGCAACCTCCTCCTGATCCTGGGCCGCTCCGACTCGATGGCGGTCCTTTTCCATCAGGCCTGAAATGGGCACGGGGCGCTTGCTGCGCAGCAAGCGATCGAGCGGCACGGCGCCCTGAAAATGGCCACCCTCATCAACTACGTAGAGCTCGTAGAAGTGATCGGGCAGTTCCGTTGTTTCCCGCATATATTCGATCGCCTGCCCGACATTCCACTGTGGCGGGACGGCGATGAACTCCGACTGCATCCGCCGGCCCGCCGAATCCTCCGGATACTCGAGGCTGCGCGCCAGCGTGACGCGTTCCGGTTGCGGCAATTGCTCGAGGATCTCGGCCTGTTCGTCCTTCGGCAGGTCTTCCAGGATGGCGACCGCATCGTCGGACTCCAGCTCACTCACGCCTTTGGCGACGGCCTGCGAAGGCAATTCCTCGAGAATTTCCTCGCGCACCGTGTCATCGACTTCCGTGAGGGCTGTGAAGTCGAAATCGATGCCCAGCAATTCGACAAGCCGCTGCCTCTGGTCGGCTGGCAATGCCTCGATCAGCGCGCCCATGTCGGACTCATGCAGATTGCCGACAAGCGCCTTCAATCCGGTGCCATCGGTTGCCTCAATCCTGCGCGCGACGCTCTTGACGAAAGTCTTGCGGATCGAGCCATCCTTGTTGCGCGGAAGTTGCGCAGAGGCCTCGCTGTTGTTCACCTGTTCCAGTTCGAGCATGTCGGAGGCCTGTCGGCAGAAAAATGAAGCGCGATGCTTGTACGCCCGGTTATGCGCTTCGTGCAAACGATTAAACGTGAAGGGGGCGCGAGCTTGCCGCTCACCGACGAATGCGGCAAAGAGTGTTTCATGGCGCGAATGTGTCTCGTCGCAATCGCTTTCGTAATCGCTCCGTGGACCGCGGTCGCTGCGCCTTGCCCCGGCAATCCGGACGCACTCGGAACCGAGCGGGTGTTCGAAGTCGATGTCAAAAATACGCCGCGGGTTGGCCGCAAGCAGTTTCCTTCAACGCTCCCGCTGGGTGAGAAGGAACTGGTGCTCACGTTCGATGATGGTCCCTGGCCCGGGACCACCACGAGAATTCTGGACGCGCTCAAAAATGAATGCGTGCGCGCGACATTCTTCCTTCTGGGACGAAATACGGCAGCCAACCCACAAATCGCTCGCCGGGCTCTCGCTGAAGGCCACAGCATCGGCCACCACAGTTATTCGCACCCCCTGCTCGATCACATGCCGATGACAAAAGCCGAAGCGGAAGTCGACCGCGGCATCGCAGCGGATGAGACCGCGCTCTATGGCCAGGTTCGAGCAGCCCCCGCCACGCCCTTTTTCCGATTTCCCGGCTTTGCCTCAAACCCCGCTCTTCTCAATCGCATGAACGAGCGCGGTCTCGTGGTTTTTGGGGCTGATGTATGGGCAAGTGACTGGGAGCAGATGCAGCCCGATCAGGAATTGCGCCTGATCCTTTCCCGTATAGAAAGGGTCGGGCGCGGGATTGTCCTCTTGCACGACACAAAGTCACAGACGGCCCAGATGTTACCGGCTTTCCTGCGCGAACTGAAAAAGCGGGGCTATCGGATCGTGCATATTGTACCGGCGGGAGGTAAAGCACGTTGAGGCGTCCGATATTTACCTCACTGAGTAAAAATCATTGGAAAACAAGGCTGTGTGGGCCCACAGTGCGTAATCCTCCGTTAAGGTCGCGCGCCATACTGTCGGGAAGCCTTTAATTCTGGTCGCTGATGGCGTGAGGTCGGAGGGCCCGATGCGCGTTGTAGTGGTGTTGTTTGTCTGGTTGCTTGGCCTCGTCGCGGCTGTAGCGGAGCCGTGCGCCGGCAACCCAGATGCGCTCGGCACCAGCCGCGTTCTCGCAATCAGCCCGAATGAGTTCCAGCGTATCGGCAGCATGCAATATACCAAAACGCTGCCGCTCAACGATCATGAAGTTGTCATCACTTTCGACGACGGCCCTATCCCACCGTATTCAAATTCCATTCTCGACACATTGGCCTCGCAGTGCGTGAAGGCGACCTATTTTCTGGTCGGCGAAATGGCACAGGCCTATCCATCGATCGTACGCCGTATCTACAATGCCGGTCACACCATCGGCACTCATAGTCAGAACCACCCGTTCGCTTTTCAGCGGCTGAGCGAGCCGAAATTCGAACGTCAGGTCGATCTCGGCATTGCGTCGGTGGACACTGCCCTCGGTGACTCAAAAGCGCTGTCGCCCTTTTTCCGGATTCCCGGTCTTGGAAGGACCAACGCGATCGAAAGCTACCTCGCGTCAAAGTCCTTGGTGACCTGGAGTGCGGACGTCGTCGCGGATGACTGGAAGCGCATCGGCGCGCGCGAGATCGTACGCCGTGCAATGCGGCGGCTGGAAGCAAGAGGTCGCGGCATTCTCCTGCTGCACGACATTCATCCCGCCACCGTGACGGCACTCCCGATGCTGCTCAAGGAGCTCAAAGACCACGGCTATCAGGTGGTGCAGGTGGTCGCAGACGGCGAGCGTCCTCAATCCGTGCCTGAGCCGGCGGTTTCATCGGATGCCAAAGAGCCCTGGCCTCGCGCGCTTCCGGCGAACACCGGCCAGGACAGGCCAGCCAAGACGGTGTTGCGGCATCGCGTGAAAA
The DNA here is from genome assembly GCA_051986235.1 of Pseudolabrys sp. Taxonomy (GTDB): domain Bacteria; phylum Pseudomonadota; class Alphaproteobacteria; order Rhizobiales; family Xanthobacteraceae; genus Pseudolabrys. The sequence goes on from JBPYDR010000071.1 coordinate 64,920, forward strand.
AGGCCATCAGCGGCAAGCGTCGGCGTCCGTCGGTCGCCAATCTGCACGAGCCTAGTTACGGCGCCGTCGCCAAAGATTGGTGGCAAAAGCAGTTCTAAGCCCGCAAACACTGTCAAATCTCGCCTGTCCGTTGAGAGCACCGCCTCCTTCGGCGCCACGAGTATTTTTTCGCCAATGTGAGCTACCTCACACGATGGTTGCATTTCCACAGCCTAACTTCGATTATGCGGTTCAATCCTGTGTTCACCCACTGCTGCCAAGTGGTCGGACGGACCTCAGCCATCATCGCGTTCGCGAGCATGGGGTCGTTGGCCTTAGCGGCGACTGCGGTCGACGTTTGGCGCTAGTCGGACAAGGACATTCACTTGGACGATGCGCATCAGTTTGCGCGCTTTGAACAATTGTCTTGTCACACGCTGATGTGATAGTCGCGAAATCCTTTCAGACGCGGGCCCGGTTGCTAACGCAAGACGCGGTGCGATAGTATTGCGCTGCAGATCGCCAAGAATTCGAAGGCGTTGCGTCAGGATTTCAGATGACTGCAGTGATTGGTGACGAGGGGCCCGAGGTCGGGTCACTGAATCTGAAAGGAATGCGCATTCTCCTCGTGGAGGATTCCTGGCAGCTGGGAATGGCCCTAAAAAGTCTACTGCGCAGTTTCGATGCGGATGTCGACGGGCCCGTTGCCACAACGAAGGATGCCGAAACACTGATTTCACAGCACGCGCCGGACGCCGCCATCATCGACGTCAATCTTCGCCAAGGCGAGCGGTCCTACGGCTTAATTGAGCAGTTGGTCGGTCGAGGTGTCCCCGTCGTCGTGACGTCAGGCTATTCCGATTTGCCGATGGTTTCGGCCAAAGCGCATATCCTTGAAAAGCCCATCAGTGAAGAAAAGCTGATCGCAATACTGCGCTCGGTGACAAACAGGTCTTAAAACCGCCATTACCGCGGTTCGAGCGGGACTTCGATCCGGCAGCATACGCCCTCCGCTACGAAAGCAAGCTCGACCGCTCCGCCAAGCTCGTGTGGGATCAATTCGCGTATCAGGCTCGTGCCGTATCCCGTTTTGGCCGGTATGGCGACCGGCGGACCTCCACTCTCCCGCCATTCAATTTCTACATGGCTCGTTTCCCCGTCGACACGCTGGTGCCAATTTACCGCCACGTGCCCACTCGGGCTTGATAGCGCCCCATATTTCACCGCGTTCGTCACGAGTTCATGAATTGCCATGGCCACCGCCTGCGTCACAGTCGGGGTCAGTGTGACGTCCGGACCACCGATCGTTGTGTTCGCCGTGGTCGCATAAGGTGCGAGCTGGCTGTGAACAAGATCGGCAAGATTGACACCGCTCCAGCGGCTTTGACTAAGAAGCGAATGGGCAGCAGCGATTGACTGAATGCGCCGGTCCAGCACCTGCACGAACTGATCCATCGAGTTGCTGCCTTGGCGGGTATAGCTGCTGATGACCGCTACCCTCGCAAGCAGGTTCTTCACGCGGTGATCCAACTCCGCGATCAGCAGGCCCTGACGCTCGTCGGATAGCTTGCGTTCTGTAATGTCGAGTGTGAGCCCTTTCAGACGCAGGCACCGTCCTGTGGAATCAAACTCAGCAATCGAAGATTCCTCGAGCCAGATCTCCCGGCCGTCCGGACATCTGAAACGAAATGTCTTTTTGTATGAGGGCTTGTCAGGACTGACAGTTCGGATACGCGCCTTGAAATCAGCGCGGTCATCGGGATGGACGCGTTCAAGAAACGCCGCCGCAGAAAAGGGTTTGTTCGGATCGAGTCCGAGGATCTGCGCGGCGTTGTCGCTGCGGTTTGAAGCATTGGTACGGGTATTCCATTCGAATGCCATGACGCCTCCCGCTGTCAGTGCTTCCTGGAGTCGTGCCTGGCCTTCAAACAGCGCGGCCTCGTGATGGCGCCGTTCCGCAAACAGCGAAGCAAGTACCAACGCGCACAGCGATATCGCCAAAATGCTGGCTTGCGCGCCCATGATGCGCTGGTCCACTGAGAGCGTAGAGTCACCAAAATAGCCGATGTTAAAAGTGGTCATGCAGACCAGGGCAAAAGCGATAATGAATGCTGCCCCGGCCGCAAACATCGGGCGGCAGCGGGCCGCGAGCCACAACAGGAGCGGAAAAAGCGCCGCGATGGGGATGACAATTCCCCAATGGCCCCGCGGCAGGAAAAGGACAAACGCGCTTATACAGACAAGCGCCGTCAATCCGAGAATCCCTTCGACAAGCTCGCCTCGCGGCGGCGGCTCACGGGCGACCGATGCGAACTCGATGATCAGCGGCGCGACGGTGAGAATTCCGAGCGCGTCGGACGCAAACCAATGCTGCCAGGTCGATAGAATTGGTGCTGTGGAACTGTGGAAGTACAGAAACCCGGCGGTCCCTCCGATCCCTGAAATTGCGGTTGCCACAACCGCCGCGGTGACCAATCCCAGAACGTGGCTGAGCCGGTCGAGCGCGAAGTTCAGACCGAAGTAGCGCTGAATCAACCAGCCGGTCAGCACGGCTTCGCCGGCGTTGCATATAGCGAAGACAAACGCACTCACCAGCGTGCGGTCACCCATCAGATTGGCAACAATCGTCGCAACGGCTGCACCGACGGCGACCGGCACTCGCGCACGCGGTCCAAGAGCGACCAGGGTGCCAGCCGCAACTCCCGATGCCGGCCAGAAAACGGCGACCCCGTCAGGCTTGGTCAAAAGGAGCAGGCTGAGACGCGCCGCAAGAAAATAGGCAACGCCGATCAGAATTGAGAGACCAATCCAGTTGGCCCACTGTCCACCCGCCTGCCCGACCGCCGGTTTTCCTTGGACACGCTTCGGTTGGTACAACAAATTCGTCCCCCTTCGACCCTGGTCATATAGCACGATCTCGCGTGGCCTGGGACGGCACTATCGGGCGTGAGATATGCCCGCGGATCTTCAGTTTCCTTGTTGCTAAGAGCGATCAATGGTCTCAGGGGCCGGGACAGAGGTCCAAAGCCGTGCAGTAAAAGAGCGTGTATTTTCCGGCTCGATCACTCCCCGTACCCGCCGCCGCTTCCAAAGCTTCGTCGGAGATGGTCTCGACAAGTGTAATTTCTTTGGTCTGCTCGCGCTCTCTGATGACGTCACTCATGGCAATGATCCTTACTATTGACCGATGTCTGCGAACAATTTCAATGGTGCCCGTTTGACGGAGCCGGGCCCCATTCAGAACACGTGCGCGCTGTTGTTTCCGCCCTATCGAACGTTGAAATTTCTGTATGGATCGTAACGTATCGGATTTTCATTTTACTCCGGCGGCGCAAATTCGTTAAGGCAGTGCCGCTGACTGACCAGCCCGTAAAGCCATCTTTTCTAAGGAGCACAGGATGCCAAAAGTGAGAGTAGGCCTCGTAGGATGCGGGTTCGTCGCCGAACTGCACATGTATGCGTATAAGCGCGTTTATGGGGTCGAGGCGGAAGTCACCGCAGTCGCTGCACGCGGAGCCCAGGTCGTCGATTTTGCCAAAAAGCACCATGTCGCCAAGATCTACAGAGACTTCCGCGAGCTGATCGCCGACCCAGATCTCGACGTGATCGATATCTGCACACCGCCGATGCTGCACGCGTCAATGATTGTCGATGCCATGCAGGCGGGAAAACACGTCATCTGTGAAAAGCCATTTGCCGGCTATTTCGGACGCGATGGCGACAAGACGCCGATCGGCAAACACGTGCCGAAATCGCTGATGTACGAACGCGTCATGGAAGAAATGGACAAGACCTGTAAGGCCGTCAGCGCCAGCGGCAAGTTGTTCATGTATGCCGAGGACTGGGTCTACGCGCCGGCGATTGCTAAGATCGTCGAAGTTCTCAAAGCCACGAAAGACAAAGTCCTCTTTATGAAAGGCGAGGAAAGCCACAGCGGCTCGCATGCCGTCCATGCTGCGCAATGGGCGATGACCGGCGGCGGCTCGCTGATCCGCATGGGGTGTCATCCACTTTCAGCCGTGCTTTATCTCAAGCAGGTGGAAGCAAAAGCGCGCGGCGAACGGATCGCTATATCTGCTGTGACAGCCGACGTCGGCAATGTTGCCGCCTGCCTTGCGGATGGGGAGCGCACCTACATCAAAGCGAGACCAGTCGATGTCGAGGATTGGGGCATGCTCAGCCTGACATTTTCCGACGGCACAAAATCCACAGTGTTCTCCGGCGACATGATCATGGGAGGAGTGCGCAATGTGGTGGAGGCATACACCAACGGCGGCTCGTTGTTCGCGAATATTACGCCCAACAATCACCTGATGAGCTACCTGACAGACGAAGAGAAACTTGCGGGCGTGTACATCACCGAGAAAGTCGATCGCAAGACCGGCTGGCAATACATCTGCCTGGAGGAGGAGTGGACGCGCGGCTATCTGCAGGAGATCCAGGATTTCATGGAATGCGTAACTCAGAAACGCGAACCGCTCGCCGGCCTCGCCCTCGCCCACGAAACCATCAAGGTCAACTACGCGGCCTATTGGTCGGCCGACGAAGGGCGGCGGGTCACGGTTTGAGCGGTATAGCGTTCATTCGGCGGGGACTGCCGCTTTCGTTCGCGGCGACCACAACAACCTCAGTCCTTTGAGCGCCCCGACAATGCCCTGCGGCATGAAGATAATGCAGAGAATGAGCAGGATGCCGTAGATCGTGTTGGCGGCGCCGATGAAGCTGGTGCCGAACCAGACGCGGAGCCCCTCGGTCAGCGACAGAGTGAGCAGTGAGCCGATGGTCGGCCCGAACAGCGAATAGATGCCGCCGGCGATGACCGCGAAGACGATCTGCAGCGACACCGCGATGCCCGACACCGTGTCGGGGTTGAGATACATGAAATACTGGCCGTAGATTGCGCCGCCCAGCGCCGTCAGCGATGCGCTGATGATGGTCACGCGCAATTTCTCGCGCAACACGTTGATGCCGAGCGCAGCGGCGGCATCCTCGTCCTCGGAAATAGCCTCGAGCGCCTCGCGGTTGATGCCGCGGTCGATACGCTGCCAGACATAGAGCCCGACGAGCCATAGCAGCAGCGCGATGCCGTAGAAGTAGCTCTTCTCGGGGAATTGCAGGGCGTACCAGGAATGGCCGGCGGCCTTCGGCGTGAAGCCGAGCGAGCCGCCGGTGATGTCGCGCGCGGCGGTGAGCGACAGCAGCACCACCTGGCTGAGCGCGAGGGTCACCAGCGCGAAATAGTGGCCGACGACGCGCAGGCGGAAACACGGATAGCCGATGATGAAGGCGAGTAACGCGGAAAGAGCGACGCCGAGCGGAATCCCGATCCACGGCGTGACATCGTAATAACTCCAGAGCAGCGCCGGCACGTAGGCGCCGACGCCGATGAAGGCGCCATGGCCGAACGACACGAAGCCGAAGCGGCCCATCAGCGCCCAGGCGGTGTAGATGAAGGACCAGATCAGGATCTGGATCAGCAGATGCAGGAAATAAGGCGGGGTGACCGCCGGCAGCGCGATCAAAATCGCGAGCCCGATGAGCGCCAGGATGCGGACTGGGGTCATCGCGTGAACAACCCCCGCGGCCTGACGAACATGAGAATGATGAAGAGCGTGAAGGCGAGCACGTAGGACAATTCGGTGTTGGAGTAATAGCCACCGATGGCGATGATCTGGCTGATGATGAAGGAGGCGATGAAGCCCCCGATCATGTTGCCGAGCCCGCCCAGCACGCAGATCATGAAAATGACCGGGCCGAAGGTGTTGCCGATGAAGGGATGCACGTCATATTGCATCGCCAGCAGGCAGGCCGCGAGCCCGGCGAGCGCGCCGCCGATGGCCGAGGTCACCAGGTAAATCCGCCGCTGGTCGACGCCCATCAGGCCGACAATGTCGCGGTCCTGCGCGATCGCCCTGATGGCGGTACCGATATAAGTGCGCTTGAGGAAGAAATAGAGCGCCACCGCGCCGACCAGGCCGAGGACGAAAGCAAGGAGGCGCGCGAAACTGATATAGATCGTGCCGATCTCGAGGATCGGCAGCCGCACGCCGATATTACGGAAGTCGGTGCCGAACAGCAGCGTGGCGAAACTCTGCAGGAAGAACAGCAAGCCGCCGGTCGCGAGGAGCTGGTTTATCGGCGGCGAGTTGAGCACGGGCGCGATGATGAGCAGGTGGACGACGACGCCGAAGGCGGCCACGGCCAGGATGGCGATCAGGCAGGCGAGCGGCAGCGGCACGCCGTACTGCGCGTAGAGGAAATAGATCACGTACATGCCGCACATGACGATGTCGGCATAGGCGATCCAGACCACGTCGATCACGCCGAAGATCAAATTGAGCCCGAGCGCGAGCAAAGCCAGCACGCCGCCGAGCAGCAGGCCGTTGATGATCGCTTCGATGAGATAGATATCCATCGCGCTATAGCCCCATATACGACTTGCGAATGAAATCGTTGCTCCTGAGCTCGGCTGCGGTGCCGGCGAGCTTGATGGCGCCGACTTCGAGCAGATAGGCGCGGTCGACGACCTCGAGCACCTGCTGCACGTTCTGCTCGACGATCAGGACCGTCAGCCCCTCGGCGCGGATGCGCTGCACCAGCTCGAAGACTTGCGCGACCACCAGCGGCGCCAGACCGGCGGAGGGCTCGTCCATCAGCAGGATTTTCGGCTTCGACATCAGCGCGCGGCCGATGGCGCACATCTGCTGCTCGCCGCCGGACAAGGTTCCAGCGAGCTGCTCGCGGCGATCCTTCAGGCGCGGAAACAGCGTGTAGACCCAGTCGAGCTGCGCGGCGAAGCGCTTCCTGGCCTCGGGGATGAAAGCGCCGATGCGCAGATTGTCCTCGACGGACAGGCGGGGAAACAGTCGGCGGTTCTCCGGCACATGCGCGATGCCCTTCTGGACCATGCGATGCGCGGGCAGGCCGCCGACCGGCCGGCCTTCCAGCGTCATGACGCCGTCGCGCAAAGGCAGCAGGCCTGAGATCACGCGCATCAAGGTGGTCTTGCCGGCGCCGTTGGGACCGATGACACCCACCGCTTCGCCCTGCGGCACTTCTAGCGAAACATCGAAGAGAGCCTGGAACGAGCCGTAGCCTGCGGAGACTGCGGCGAGCGACAGCATCACGAGGCCTTTTTCTTGCCGAGGTAAACCTCGGTGACGCGCGGATCGACGGCCGCCTGCGCGGGCGTGCCCTCGAAAATCTTCTCGCCGTGGTCGAGCACGATGACGCGGTCGACCACACGCATCAGCACGCCCATGATGTGCTCGACCCAGACGATGGTTATACCCATGCGGCTGCGGATATTGCCGAGCATGTCGGCGGCGCGCTCCATCTCGGCGTGATCGAGCCCGCCCAGACTCTCATCCGCGAGTAGCAATTTCGGCTTGGTGGCGAGTGCGCGCGCCAGCTCGAGCTTCTTCAGCGCGGCGGCGCCAAGCCCGCCAATCTGCGCCGCGGCATCGGACGGCAACCCGACCATCGCGAGCGCCTCCTTCGCGCGGTGTGTGGCCTCGTCGCGCGAGATGCTTTCGGCCTCGCCGTAAAAAGCGGCGAGCGCCACGTTTTCGAGTAGGGAAAGCTTGCGGAACGGCCGCGGGATCTGGAACGTGCGCCCGATGCCTTGATGACACACCACGTGTGCGGGCAGCCCGCCGATTTCCTTGCCGGCAAAGCGGATCGAGCCCGCGGTCGGCTGCAGGTTGCCCGCGATCAGGTTGAAGGTCGTGCTTTTGCCGGAGCCGTTGGGCCCGATCAGGCCAAGGATCTCGCCCTTGCGCACGTCGAAGGACACCTGATTGACCGCCAGGAATCCTCCGAAGCGCTTGCAGAGCCCCTCGACTGCTAGCATCGGCGACTACATGAGCTACCTGGTTCAGTTACACTCTTGGTTACGTTGTCAGCTCGCGTAGATGGACGACTTCGGCAGCGGCAGCACCGGATCCTGCGTGCGAATCACACTCGGATAGACGACCGAGATGTGCTCGCCGGCATTCTGCATGACGACCGGCGTCGAGCGCTCGTTCTGGCCCGACATCTGCGTGCCGGGCGGGTAGAACTTCACACCGTAGCCCTGGATGGTGCCGCCCACCGGAATGTCGACGTCGAGCGCGGCCTTGCGCACCGCCTCGGGGTCGAAGCCGCCGTATTTTTCCTTGGCGACCGGCAGCACGTTGGTGAGCAGCACCCAGGTCTGGTTGAAGCCCATCGAGCAGTGCGGTGGCACGTCGGTGGCGCCGGTCTTGGCCTTGTAGCGCTCGACCATGATCTTGGTGAGGTCGCCGACGCCCGGCTTGAGCTTGGCGGGATCGAGCAGCTGCGCCGGCACCGGATCGATGTTGCAGAAATTGTCGATGTCCTTGCCGAAGGTGGCGCGCAACTTGTCAAGCTGGCTGTATCCGGCGCCGGCGCCGACCAGCATCTTGAAGCGCAGGCCGCTCTCGCGCGCTTGGCGCAGGAACAAAGTGATGTCGGGATTGTAGCCGGCATGCGAGATGACGTCAGCATTGGCGCGCTTGAGCTTGGTGACCAGCGAGGAGAGATCGGGCGCCGAGGCGGAATAGCCTTCGCGCAGCACGATCTGCAGGCCGGCTTCCTTCGAGTACTGCTCGTCGGCGGCGGCGACGCCGACGCCATAGGGCCCGTCTTCGTGGATCAGGGCGACCTTCACCGTCTTGGGATCCGCACCGAGCTTGGCCTGGGCGTTCTCGACGATGAAGCCGGCGAAGGCCTGGCCATATTGATCGGAGTGGATCTGCCCGCGGAACACGTATCTCAGGTTCTTGTCCTTGAAGACGGCGGTGGAGACCGCGGTGGTGATCCAGAGGATCTTCTTTTGCGCCTCGACCTTGGCGGCGAGCGGCACCGCGTGCGCGCTGGCATACACACCGTTGACGATGTCGACCTTCTCCTGGTTAATCAGGCGCTCGACCTCGTTGATCGCGACATCGGCCTTGCTCTGCGAGTCGGCATTGACCGGCGCGACCTTGTATTTGCCGCCGACGCCGCCGCGCTCGTTGCAAAGATCAATGGCAATTTGCGTGCCGACCGAGCTGGCGACCGAGCCACCCGCCGCGAACGGACCGGAGTGATCGAAAATGACTCCGATGCGAACGGTTTCAGCCTGCGCTTGTGCGTAGCGCCAATCGAGGCTGAGCGCGGCAGCAGCCGCGGCAGAATTTTTCAGAAGCGTCCTGCGTGAAGTCTTCATTGCATTCCTCCCCGGAAACCAAGTGGCGTTTTGCCTATTGTTGCCAACAAGTATTTGGAGAACGGATTGGAATGTCAACGCAAAGGCCGGGGACGACTCCTTTTTCTTTTGTTCTTGGCTGAAGGGAGCGCGTCGTGAGCCCTTAACAAGCAGGGCGAAAAGGCTTGCGTGGTCTATACAAACGTTAGACAGGCGACCGTAACGTTCTTCAACGCTAGGCAAATCCTTGCCTAAAGCCTGATCTGACCGAGGCCCGGCCGCAGAATGCCTCGTCCCTTCCCATACCCTATCCGGACCGATACCAGCTGCAAAGCTGGACCGATTAGCACCTCTTACGATCACGTTGGCACTGCAAACGAATGGGCCTTCGGTCCAATATGCCCGGATTTTAAAGTCCATAGGATCAACGGTCTTGGGACCAACAACCGCTCACACTGGAGATTTTCGGTGGCTACCAATCAAATGTTGAAGAAGGCAATGGTCACAACGCTCGTCTGTGCGGTGACATGCCTGACAGTCTACGAGGCTTCTGCGGCGATTCGATTCAAGCGGTTCGACCACTGCCCGGAGGGCCTGGTGAGCAAGAAGACCTGTGAATGTCACGCGGGTTCGTCAGGTCGTTTCCATTTCTGTCATGCCGGTCAGAACTGCGACACGATACACGGACTGTGCCACAAGCAAAGGAAAAGCCAATGACGCCATAAGTCGGACACTTCAACGGGGGCCCTGGGGCCGTAGCGACGGCATTCTCGTCCGATTCACTGCGTTATCTTGCTCTGTCTAAACGCCCAGGACCGCCTCTTGTCGCAATTGTCGCGCCGAAGGCGGCATCCACGAAATTCTATGACCTGAGTTCTTTCGGTATCTCCACAACAAACTGTGTATCTGGCCAGAGGGAGACTGCACGATGGCGAGACAAGAAATTCTGGATCAGATCGAGAAATACGTAAAACCGTTCCGGATCACCAAAGGCAAGGATTTCCGGTTGAAAGATTTCGATCCCGGCGACACCTGCGGCCTTAAGATGGACAAAGGAGACGCAGCCAAGCTGCTTCACCGCGGCACCGTTTGGCTCGCTGAAGAGCAGGAAATGCTTTACGCGCAGGACCGCTGGTCATTGCTGCTCATCTTTCAGGCAATGGATGCGGCCGGCAAGGACGGGACAATCAAACATGTCATGTCGGGTGTGAACCCGCAGGGCATTCAAGTTTTCTCGTTCAAGCAGCCGACGAGTGAGGATCTCGACCACGATTTCATGTGGCGCTATGCCAAAAGCCTGCCCGAACGCGGACGCATCGGGATTTTCAACCGCTCATACTACGAAGAAGCTCTGGTCGTTCGCGTACATCAGGAAATTCTCACGCGCCAGAGGCTGCCGGCCAAGCTTGTCAGCAAACACATCTGGGACGAGCGGCTCGCCGACATTGCACATTTCGAGGATTACCTGACCCGGCAGGGGACCATCATCCTCAAGTTCTTTCTTAATGTGTCGCGAAAGGAACAGAAGAATCGCTTCATGGAACGGCTCGACAAGCCGAGCAAGCACTGGAAGTTTTCGCCTTCCGATGTTCATGAGCGTAAATTCTGGCCTGAATATATGTACGCCTTTGAAGAGGCGATCCGCGCCACGGCGTCAAAACATGCTCCGTGGTACGCCGTCCCTGCCGACAACAAATGGTTCACCCGGCTTCTTGTCGCGGCGGCGATAGTCGCCGCTGTCGAAGAGCTTGATCTCGCGTTTCCGAAGATCGATGCGGAAAAGAAGAAGGAACTGGCCGCCGCACGCGCAGAACTTGTCCGCGAGCGATAGACGACCGGATCACAGGTCAACGAGCTCTTGGTCTTTGACAGGAGAGACGAACCAGAGATTTCAGATTGAGTACGGAAATGTCGACAACATATTCGATTCTCGGCGGCGTTGGTTTGTTTCTGCTCGGCATGACCGTCATGACCGACGGTCTAAAGGCGCTGGCCGGGTCCGCGTTGCGAACGGTGCTTCAGAAGGCGGCTGCGACGCCGATGCGCGGCGCCGTATGGGGTGCCGTTGCGACTCTCATCGTGCAGTCGTCCAGCGCAATCACGATGACAACCATCGGTCTGGTCAGTGCTGGACTCCTGACATTCCCGCAAGGGTTGGGGCTTGTCTTTGGCGCCAATGTCGGCACGACCGGCACCGGCTGGCTCGTCGCGCTCATCGGCGTCCGCGTATCGCTGACGGCTGCCGCACTTCCGATGATTTTCACCGGAGCCCTTGTGAAGCTGCTGGGCCGAGGGCGCCTCTCAGGCTGCGGTGCCGCACTCGCCGGTTTTGGCTTGGTGCTTTTCGGCCTGACGACGCTTCAGCAAGGAATGGGAGGGCTGGCGGAGAGATTGCACCCCGCGGATCTGCCTGCCGTACTTGGAGCCCCAGGCGTGGGCTGGTTCGCGGGAATGCTCGGGGTGCTCACGCTTGTCGTGGTCGGCCTCGCAATGACGGCCGTAATGCAATCCTCGACGGCGGCGATCGCCATAACCATGTCCGCGCATTACGCCGGCGCGGTTGGGCTGGATCAGGCTTGCGCGCTCATCATCGGCCAAAATATAGGAACGGCGACGAGCTCAGCGATGGCGGCGATCGGAGCAAGTACTACAGCCAAAAGACTGGCCATTGCCTACGTCTTCTTCAAATTAGTAGCCGCGGTCATTGCCTTGGTGCTCTTCCCCGTCGTTACTCCCCTTCTCATCCGCGCATCGAATACGGTCGACGGCGTGACACTGCTTGCCGGATACCATACGGCCTACAACGTCGTCGGCGTCGCCGTATTGTTGCCGCTGATCGACAGATTCACCCGCTTTGTCGAGAGGCTTTTGCCCGAGCGAGTATCTCCGCTCACCCGATGTCTCGATCCCTCGGCCCTCGCCAATCCGGTTGCGACGTTGGAGGCGGTGCGGCGGACGGTTGCACGGGCGCTTGAAACGATCTGCACTTCAGTGGGCTCGTCGCTCAAAGCAAGAGAGACTGGCGGTCGGCTCGAAAAGGACGCCGTCTTGATCCGAGAGTCCGGCGATGCATTGCGTCAGGCGCAGATATTCATGTCAGATGTCGAGGGGCCACCGGACACGGACGACGAACAGCATCGGCTTACGAGCACGCTGCATGCACTTGACCACGCGTCTCGGCTCGCCGAAACGGCGAGGAGCGGCCTTGAATTGGAAAAATCGAGTTCCGAATCCGCCGATGCGCGCGCCGCGCAGCTGTGTGCGGAGGCGATGCAGTATGCGTCTTTAATCGCCCACAAAATTGCGGCTTTGCCAGAGGCCCACCCGGTTACAATGCGGAGCGGATTACTCGGCGGCAACACTGAAGCCCCGACGGATTCCGCGTCAACCGAATCCATCGTCGGGCTGGAGCGCTGTGCCAAAGAGCTGATCGAGTTGCGCCAGGCACATCGCAGCGCGACGCTGAGCAATGTAACGAAAGGCACACTGACGGCGGATCAGGCAATTGTTCGCGTCGACACGGTGCGTAACCTGGAGACATTGACGAACCACGCCTGGCGTTCCGCAGCGCATCTCGTTGGACTCGGCAGCTAGCTAGGTACCTGCCTCAACTGCCGTTACCGCGCTGCGCAGACCCGTTGAGCGAATGATGAGCTTTTCGATCTCCACGACAAGAAAGAACACCAACCCGCCTGCCAGCAGCCACGGCCAGACCCAGAGCGGGATCGCTTCGTTGTCAAACAGGCGCTGCAACGGCGGCGCATAGGTAAACAAAATCTGTAAGATAACGACCGCTCCGATACCGAGCGGCAGGTACTTGTTGCCAAGATGAGCCTTGAGAGAAAGCGAAGAGTCGAGCAGGTAACGGCTGTTCAGCAGATAAAACACCTGGCCAATCGTAATAGCGTTGACCGCGACGGTGCGGGCGAGCGCGTCTGAGGCATTCTGCGATTTCATCCAGAAGAAAGCCCAGAGCGTAAATGCGAGCAGCGCTAGTCCGACGAAGATGACTCGCCAGATTCCAAAACCGGTGAGGATCGCCCGGTCCACACTGCGCGGCGGCCGATTCATGACATCCAGCTCGTGCGGCTCGAAAGAAATGACGAGACCGAGCGCGACCGAGGTTACCATGTTGACCCACAAAACCTGCGGCGCTGTGATTGGCATGGAAAAGCCGACGAAAATGGCTACCGCGATAACCAGCGCCTGGGCAACGTTGGTCGGCAACATGAACAGGATTGCCTTTTCGATGTTGTTGTAGACAGTGCGGCCCTCCTTCACCGCGGCCGTGATTGAGGCAAAATTGTCGTCCGCGAGAATCATCTCGGCGGCTTCTTTGGTCACCTCGGTGCCTTTGATGCCCATGGCGACACCTATGTCGGCTTTCTTCAACGCTGGCGCGTCGTTTACGCCGTCGCCTGTCATTGCCACGATCTGCTTGTTAGCCTGAATGGCTTTCACCAGCCGGAGCTTGTGTTCCGGACTTGCGCGCGCGAAAACGTCGACGTTTTTCACTTTCTCCTGCAGCGTGGCAGTGCTCATCTCTTCGATCTCGGTCCCGGTAATCGCGGTCTTGCCATCTCCTATGCCGAGCATCTTGGCGATCGCCGCCGCAGTGATCTTGTGATCGCCCGTTATCATCGTGACGCGAATGCCGCCACTATGGCATTCCTTGACGGCTTCGATGGCCTCCTTGCGGGGCGGATCCAGCAGCCCGATCAATCCGATCAGGACCAGCGCCTTTGGCAAGTCCGCAGGGCTGAGGCCTTTTTGAACGGCCGGATTTTCAAGCCACGCCAGGGCCAACACGCGCTCGCCTTGCGCGGCAAGCTTGTCCGAAGCCTCCATGAAATACTTGCGATCGAGCGATGGAGGCGTCCCGTCCGAGATCTGCTGGCGGTCGCAATGCTCAAGAATCACCTCGGGCGCGCCCTTGACCAGAAGAATCTCTTTGCCGGCAGCAGATTTGTGCAGCGTGGCCATGAATTTGTGTTCTGACTCGAACGGAATGGCGTCGATCCGCGGAGATGCTGCCCGTTCTTTTTCTCGATCCATGCCGAGCTTGGTCGCAAAGGGATAAAGCGCGCCTTCCGTCGGATCCCCCTCCACTTTCCATGTGCCCTCTTGTTGAAAGAGCTCCGCATCATTGCACAACATGGAAACCTGACCCATGAGCCCGAGCACAGTGTCCTTTTTGACCGGCTGCCCATCCTTCTTAATCTCGCCCTCCGGAGCGTAGCCATTGCCGGTTATCTGATACGTCGATTCCGCCGTTATAGCGGAGACAACCATCATCTCCATCAGCGTCAGGGTGCCGGTTTTGTCGGAGCAGATACGCGACACCGAGCCAAGTGTTTCCACAGCGGGCAGCCTTCGTATGATCGCGCTGCGTTGAGCCATTCGCTGCACGCCAATTGCCAATGTTATTGTGATGAGCGCAGGCAGGCCTTCCGGGATCATCGAAACGGCAATGCCGACCACGGCCTGAAAAAGTTCGACGAACTCGATCCCTCTCACCCACTTGCCATAGGCAAACACCAGAACGCCGACGATCGCGACGACCGCGGTGATGGCGTACCCAAACTTTTTGATCTGCCGCAGGAGCGGAGTTTCAAGCGCGCTGACGCCGGTGAGAAGCTGATTGATGCGGCCGAGTTCGGTATCACTGCCGGTCGCAACGACCAAGCCAGTCGCGCGACCTGATACGACCATGGTGCCGGAAAATGCCATGCTTTCACGATCACCGACTGTGGCGTCTGCCGATACGGCCTCGGTGTTCTTATCTGCCGGCACCGACTCGCCGGTGAGAGCGGCCTCTTCCGTCCGAAGATTTTTGGCGTCGGCCAGGCGAAGATCGGCCGGCACTTTGTCGCCGGACTCAAGCAGCACGATGTCGCCCGGCACGAGCCCCTCGGCCGAAATCATACGCGTTTCACCATCGCGAATAGTCCGCGCCTCTGCCGATAACATGTTGCGGATTGAATCCAGGGCCCGTTCGGCTTTGCCCTCCTGCACGAATCCCAACAGAGCGTTGAGGATGACGACACCGAAAATGATTGAGGCGTCGACCCATAGGTTGAGCATGAGCTTGATGAAGCCTGCACCAAGCAAGACAAAAACCAAGATATTGTTGAACTGAGAGACGAAGCGGGTGAATGGCCCACGCTTCTTTCCCTCCGGCAGACGGTTACGACCATATTTTCCAAGGCGGGTCGATGCTTCGGCGGCACTAAGGCCCTTCTCGGTGCTCGTAGCGAGCGTCTTCACGACCTCGCCGACTGGCATCGCGTACCAAGCCACGACCTCATCGGCCGTGTCCGCGTTCGTTGGCGCGGTCATGATCGGGCTCCCCGTGTGCTGCCTTCTCGGTCCGTTGGGAAAACACAACGCGCGAATGTTATCCAATGGTCCCGAAATTGGGACAAAATATCGCGTGAGGCTAACAGGTCTGAATCTCAGGGGCGTATTGGACCGAGGTCCTACGTCCGGTAAAAATGTATTGCAGACCTGATGGGGCTATTCTGATGGACGGGCATTTCGCAAAATATCGATACCCAAAGCACCGATGAACAAGGCGATCACCTCGATCGGTGGCACGAAGCTAGTCCTTCGCGAGAACAGACACCAAAACACCCACACGGCGATCGTGAGGATGACCGTCCCCGCATATCGCGAAACTGTGTCCATGCCTTTCGTCCCCCGGTTTCGGGACAGGACACTTGCTCGCCTACAATAGCACAGTGCGAGCGGCGCCGGTCTCAAGCAACCTCAATTGATAGCTTGGTAAAGCCTTTGGTCATATAGACTGCCGCTCATCGGAAGGAGTGCCTCGCGGAATTTGCGAGTATGTGCGGCCACGTCGTGCTTTTCCTGGTCGGCCGTTCCGCGCCATACCTCGACCAATGTCAAATGATTGGGCCTGTTGCCCTGCTGCAAAAGGTCGTAGCGCAGGATACCGGCGTCCTGCGCGCTATCGATGCTCAGTTGCTTGATGGCGGCAAGGCCCTCGTCCTTCTTTGCGCCAATGAGATCGACGTGCGTCAGGACATATACGGAAGCTCGGCCGGTTACCTTGGCCTTGCCGACCACAAAACCCGTGTGAAGACGCTCATCAATCGGCGCCGCGAGAAGCGGCTTGAGCTTGTCATGAATCTGCGTGGTATTTGCCGCGGCAGCATGGTTCGCCTGCGCCTTGGCGTCTTTCCAGACTTCCAGAATGGCGAATTGTTGCGGCTGCCCCCTGCGCTGCAGCACTTCAAAGCCACTGTTTCCTGGTTCCTTGCGGCTTGCGTCCCGTAATGCGCGTAGAATGCCAGCTGCCGCGCGAGCTGAGGATGGCGCGACTTCAATATAGCTGACAACGAAAGTCGCGTTCGCATCCTGGGCGCGCGTCGATGCGATCCCGGCAATCAGACCTGCAGCAATGAGTGCAAACAGGCGCAATATCGTCATCCGGTTTCTCCCGCACAAACGCTATGTAGTCAGTCCGTCGGGTCCCGCAGGCAAGAAAAGCAATTGGCTCGCGACGGCGCCTGGCAAACGATTCACTTTACAAACATCACCCGTGTACCGACATGCACGCGGCCGTAAAGGTCCATGACGTCCTTGTTTTGCATGCGGATACAGCCGGCGGATACAAAGCCCCCGATCGAGCCAGGATTGTTGGTGCCATGGATGGCGAGCTCGTGGTCGACCAGCACCAGTGCTGCGGCGCCCATCGGATTTTTCGGCGCACCGCCCTCGATATAGAAATCCGGCGAGCGCTTTCCGCGCAGTGATACCGGCGGTTTCCACGCCGGCTTGAGGTGCTTGCTGGCGATCCGCGTGGTGCCGAACCATTGCTGCCCGGAGCGACCGACGCCGACCGTGTACTTGAGCGCCTGCTCTTTTCCGGTGACGAGATAGAGGATGCGTTCATCGGTCTGTACTACGATAGTACCGGGCTTGGCCTCGCCGGTGTACTGAACCTTTTCCGGGATTGCGCGCGCTGGTGAGGCCACGGTGATGACAGCGGCGGCGCAAACGAAAAGATGAAGGAGGCGAGGCAGCATGTCTGTGCTCCTGGTTGAACGTGGCCGGTGTAGCGGGAAAATAACCTGATTCCAGCGGCGGGCGCCTGCCAAAATTGGCGATTTCGTTAACTAGCGCATATCGGGAAATCGCAGGGCAGCCACTGCTTTCAACGCTTATCGCTTTGTAATACCCGCGCCCGCGATCACTCGCGACCATTTGAGAACGTCGGCTTCGATACGGTCTCGCAAATCATCGGACGACATGCCGCGGGCATCCATTCCGGCGTCGTTCGAGAATTTCTGCACTTCGGGCGATTTCAGGGCTTCGATCACGGCCTGGTTGAGCTGCGTGACAATATCAGCGGACGTCCCAGCTTTGACGGCAAGCCCATTCCAACTTGTCACCTCGTAGCCAGGCAGACCACCTTCAATCACGGTTGGTACGTCAGGCAAATTGCTTGCGCGCTCGCGCGCGGTGGTTGCTAGGACTGTCATCTGCCCATTTATGATCGATGATTGGAATCCGACAAAGTACTCGAACGCAACGTCAACGTCGCCGCGCAGTACGGCGCTCGTCAGATCGGGTGTGGTTTTGTACGGAACGATGGTGACGTCGAGACCGGCCATCGTGCGAAACAGCTCTGCGGAAAGATTTTGCGCACTGCCGGCATTGATGGTGCCGAAATTCAGCGTGCCGGGATGAGCCTTCGCGTTCGCGATGACGTCCTTGATCGTCTTGTAAGGCGAACCGGCTTTGGTAGTGATGACGAGCCCGTAGGACGCTGTAGTCGAGATCGGAACAAAATCGGTCTCGATATTGTACGGCAGGGACTTGAATAGCGCTTTGGCGATCGTCAAGCCGCCACCGACCATCACGAGGGTGTAACCGTCGGCTGCGGCCTCCCGGGCTGCCTGCATGCCGACGACACCGCCGGCCCCCGGCCTGTTTTCGATGAAAAACTGTTGACCGAAGTGTTTGCTGAGATCCTGCGCCACGAGGCGCATGGTGACATCCGCGATACCACCAGGGCCGTAAGGAACAATGATACGCACCGGCTTCGAGGGGTAGGTTTCGGCCCGCGCTGACGAGAAGGCCACCGCGACAATCAATGCGAGTGACATTACGCAGATGAGCGAAATTCTACACTTCATTGATGACGCTTTACGGTGATGTCCCATTGTCTTACAGAAAGCCACGCTCTCGTCGCGTGTCGCTTCCGTCGATGCCGTATCAGATCATGTCAACGACGACCACAGATATTCATCCGCATATCATTTCCAACGATCCCGCTCGTTATCCTTTGTCACCGCTAGGCGGCCACCAATCCGACTGGTCGCGCAAGCGCCCGGTCACGGTGGAGCAGCTGGTTGTCGCGATGGATTTAACCGGCGTGCAGAAGGCTGCGATCGTGCAAGCCTCGACCTGCTATGGGCACGACAACTCTTACGTTGCGGATGCAGTCGCAGCTTATCCGAACCGCTTCACCGGCGTCTTCTCAGTCGATGTGCTCGCGGCGGATGCCCCGGAACGTATGCGCCACTGGTACGACAAGGGCCTGACTGGCATGCGTCTTTTCACATTCGGCAGCACGATGTCGGAGCAGGCTGACTGGCTCGACGATCCGAAGTCATATCCCGCCTGGGCATGCGCGAGTGAGCTTGATCTTTCGATCTGTCTGCAAATGTCGTCCAAGGCCATTCCGCAGGCGGTCCGCATGGCCGAGCGCTTTCCCAAGGTGCGCATTGTTCTCGATCACTGTGCACGGCCGGAGCTGGCTGATGGACCACCCTATTCCGCAGCCGCCAGTCTGTTCGCCCTCGCCCGCTATTCGAATATCTACCTCAAACTTACGCCCCGCGTTTTCGCCGAATCCCGCCGTGGTAAAGCGACGCCCGAAACATTTTTTCCGCGTCTTGTCGCCGAATACGGCGCCTCGCGGCTTGCGTGGGGATCGAACTATCCTTCGAGCGAAGGCGCTCTGCCGCAACTCCTGGCAATGGCGCGACAATCGTTGATCTGCCTGCCCGCTGCCGATCAGGATTGGATCTTTGGTGGGACCGCGCAGACGCTTTACCCCGCGCTCACGGATCGGAAAGACAATCGATGACCTCGACTCCCGAAAAGACCAGGTTGCGTACCCTGCTCGGAGATTATCCGAACACGGCGGCGCTCAAGAAGACTGAGGTGACTTCCGACATTGTCGACTTTGACTTCGCCGACGTGAAAGTACCGAACACTGCTTTCAAACCATTGGTACGTGAAGCGAGGTTCGACGTCGGTGAACTGGCGATCGTCACCTATTTGCAGGTGAGAGATCACGGCAAGCCCTATGTGCTCATTCCGACGACGGTGTTGGGTCGCGGTCAGCACCACACGATCGTTTACAACGCGCAACGCGGCGTATTGAGCGCTCACGACCTTGCCGGAAAACGGATAGGCGTACGCGCCTATACGCAGACGACGGGAGCTTGGGTGCGCGGGTTTCTCAGCGATGACTATGGTGTCGAGATTCAAGGAGTCCGTTGGGTCACCTTTGAGGATCCGCATGTCGCCGAATTCAAGGATCCCGATTTTGTAATACGCGCGCCTGAAGGAAAGGCGCTGGCGCAAATGCTTCTCGACGGCGAGATTGATGCGGCGATAGTTGGCGATAAGACCCCCGACCCGCGGCTTACGCCGCTCATTCCCGACGCAAAGGCAGCGGCAGAAACATGGGCAAAAACGCATGGCGGTGTCCCGATCAACCATATGATGGTCATTCGAGATACAATCTCGAAATCCCGACCGGACCTCGTTAAAGAAATTTATCGTGTATTGCGCGAGAGCCGGCGCGCGGTGCCCCCGCCTGTTGGTGGTTTGGCCGATCCGTGGCGTTTCGGGGTTGAGGCCAACCGTCGGTCGCTTGAGATCATCATCGATTACAGCTTCCGGCAGAAGCTGATCTCGCGAATGTTTTCGGTCGATGAGTTATTCGACGACTGCACGCGCGCACTGGGTTGATTTTATAGCCGGCGCTCGTTTGGCGCGAGATATTCTCCGTGGAGTAAAGCGGACGTCCAAGTTTTTATGCGGATATCCGCTTTTGACCCAAAGCGGACACGAACCGCTGCTTCCAATTTCGCTTTTTAAACCTGTAAGATAACTCATCGGGAACTTCGGACGGCGGCAAATGGGGGGCTGAGGTGGGTGAGCTAACTTTCGACGCATACATAGATGCAATTCGAGTTGCCCAGGTCGTCTATCTGAAGGCGGGCCCAACGCAATCGAGTTGGGCTCACGCGTGGTGCCCTCTTCGAAATATCAACCTCCAATTCGGTTCTGATGGCAGCGCCCGTATCGTTCACGGGACGATGTCCGCCGGAGATTGGATTTTCATTTTTCAAAGCACAGAACTTGCGAATGTCGTCACTCTCGATGGTCATTTGGTTGATTGGTCCGAGCTGGTGATCCTTCCGCCGCGCCATCACTTTACGTTTGTTGTGAGCGTCCCAGTCAGTTGGATTGCGGTGTCAGTGCACACCCCGGTGGCCGAGAAGGTGCTGAGCAGCGCTGGCAACCTGGGAAATGGGAGGCTGACCGCCAAAGTACCCGAATTTTCGATGCGTCAACTGGTGAAACTGGCTCACGATTCGCGATCGATCGGCGCTGATGGCCAGCGAGGCAAAGATGCCATTGAAACGGCCCTGCTCTCGAAATTAACTGCAATGATGGAAACAGCGGCTGTGCAGAGCCGGCCGCATAATTCTGCGTCGTCAGCTGAAAAAATAATCCGCGATGCGCTAACGTATGTTGTGGGCAAAGAAGCGGATAATATTCATGTCGAAGATCTCACCGATGCCGCCCAGGTTGAATATCGGACTCTGCTCCGGGCGTTCCAACGCTACCTGCAAATAACCCCCAAACGTTACCTGAAACTACGGCAACTCAATCTGGTGCGTCGGGCCTTGAACGCGCAAGAAACGTCTTCCGCCACGGACATCATGGCTGATTTCGGAGTAACCGAGTTCGGCCGTTTCGCAAATGATTACAAACGGCTTTTCCACGAGCTGCCCTCCGAGACGTTGCGCAGGGGAGCATCGAAGACAGCAAGGCCAATGAAACCTTCTGCAAACGACTCCGCACAAATTCAGGTCTAAACGCAGCAGCTGTGGGCTATGTAAATACCGCCGCCAGTCACCTTGTCGTCGCTCCCGTGTCGCCGGAGTCAGATTTTGCATAACGGGCACGCCTGCCGGGCTGGTAAGTTGCGGACATCAATCAAGGGCTATCATCTCGATGATGTAGATCGGAGCGCAGTTCTACGCTTTCAGATCGCCCTTTTCACTGACACCATTGGAGCCTCACTATGAAGGTCACTCGTCGCCATGCGTTGGCCGCCGGTATCGGCGGGGCTTTTTCCACGTTGAGCCTTTCATCTCTGCGCGCGGAATTTGAAGGACCGCTGTCGCAAGCCATCGAAGGCGGCGAGGAATTCTGGCTCGCGACAGACGCCTACATTTATGGCTATCCGCTCGTCACCATGGAGGTGACCCGTCGCGTGATCACCAACGTGCCGTCCGTACAGGGCACGCGCGGCCCAATGGGCCAGTTCATCAAGCTTCGGCAATATCCGGATGCCTCGTTCCGCGATGTGACCGCGCCGAACGCCGACACCCTCTATACGACGGCATGGATTGATGTCGGCAAGGAACCGTGGGTTCTCAGCATACCGGATATGAAGGACCGCTACTTCCTGGTGCCGATGCTCGACGGCTGGACGAACGTCTTCCAGGTCCCCGGCAAGCGCACCACAGGCACTGGTGCGCAAACATATGCGATTACTGGACCGGGCTGGAAAGGCAGTCTCCTCCCCGGCGTCAAGAAATACAAATCGCCGACGAGCATGGTTTGGATACTTGGACGCATCTACTGCACCGGAACGCCGGAAGACTACGCGGCGGTTCACGCGCTGCAGGATCAGTTCAACCTGGTGCCGCTCAGCTCCTACGGCAAACCGTTTACGCCGCCTGCCGGCGCAGTTGATCCCTCCATCGATATGAAGACCGCCGTCCGCGAGCAAGTTAACCGGATGGATGCGGTTTCTTATTTTACTTTGCTGGCACAGCTCATGAAAGCCAATCCGCCTGCGGCAGCAGACGCACCGGAGCTCGCAAAGTTTGCAAAGATCGGCTTGATTGCCGGCAAGGACTTTGACGCGAACAAACTCGATGCAGATTTTGTCAAACGCATTCCGCAAGTAGCCTTTGACCGCATCATGCTTCAGTTCAAGGTCGGAAAATCTATCAAGAATATCAACGGCTGGATGTTCGATTCCGAAGCCGGCGTTTATGGAACGGATTACCTTAATCGCGCCTTCGTCACCGCCATCGGGCTCGGTGCAAACCGCATACAAGACGCCGTCTATCCGACGTCATTGAAGGATGCTGAGGGCAAGGCTTACAACGGCGCAAACAAATACGTCGTGCACTTCCCGAAAGGACAACTACCACCAGTGCGCGGTTTTTGGTCCATCACGATGTACGATGCGAACTATTTCTTCGTCGCAAACCCGATCAACCGTTATTCCATCAGTGCCCGGCAGAACCTGAAAGCCAATTCGGATGGCTCAGTTGATCTTTACATCCAGAACCAGTCGCCGGGCACAGACAAAGAAAGCAATTGGCTGCCCGCTCCCAAAGACAAATTTATTTTGATGCTGCGCATGTATTGGCCCAGCGAAAAGTCGCCCACCATAATCAATGGAAGTTGGAAGCCGCCGGCGGTCAAAAAAGCCTGACGTTCCGCTACAGGGGATATGTTTAGCGTGTAATATCTGCTGCCAGCAGGGAGAAGCCGATGCGCTCACGACGAATGCGGTTGCAGCGAATACGGATTTATCCGGGTACCCAGCAATATGATGATTGCTTGAAGTACGTTGTATCGAGGCGCTCACAGCGAGCCAATTTTCCCGCAATGGATTAGTGGCGCGGGCGTTTTCACTATTCGATGACTTGTCGGCACTGGTGAATACCAGCGTGAATCGCGTGCCAATTGCTTTACTGTCTTCCCAAAATGACTTTTTTCAATCGCGCTTGTCGGACTCGGTTTTTTTGCCCGGCCCGAGGCTGCGTCTCATTGCTCTCAAGCGCTGGGTCTCTTTATCGAGATCATCAATTTTTTCATCGAGGCGCGCCAACTTGGATTTCGGTCCGTCGGCACCTCGCAACTTGTCAAGCGCCTGATTGACGGAAAGTTTGGTCGTTTCAGCCATGACAACCCTCAACCTTTCGATAAAGAGAAACGCTCGCGCCAACCAATGATAAACTTTGAAGAGGCGCGCGTTTTTGATCTAGCTCAAGACGAGGTGTTGCTGAATGGGCTATCCACAAGCACTAAAACGCTTGATGTAAGAAATTGTCGGGGACTTTGCATCCGATTGGTCGAGACGGGCATTGTTCGCCAATGATGGACCACAAATTCGCCGCCGGCCTATCACCGTTATCGGCATCGCTTCGTTCGCGCCCGGCATGGCACACATTTTTTGAAGTAAGTCAGACCGGGGTCGGCAAACGTGGAACCTCTCCTTAAAGAGATCCGACATAACCCGATGCTGTGGCTGCTGGTTCTTGTGCCTGTGGCTTTGATTGCGGCGAAACTAATCCCCGAAGCACACACACTGCTGTTCGTACTCTCGGTGCTCGCGATCGTGCCGCTTGCCGCTCTACTGAGTCACGCAACAGAATCCGTCGCTGAAAAGACCGGCGACGCTGCAGGTGGGCTGCTCAACGCGACGTTGGGAAACCTGACGGAGCTTGTAATTGCGGCAGCGGCGCTCCGCGCCGGAGAATATGCGCTGGTGAAAGGCTCGATCGCCGGCGCCATTGTAACCAACACACTTTTCATGCTCGGAGCGTCGTTTCTTCTCGGAGGTCTCAAACATCACGTGCAGGAGTACAACCGCGCTACGGCGCGTCTGAACGCGGCTTTGCTTTTCCTGGCGACGATTGCGCTCATGAGTCCTTCTGCGATCGCCAAAGCTGACTTGGTGCCGGGCGCGGCATTGACCCAGAAGCTCAGCCTCGCGCTGGCCGTGTTACTGGTGATCGGCTACGGCTTGGGCCTTCTGTTCTCGCTCAAGACGCATGCCGAAATCTTTTCCAGCGCCGAGCATGCTGAGGCGAGCGAGGCGCCGTGGCCGATAGGGCTGGCTTTGGTGACGCTCGGCGTCGTCACGGTGCTTGTAGCGCTGGTGAGCGAAATCTTCGTCGAGTCGGTGCAGAAGGCAGCGGAAGCTTTTGGGATGAGCCAAGCCTTCGTTGGTTTCATCGTTGTAGCGCTCGTCGGCGGCGCCGCGGAAATGGCGGTGGCGTTTTCCGCGGCGCGCAAAAATCGGCTGGACCTGAGCGTAGGGATTGCGCTGGGAAGCGCTTCGCAAATCGCATTGTTTGTCGGCCCCGTGCTCGTGCTTTTGAGTTACGTCATCGGACCAACGCCGATGGACTTGCAGTTCTGGCCGGGTGCGGTGGTGATGGTCTTTGTCGCCACAATTGTCGCCGCCTTTGTAACAAGCGGCGGGCGCTCGGCTTGGTTCATTGGCGTCCTGCTGTTATTTGTCTACGCGGTCTTTGCCGTTACGCTCTACATGTTGCCGCCGCAAGTGCAATGATTTGTTCGAGGATGCCTGCAGAACATGTTGCGACAATTATTATTCGGAGGTGGCGTTAATGTCGCCAACATCGCAAGCATGCGTTTGTGATAACGATAGTGGTGCAGGTCGCTCGAAGAGCAGGCACCAGAACTAAATTCGCACTCCTGGATGGCACTCGGGTATTTTCGTGTCATCAGCGGCCAAATTTCGACACGCTCCAGTGACGTGACGCCGGCTTTGGGCTATTAGCGTTTTGCGGTGCCCCTGAGTGTCCAAGAAGACGAACGCCAACGTTCCACTGGCAGGCTATGAACGGGGTATTGCTGTTTGGATGGTCTACTGCAGTTATTCTTGGGGTGCTGCGGAAGACACAACGTCGCCATATCCCAGCGTTGTGTAGTTCACGAATGCAAAATAAACGAGATTGGCGGTAACGGAAAGGGCGAGGACGCAAGTGAGCAGCGCGGCTCCTCGCTCGCGAAAGATAGGAGAAAATCATGGTCAGATATTGCTTGGTCATTGCGGTGGCGGTGATCACCTATCCTGAGATAGGAGCGGCCGCCGAAAGAGCAATGCCGAATTTTGATATCTCCGTGGCCTGTCGTGGGTCAGGTGCTGTGGAGACGGTTGCCAAGTGCACCCAGGATGAACAGGCGGCGCGCGCTCAGCTTACAAAGCTCTGGCCGAAATTCAGGCAAGCGGATGCATCGCGTTGCGTTCAGATCGTAGCCACCGGTGGCGCTGCGAACTACACCGAGTTGCTCTCATGTTTGCAGGCAGCTGGAATTGAAGAAAAGAAAGCTACAGATCCGTTCGGGCCAACCCCTACCATTGCAAAATGAGACAACCTCTGACCAAAAGCGGACATCGGAAGATGTTGTCATCTGATTGCAGCTGCCCCTTCGTGCAATTGAAACGGCGCGGCGGTCAGCGCGGCGATACTGGTTGCCCGGCTTCACATCCTGCCGATCGTCCCAGTAATTGACTTCTTACTTTGTAACCATGCGTCTCGCTGACGGGGGCGCCTCCCCAGGAGCTGCCGGCGAAATGACGAATGTGAGCCAGGCATTCCAACCTTCGGGCCTGTTCTGTGCGGAAAATTCTCCATAGCCCTTGACGTTGATGTATCCCTGCCATTCTTTGCTGATCGGTACGATGTAGCCCATCTGTGGTCCAATGCCACCCACGCGTGACTCGAAGCAACCGAGTCGGTTGCCTGAGCCGCTGTCGCAGGAAATCTGCTGGTACCAATAGCCAACGAGTCCGACCTGCCACTGCTTTGTCAAAAATTGCGATGCGGCCCAATCCAGATGCATATTGATGCCGTTCTGGTAGTTCGTGTGCTCGTTCTCGAAGTTGTAAGTGAAGCCAAGTACCGCGGAGAATTCGCGTCCGGTCTTCTGATCGAAGTAAGTGTAGGCGCCGCCTGCATCGATTGCGTTGTGGCCGATACCGAGATTGGCAATTGAACTTGTGTGATACACGCCGGTCGTCAGATTTCCCGTCAAGTAAGTCATGAAATTGTTGACACCAAAATTCCACCGCAACGAGGCCATCGGGCCTATATCGCCGAAACCGCTGACCGTTTCGGTCAGGCCACGGGCCACCGTAAATCCAGGTCCGCCGAACCTGCCCGTTATTGTAGCGTCGACACTGCTCTGGAGTCGTCCGTAGGGGATCGCGACTGTGATGTTAAACTGACCGCCAAAGACCGGCGTCGCAAACGTGTAGCCGGGTCCCGCAAGATACAATGGTTCCGCGCTACCGTGAACGTTCGCATTCAAGTTTCCATTGAAGTTCACATTGATGTTGCCCGTGGACACCTGTTTCGCGAATGCAACGTTTCCGCCGGCAGAAACCTGCGAATAATACAGAATATTGGCGAACGAAAATCCCGGCACCTGCGGGGCCGCTGACAGACTTCCGAAGAAACCAGGCACCCAGAAACCAACGCCGCCTTCGTCAGCGAAAGAACTAGTAGATAGGACGATGGTGCCTGCAAACGAGGCCACAATGACGCTCGCTGCCACTTTCAACAGAACAAAAGACCATGAAAATGTTCTAGGAAAAAACAAAGATGGAGTTTCCACCGACCCCTTCATTAATTGCCCCCAACTATGACTTCTCTTGTGCGCCCCTAATCCTATCTAACCGCAATAAACAGAGTAACGGCCCTGCCGTCGGGGGCTGCGATGAAATCGATAACATGTGGCCTTGCAGCCACAAATGCGATTGAGGATAGGTATTCCTATCGACAAGTGGTGTCGGCAAACCCTGCTCGGCGAAACATCATCGCGACGATGAGGGCAAGTCAGGCACTGGCAATCCGCCAAGCCGTTTTTGAGGAACATACTCAATGGAGTTGTTGGATCACCCAAGCTGGCGTTGGGGCCTGTCGCTCATCGCGTTAACTACGGCGATCCACGCGACAGCTGTTGTGATGATGGCTTTCGTGTTGGTGAGATTCCGGGCCCAACTGGAAACCCGCAGCCTTAATTCGCGGAATCTGAT
>JBPYDR010000072.1:0-2153 GCA_051986235.1 Pseudolabrys sp.
ATGAGTTATTTAAGCGGGGTCGCCAATCAGCGACCGATGGTCCGCATTACCGCCCAGGTGCTTCTTGCGTTTTGTTGTGCAGCGCCGCTGGTGTTGGCATTTTCGAGCTTCGTGGCCTACGGCGTGCACACATTGATGCATTGAGCGACGGTATGGCTCGAGAAACCGTGGGCTGCCGAGTTTCCGCCCGGCCACCTCGGGTCTGTATCTGCGGACCGCTAATATTTACGGCGGACCGCTAGGAGATCGGCGCAGGACCGCGTCGTCGCATCCAGCGCCGTTTTCGCTGATTTTGCCCCCGGGATTGGACGCTGATCTAGGTTCAAAGATCGGCTGCCCACGCGCGGCGCGCTAACGGATCGTGTCGGTGGCGACGATCACCGATACTGGCTGTTGGTAAAGTCGATGGGTCTGCACTGTCACCCAGAGACCCGATACGAATGCGCAACCGAGAACAACAAACGCAACATACCTCACCATTGGGCTGGTCCTCTCCAGCGCTTTTGCGCTTCCACCACGCTGCGGCTCAAGGCCGGATGCGGATAAACGACCGCTGGTGAGCCGGCGAACAGCGCAAAGCCCCGACCTAAAAACCTCAACAAGTCTCTCATGACAGGGTCTGCGCAATGATCAGGGTCACGGCCATGCCGGCCGTGAACGCGAAAGCAAGGATCATAACCACGAAGATCGTTTTCATGACAGATGCGGCTTAGCTTTCTGTGACTCGCATCACGGAACACCGTTTTCCACCAGGCATTCGCGCCGCCGCCCTTTGTAGTCGACCTTCTAAGTACCTGTATTTGTTGGTGTTCGGATCTTAATTTGCGACCGCTCGCGTTTCTCGCTGTTGGAAGTCGGCCCGAACCGCTCGTCGGCGCCCTTTTGGCAGTCGTTGGTCGCCTTCGACCGAATGCGGGCCTCCGCTACCATGGCTGCGGAGCTGAAAGTGGCTTGATTGAATTTCTTCCCGTGCTTTCGAAGTACCGGAATGCGTGACTTACTTGAAATAAACGGTCCATGGACGGAGGAATGCCATGACGTTTACAAACGTTGCGCTTTCGCTGATTGGTCTTGCGATCTTGCTGCTGATACCGCGCGGCTGCATTCTCACCAGGTCGTCGCATAAACAACCGCCCAAGCCGGCGGCGCACTAGACTGGCACTCAGCGGCATCGCGCCGAGCCAAGAGCGCTAGCGGACTTGCACGCCCGAATCGTCATAGTTGAACGACTGATCCCCGACGAAACAAACCGATATGCCGGGAGGAAGGCTCGGGACCGAGCGTCCGCTCGGCCAAATAATCAGGTCGGCGTTGGACGGGCATTGGCTGGCATCCGCATAGGGATGCGATGGCGTGCCATCTTGCGTAATCGGCGGCTCGGCCTTTGAAAGCGTGCCGGTCGCGTCGTCTTTGGAGCCACTGCTGGCGGGTCGCGGCAGCGTAGCCGCAAGACCGATAGCAACGATAGCTAACGACGCGGCCCATCTGCGGCGCGCTCGTTTCGGACCATGGCTCTGCTCTGACATTTTTCACACCCGGCTGAACACAACATAATCGGCTTTTCGAATCGATGCGAGGCTTGTTTCGGCGCCCTAATACTGGCTCAGGGCGATCAGACATCCGGAATCGGTGTTTCTATTCTATGGAATACCTCTTGGAATGACCGCCTAATCCTTGGGAATCGACGGCGGTAGTCGGATCGTTGATCGCAGGGGATAGTGCCTTAAGCGCGATGTCGACAACGATCCGGAACGCGAAAGTCGGGTCTTGCTCCATCGTCCGCTCGGAGCCGAATGCAATCATGTTGCGCAGCAGCTCTTCATCGATGACGCGCGCGCCGCCGTAGAGAATGAACAGTGGCTCATCGACGGCGACGAAGTCACCGACTTGGGGTGCGAGTTCGATCACGCCGTCGGTGCCCTCGGCGGCGGCCACTAAGGCCTTCAAATTGGCTGCAAGAACGATGCCGGAGCTGCCGCGATGATGGATAACCCGATCTGGCGGGCCAAGCTTTTGCGGCTGACTAAGTGGCGCATCGGGGCCACGACTTGGAAAGGGGTAAACATTTTCGATCACGCTGAGCCCATCATTCGCGACTCGCGTCAATATTGAAATTGGCCGCAACAATCTTGAAGCGTAGTCGATCAGGAACA
>JBPYDR010000073.1:0-28401 GCA_051986235.1 Pseudolabrys sp.
TTCGTGACATCACGTATGCGTCGACCACGCCGAACCGCGGATGCCGGAAAGCCCCCGGCAGGCGCCCGGCGATCGCAAATCCCATGCGCTGCCACAATCGAACCGCGCGTTCATTCGAGGCGATGACGAAATTGAACTGCATGGCGGTGAATCCACGTGCTTTGGCCTCGCCGAGTGAGTGCGAACCCATGGCTTGCGCCACGCCGCGGCCAAACACTTCCGGCGCGACCACGTAACCGCAATTGGCGACATGGGCGCCGCCCCCGCGGTTGTTTGCGCGCAGATAGTAGGTTCCGGCGATGGCCCCGGCATCCTCGGCTACAAACACGATGTGGCCCGGC
Organism: Pseudolabrys sp.; assembly: GCA_051986235.1. Lineage (GTDB taxonomy): Bacteria > Pseudomonadota > Alphaproteobacteria > Rhizobiales > Xanthobacteraceae > Pseudolabrys. Next base: position 342 of record JBPYDR010000073.1, read on the forward strand.
GTGTGCCAATAGGCGAGGGCGTCCTCGCGCGAGATGTCGCGCGGGATCGGATATGTCTCCCCGGCTCGGAAGGTCGGCTCGAGGATGCGCCAGATAGCGTCGTCGTCTCGAGGTTCAGATTTCCGGATCAGCATGGATGGCGGTCAGCGGGTTTCGGCAAGGCTAGGAGGAACGGTTCGCGGCGGCAACCCACAGCCGGAACTCCCGTGTTATGAGGGCGCATGACCGCACTGAAGTGGCTGCTTTTGATCGCCGTCGTCGGTTACGGCGGCGTGCTGGGCTTGATGTACGTGTTCCAGCGCGCATTGATGTATTTCCCGGATCCGACGCGCACCCCGCCGGCGGCCGCAGGCTTGCCGCAAGCGCAAGAAGTGACGCTGACCAGCAGCGATGGTGAAAAGCTAATCGCGTGGTTCGTCTCGCCAAAGGGGACGATGCCGCTGATCATCTATTTTCACGGCAATGCCGGAGCGCTCGATCTGCGTGCCGGCAGATTCAAGTGGGTCATCGAAGACGGTACCGGCCTTCTTGCCTTGTCCTATCGCGGCTACGGCGGTTCGACCGGCAAGCCGACCGAGACCGGTCTCATCAGCGACGGCATGGCCGCCTATGATTTTGCGCTTGCGCGCACTCCCGCGCGAAACATCGTGCTGTGGGGTGAATCGCTTGGGACCGGCATTGCAATTGCTGTCGCCGCAGAACGCCAAGTCGGCGGCATCATCCTCGATGCGCCCTTTACCTCCATTGCCGATGTAGGGGCGGCTGCCTATCCATTCGCGCCGGTGCGCTGGTTGATCAAGGACCCCTTCCATTCCGACGAACGTATTGCGCGGGTCACTGCCCCCCTGCTCGTGCTGCACGGCGAGCGCGATCGAATTGTGCCGATCGTTTTCGGTGAGAGGCTTTTCGCGCTGGCGCGGGAGCCCAAGCGCTTCGTACGCTTTCCGCTTGGCGGGCACGTCGATCTCGACGATTACGGCGCGCAAAAAGCGGTCAGAACATTCCTGAGCGAGCTTGAAGGTCGGGCCGGCTGATGAAAGCCGCGGTCAGGCGGCGTCCCGCTTCTGATTGGAAGCACAGACGAAATACTGTCTGCCCATCGGTAGCCAGCGAAGATATTTCTCGAACGGCGAAGCGCGGCGAGCTGCTGCGGGAAGAACAGGCAATAGCTCGACTCGTCGATATGCAGATGTGCGTTGCGCATGCGTTCGACCGTTTCGCGCGTGCTCAGCAGAACCGCGTCCGCGTCAAAGGGGCGGTGGGTGAAAGACGCAGGAGGCGATCACCAGGTCGAACTTTGCGTCGGTGCCAAGCTCATCCATCGATGTGAAACGGCAGCTCGGGTTCTCCCGGCGCGCCATGACGAGGCTTTCGGCTGAGGATCGCAGCCGACGATATCGGCTTTGGGCAAGACCTCGCGCAGGTACGGCATGCTGCGGCCGATGCCGCGGTGAAATCGAGGACGGAATTGACCGGGCCGGCCAGCTGCTGCGCCAGTTCGATTTTGTAACGGGCGAAATAACCGCTATCGACATCGAAAAAGTTCGTCTGGGCGGCGAGATCGTACTGCCCGGCATATTGATCGAAATCGACCCGCGACACGGGACCGCCTCGGCTAGGGACAGGCGGAACGGATAACAAACAGTTGCGCCCGCGTCTGGGTGGAAAAGGCCCTAAAAACAAAAGCGCGGGCGACTAAAGGCCCGCGCCACCTCAACAATAAAGAACAGTCGTTGCTTTCAGCCCATCCGTGGGGCGCGGTGATGACCGCCGTGGCCACCATGGCCTCCGCCGCCGGGGCCGGCGCCAGGAGCCGGACGTGGCTTCGCCGGCAATAGGCCTTCGCGCTGCATCTTCTTGCGCGCGAGCTTGCGGGCCCGGCGGATCGCTTCCGCCTTTTCCCGCGCCTTCTTTTCCGATGGTTTTTCGTAATGGCCGCGGAGCTTCATCTCGCGGAAAATGCCCTCGCGCTGCATCTTCTTTTTGAGCGCCTTGAGGGCCTGGTCGACGTTGTTGTCGCGAACGAGAACTTGCACGCTTGCTCCTTCGTTGATGTTCCGGCGGGTTAAGGCAAAAGCCCCCCAAAACGGGGGCTTTGAGTCGGGCGGCTCTAGCAGAAAAGGCCTTAAGAGTCCATTCGTACGATGCCGCTAGGCATTTTCAGCCCGCCAATTTCCCATATGGGAACGGGATTTAGCACTTGCCAGGCTCAGTGCGGCCAGACCCGCGTGACGTGACCCATCTTGCGTCCAGCGCGGGCGTCGCCTTTGCCGTAAATGTGCACGGAGGCACCCGGAACAGTCAGCCAGCGCGCCGCGTCATCGATTTCACTGCCGATCAGGTTCACCATCTCGACGCGCTTGCCGAGCCGGGCGGGCCTGGCCAGCGGCCAGCCGGCAACGGCCCGAATGTGCTGTTCGAATTGTGACACAGTCGCGCCGTCGATGGTCCAGTGGCCGGAATTGTGCACGCGCGGTGCAATCTCGTTGACCAGGACCGTGCGCTGACGGCCTTTGCGCACCACGAACATTTCCACGGCCAGCACTCCGATATAGTCGAAAGCCTTGGCGATCCGCGTCGCGACCTGGCGCGCCTCGCGCGCGAGGGCGGGGGTTGCTTTCGCGGGCACCCGCGAGAACTTCAGAATGTGATCGCGGTGTTCGTTCTCGGTCACTTCGAAGCATTCGACCGCGCCGTCGCGCCCGCGCGCGGCCACCACGGACACCTCGCGCTCGAAATCGATGAAGCCTTCGAGAATGGCCGGTGCATTTTTCACCGATCGCCAGGCCGCGATCGCGTCGCCGCCTTTGGCGATCTTCGCCTGGCCCTTGCCGTCATAACCAAGTTGCCGCGTCTTGAGCACAGCGGGCAGGCCGATCGCCTTCACGGCCTCGGCCAATTGCGTTGCACTATGCACCGACGCATACGGCGCAGCGGCGATCTTCAGCGCGCTGATGAAATCCTTCTCGACCAGGCGGTCCTGAGTGGTTTCCAGCACCTTCGGATCGGGCAGCACCGGTTTGCGCCGGGCGAGAAACGCGGCGGTCTTCGCCGGCACGTTTTCGAATTCGTAGGTAATGACATCGACTGCGCCGGCGAAGCGGGCGAGGGCGGTCTCATCTTCATAAGAGGCGCAGGTTCCGGCGTGCACGACGTCAAAGGCGCAGGAATCCTTTTCCGGCGAATAGACATGGCAGCGCAGGCTGAGCGGTGCCGCCGCGAGCGCGAGCATGCGCGCGAGCTGACCGCCGCCGAGAATTCCGATGGTGGCTCCGGGCTTCAGCAAGGTTCAGTCTTTTGGCCGCCGCGCGACGGCCTTGGTCTGGCGCGCGCGCCAGGCATCTAGTCGCCTGGCGACTTTCGTATCCGACAGGGCAATCACGGCGGCCGCGAGCAGCGCCGCATTGGTTGCACCCGCTTTGCCGATCGCGAGCGTGCCGACGGGAATCCCGCCCGGCATCTGCAGGATCGAGAGCAGTGAATCCTTACCTTCCAGCGCATGCGTGTTCACCGGCACACCGAGAACGGGCAGAGGCGTCATCGATGCGGCCATGCCGGGCAGATGAGCGGCGCCCCCGGCACCGGCTATGATAACCTTGAACCCGGCCTTGCGTGCGCCGCTCGCAAACTCGTAGAGGCGCTTGGGCGTGCGATGGGCGGAGACGATGCGGGCGTCGTAACCGATTCGCAGAGCGTCAAGGGTTTTTGCCGCGTGCTTCATCGTGGACCAGTCCGATTGGCTGCCCATGATGATCGCGACCGGTTTTGCCGCCATTTTGCTCCCCGAACTCCGCATTTTCCTGCGGAAGGAAGCGCCGGATTATAGGTTGAGGCTCCCTGCTGGCAAGGCGAAAGGAGTATTCTCTCGCGCAAAGTTAAGATTCGCGAGGCACAGACGAGGTCCAGACATGGGTTTGCCGCAAGCTAAACCAAGCGTGCGCGAGGAGTTTCCGCCGGAGGCGTCGCTGTTGGCCGAAATCGAGCGTCTCAAGCGTGAGCTCGTGGTGGCGCGTGCCCGCATCGGTGAGCTCGAGGCGCGCGCTGAAGTCGACTCCCTGCTCGATACCCTCAATCGCCGCGGGTTCGAGCGCGAACTCAAACGCGCGCTCGCCTATTCCAAGCGCTATGGCACCCCGGCTGCTCTGATGTTCGTGGACCTCGACAATTTCAAGTCGGTCAACGACCACCACGGCCACGGGACAGGCGACTCGCTGCTCAAGGCCGTCACGCGCGAGATCACCCGCCATGTCCGCGCCTCCGACGTTGTGGGTCGGCTGGGCGGCGACGAATTCGGCGTGTTGCTCTGGCGGGTCGACGAGGCGCAGGCCGTGACGAAAGCGCGCGAGCTGGAAGGACTGCTCGCACGCGTGAGCGTGATGCACGGGCAAGTGCATGTTCAGGTCAGCGCCAGCGTAGGGGCTGCGGTGCTCCGCGCCGACGCCACGCCCGCCGAGATCATCACGGCCGCGGACCGGGCGATGTATGCGCGCAAGGACGAGAGGCGGGGCCTGCCTTCGGTCGATTATCCGGGCACGAACTGACGGAAACGCCTAGGCGATGATGTCCGGCGTGAGCTGGTCTTCGATCAAGCGGATCTTGTCGCGCAGGATGAGCTTCCGCTTCTTCAGTCTCTGGATCTGAATAAGGTCGGAACCGGGCGAGGTCACCAAGGCCGTTATCGCCGCGTCGAGGTCGCGGTGTTCCTGCAGCAGGCGCGCCAGCCGCTCCCGCAACGCGCGTTCTTCCTCGTTGGTCATTGCCACCGCTGGTATTTTTTGCTTGGCCGCCGTCTCTCGGCAAAAGCATGGCAATTATTGCGTTTTCCACAAGCGCGTTCAAGCTTGCGGAAAATCGGTGTGCCGATCAAAGGTTTGCGCCCGTTTGCCGCAGCGCTGAGGAGGGTGTACGGTCGCTCTTGTGATGAGTCTGCGCTAGACTTAAATCGTAGAGAGCCACTGATTGAGGAGACATACTGCATGTCGATGCAATCGCACCTTGCGGAATTGGAAAAACGACATCAGGCACTCGAAGAAGAAATTACCGAATGTCTGACCCATCCCGCGGTCGATGATCTGAGAATAGTGGAACTCAAAAGGCGCAAATTACTGGTGAAGGACGAAATCGAACGGCTGCGCCATAACAGCCAAGCCAGCATTCACTAGCGGTCAGATTTCGGACGCCAGGTTTTTCGATCAAGCCGAGCTCGGGTAAGCCCGAGTTCGGCTCTGTTTTTTGCCTCCAATACAGGGTCAAGGAATGACGGCGTTTCGCGCAGGATTTGCGCTATAGTCGGGCAAACAAAACGTCTCCGGGAGAGAAACGCCATGCCCCGATCTGTCGCCGCCGTGGTGTCGGCGTTTGCGATGCTGTTTGCGACGGCGAATGCGGCTCTCGCCGCTCCGGATTATCCGACGCGGACGGTTACCCTGGTCGTTCCGTTTCCGCCGGGTGGCGGTGTGGATGCGATGGCGCGTGTGGTCGCCGCCAAATTGTCTGAAGCGATGCGTGCGCAATTCGTCGTCGATAACCGGGCCGGCGCCGGCGGCACGATCGGCACCCGCGCGGTCGCGCAAGCCGCACCCGATGGTTACACGCTGTTGCTCGGGCACACCGGCACCATCTCGATCAACCCAAGCCTTTACGCCCATGCCGGCTACGATCCGCGCAAGGACTTCGCACCGGTCGGGCTTGTGGCTTCGATGCCCGTTGCGTTGCTGGCGAACCCTTCGTTCCCGGCAAAATCGATTGGCGAATTCATCGCTATGGCCAAGAAGGACCCGGGCAAATTCAATCTTGGCACCTCGGCTATCGGCACCGGCGGCTACATGTGCGCAGAGCTGTTCAAATCCGAAGCGGGGGTTGATGTCGCCATCATTCCCTACAAAGGCACGGCCCCGGTGATGAATGACCTGCTCGGAGGTCACGTGCCCATCGCGTTTGGCGTGCTGCCGCCCGCGCTTGGCAACCTACAGGCGGGCAAGCTGCGCGCCGTCGCTGTCACGAGCAAAAAGCGCTTTTCACTGTTGCCCGATGTGCCGACCTTCGATGAATCCGGGATGCCCGGATTCGAAGCCGTGCTGCACTACGGTCTTTTGGCTCCCGCCGCCACACCCAAAGAGATCATCGACCGGCTTGGCGAGGAATTGCGCAAGATCGTCGATATCCCCGAGGTGCGAGAGCAGATCCAGAAGGAAGGCGGCGATCCTTTGACGTCGACACCGTCCGAATACGGAGTCGATATCGACAAGGAAGAAAGGAAGTGGGGCGGGCTCGTGAAAAAACTGGGGCTCAAGGTCGAGTGACGATGCGGCGGTCCGTTCTTCACGCGTTGGTTCTTGTCTGTCTCCTGTGCGTCGCCGGTATTTCCAATGCCGAGGATTATCCGAGCCGGCCGATCGCCCTGGTCGTGCCATTTCCGCCCGGCGGCAGTACCACGGTGGTGGCGCGCATTGTCGGCGACAAGCTTTCGGCGACACTCGGCCAGCAGATCGTGGTGGAGAACAAGGGCGGTGCCGGCGGCACGATCGGAACCCGGTTCGTCGCGAAGGCCGCACCCGACGGGTACACGATCCTGTTGAGTTACACGGCGACGATGGCGATCGCGCCCGCGATGAATGCCAATGCCGGTTATGACCCGCACAAGGATCTCACGCCGATCGGGATGATCGGCTTTGCGCCGAATGCCCTCGTCGTCCATCCGTCACTGCCAGTGCACTCGATCGCGGAATTAATCGCGTATGCGAAAGCAGCATCCGCTCCGCCGCAATACGGTTCGCCGGGCGTTGGGACAGTGAATCATCTGGCCGGCGAGTACCTCGCCAATGAGGCTGGGGTGAAGTTGCAGCACGTGCCGTACAAGGGAAACGGCCCCGCCATGGGCGATCTCCTTGGTGGACATATTCCGATGATGTTTCTCCCGGTCCCCGTCGCGGTCGGCAATATAAAAGCCGGAACCCTGCGCGGACTTGCGATCACCAGTGCGACACGATCGAGCCTGCTCCCGGATCTGCCAACGCTCGCCGAAAGTGGCGTACCTGGCTTTGAAGCCGTGCTGCGGTATGGGCTTGCCGCGCCAGCCGGGACGCCGCCCGCTGTCATTGCGCGCCTGAACAAGGAACTCAACGCGGCGCTTGCCAGCGAAGATGTAAAGAGCCGTCTTGCAACAGAAGGCGCGGAAGCCTTGCCGGGGACGCCCGAGGCCTATGCCGCCGACATCGACGCTGATGAAAAGAAATGGGGTGGGCTGGTGAAAAAGCTCGGTTTGAAGGTAGAATAGCGCTTCGCCGCCAAGCAGCCATATTGTGCTGTTCGGATTCGCAAGGGACTAATCTTGGGACACATAATGACCATCGAGGCCGCCATGAAATTCCGTACGACATCTCGGGCGCTCATCGCTGCCGCGTTTCTTGCAGGTGCTGTGCCCGCCGCGCAGGCCTTCACCTTCCAGGATTCGAATGGTTCGAGTGGTGGGCAGGGCTTCATGGATCTAGACAAGCCGGCAGCGCCACCCGACCGCCTTGGGACAGGGTCGGGCTTCGGCAGCGAAAACGGCCAATCGACCTACAAGCAGGGCAACACGACGTTCCAGTTCGGACAGCAGCGCTCTTTCGACCAGCGCTACAACACCAACAACCTGTTCGACCCCTACGCCCGCGAGGGACGCTGACGCCTACCGCTTTCGGGTCAGGAAGGCTGCGAGCGCTTTTTGCGCTTCGGGCGAGGCGAGCCGCGTCTTGAAGGCTTCGACCTCCTCGTCGATGCGCGCGACGATCTCGTCAACCGAGCCGCGCATCAACCGGCGCGCCTCAACGACGCTCTCCGCCGGCAGCGCGGCAATTTCGTTCGCTGTCGTGAGGGCCCGAGCCTCGAGTTCGGCGGCTGGCACGACAGCGTTGACGATACCTGCATCCATGGCCTGTCCGGCGCTCAAAGGCTTGCCCATCACCAGCAGCGAGAAGGCGCGCGCGTGACCCATCAACCGCGGGGCAATCAGGCTGGAGCCGCCTTCCGGCACCAGACCGAGTGAAACGAAGGGCGTCAGCAGCACGGCGGTGTCGCTCGCGATCACCTGATCGCAATGCAGGAGCATGGTGGTACCGACGCCGACGGCGGCACCGCTCACGGCGGCGACCAGCGGTTTTTCGCTGCGCGCCAGTGCATGCAGGAACCTGATGATCGGCGTGGCAAGTCCGCCTGCTCGCGCCATCGTCACGAAATCATTGAGGTCGTTTCCGGCACAGAAAACATCGGGCGCCCCGGCGACGATCAGGCACCTCACACTGTCGGTCTTGCCCGCATCCTCGATGGTCGAGGCCATCGTTTCATACATTGCGAGCGTGAGGGCGTTCTTCTTGTCGGACCGGTTCATGCGGATCTTGCGCACCGGGCCTTCGTTGCTGATCAGAATGTCGGGCATTGATCGTTCCCCGCTCGCCCAAGCCTGTTTGAGGTTCAGACGGCCTTCGCCATTTCGCGCAGCTTGAATTTCTGGATCTTGCCGGTGCTGGTTTTCGGGATTTCCGCAAACACGACGTAGCGGGGGCATTTGTAAGACGCCAGATGCTTGCGGCACCATTGCATCAGCTCGTCGGCGCTCGCCTTCGCATCCGGTTTTATTTCCACAAAGGCGCAGGGCGTTTCACCCCATTTGTCGTCCGGCTTCGCCACGACGGCGGCGGCGGCAACCGCGGGATGCTTGTAAAGCGCGTCTTCCACCTCGATCGAGGAAATATTCTCGCCGCCTGAAATGATGATGTCCTTCGAACGGTCCTTCAGCTGGATGTAGCCATCGGCATGCATGACGCCGAGATCACCGGTGTGAAACCAGCCGCCGGCGAATGCCTTTTCCGTCGACGGCTTGTTCTTGAGATAGCCTTTCATGACGACATTGCCGCGCATCATCACTTCGCCGAGCGTTTCTCCGTCGCGCGCCACCGGCGTCATCGCCTCCGGATCGAGCACATCGAGTGCCTCAAGCGCGCCGTAGCGGACGCCCTGGCGTGCCTTCTTCTCCGCCTGTTCGGCGGAGGTGAGCGCATCCCAGGCCTCGTGCCAGTCATTGACCACAGCCGGGCCGTAACTTTCGGTCAGCCCGTAGAGATGCGTGACGCCGAAGCCCGCTTCCTTCATCGCGGCGAGCACTGCTTCTGGCGGTGGCGCCGCGGCCGTAAAAAACTCGACCACGTGGGGCAGCGGCTTTTTTTCATTCGCCGGCGCATTGAGCAGCGTCGCCATCACGATCGGCGCCCCGCACAGATGTGTGACCTTGTGATCAGCGATCGCGTCGTACATTGCGGGCGCGCGCACCGCACGCAGGCAGACATGAGTGCCGGCAACGACAGAGATTGACCAGGGGAAGCACCAGCCATTGCAATGAAACATCGGCAGGGTCCAGAGATAGACCGGGTGTTTACCCATGGAGCAGGTCACGACATTACCGACCGCGAGCAGATGCGCACCGCGATGATGATAGACGACGCCTTTGGGATCGCCGGTGGTGCCCGAGGTATAGTTGAGCGTGATCGCGTCCCACTCATCATCGGGCATTTTCCAGGCGTAGGCGGGATCGCCCTGCGCGATCAATTCCTCGTACTCGATTGAACCGAGCCGCTCGCCGACGCCTTCGTATTCCGGATCGTCGTAGTCAATCACCAGCGGCTTTGCCTTGCAGAGCGAAAGCGCGTCCTTCATCACCTTCGAGTACTCGCGATCGGTGATCACGATCTTTGCTTCGGCATGGTCAAGCGAGAAGCCAATGATCGCGGCGTCGAGCCGCGTGTTGAGCGTGTTGAGCACGCCCTGGCACATCGGCACGCCGTAGTGGCACTCGAGCATGGCCGGCGTATTGGCGAGAAATACGGAAACCGTGTCGCCGCGCTTGATGCCGTGCTTCGACAGCGCGGAGGCGAGCCGGCGTGCGCGCGCGTAGAACTCTGCATAGGATCGGCGAATGGGGCCATGAATGATGGCGGTCTGGTCAGGAAATACCGCTGCCGCGCGTGCGAGAAAACCCAGCGGTGTCAGCGGCTGGTAGTTTGCCGGGTTGCGATCGAGATCGATATCGTAGGGTGTTTTCGCCATTGGGCCGCTCATTCCCCCGATTATGCACTATTGAACAGCGTTGCGTCGCGATAGACAATCTTGGCGAGCAGATCCCCGCCGGCGACGTTGATCCGTGGAGGATGGGCGCAGGCAAGCAGACCGGTCCGGCCGACAAGGCGCTCGATGCGCGCCGCATCCATATGCACCACAAGTTCGTCGTCTGCGATTTCAACGGCAGCAAGCCGGTGGTCTTCACCGGCTCATCTAACATGGCGGCCGGCGGCGAGCAGGGAAACGGCGACAATCTCATCGAAATCCGCGACCCGAAGGTGGTGATCGCCTATTGCGTGCAGGCGGTAAGCATTTTCGACCATTACGGCTTCCGCAATCGCATGAAGACCGTCAAGACCAAGCCGGCGGCGCGGGACCTTAGCGAGCCGCCGAAGCCGGGTCAGCGGGCCTGGTGGGAATCAAGCTTCGATCCGGACAGCTACAAACTCCCCAACCGCGTCCTCTTCGCCGGCTAGCCGGCGCGCGCGATGGCTTGTTTGCGCGCACGGGTGGCGACACAATAACCGCCGGAGGAAGGCCGATGGGCACCCGCAGCAGCCGCTATCATGAGGTTTATGCGCATTGGCAGCGCGATCCGGAAGGGTTCTGGGCGGAGGCCGCCACCGGCATCGACTGGTACGAGAGGCCGAAGAAGATTTTCGATGCTTCGGCCGGCATCTACGGCCGCTGGTTTGTCGGGGGCACCTGCAACACCTGCTACAACGCGCTCGATCGCCACGTTCTCGCGGGCCGCAACGACCAGCCGGCGCTGATCTACGACTCGCCCGTCACCAATACGGTGCAGAACTTCACTTACGGCCGCATGCTGTCCGAGGTGCAGTTGCTCGGCGCCATGCTGCGCGAGTTCGGCGTGGAAAAAGGCGATCGTGTCGTCATCTACATGCCGATGATTCCGGAGGCGGTCTTCGCGATGCTTGCCTGCGCGCGCATCGGTGCCGTCCACTCGGTCGTGTTCGGTGGCTTTGCGGCAAAGGAGCTCGCAACCCGCATCGATGACTGCCGGCCGAAGGTGATCCTTTCCGCCAGCTGCGGCATCGAGGGCCCGCGGGTCGTGCCGTACAAGCCGCTTCTCGATGAAGCGATCGATCTCGCGCGGTACAAGCCGCAGGTTTGCATGATCTTCCAGCGTCCGCAATGCGAAGCTGCGCTGACGCCGGGTCGCGATTATGACTGGCGGAAGGTGTGGGAGAATGCGGTCAACTACGCCAAGACCAGCGAATGCGTGCCGGTCGCCGCCACCGATCCGCTCTATATTCTCTACACATCAGGCACGACGGGCATTCCGAAGGGCGTGGTGCGCGACAATGGCGGCCACATGGTCGCGCTCAAATGGTCGATGCAGAATCTTTATGGCGTCTCGCCCGGCGAAGTCTGGTGGTCCGGTTCGGACATCGGCTGGGTGGTGGGCCATTCCTACATTGTTTACGCGCCGCTGTTTCACGGCTGCACGTCCATCCTCTACGAAGGCAAACCGGTCGGCACGCCGGACGCCGGCGCGTTCTGGCGTCTGATCGCACAGCATGGCGTGGTCGCGCTGTTCACCGCGCCGACCGCGTTCCGCGCCATCAAGAAAGAAGACCCGAAAGGCGCGCTGATCGGGAAATACGATCTCTCCAAATTCCGTACGCTCTTTCTTGCCGGCGAGCGCGCCGATCCGCCGACCATCCAGTGGGCGGAAGAAGTGCTCAACGTGCCGGTGATCGACCACTGGTGGCAGACGGAAACGGGCTGGTGCATCGCCGGCAATCCGGTCGGTCTCAGCGCACTGCCCGTGCGCTACGGTTCGGCGTGCGTGCCGATGCCGGGTTACGCGATCGATATCGTCGACGAGGCCTGCAAGGTGCAGCCGGCGAACAAGATCGGCTCGATCGTGGTGAAGCTGCCGCTGCCGCCGGCCTGCTTTCCGACGCTGTGGCAGCAGGACGAGCGCTTCAAGGAAAGTTATCTCGCGGAGTTCCCCGGCTACTACAAGACCGCGGACGCGGGCTACAAGGACGACGATGGCTACGTCTATGTGATGAGCCGCACCGATGACATCATCAATGTCGCCGGCCACAGGCTCTCGACCGGCGGCATGGAGGAAGTTCTCGCCAGCCATCCCGACGTTGCCGAATGCGCCGTGCTCGGCATCAGGGACGATCTCAAGGGCGAAGTGCCGTGCGGTTTCATCGTGCTCAAGGCCGGCGTGAACCGCCCGCCGTCCGAGATCGAAACGGAAATCGTCGCACTGGTGCGCGAGAAGATTGGACCGGTTGCGGCGTTCAAACTCGCCATCACCGTCGCGCGTCTGCCCAAGACGCGTTCGGGAAAAATCCTGCGCGGCACGATCAAGAAAATCGCCGACGGTGAATCCTGGACAATGCCGGCGACGATCGACGATCCAGCGGTTCTCGACGAGATCGGCAGCGCGCTGAAGGGCCACGGCCTCGGCAGCAAGCGGGGTTAGAGTTGAGTGGTGCACGTGAATCAGCGCCGACGTGACGCGACTTTAGAGTCCTCCAATCAAATATGCCCGCCGCTGCAGGTTTGGCGGTACTCGCGTGCCCAGCATCGGTTGCTAATTACCGAAATTGCTGCCGCGCGTGATAAATCGATCACACAAAAAGTCAAAAGCAGGTCTCGTCGTACCTTTGCGGCAATGCAGCCACGGTCTCGCCCCGATTCGCTGTCGATTTTGACACACGGGGACGCGCAACATGTGTGTTTGTGGTCGTGCAGTAAGTCCGTGCCTTGCGACAGCGACGAATGATCGCGTCGCGAAATTCCGTTTCCGCAAAATCTCAGGTCTCGCTCCCGTCGCGCTCGCAGCGATCACGCTCGCTGCATGCAATCAGTACACGGTCGCCACCAACAAATCTGGCCTGCCCGGCGCCAACCGCCAGGCGGCGCTGCTGGAGCAAACCAGCGAGCCGACAATACGCCACGTGGCGGTCAGGCGGGTGAGACACACGCCGATCAAACGTCCGGTCGAGACGCAGTTTGCCTCGCACGGAATCGCCAGCTTCTACTCGGACGAACAGCCGACCGCCAACGGCGAGAAATTCGATCCGAACGCGATGACCGCCGCGCACCGCAGCTTGCCGTTCGGCACAAAGTTGCGCGTGACGAACCTCGCCACCGGTCGCTCCGTGACAGTTCGCGTCAATGATCGCGGCCCGTATATCGCGGGCCGCGTCGTCGATGTGTCTTATTCTGCGGCTGAATCTTTGGGAATCGTGGGGAGAGGCGTAGCAAAGGTCAAACTTGACGTCGTGCACTAAATGGGGCGCCGTCCGGCAAGGGGAGGCGAGCCGACCGCCCGAGCGCGATCAGGGGACGTCTGCGCTCGGGCGGGGCTGCCATTCCGCCGGGTCCCGGTTCGGGAAATCCCTGCGGGGCATATTTATTGATGTGATCGGGAACCACTGCGCGCAAACGACATTGGCTCAGTAATATCGCCCCAACGAGAGGAGATTTTCGTGCCCTCGCGTGTCATCCATCTCATTAATCCCAAAACAGATTCCCTCACCACCCGCCCGCTCTACATGAACCGAGCCCTCTATTCGCCCCTCGCAGGACTTCTCGCGGTCGCGGCCTGCATTCCGCGCGACAAATACGAAGTCGTGCTGACGGACGAAAACATCGAAACGATCGATTTCGATCTGAAGGCCGATCTTGTCGGCATCTCGGCGATGACGAGTTACGTCAACCGCGGGTATGAGATCGCCGACGAATTCCGCGCCAAAGGCATTCCTGTCGTCATGGGCGGTGTGCATCCGAGCTTCATGCCGCAGGAAGCGCTCAAGCATGCCGATGCGGTCGTCATAGGCGAGGTCGAGCTCGTCATCGACAAGCTGCTCGACGATCTCAAACAGGGGCAGATGAAGGGGCCGTACAAATCCACTAAGCTGCACCCGATGGTCGGGCTGTCGATGCCGCGCTACGACCTGCTGAAGAAGCATCGCTACGTGAACAAAACTTTCGTGCAGACCTCGCGCGGCTGCCATCAAGGCTGCACGTTTTGCGCCGAGCCGCTGATGAACGGCCTCAAATTTCGCTATCGGCCGGTCGATGAAGTCATTCATGAGATGGAGAACTGCGGTTCGCGCATCATTTCGATCAACGACGCGGATTTTTTCGGTACGCCCGAGCGTCCGAAGCAAGTGATGCGGGCCCTGAAAGGGCGCAACATTCTGTGGCAGGCGGGGGTGACCTCGAAGCTTGCGCAGGATGACCGCATGCTCGAGCTCGCTGCGGAAAGCGGATGCACGCTGCTCAGCATTGGCTTTGAATCGATATCCCGCTCGACGCTCACCAGCGTGCACAAGCACGTCAACCGGCCGGACACATTCGCAACGTTGGTCGAAAAAGTGCACTCCTACGGCATCATGGTGTTCGGCCTTTTCATGTACGGGTTCGACGGTGACGATCTCTCCGTGTTCGACCAGACCGTCAAGTTCAACATCGATTCGAGATACGACGCCTGCGCCTATTCGACCTTGACCCCTTATCCGGGCACGCTGACCTGGTACGAGATGAAAAAGGCGAATCGCATCGTTTCTTTTGACTGGACGATGTATGACCAGGGCCACGTCGTCTACCGTCCGGCACAGATGTCGGGCGATGAACTGCGCATTGGCGTCGACCGGGCCTATAGAAATTTCTACGCAACATCCTCGATCGCCAAACGGTTTCCAATGAGCGGCAAACGCCATCGCGCGCAATGGATGGTCTACAACTTGATGATGCGTAGGGGCTCAAAGACCGAGAACATTCAGTCGATCGCCGCGCCGACAGCGGAGCCGGACATGGCACCGATACCCCCGATTTTGCCGATCAAGCGCGAGTGGCGCGAAGCCGTGCTCGAAGCGGTTGGCGGCGGGCCGGGTCCGCATCTGAGCTAGCTCAGATCGACGTGTCGTCAATGCCGCGCTTGAGCTTTATGGCCGCGAGAAACTCCTGCCGAGTTTTGAAATTCGTGCGAAAAACCCCGAGCATGCGGCTCGTCACCATGCTCACATCCGACCGGTGAACGCCGCGCGTCGTCATGCACTCATGCGCAGCTTCGACGACGACGGCGACGCCTGACGGCTTCAGCACGCTGTTGAGGCATGAGGCGATCTCGGCGGTCATTTTCTCCTGAACCTGCATTCTTTTTGCGAAGACATCGACCAGGCGCACGAGCTTGGAAATCCCGACGACGCGCCGGCGTGGAAGGTAGCCGATGTGGACGCGGCCGATGATCGGCGCGATGTGATGCTCGCAATGCGATTCGAACCGGATATCGCGCAACAGCACCATTTCGTCGTAGTCGGCGACTTCCTCGAAGGTGCGCTGAAGATATTCGCGCGGGTCCTCGAAATAGCCGGCAAACCACTCTTCGTAGGCGCGGACCACACGGGCCGGCGTGCCGCGAAGTCCTTCCCTGTCCGGGTTGTCCCCGGCCCATTGGATGAGCGTCCGGACGGCGGTCTCGGCCGCTGCCCGCGACGGCCTTTCGTCCTTGCTTCGCGCACTTTTTGTCAGGCGACGACCGGATTTCATGCTGAGCTCCCAGCCTCTGGCATTGCGATTGTGAAAAGAATACCGCGACTGCCTCGGGTATGTCCCGGGGCGCCTTTCAATCAATGCGGTGATCGGAACGGCGTTCCTCGCGGCGGACGCCTCGGCAACGTCAGCGTTTCACGCAGGTCTTCACGTAGCTGCGACGCTGCATGAAGCTCAATTTCTTTTCGCGCGCTTCACGCTGGCAGGCGGCACGTTTTTCCATGGCAATTCTGTCGGCCGCTGCGATCTCGCCGGGACTCGTAGGCTTTTTCGGGGGCGATTGCGTTTGCGAAAGCGTCAGCGTGGTGCCCGACAGAAACAGAGCAATGGTGGTGAAGATGAGCAGGGATCGTAGCACGCGAGAGCTCGATAGTGCTGGACTGTCGTTACGAGCAATATCGCTTGTGTTCTCTACATCGGCAACTGCATTTCGAGCTTTTCACAGTCTGAATCGTTCGCCATGCCGCACACGATGACTCCATGCCGGTGAGGAGAAGCGGACTGGTTGGTGGGTATGCCGGTGACTTTTCCACTCGTTGCATGTGAAGCGGTCGTCGGTGCATGCGTGTGCACGGTGCGGGCGACTGCTACTGATGCGAGCAGAGCCAAAACGGCAGCAGCGGTGATAAATCTAATTTTGCGCGATATCATTTTTGGGTACCTCGCGAATCCGTCGCGTCTGAAACGGAAATAACAAAAATATTGCTCTGCACAAGACAAAGTCCTCTCACATTAAATTGTTCTGTGGCATTAACCGCTTGTTTGAATGTTGCAACGCCACCGGTCCGCCTCGCTCGCATGGCTTGCATAGCGGCTTTGCAGAATGAGAATGCGTCGAGCATCAGCGTCACCATAACGACAGCCAAAGGACATACATGCCCCTCTACATCTGCACCGCATGCGGTACCCAATATCCGGACAGCGCGAAGGCGCCCGGCGAATGCCCCATTTGCGAGGAGGAGCGGCAATACGTGCCGCCACGCGGACAAACCTGGACCACGCTCGAGGCCCTGTCGCAAAGCCACATGAATAGCTTCCATGAATACGACACCGGTCTGATCGGAATCAGCGCCGGGTTTGCCATTGGCCAACGCGCACTGCTCGTACGCACGGAAGGCGGCAATATTTTGTGGGATTGCGTTGCTACGCTCGATGCAGCGACGGTCAGCATGATCAAGGGCCTTGGTGGCCTGAAGGCAATCGCGATCTCGCATCCGCACTTTTATACGACGATGAACGAATGGGCGGAGGCCTTCGACTGTCCAATCCATCTCAATGCGTCGGACCGTGACTGGATCATGCGCAAAGGTCCGGCGGTGAAATTGTGGGAAGGCGATACGCTCAGGCTCTGGGACGGCGTCACGCTCGTGCGCTGTGGCGGCCATTTTCCCGGTGGGACGGTGATGCATTGGGCCGGCGGCGCCGGCGGGCGCGGCATCGTCTGCGCAGGCGACATTTTGACGGTTGCCACCGACCGCAAGTGGCTTTCCTTCATGCGCAGCTACCCGAATTTCATTCCGTTGTCGGTGCACGAAGTCGAACACATCGGCAAATCGCTTGATCCGTTTCGCTTTGATATGATCTACGGCCACTATTTCGACCGTGTCATTCCCAAGGACGCCAAGCAGGTTCTGCAGAAATCCGTCGCGCGATACGTGGCGGCCATCAACGGGACGCGCGGATACTGAAATGCGTCACAAGTCCGGCCGCGCGAATACCGGGTGGGGGTTGGCCCGCGCGGATGGGTGAGTATGCGCAGATTGAGAGCGACCTCACAGCCACGAATCGAGTCATGGTCGTGATCTGTCGCCGCTCGATCTTCGCCCAACGCGGGCGATCGTCGGCCCGACTCGTGAAGGCAAACTTAATTTCGGAATTGGTAATAGTGCGGATACGGAACTCTGATCCAGATTCCGTGTGTAATCAGTACGCGAGCGATCTTCACATTGTCGCCATCCGCGCGAGGTACTTCATACCACATTACCCGCGGGTGCGACGGGTGAAAATCAATCGCTGGAATTTTTCGCAATACCGGCGAGAAATTTCAGCCGCGGTTACTCGCTATCTTTCTCGCTTTTGCCGCCGAGCTGCTTGAGCTTGGCGAACACGGCGCTGACGTCGAGTTCTCCCGGCTTCTTCTCCGGCTCCGCGGCGGCGACTTCAGTTTCCTTGCGCGCCGTCGTTTCGGCTGCCGGAAGGAGGGTTGCGCCAGTGTCAACCGGTGACGGCTTTTCCTTGTTGGCGCGTTGCACTTCGAGGTCGAGGTCAATTTGCGAAGCGAGACCGAGTGTCACAGGGTCCATCGGCGTGAGGTTGGCCGAATTCCAGTGCGTGCGGTCACGAATCGAAGCGATTGTCGACTTCGTCGTACCCACAAGGCGCATGATCGCGCTGTCCTTGAGTTCCGGATGGTTGCGCACCAGCCAGAGGATGGCATTCGGCCGGTCCTGGCGACGCGAAACCGGCGTGTAGCGCGGGCCCTTCTTGCTGCGCTCGGCTGTCGGAACAGCGACCTTCGGCTCGGTGAGCTTCAGACGCGATTCCGGATTTTTCTCCGCGTCGGCGATCTGCTCGCGTGTCAGCTGGCCCGTCACGATGGGGTCGAGGCCTTTAATTCCCTGCGCGGCATCGCCGTCGGCAATTGCCTTCACCTCAAGCGGGTGCAGCTTGCAGAATTCTGCGATCTGGTCGAATGAGAGCGCGGTGTTGTCCAACAGCCAGACGGCGGTCGCCTTTGGCATCAAGGGTGCTGCGGTCGCCATGGCAAAATCTCCTCTGTGCTTCGCCCGCCCTCGGGCGAAGCTTTTGGATCATCTTTGATGATCGGAAAGTGGCGGGAATATAGGGGGACTGGCGGGGTCATGCAACCGTTCCGCTTGACAGGGTGGGTGCGCGCACCCCATGTCGATACCGCGATTGCGCGCCAAAACCGCGCCCTTTTGAGGTTAATAATGCCGTCAAACCCGGCCAAGCCTGTGCTGAAAGTGCTGCTCTGCTCGCCGCGCGGCTTCTGCGCGGGGGTGGTGCGAGCCATCGAGTCGGTGGAGCGGGCGCTCGCCATCTATGGGGCGCCGGTCTACGTCCGTCACGAGATTGTGCACAACCGCTACGTCGTCGACAGCCTGCGGGCCAAAGGCGCGATTTTCGTCGAGGAACTGAGCGAAGTTCCCAGTGACCATGCGCCGGTGATCTTTTCGGCGCACGGTGTGGCGCGTGCGATTCCCGAGGAGGCGCAGCGTCGCAACCTCTTCACGATCGACGCAACCTGTCCGCTGGTCACGAAAGTGCATCGCGAGGCCGAAATTCATAACCGTCGCGGGCGCGAGATTGTCCTTATCGGCCACGCCGGCCATCCGGAAGTCGTTGGGACCATGGGACAGCTCCCACCGGGGAGCATTACGCTCGTCGAAACGCTCGAGGATGTGGCGCGATTCACCCCGCGCGATGCGAACAAGCTTGCCTACGTCACCCAGACGACGCTTTCGGTCGACGATACGGCGGCCATGGTCGATCTGCTGAAGCAGCGTTTTCCTGACATCTCAGGTCCGCACAAGGAAGACATCTGCTACGCGACCACAAATCGTCAGGATGCGGTCAAACGCGTTGCGCCGGTCGTCGACGCCATGATCGTTGTGGGCGCCCCCAATTCATCGAACTCGCAGCGGCTGAAGGAAGTGGCCGAGAAGTCCGGCTGTCCGCGCGCGGTGCTGATGCAGCGTGCCGCCGAGATCAAATGGAGCGATTTCGAAGGCGTCGCGCGCCTCGGCATCACCGCTGGCGCTTCCGCTCCTGAAGTCCTGGTCGAGGAAATCATGGGCGCGTTTGCCGAGCGGTATAACCTCGATATTGAAACCGTCACTGCGACGGAGGAGGGGGTCTTCTTTCCGCTACCCCGCCCACTGCGTGACCACGAGGCGGCGGAGTGACGCTGTATGGCGGTCTACACCGACGTCTCGGCGGACGATCTCACCCGCTTCCTTTCGGTTTATGACATCGGCGAACTGCTCTCCTACAAAGGCATCGCCGAGGGCGTCGAGAATTCGAATTTCTTGGTGCATACCAGTGCCGGCAATTTCATTCTCACGCTCTATGAAAAGCGCGTTGCGGAAGATGATCTGCCTTTTTTTCTCGGGCTTATGGAGCATCTTGCCGAGCGCGGGATCACTTGCCCGCAACCCGTGAAAAACCGACAGGGTGGCGTTCTTGGCAAGGTCGCCGGCCGACCCGCTGCGATCGTGACCTTTCTCGATGGATTGTGGATCAGACGGCCCAGCCCCTCCCATTGCTCGGCCGTCGGAGGGGCTTTGGCGCGCCTGCACCTCGCCGGCGCTGACTTCAAGCAGAAGCGCGCTAATGCCTTGTCCATCGAGAGCTGGCGGCCGCTCTACGAACACGCCAAGGTACGTGGCGACAGCGTACGGCAAGGGCTTTGCAGCGAAATTGAAATGGAGCTCGACGCGCTGGAAAAATCTTGGCCACGCCGGTTGCCGCAAGGCGTCATCCACGCGGACCTGTTTCCTGACAATGTTTTTTTTCTCGGCGACAAGTTGTCCGGGCTGATCGATTTCTATTTTGCCTGCACCGATACGCTCGCCTACGACGTTGCGGTCTGCCTGAACGCCTGGTGCTTCGAGTCAGATCATTCCTACAACGTCACGAAGGGACGATCGCTGCTCAACGCATATGGCACGGTGCGGGCCCTTTCCGAAGCCGAGCGAAACGCGCTTCCCGTTCTTGCGCGCGGCGCGGCGATGCGCTTCCTGCTCACGCGGCTGGTCGATTGGCTGGCGGTGCCGGATGGCGCCCTGGTGCGGCCAAAAGATCCGCTGGAGTACTATCGCAAGCTGCGATTTCACCAGTCGGTGAAATCCGTGCAGGATTACGGCCTCGGAGCATGATCGCGAAAAGAAAACGTTGTCGTTCTGCGTACGTGCGCGAAGGAAAATCTGAGTGAGCGAGCAGCGGGTCACCATTCACACCGACGGTGCCTGTTCGGGCAATCCCGGGCCCGGCGGCTGGGGCGCGATCCTCACCTTTGGTGACAATGAAAAGGAACTCAAAGGCGGCGAACCGCACACGACAAACAACCGCATGGAACTGATGGCGGCGATCTCGGCGCTGGAGGCGCTCAAGCGGCCTTGCACGATCGATCTTCATACCGACAGCGAGTATCTCAAGAATGGGATCACCACGTGGATCCACGGCTGGAAGAAGAATGGGTGGCGGACTGCCGACAAGAAACCGGTGAAGAACGTCGATTTATGGAAGCGGTTGGATGAAGCGCTCGCCCATCACAAAGTGCATTGGCACTGGGTAAAAGGCCACGCCGGCCACGCAATGAATGAGCGTGCCGACGAACTTGCGCGCGAAGGTCTGGTCGCGGCGGGCGCCGGTGCGACCGGCGCAATGAAGACAAAATAGTCGAGCCCGGGTGCGGGGTTCGGCCCGCAAGCCGGGGATCCCAAATTTCGATTAAAGCTGCGCGAGCAAAGCCTGGCCGCCGGAAAGTTCGCACTTGCCGGGTGCATCTTCGATATTGAGTTTTTTGACGACGCCGTCTTCGACCAGCATTGAATAGCGCTTTGACCGGGTGCCGAGACCGTTGCCCGAACCATCGAAGGCCATGTCGATGGCCTTGGCGAATTCGCCGTTGCCGTCCGCAAGAAAATCGATCTTGCCATCGGCGCCCGTCGATTTCTTCCAGGCTTCCATGACGAACACGTCGTTGACACCCGTCACCGCGATCGTGTGCACGCCCTTCGCCTTGATGGCGGCGGCATTGTTCAGAAAGCTCGGAATATGTAGGTTGTTGCAGGTTGGAGTGAATGCGCCGGGCACCGCGAAAAGAGCGACCTTCCGGCCTTTGAAAACTTCATCCGTGGTCTTCCAAACGGGACCTTCGGTGGTCATGACGCGGAATTTTGCTTCGGGCAATCGTTCGCCGACCTTGATGGGCATAGGTATCCTCTTTCGCGTTACGGACGGGTGTTTTTCTTGTGAGGGCTAATTACGCCCTTGCTGCAGATTAGTCGAGACGGGACTTGACCTCGACCGCACGGTCACCGGTGACCACTGTGTAGGTCAAATCGACCTGGCTCTTTGGATCGACACCGGAAGGCATCCCGTCAAGGTCGAAGCTGAATTTGGCGCGTCCATCCGCCCCCGATTTTGCCGGTTTTGGGATGGGCAATGCCCAGTCCGGCGTCGGTCCTTCGACAAACAATTCCACCGGCTGGCCAGGGGGTGCCTCGAGATCGACAGTTACCTGCGGCTTCGATCCGGCATTGACACGCCGTGCGGTGAGCCCCGCCTGTGCGGGGGTTACTTGCTTCGGTACGCGGGCTTCGGCCGCGCTCAAATCTGTGTTGTGCGCACTGTTGCCCGAACTAAGAACGAGGTCAGCACGTCCTTCCGCGGGCACACACAATTTCTCGCAGACAGCGTAATCGATTTTCAGCCGCAATCGAACCGGCTTGCCCGCCTGCTGTGGCGAAACAACAACCGGAAAAATGACGCGTTCCTTGTAACCGAGCGTTTGTCCGGTCTCGTCGGTGAACAGATGCGGTGCGGGGTAAAGGACAGTCGCCGTCTTCAGGTTTTCAGAACCAGAAAAGTCGAAGTGCGGTGGAACTCCGGAGTCGCCTGGATAGCGCCAATAAGTCTTCCAACCGGGCTGCATCTTGATCTCGACGCCAGCGCGCAGGTGCGCGTCGCCGTTTTTGACGCTTCCAACGACAATTCTGGTCGCCGAACGAACATCGTCACTCCAGGGTGATTCGTCGGCAGCATGGCCCACCGTGGCCGAAGCGGCGGAAATGACGCAGGCGGCCAAAGCAGTGCGCAATGATCTGTGAAAATCGTCCATTTGCGAGGCTCTAGTCGGTTACCGCCCCCCGCGCCACTGAATTCATCGTGAGCAAGCGTGGAACACGATCTCGGCAGGCGGCCGCCACAATTGTCGTATCGAATATGGCAGTGATGGATTGAACTTTCGTCGGCCAGCTTCGTTTGCAAAGGCAGGTCGTTCAGGTAACCTTTTCCCATGAAGATTGCACGCAACAAGACTGCGCAGCAGGGACCTGGACGAGGTTATCTCGACGGGCAAATGCTGATTGCCATGCCGGCAATGAATGACGAGCGCTTCTCGCGCGCAGTGATCTATGTCTGTGCGCATTCAACTGAAGGTGCCATGGGCATCATCGTCAATCATCCGGCGGCGAACATAAAATTTCCCGACCTTCTCGTGCAGCTCGAAGTGATTCCGGCGAGCGAACGCATCCAGCTGCCAACGCGCGCCGAAGAGGTGAAAGTGCTCAAGGGCGGCCCAGTGGAGACAGGGCGCGGCTTCGTCCTTCACTCGGCGGATTTCTTCATCGAGAATTCCACGCTGCCGATCGACGAAGGCATCTGCCTGACGGCGACGCTCGATATTCTTAAAGCGATCGCGCGCGGTAACGGCCCGGCCAGTGCCATTCTTGCATTGGGCTATGCGGGGTGGGCGCCTGGTCAGCTCGAGCAGGAAATCCAGCAGAACGGCTGGCTGCATTGCGCGGCCGACCCCGAGCTGATTTTCGGCAAGGATACCGGCGCCAAATACGAGAAAGCATTGCGCAAGATCGGCATCGATCTGGGCATGTTGTCGAGCGAAGCCGGCCACGCCTGATCGAACGTGCGGAGATAATCCGTCTATTCAGATGCGATCTTGAGCGCGCGCAAGCGCGTCGGCTTGTCGATCAGCAGATCGCGGGCGCCTTCGGCGCTCATCGGTTCGCCAAAGGCGAAGCCCTGCGCATATTCACACCCGAGCTGGTAAAGCTCGACGGCATCGGAATCCGTTTCGGCTCCTTCCGCCACGACCTCCATGCCGAGATCGTGTGCGAGCGCGATGATCGACCGCAGGATGACAGGTCGCGTTCCCCGAGGTGTCGTGCGCACGAATGACTGATCAATCTTGATTGTGTCGAAGGGGAAACGCTGCAGATAGGCGAGCGACGAATGGCCCGTGCCGAAGTCGTCGAGCGACAGGCCAGCGCCGAGTTCCTTGACGCGGGTCAGCATTTGCGCAGCGTGTTCCGGGTTCTCCATGACCAGGGATTCGGTGATCTCCAGCTTGAGCGTGCCGCGCGCAAGCGCCGCACGTCCGAGCACGCCGCGAAGGTCTTGGATCATGTCGTGCCGCAGCAATTGCCGCGAGGAAACATTCACGTTGGCAAACACCGGCTCGCGTGAACGCGTGGCCGCTTGCCATTGGGCCAGCTGGCGAGCCGTGTGTTCGAGGACGAAGAGGCCGAGGTCGACAATCAGGCCGATTTCCTCGGCGACGGAAATGAATTCCGCGGGCGACAGGCGGCCCAGCTTCGGGTGATCCCAGCGGGCAAGGGCCTCGAATCCCGCGATGGCGCGATCCTCCAGCCTGACGATTGGCTGGTACAGCACCTTGATTTCCTCGCGCTCAATGGCCCGGCGCAATTCCGATTCCATGGCGAGACGGTCGGTCTTGCGGGAGCGCATGGCCGGCTTGAAGATCTCGATGCGGTCGCCGCCGATGCGTTTGGCGTAATACATCGCCAGCTCGGCATCCTTGAGAACTTCGTGGGTGCGCTGTGTCTGATTTTCGGCAAGCGCCATTCCGATTGAGGCCGTCAGGAAGATTTCGCGATCGTTGAAGGCGATCGGTACACGCAAGGCGCGGCGGATGGTTTCGGCAAAGCCGACGATGCGCGCAGGCTCGCGCTCCGAAAGGAGGATCATCGCGAACTGATCGCCCGAAAGCCGCGCGAGCGTATCCTGGGGCTTGAGCAGGCGTGCAAGCCGACGGGCGATCGTGAGCAGGATCGAATCCCCGACAGCCATGCCAACGGAGTCGTTGACCTGCTTGAACCGGTCGACATCGATCACGATGATCGATGGCCGGATCTGCGTGTCAGCCTGGGCAAAGCCGAAGGCCGCTTCCATGCGGTCGATGAACAATTCGCGGTTGGGCAGGCCGGTGAGGTTGTCGTGAACCGCGTCAAACAGCAGCCGTTCCGCGGCGGTCTTGAAGTCGGTTACGTCGGTGAGCGTACCGACGAGCCGGACAACCTCGCCATCGGAGCCGACAACAGGGCGCGCCTTCAGCGCGAACCAGAGATAGTTGCCATCGGCGGTTCGTAGCCGGAAATCCTGGGTCAACCGGCCGCGGCGCTGCTCGACGACGCTGTCGAGGGATGCGCGGAAGCGATCGCGATCGAGCGGATGCAGAACTTCAAGCCAGGTCGCCGCCGGTCCTTCAAGCGACCCGCGCTTCACGCCGAGTATGCTCTCGGTTTCCGGGCTCGTGAACACCTTGTCCGCGGAAACGTCCCAGTCCCAGATCAGATCGCCCGCGCCGGTAAGCGCGAGCGCCCGGCGCTCGACGTCGGACACGATGCCGTGCGTGATGCCGCCGGCGAACGCGTGCTGCATCACGGTGAAGCCGATCAACATCACGATCAGCACCAGGCCGCCGAGCAGCGCCGGACCGATAATGTCATTCGTCACGAGACCGGTGACCGCGAGGCCGGCCGCTGTGGTCCATACAACGAGCAGCAGCCAGGTCGGTATCAACAGCACCGCACGGTCGAAGCCGTGAGTGGAAAGATAGATGACAAGCGCGAGCCCGAAGACCGCAATGCCCGCAAGCGACATCCGCGCGATGCCGGCGGCAACCGCAGGATCAAACACGGCGACGGCGACAAGCGCCGCCAGTGCCGCGAGCCAGGCGATGGTGATGTGCGCGTAACGGACGTGCCAACGCGACAGATTGAGATAGGCGAAGAGAAAGACCAGCAGCGTCGCCGACAGGATTGCCTCGCCGCAGGCGCGCCATACGCGCTCGGCGCCCGCCGACATATCGAACACTTTGCCCCAGAAGCCGAAGTCGATGCCGATGTAGATCAGGACGGCCCAGCCGAGTGCGGCCGCGGCCGGGAACATGATCGAGCCTTTCACGACAAAGAGGATCGTGAGAAACAGCGCGAGCAGACCGGCAATGCCAATAACGATTCCGTAGTACAGCGTGAAGGAATTGACCTTGTCTTTGTATGCGTCGGGCTCCCATAAATAGATCTGTGGAAGTTTGTTGGAGCGCAGTTCGGCGACGAAGGTGATGACCGTTCCCGGGTCGAGGGTGATCCGAAAGATGTCCGCGGTTGAACCTTCCTGACGGACAGGACGATCGCCAGTCGACGGCGTGATGGCCGCGATGCGCGAGAGTCCGAGGTCGGGCCAGAACAGGCCGGAACCAACCATGCGATAGTGCGGGACGACAACGAGGCGATCGATCTGTTCGTCGCTGTTGTTTGTCAGCGCGAACACCGCCCAATTGTTGTTGCCTTCGCGCGCGCGCACCTCGATGCGTCGAACAATGCCGTCAGGGCCGGGCGCGGTCGACACTTGGATGCGGTCGCTCTCCGTGTGCTGCACCTCTGTCGCGGCAGTCAAATCAATAGCGGCCGCGTCGAGCCGCACATTCACCGCTTCAACGGCGCGCGCGACCGGAACGGTCAACAACACAGCAGTGATGACGACCGCTATTGCGGTCAGCCAACGCATCATAGGCAAAGCAAAACCCCCGGCCGCGGCACCCCTCGCAGCCCGGGCCCCTGGCCTCGCCGACGGTGAGAATCCGCTAACAATCGCACCCTCTGTTTAAGTCCGACATTACGCCGTTTTCGCGGCTTTTGCCGAAACGGACGGCCAATCAGAATGTTAGCACGATCTTGCCGATATGGGCGCTGGTTTCCATAAGGGCGTGGGCAGCGGGCGCAGCATCCAGTGGGAAAGTCTTGAAGATGACCGGTTTGACCTTACCGGCTGCGATAAGGGGCAAAACATTGGTTTCGACGGCCCGCGCGATTGCGCCTTTGTCGGGTATCGACCGCGAACGCAAGGTCGAGCCGGTATGGTGCAGCCGCTTGAGCATGATACGACGAAAATCGACCGTCGCCTTTGGACTTCCCTGAAACGCGATTTGCACGATGCGCCCCTCAACCGCCGCGGCTTCGTAGTTTCGCGCGATGTAGTCCCCGCCCACCATGTCCACTATAACCTCGGCGCCGTTGTCGCCGGTGGCTGTCTTCGTGGCTGCGACAAAATCCTCGGTCTTGTAGTTAACGGCGACGTCGGCGCCGAGCTTGCGGCACGCATCGCACTTTTCCGGCGAGCCCGCAGTTGTGATCACGCGCGCGCCGAATGCCTTGGCAAGCTGGATAGCCGCGGTACCGATGCCTGACGAGCCGCCGTGGATCAGCAGAGTTTCGCCGCGCTTGAGTCCGCCTCGTTCGAACGTGTTGTGCCAGACCGTGAAAAAAGTCTCCGGTATGGCCGCCGCCTCGATCATCGAAAGATTGCCGACCGGCAAGGCATGACTTTCGTGCGCGAGACAATATTCGGCGTAGCCACCCCCGACGACCAGCGCCATCACCCGATCTCCGAGCTTCCAACGTTTGACGTTCGCGCCCAACGCGACGACCTCGCCGGCAATCTCGAGTCCGGGAATGTCCGGCGCGCCCGGCGGCGGTGGGTAGAGGCCCATGCGCTGCATGACATCGGGACGGTTCACGCCCGCAGCCGCGACCTTCACCAGGATTTCTCCATCACCCGGCGTCGGCACGGGACGCTTTTCCGGCACGAGCATATCGGGGCCACCGGAAGCCTTGATTCCGATCGCTGTCATCTGAGCTGGAAGTGCGGCCATTGGTTCCTCTGTATTTGTGCAATCGGATGCCCTTTTAGGCGGGCCTTATGAATGTGACAACCGGAACTGGCGCAGCTAGATTTGTGACAGGGAGCCCACGATGCCGGCGATTGACGAAGACGACAAACCCAAGAAAAAGGTCGTGCACGAGATCGGGCAGGACCTGACGCTTCTGTCGGTCGAGGAGTTAGGCGCGCGCGTGCAATTGCTCCGCGACGAGATCAGTCGGCTGGAAGCCGACATGACGCAAAAGCGCGCATCGCGCGCGGCAGCGGACCAGTTTTTCAAGCGCTGAAACGATCGGAACGGCAAAAGTAATTGCGTGCCGAGAGGTCTTAAAAAATTTTTTGGAGTTGCGCCCAACTTTTTAAGCTGTCGTTAAGCTTTCTCGACCATTACTAGCCATTGTCCATCTTCATGGACATTGAGTGGCTCCTGTCCACTCTGTTTGACGCCTCCCTGTTAACTTTCGAGCCGCCGGCAACGGCGGCTCTTTTTTGTCCCTAGGTTTTTGTCCCTAAGGGTTCGGACGGGTGATTCAGGCTCCGCGCCGGATGCCAGGCGCCGCCAAACCGTGGCGTCGCGGCAACTATGCCCAAATCTCCACTCCCGCTTGCCTTGGCGCTTGCTGTCCACGGGGTCTTTGCGCACTGCGGGCGCTTTACATCTTCCCGGAAGCTGCGCAATGCTGCCCCCAGCTGGCGG
>JBPYDR010000074.1:0-3070 GCA_051986235.1 Pseudolabrys sp.
CCGGATCGATCTCGACTGTGGCGATATGCGTCGCCGAGCTGGTGGTGCCGAAAATCGGATCATAGGTCTTGCTCGCGGTAAGCTCGTCTCTGGCATCAGCAGGCAGGCGGCCGATCTCCGAATAAACGGCGCGCGCCACTTCTTTGAAGGTGGTGGACCGATCGGTGCCGATGACAGAGATTTTGCCGCCTTCCGCGATGAGGTCAGTGGCCGCAGCTTCAAGGAGATGCGACGCGGCATTAAGGACCTTTTCGCGCACGGCCTGCGCGGCAAGTGTGGCCGCCCCGCCCGCCAGAACCAGGCTACGGCTCGCATAAGTACCGGTGCCACCGGGGACCGCCGCGCTGTCGCCCTGCACAATCCTGATATCTTCGAACCGCGCGCCGAGATGTTCAGCAACGATCTGCGCCAGCGTGGTTTCGAGTCCTTGTCCGTGAGAAGCCACACCGAAACATGCTGTCACGGCGCCCGTTGCATCGATGCGCACGATCGCCGTTTCGGTGCCGGTGTTAATCGGCATCCCGGGCGCCACTGAAATGCGCGAGCCGATACCGGTGAGCTCCGCATAAGTCGCGATGCCGATGCCGCTCCATTGGCCTGCCGCCCGGGCCCGTTTCTGCGCCGTACGCAACTCATCGTAATGGATCACGTTACACGCGGCGTTGAGACATTCTTCAAAACCGGATTTGTCCCAGACAATGCCGGACGCGACCTTATAAGGAAGTTCTTGCGCACTGATGAGATTACGCAGCCTGATATCACGCGGGTCGATGCCGAGCTTACGGCCAGCCATGTCCATCAACCGTTCCATGACGAAGGTCGAGGTCGGCCGGCCGACGCCGCGATACGGACCGACCGGTGCTTTTGAGGTGGCGACGCCACGCACGCGCCCCTGATAGTTTGCAACGCGATAAGGCCCAGGAAGAAAGCTTATGACTTGGATCGGCTCGAGCGCGGCGGTCCATGGATAAATCGAATAGGCGCCGACATCGCCGATGGCATCAGCGCGCATCGCCAGAATTTGCGCCTCGCTATCGAGCGCGATTTCGGCATCAACGATTTCATCAAAGCCCTGGCTATTGGCAAGCAGGTCTTCCAGGCGGTCGGAGGTCCATTTGATGGATCGCAATAACCGTCGCGCCACTGCGCAGACAAAAATCTCTTCCGGGTAGAGCGATCCCTTGCCGCCGAAGCCGCCGCCCACATCCTGTGCGACGACACGCACCCGATTACCAGGAACATCGAGCGCTTCGGCGATTGCGTCGCGCACGATGCTCGGTACTTGCGTCGCCGAATACAGTGTCAGCACCTCTCGGCCCGCGTCATATTCGGCCAGACAAGCGCGCGGCTCGATCGCGACCGGCGTCTTCCTATGCATACGAAAACGCGCGCCGACGCGCACGGGCGCGGTCGCAAAGACAGCATCAACATCGCCGCGCTTGAATTCGCGGCTCACCAGCACATTGGTGCCGGCGGCCTCGTGCAGGAGTGGCGCGCCGTCCTGCACCGCCTGTTCCGGATCGACCACGACGGGCAACGGTTCGAATTCAATATCGACAAATTCGAGCGCGTCCTCGGCCTGATAACGGCTTTGTGCAATGACGCCGACGATCGGCTCTCCGACATAACGCACCTTGTCGCGCGCCAGCGGCAAGAGTGGCGTTGGGTGATAATTCTTCATGCGTGAGGTCGCGACCAGGGGCTTTACCTGATCGGCCAAATCTTCCGCAGTGAAGACGGCGACCACGCCGGGGGCCGTACGGGCCCCTGTGCAATCAATGGCGCGGATTTTCGCATGCGACTGGTCGCTGCGACGGAACGCGGCGTGGAGCACACGTGGCGTCTGACGATCATCGGTATAGGCGCCGAGTCCGGTCAATAGCCGCGGATCTTCGGTGCGCTTGATGCGCGCGCCGACGATCTTTGGTCGGGCATAGGTGACGTCAGTCATAGGCGTCCGCCCCCTTGCGTAGCGTGGCCCACTGCGCCGCATCGTGACCGCAGATCACCGTGGCGCCGCCCGACTGGATATGCGCGACCTCGGCGAGCGACTTCGCCAACAGCTCGGCATTCCAGGTGTTCTTGGGAATGATCCCAGAGCCGAGCGTTGCCCTCAGGCTGACAGTGTCCGACGCCAGCAGGAATCTTCCGCTCTTTGCCAAAGACACTAGAGCGCCCATCATCCCCGGCGTATGGCCGGGCAGCGGAATGAGCACGATGTGGCCGTCTGCGAACAAATCGCGCTCGCCTGTGAGCGCCTCGATGCGCAGCGGGTGGTCCCAGTCGGCTGCGAGATAGCCGGATTTCTCGGCATTCGGTGCTCGTGCGGCTTCAAGCTCGCTGGTGTGAATAAGAATCGTCGCTCGTCTGAAGAAGGCATTGCAGCCGCAATGATCGGGGTGCAGGTGCGAGCAAATCACCACGTCGATGTCGTCGCTCGTGAGGCCGACCTCGCCAAGACTTGCAAGCACGTGCTCGCCCGGCTTCATGATCGGCACCATGAACTTAGCAAGCCCACCCCAGCGACCTTCCGGATCCTCTGCGACCGACGGATGACAACCGGTGTCGAACAGCACATTGCCCTGCCGGTGACACAGCAGCACGCACGAGACCGGTAGCTCGATCATCTCGCTGCGGTCAGCTTGCGGAAGGTAGACGGTCTTGCGCATGCGCAGACGCCCGCCGGAGAGGAAGTGCATCTTCATCGTCCGCTCTCCTTGCCGACAACAGCGCGGACAGCCTGCACGATGTGCTGGTAGCCGGTGCAGCGACACAGATTGCCTGAGAGGCCCTTCCGGATCTCTTCATCGGTGGCAAGGGGGTATTTCTTCATCAGATCGGTCGCCGTGACCAGCATGCCGGGCGTGCAGAAGCCGCACTGCAGCGCATGGTGCTCATGGAAGGATTGCTGCAACCGGTTCAGCGAACCGATCGCGCCCAGACCCTCCACCGTCTCGATCCGGCAACCGTCCGCCTGCACCGCAAACATCAGGCACGAGCGTACGCTGTCGCCATTAACCATCACTGTGCAGGCGCCGCAGACACCATGCTCGCAACCGACATGCGTGCC
>JBPYDR010000075.1:0-23133 GCA_051986235.1 Pseudolabrys sp.
TGGCCTGTCTGAATGCCCAGGCTGATTCAACGAGCCAGATCGACTAATGCAAACAAAACCCCGGGCAATTTCCTGGGGTTTTTCTTTTGGTAGGAGCCGAACTATGAATGTCCGCTACTGGCCCATAGCGGACATGAGCTTGTGCGCTGCACATGTCGTTAGACTTTAGTTCACTTCAAAAACTCCACCGCACTAGCTCCTATACCTCCGATCTAGCAGCGCAGTTGGGGCGTGCCATGGATGAGCATACAAGCGGGGCGGTGCTTGGTTTACTTGCTATCATTCTTGCATGTACAGCCGTCTTCGTCGGTGCGTACGGCACCGAACTAATAGGAAGCCTCCGACCCTGAGGCGTTCGCCTGACTGATTGTTTCTGATGACGCGAAAACAACACCTCGCGCAAGTAGCAATGTTGCGCCACGCACTGCACATGTCCGCTTGTGACCCCAAAGCGGACATTTATTTTTGCAAACACGCCCGCACTTCGGCCCATCGCTGATCACGGATCCGCCAGCAATCTCACTGCCTCCATAGCAATTGCCGACAGCGCACTAGAATCATCGGTGATCCCCATGTGGTCGATGTTTGCGAGCAGCTCGACACGGCCCTTCGGTGCAGCGTCGAACAATTCAGCAAATAGGTTCGCTTGAAAGAGCTCGTCCCGCGTGCCGACAAGGATCAGCAGTGGCCCGCGTACGCTGGCGATATCGCGCCGCCAATCGCGGTGCGGGGCGAAGTCTCGTGCATGTCGGCACCGCTACCCGCCGCGCGTGGATCAATATGGCGGCGCCCCTGGCTGGTCCGGCAGCGGCTGGATAGGCGCGATATGCCAATGTGGTCTGATCCCGCGCCGGGAAAAATGCGGGCTCCGGCAAGTCGGTGCGATCGCGCTTCAGCTCCACCATAGCCGGAGGAGCGCTAATGCAACTGCTACAGGATCTGGAATTGAAACGGAGACGTGAAAAATAAAAACCAGCCGTTCCGCAGAATCAGAAACAGAAATGCAAACAGGAACAGTTCGGAATTTGGATACTGATAGAGGCTTCGGCGCTGTGAGAGGTTTAGACTTTTCGATTGCTACGCAGAACGTATTGAAAGACCAACCCGATAACTATCGCGGCCGTGCAGACTGATAACGTAATAATCCAGGTTGCTACATCTCGCGCCCCATCTTGGGAGGCCGCATAAACTAAGAGAGCCAAGCAAAGCGCCGCGAAGGCGTAACTGGCCCAAAGCACCACATTGCCGAGTAGCGCTAACATTTGCGCGATAATCCACTGGCCCCTTCCGAACGTTTAGACTGTTGGTATTTGAAAAGGTTGGATGTGACGCGCATCACGCGCCAATGGTGCAGCGCGAAGAACCTAGTGCTCCCGATCCAAAAGTTAATGGGTTTGGAGAAAAATCAATCCGCAGTGAGGGCATATCTGCAAACACGCCCAATCAGCCACGCAATGACTCCCAGAGCCCCAAACACGATGGCCGTTCCAACTTGCGCATCTGCAATCAAAATCCATGCCGCCAATCCAATTAATGCCACAGCCACAATGCATCCGAGCCAATAAAGAACTTCGCCTAGCCTCGCGAGCCAGTCCATCTATAGTCTCTAGCCCTCGATTTCGCACAGGAGCAATAGATAGAAGTTCGCTAAGTGGGCCGCATGACATCAATTTTGACCAGGTGTCCTAGTACAGATCAAACAATCTCGACCGGCCTCAATAGCGATACGGTTGCTTTTGAGCAGTTCCCGTTCGTTGCTCTGCTTGCGGCTCTACGCATTACTGGAGAATTGCGACAGCATGGGTCGATGGTAAACAGCCTGTGCTGGCCGAAACTCGAAATGTCGTCAGACGGCTCCGCAAACGGGCGTAGAATTCAAAACTCCAGTGTTGGCCATCACACATCAGTTTGTGCTGGCCATCACAAAAAAAAGCGCTTTTTTCAAAACGTTCTGTCGATTGCGCGGGTCGCGAGAGCTAGGAATTGCCCGTTGAAATCCCTGGGCTATGTAGGAGAAACGAACGTGTTTAACCGTAGTTGGATTTACGCGCTTCCGTTGACGATCTTGTTCGCACTGCAAGCGAACACCTCGCACGCTCAGGAAGCCATCGGCAAAGCCACTTCAGTGAGGCCGCAGGCTGAAGGTAGCCATGCAGGGCTGCTTTCAGGTGGTTCGAATGTCTACTCGAAGGAGACGGTCCGCACCGGGCAATCTGGTCAGGTGGATTTGCAGTTCAAGGACAATAGCAATCTCAAAGTGGGCTCAAATTCCAGCGTGCATCTTGATAAATTTGTCTACGACCCGAACAAATCCACCGGTGAGGTTGCCATCCAAGCAACACGCGGCTCGTTTCGGTTTGTGACCGGATCGATGGGCAGTGAAACCTACAAGATCAAGACCCCTTACGGCACTCTTGGCGTGCGCGGTTGATTGCACCCTCTCGCGTTGAAATCCGCCATCGGCTCTTCGCGCGTTGCCAAAAGGAAATGGCCCGCAACGGAAGGGGATGAACCGTCACGGGCCAACGGGCAGATTGTGTAGCTTTGAACGGCACTATACTGACGCATTTACACAAGCCTTTCTGTTGGACCTTGGGCCAATGCCCCCGCAGTTGCGCAGAAAAAATTAGGGACCGTCTCCCGTGAGTTCGGCGGTCCCTAAGCGCAACGCGCCTGACTTCGAGGGGGACGGGGTCGGGGGGTACAAGTCAGGTGTTTGCAGCCGCCAGCATCCCACAACGCTGGCTTTTTGTTCTGTGCGGTGCCCGACTCGATAGTCGAATTTTATGGTGGAAAAGATAGGGACCGCAGGTGAGCTTTGGCGGTCCCTAAGTGCAAATGCCCGAACAGTTCTGCTGCGTCTGAGCCGACTGCCCGTGATCTCCAGAGTAGTTTGATTCGAGATACTCGGTCGGTGCGATAGCCGACCTATTCAGCACTTTTCTTGGTCATGCTTCAGCTCGTGCGCCCAACCAGGCCCGATCGGAGGCTGCTTGGCGACGATGGGCTGGCACGGATGAATGAAGGCGGCAGGCGCATTACGGGGCCTACCGCGAGAGTTGCGTACACGCCACAACATGCCGCCGATATAGCGCTGGCGACTGCAAGCCGCGCGGCTTCGTCGTCACAAGTAAAATGGCAGTAACTATCGCGGCGTGGTATTGTAGGTCTTGGCCGTCATGCAATCAAAAAAAGAGACTTATGAAGCCAACGCCACTCAATGCGAAGTTCGTGCCAAGGAGATGCCTCCAGGACTTCGGCGCGAATTTCTCGCCTTGGCCGCAAATTGGCGAAAGCTTGCGGATCTCATCGATGCAGCAGATGGAAAACAGGATGCAGAAAGCAACAGCTCGTGACTAGTTGCCCAATCAGCGCTCCTTAAAAAATCGCATCGCCCGCTTTGGTACAATGCCCTGGAAGGGAGAACCCGACCAGGGCAAAGCGTGCCAGCCGCAATCTGTCAGTAGATAGTGCTAAAGTCTTGGTAATGCGATTGCGGCAGTTTGGTCGTGGTGGTCATCAGACCATGTGGGTCCACAGAAACGGCAGGAGTTTTCCCAACCGTAGGTTCGACTGACCAAGTAGTGATTACAACACCGACTGCGATTAACGCGATTCCGAACAGGATGCCCAAACCGATATTGCGCATGTGAGCCTCCATCTCTGGTCACATGTTCGCTCTATTCAATCAAGGCATGTGTGAACGGTGTCACAGTCCGAAACAATTTTCAGTTCGGTCGGAGCGATGAATCTTCTGCTGCCGGATACCTCGCGGCTTTGGTGCCGTCGCTGGTCGGGCTCGCGTGGCTGGCCTGGAGGTTTCCCACCTTGAAATAGAGTTCAACCGCGTTGAGCTTCTTTGAGACGTTGGACCATGGGCCAATACCGCGCTTGGCGCGTGGATATTAGGTTATTCTCCATCAACATCAGGAGGCTCGCGATGCGCTTTAGAGCCAAAGTGATAGTCGCGACGCTTGTGATGATATCGGCGGTGCTGACGCAAACTCCCGCCAGCGCATCATGGTGCGCCGAGTATTCAGGTCTTGGCGGTACCGAAAGTTGCGGTTTCTCCAGCTTTGAGCAATGCCAGGCAAGCGTGAGCGGCATCGGAGGATTTTGCAGGCCTAGTCAATACAACAATCCGGGCTACGCGTCCGCCGGGCGTACTAAAAAACGACGATACTAATTCGTCTCAAAACGTCCCATCTACCGCCCGCGTACCAGCCGGTGCCATCGGATTTTTGACTGTTATCCACGTTCTCGACGGACCTGAGCGGTAAGGCGAGTTGAGTTTCTTTGAGACAATTCCTTCAAGTCCAAGCTTACAAACCGCTTTTAACATTTTCGTGCCGTCGCCTTCGGTGTGTTCGACGTACTGAATGCCATCGCGTGCTTTGCGCAGCACCCATTGCTCCGGGCGCTGTTCGAAGTGAACCTCAAGACGCTGCAAGCTGAGATCGGTCCGCACGTGGCGCGTAGCGTGGCGTTCTTTCTTGCCGCCTGCCGGCACGGCGGCGTGAGTTGACTCGCACAAGACCGATGCGTACTGAATCTTCTATTCGGTCGGTTTCCTCGCCTAGGCGCATATGTGCCCCATTGTGCAACGGCAGCGTTGCTCCACCCGTCCCAGTACGCCCCTTATAGGATGGGATTTTTTCCGCCATCCTGGCACTCCCGTGCGGCGGCCTGATGCGCATTTGCCGTGCTAACGTATGCAATCAGATCCGCCGGGAACAAGTTTTTCTAAGCTCTGAACAACAACGTGAGGATCGCTACGAAAGCACGCGCGCCGTATCCATCCTCTGGAGCCCTCTATCGAAAAGGGAACGGACTTGTGAATAATTTTGATTTACTCAAAACGACAAATTTCGAATTTTTGGGTCCTAAGAAGACAGGCAAAGTCCGCGATATCTATGATCGAGGCGACACACTCATTTTGATAACGGCAGACAGGCATTCATCGTTTGATCGCATCATCGCGCACATTCCCTGGAAGGGTCAGGTGCTCAATCAATTGAGCAATTGGTGGTTTGATGAGACCAGAGACATCATCGACAATCACGTACTCGCGATACCCGATCCGAATGTTACCGTCGCAAAGAAATTTAAGAAGGTGCGGGTCGAGGCTGTTATGCGCGGTTATCTTACCGGTATTACCGACACATCGATTTGGACACGATATACGGCAGGGAGGCGCGACTTTGGAGGGCTAACTCTGCCTGAAGGGATGAAGAAAAATCAGCAATTGCCGAGCGCAATATTTGATCCGACCACGAAAGAAGATACGCACGACCGTGCGCTAACCCCAAGCGAGATGATAGCCGAGGGCTTTGTCACGGCAGAGCTTTTTGAACGAATAAAGGAAGCCGCGCTTGCGATTTTTGCGCGCGGTCAGGAGTTAGCAGCGCGCCAAGGACTCATTCTCGTAGATACGAAATACGAATTCGGTATAGATGAGGATAATGAGCTTGTCATTATCGATGAAATTCACACGCCAGACTCATCGCGATTTTGGCAGCTTGCCTCCTATGAGGAACGCTTAAACAAAGGTGAGGAGCCAGATTATTTCGACAAAGAATTCTTGCGTCTGTGGTTCAAGGCGCACTGCGATCCGTACAAAGACGAAAAGCTACCCGATGCACCAACGGATTTAGTTGAGGAATTGTCGCGTCGCTATATCCGAATGTATGAGCAAATTACTGGAGAGAAATTCGTTCGCGGCGAAATACCAATTGAACGGCGTATTGAACGTAATGTCAGAGCTTATGGTATCTAAATCGGCATTCCTCCACGCGCCGTACAAAGCATCATCGCGCGCTTTCGAATCGAAACTATTCGCAGCGGTTTGCAATCGGCTATTTATTTAGATGGAGTCTGCTAACTTGCAGTCTGGCTACTAACACCCGGAGCGACACCGGAACCGAGACATATCCTCGCAGCTTCGACCGTACGTATATCCTCACAAACGCCTGCCTCTCAGTAAATAGGGCCTGCAAGGATCCATGCAAATAGTTTCTCAAACTTTGGGGGTTCCCCCTACCAGCACGGTCTGCATCCATGCGCGATCGATGTTCTGTCCGGTTAGGATGACGGCTACGCGCCGCCCCTGCAGCCGACCTCGTTCCTTGCACAGTGCTGCCAACGCCGCGGCACCAGCGCCCTCGGCGCAGTTGTGGGTCGCACTGTAGATGCTCCGGATCGCCTCGGCGATTTCGTCGTCCGACACCTGGACAATTCGTTCCGCGCCCTTGCGAATAACTTCGACGGCTGTTGGGTCGGGCACTCGCACTGCCATTCCGTCGGCGAATGTCAATGCCGAGTTGGTCGCCACCACTCCACGGTCCGCAGCGAATGACCGAAGATAGGCGTTCGCAGTCTCGGCCACTACGCCTACAATTTTTGTCTTTAGCCCAAGGGCGTCGCGCGTGCCGATCATCCCACAAATCCCGGAGCCTAGTCCGATCGGTACGTAAACGGTGTCCAGATTATCGATCGCGCCAAACAGCTCATGCGCGTAAGTTGCAACGCCAATAACGAAGTGTCGGTGAAAGGAAGGTGCATATTCGAGCCCGCGCTCGGTCGCGATCCTTGTGGCGGCCTCTTTCGCCTCGTCGAAGTCTCGGCCATGCTCGATGAGCTCGGCGCCGAATGCGCGCATCGCTGCGTTTTTCTCAGCAGCGTTGCCGTGTGGCACTACGATGGTCACAGCAATGCCGACGTGCGTTCCGGCGAAAGCCAGCGATTGGCCGTGGTTACCGCGCGTGGCGGTCACGATCCCTTGCACCTGCGGTCGCGCGCGCTTGAGTCGGTCAAAATAGACAATGCCACCGCGCAGCTTGAAGGCACCTATGGGCGTGTGGTTCTCGTGCTTTACTACGATTTCCACACCGGTCAGCGCCTTGAGCAAAGGCCAAGCATATTGTGGCGTCGGCGGTACGATCGCGCGAACCAGCGGAATCACGTTGTCTAGGTCAGCGAGTGTAAACATCTAGGTTCGAGCCACCCTCGAACGTTATCGTGCTCTCCTTGCCCGTTGAGGCGCGCGATGCTCAGATTGCCCATTTGATCCCAGAACAGCAAGTTATGATACCGGCTTTTAGGAGGATCATAATGGGAGGTTGCATGGCATGAAGCTTTTCACCTACTGGCGATCACAAGCCGCGTTCCGCGTGCGGATCGCATTGCGTTTGAAAGGATTGGTTGCTGAAGCGACTTCGCTCGATTTGCTCAAGGGAGACCAATTCGACCCAAAATATAGGACGCTCAATCCGGAAATGGTTGTACCAACTCTGCTCGACGGCGACGGCTCGCCGCTGGTGCAATCGCTTGCGATCCTCGAATATCTCGAGGAGAAATATCCGCAATCACCGATTTTGCCATTGGATTTGCGCGCACGGGCGCATGTACGGGGGCTCGCACAGATGCTGGCTATGGACGCGCATCCCTTTATCGTTCCACGGGTGAGGAAATACCTAGAACAGGAACTCCATCTCGACGAGCCTGCCCGAATGAGGTGGCTCAGGCACTGGCTCGATGCGGGTAGTCGCGCGGTCGAAGACGTACTGGCTCGCGATCCGCGCACCGGGCGCTTCTGTTACGGCGATCGACCAACCATCGCCGATATTTGTCTAGTCGCACATCTGACTAGCGCGAAGATGCTCTGTGACCGCGATGCGGCGCCATATCCAACGGCGCAGCGCATCCTCGATGCCTGCATGCAGATAGAGGCATTTGCGCTGGAGCACCCGCTGCGGCAGCCGGGCGCGCAAACGACGGCGTCCGTCTGAGCGGGAGGGGACGGTGAAACCAGTAGCGATAGCCTTTGACGGTGGTTAATTGCTTATCCGCGGCGATCGCGCAACGCAAACTGCAGGGGACAACGAATGAAACAATGGTTCGGAGTTGTTGGAGCAGTCGTCATTGGAACGCAAGTACATGCCCAAAGCGATGCGACTAGCGGTACTACATTTTACCCTAGTTGCCTGGCGGCCGCCGATATCGTTCAAGGCAAGCGTCCGGCGGCCGATTCAGAAGAAGCCGCCAGGCAGCTACGACAAGCATCGGCATGCTTTGGGGCGGTAACAGCAATTATGAAGCTTGAGCCATTTTTAAAGCCTGAATTTGCTGTGTGTCCACCGCCCGATATTCTCCGGGACAGTAAAGGCATTCTTTCCCAAATGATCCTTTCCATCACGGCTTATCTGAAAAGCCATCCGGAGCAACGTTCCAATAATTTTCACCAGACCGCAGTGACCGCCTTAGTCGCCGCTTGGCCTTGCGCTAAATAATCCAAAAACAGTTATTCGTGCCGGAGTAATTCCAGGGTTCTGGGGTCCGCCTCGCCTTTGTAGAATTGCTGCAAAGCCTCTGCGAATAACGAACGGTCGGATTGATCGGAGGCGGCCTCATAGAACAAGGTGATGCAGGATCGAAACTTGAGATCGTCTGGCGATCCGAAAATTTCCAGCGCCGACTTGCCTTTGTGACTTACTATGAGGCGCACGTCATGGCGCAAGCGGTCGCCCAGTATTGGGTCAGCTAGATAGCGTCGAGCCTGATTCATATCCCGGATGGCATATCGCTGAGCCATGGCGCTATGACCCAGACTAGACAGTTGCGGAAAGATGAACCACATCCAGTGGGTTCGTTTGTGTCCGTCAGTCAACTCGTTAACGACCTGGCTATACACTTGGGCTTGGGCGTCCACGAACCGAATGAGGTCAGTTTCGGTCTCAGTCACAGGCGATGCTCCAAATCCGCAGGCGCCTTAGGAGGACGATAATTTTAGCGGCTTAGAATTTCTCCCTGTTCTGGCGCCGGAAATTCTAGGAACGGGGGCGTGCTGTCCGGCAACGGTGGACGATTGTGAAGATTCAGCTTTTAAAACAAAACGCTCCTGTAACGCGATCTTATGTCTCGCCCATAAGCAGCCATTTAGAGTTTCGCCACTGTCACCTCGGTTCTAACCGAATTGGCAATGAAACAATTTTCATGGGAGGCATGGTGCATTTTGTCGAGCTCTTCAGCACTGGGTTTTCGGTCGCCGCCCCACTTAATCCGTGGGTGTAGTTCGACCCGCGTGATAGCGAGCTTACCTTCGGTATTCTTCTCCAGATGGCCAACCGCTTCGTCCTCGTAAGAATCGATCACGAACTTCTGCTTACACGCAATTGCTAGGAACGTGAGCATGTGACAGCTCGAGAGTGAAGCGACAAACGCCTCCTCCGGATCGACATGGGTCGGATTGCCGAGATAAGCAGGGGCCGCTGTCGCAATTACCGTATAGCCGCCGTCAAAGCTCCAGGTGTGATCGCGCGGATATTTTTGATACGAAAACTCAGCGTCCCCGCGCGCCCATTTCAAAGCCGCCTTGTGTTCAGACATCGCACATTCCAATTCGGCAAATGTTCAAGCGTCGTCGTTGCCTTTCCGAAGGATATAATACTGACTAATTCTACTATGGCACATCCCTGCAAGAGCACGCGGGGGACGACCCTGGGCGCGCTGCTCACGATCGTTTGGGCGGTGGCCCGCAAAATCCCATTTTCCGGCCAACGGAGACTGGAACTGCGAGGGACTCGGTAAGCAATTGGATAAGGGCCTAGAGCTTGCCCTCATATACATGAAAAGCAGACTATCGCCGGTCGGTGTGGGTCAACGGTTCAAGGGCGACTGGTGTCGCTGCTATTGAGGCGTTTCATGAACGCGGAATATTTTGAGAAACAACGACGAGACATGCTTGCGGCCGTAAGGGCGGCAAGCGACTACCTGGCCGCCCAGGCTGGCAAGACCGCGCTGGACGAGCGAGTCCTCAGGGCAATGGCTAAGGTACCGCGACACGAGTTTGTGCCCATCGAGGTCCAGCAGTACGCTTACCTGAACAGGCCAATTCCGATCGGTTTCGATAAGACGATTTCGCAGCCGCTGATGGTTGCGGTGATGACCGATCTGCTCGAACTCAAACCAGACGATGTGGTCCTCGAAATCGGCACTGGCTTAGGCTATCAGGCCGCAATGCTCGCCGAGCTGGCCGGTAGGGTGTACAGCGTCGAAATCATCGACGAGCTTGCGCAACGGGCAATACAGCGGCTGAAACGACAGGGCTATACCAACGTCGAAGTCCACGTCGGCAACGGCCATACTGGCTGGCCCAAGCACGCCCCGTTTGACAAGGTGATAGTTACAGCGGCGCCCGACCTAATCCCTCCTTCTCTAATCAACCAGCTCAGGGCCGGCGGAAGGATGGTGATCCCGGTCGGCCTGCCGGGGGCTCAGCAGCTTGTCGTGGCCGAGAAGGACCAAAACGGGAGGGTCACAACGAGGGAAATTGTGCCGGTACTGTTCTCGGTGCTCGAGGGATCTGACCAGCCTGCAATCCGAGCGTCCTGACCGAGATCGTCGCCGACGTTTCCTGATTGAATCATTTTCTGGCAAGAGGAAAGGCAATCTCATGAGCGCACAACACATTTCTCGCGGTGTTTCTCGGCAGAACCCGAGAATGACAGCATGGAATGCCCTTCCCGAAGCGGGACGGCTTGCGAAGCAACAAGAGGGGATAGCGGCTTGGAAGGCGTGGCCCGAAAAACATTTAATCGCACTGCCGCATTAGGTCGATTTGCGGTGGAGGCCTCTGCCACAAAATCCCGTTCCTGGATAAAGATCAATTCGGTTCCAGACCAAGTCGCTCAAACTGGAGCGACCGTTCAGACCAGCTGCCAGCAATGGCCGCCGAATTGGTCCGTCGCAAGGTTCGAATGCAGTGACAACGTCCTTTATCATCTCGAGATTACCGCGTTTACCGGTGGTCTGTTCAGGATGATGCGTGCGACACCGGTTGAAACCTCGCAAACACCATTTTTTCGGCCATACGCCAGCCCTCCAAATTGTAGCCGCAGAGCTATTGGTAAGCGGCACGATACCGCGCGACGCCCTGTGCAATTTCGGCAGCGATCCGCAGGCGGGGATGTGAGCAGCGAATGTCTCCTGTCTTCGTCTAAAGCTTTCTTGCCAGCGTGTATTATTTGGAGGAAGGTTGAGGGAGGGAACGTGGTCGATGGACACCATACCGGTCGGTCCAGGGTTCGCCGTGCAGGTACGCGGAGTGACTCTTGCCGAGGTCGCATCCGATCCGGCCACGTATTCCGCCGTGCGTGCCGCTTTTGAGGAGCATTCGGTTCTCATCTTTCGCGATCAGGTGGTGGACGATGAGTCCCAGCTCGCTTTCTCGCGCTGCTTCGGTCCGCCTGAAGTGACAAAAGTCGGCTCCCAGGGGACGGGTACTTATTTCGTGATCCTCAGCACGATCGGTGAAGACGGAAAGGTCGTTCCACCTGATCACCGGCTTGCGCTACGCAATAGGGCAAACCAACTTTGGCATACCGACAGCTCGTTTAAGAAAGTCCCCGCACTGACGTCCGTACTTTCGGCGCGGATAATCCCGGGGCGCGGTGGCGAAACCGAGTTCGTGTCGACCCGTCTTGCCTTCGAGCGCCTTGAGCTGGATTCGCGCCAGAAGTTCGACAATTTATTTGCTTGGCACGACTATGCTCATTCCCGCGGTCAGATTGCCGCCGACCTCGCAAGCCCTGAAGAGCGCGCGACCCTTCCTCCACAATGTTGGCGATTGGTTTGGAAGAACCCTTCCAATTACCGGAGTGC
Source organism: Pseudolabrys sp. (assembly GCA_051986235.1). GTDB lineage: Bacteria > Pseudomonadota > Alphaproteobacteria > Rhizobiales > Xanthobacteraceae > Pseudolabrys. The sequence goes on from JBPYDR010000075.1 coordinate 11,659, forward strand.
CCTTTATCTTGCCTCTCATGCGTATGCAATCGAGGGTATGGAATTGATTGCGGGAAAAAGACTACTCGACGAATTGACCACTGCCGCGACCGCGCCGGGGACGAGCTATGTGCACAACTGGCGCAGCGGCGATGTCGTCATGTGGGACAACAGAGCGACCATGCATCGCGGGCGGCCTTGGCCCGCGCATGAGGCGCGCCTCATGGTGCGCACAACGATATCTGCCACCGCAGTGGATGGTCTTGATCGTATGCGTCTGGCGTCGCGGGAGCCGTCTGAATCGAGAGCGGCAGAACACCTCGCTTAACGGCCCTTGAAATTCGGTATGCGCCGCTCGGCGACCGCGTTGACGCCTTCCTTGAAATCCTCCGTCTTACGCAAGCGGGTCTGCTCTTCAAGTTCGTGATCGGTCGCCTTGCGCACGCGGTCCGCAATGTCGTTGCGCATAGTCATCCGCGTGGCGATAAGTCCGAGAGGCGAGTTCTCGCCGATCTCGGCGGCGAGCTTGATCGCGGCATCGCGCACTTGATCCTGCGGGACCAACACGTCCGCGAGGCCCATCGCGTAAGCTTCCTCGCCTGACACGCGACGACTGGTATAGAACATCAACGCGGCCTTTGTTTCGCCGATCACTGCCGGCAATGTGACCGTGAGCCCAAAGCCGGGATGAAAGCCGAGGCGTGTGAAATTCGCGCAGAAACGCGCCTCCGGACAAGTCACGCGGAAGTCGGCTGCCATCGCCAGCCCAAGGCCGCCGCCGACGGCGGGGCCGTGCACGGCCGCTATAATCGGTTTTTTGGTGCGGAAGAGCCGGTTGCCTTCGACATAAAGCGGGGCGACGCCTGGCCCGGGCTCGTCGCGGCGGCGCCCCTGTGCGTCAAGCTGCGAACCATCGCCGAAATTGGCTCCAGCGCAGAAGGCTTTGCCTTGCGCTGCCAGCACGACGACACGAATGTTACCGTCTTCGTCGAAGGTCTCAAGTGCGCTGGCAATACCCTTGATCAACGGGATATCGAAGAAATTATTTGGTGGCCGTCTGATCACGACCAAAGCGACGTGGTCACGCTTTTCGATGCCAATGTCGCTCATTGTATTTTTCTCCTATTCGGCCGCGCCCCGGCGCTCCGCCTGCTGTGCGGCCTGTTTGATGATTATGGCATCTACCACGCTCACGCCGTCACCCTTGCCGTGCACGATCACAGGATTGAGATCGATTTGGGCGATTGCGTCGGCATGATCGAGTGCGAATTGCGAGAGCCTCACCATGAGATCAGCAAGCGCTTCGGTATCGGCCGCCGGCATACCGCGAAAAGGCGCGAGAACGGCCGCACCTTTTAAGCGGTACAGCAGAGCCATTGCCGCATCGCGATCGAGCGGCAGTGGCGCCAGCACAAGGTCATGCAAAGCTTCGACCAAAACGCCCCCAAGGCCGACCATCAATAGCGGGCCCCAACGGGGATCGCGATTCACGCCAAGGATCAGTTCGCGTCCGGCTGGCGCCATAGCCTCGACCAGGACGCCCTCGATATACGCGCTGGGTGCGTGATGCATCGCATTTGCAAGCACGCGCTCGTACGCAGCTTGTGCTTCGTCAACACCAACATTTAGCAAGACGGCGCCAGCCTCAGTCTTATGCGGGATGTCGGCCGACTGGACTTTCAGAGCGACCGGACGGCCAACGGCCTTGGCGGCCATTCCTGCCTCGGCTGCCGAGCGGGCAAGCGAGCGCGCCCTGCCGCCAATTCCGTAGGCGTCGAGCAGGGCACGCGTGTGCCATTCCGTCATGACCGTGCCTCCAGCAGTGAGCGCCGCGCGGACTTTGGCGCGGCCCGGATGCGGCGCCGGTATCTCCGCCGGCTTTTTTTTCAACATTCGCTCGTGCATGGCACGGAAGTCGGCCATCGCGCGCACTGTGCGTGCGCACCCGATCGCGGTGGTGAAAAGCGGATAGCCGGCTTCGTTGAGGATTTCGACACTGCGATTGGCCGGCAGCGTGTAGGTCCACATGAATACCGGCTTGCGGATATTCTTCTTTAGTTCTTTGAGCTTTTCCAAATCACCTTCAAGGAACGCAGATCGCCGCGCGGTGACGGCGACCACGACAGCATCAACGAGCGATGACCGCGCCACCAACTGTGCAAATGTGGCATAGCCCATTTTGTGCACGCCCTGCGCGGTGGAATCGACTGGATTTTGCGAGCTACCGTAGGGAGGGATATGCACGTCGATCGATTTGCGCGTGGCGGCGTCGAGAACCGGCACTTCCAACCCCGCCGTTGCGCACGCGTCCGTCATCCAAATGCCGGCGCCGCCCGACGAGGTGCAGATACCGACACGGCTGCCGGCCGGCAGGCGGTCGCCGCAAGCCAGGAAGCCGGCCGCTAGGTCGATCATTTCATCGAGTTCGTGTGCCTCGATCAATCCGTAGAAATCAAACATAGCGCGATAGGCGGCCTGCGAGCCGGCGAGCGCCGCGGTGTGAGAGGCAACCGCACGCGAGCCTGGCTCCGACTGGCCGATTTTGCTGACGATGATCGGCTTGCCGGCGCGAAGCGCCTTTTTGGCCACGCGCCGGAATTTCTCCGGCGACTTCACATCCTCCAGAACAAGTAGAAAAACATCGGTCTCACCTTCGTCGAGCATGTAGTCGACGAAGTCGAAGACATCGAGCGCCGCTTCATTGCCGGTGGTCACGACGTGACGGAAGGTAAGATTGCGCGGTCGCGCACGGTCGAAAAAGGCAAAACCCAAGCCGCCGCTCTGGGAAATGACCGAAACCTGACCTTTGCCGAGAGCGCACGCTGGTTTGATCGGGCCCGCATTCTTGTCCATTACAGGGCTAAAGGTGGGAAAGAACGAAGCCGGGATATTGGCGAAACCTTCGCTATTTGGGCCGCTCACGGCCATATCGTAGCGACGCGCAATCGCGCCGATGTCGTCCTGCCTGCGCGTGCCCGTCTCGCCTTCCTCGGCAAAACCGGACGAGAGAATAACGGCCGACTTGATGCCGGCGCGGCCGCAACGCTCAAGCTCCGCTGGAGTGTATTGCGCCGGAATGATCAGAATTGCGAGGTCGACAGGTTCGGGCAGGCTTTCAACCGATGAATAAGCTTGGAGGCCCTGAACCGCCGTCGCGCTGCGGCTGACGGGATAGACCTTCCCACCGAAGGGATGGCTCAGGATGATTTCGAGAATGCGCCCACGCAATCCGTGAACGTCAGAGGAGGCACCAACGACGGCGACCGATTTCGGCCACAGCATTTTTCCGATATCGGGCATTGCCTCTCTACCTGAGGCCCAATCCGCGCGCGATGATGCCGCGCAGGATTTCAGTGGTGCCGCCTTGAATTGTCAGCTTGGGTGCGAGGGTCGTTGCGAAGGTTAACTGCTCCTCGAGCGTCGCGCGATTGCCGATTTCGGGCGCAAGAAAAGCGATAAGCTCGCGCACGCGGTGCGGCAATTTTTGTTCCCAGATCGTGCCAAGGTCTTTTACGAGTGCAGCCTCGATCGTCGGCTCCTTGCCGGCCTGCAGCATTCCGGCCACCGAAACCGACATGCGTCGCAGCGCGTGCAACTGCGCCACGAGCCGCCCCAAGCCCTCAGCGCTGCGAACATCGGGTTTGACGCCGAGCGCGCGAATTAGTTCAAGCATCACGTAGAAGGTCTCGAGAAAGCGTTCCGGTCCGCTGCGCTCGTAAGCGAGTTCGCTGGTCGCCTGTTTCCAGGCGGAGTCGACTTCACCCATCACGTGATCGTCTGGAACGAAGACATCACTGAACACCACCTCGTTGAAATCATGCTGCCCGGTCATCTGATAAATCGGGTTGACTGTAATTCCCGGCGTCTTCATGTCGACCAAAAACTGCGTTAGACCGTGCCGCCGATTGTCGTTGGTGGCAGGCGAGGTCCGGAACAGCCCGAGCATGTAGTCGGCAACGTGCGCATTGCTCGTCCAGATCTTTGAGCCGTTGATGCGCCAACCTTTATCGACTTTCGTTGCTTTGGTCTTTGCAGCGAACAGGTCGGAGCCAGAGCCGGGTTCGCTCATGCCGATGACGAAGCACAACTCCCCGCGGCATATGCGCGGCAGAATGTCGGCCTTGATGTGCTCGGGCGCGTACTTTAGCAAGATAGGCCCGCTTTGACGGTCCGCCACGAAATGCAGCCGGACCGGCGCATTGGCGACGCGAAATTCTTCCGTCACGACGTAGCGTTCAAGAAAACTGCGTTCGCGACCGCCATATTTTTTCGGCCACGTCATACCGATCCATCCTCTGGCGCCGATTCGTTGGCTGAACGCGCGATCGTGCGAGTCGCCGTGGCCGGGCCGATGCGGATCGAACGTGCCGTTGGCAATTTCCTCCGCAAGGAAGGCCCTCACATCGCGGCGCAGACTCTCGCATTCTGGTGGAAGGCGGACCTGATCGAACTGCAAGCTGCTGCTCATCGTGATGCAACCAACGGCCAGAACTCATCGGCGCCTTGCTGGGCAACACGCCTGCCAAGCTCGGCCGCCCAGTAGCTTTCGTTGCCGAAGTCGTCACGCCACGCTAGCAGTCGCAAAGTGTAGCGGTGCAGGACGTGCTCATCGGTAAAGCCAATTGCGCCGAAAACCTGATGGGCAATGCCTGCGCCTTCGGTTGCGGCCTCAGCGCACCGGATTTTCGCCGACGCCGCCTCGAGAAACACCGCTTCATCGAAAGCGCTCTCCTGGCCGCCAATCGCGTCGGCGGCAGAGCCGGACACCGCAAGCGCCGCCGCAACTTCACCGGCGAGCCGCGCTAGATTTTGCTGCACGGCTTGGAATCTGCCTATCGGCCGCTCGAACGCGATGCGTTCATTTGCGTAAGCGACGCTAAGCGACAGAATCGCTTCCAATGCGCCAGCGGTCTGCACGCTGCGGATGACCGAGCCCATAAGCATCAACGCCGTGCAGTCAAGGCCTGCCGGCGCGCGCGCGTGACGCAAGGGCTTCACGCGATCGAAAACCACCACATTCGATGCATCGCCGGCCGGCGTTTGTCCCTTGTCGATTCCGCAGTCTTTCGCCAGGACGAGTGCAACGGTGACGTCCGGTGCGTCTTCCGCTATGACAGCAATGTGCGGCGCATCGGACGCAAAGGGCACGCCCAGCGCCCGGCCGCTCAGCGTTCCATCCCTGCCAAGCGTGATGTGGTTGACCGGGCGGCCAGGGGCGACGGTCATGGCGCCATCCGGCGACGCCAATCCGGCGCGCGCGAGCAACCACCCGGCCAGCAGCGTCTCGGCAAGCGGAACCGCCACGGCGAAACGTCCGGCGGTGCCGAGCAACGCGAAGCCCTCGAGGAGGCTCGCGCCGGAGCCACCCAATTGTTCGGGAACCCAGGCGAGCGGCAGCCCCGCTTCGGAGAGCGCGCGCCAGAGTGGCACCCTCCAAGCGCCATCTTTTGCACGGTTGATGGTTTGGGGATCAGCGAAATCGGCAAAAATCCGAGCCGCCATTTCGGCGACTATATGGTCGCTCTCGCGCACGATCGCTACTTTTGTCGGTTCCCGGTCCGCGTTTTGGGTCGCGGCCATTCACATTGGGCCATGGTGGGGCCAAGCGTCAGCCTTGGCAAGGATATCTCGTCACCGGCTTGCGCCGTACCGGGACGCTTGCCTGCGCAGTTGATCGGCAAAAACACACCGGCTAGCGTGACAGCCAAATAATCCCAGCACCCGCAGCGGCGACGCAACGGTGCAGCATCTCGGGAAGATTTTTGATGAACACCAAACTCGGCGCTTTGGCCCTTGTCACCTTCGCTTTCGCCACGCTTATGTTTGCACAAGCCGGCGAACCCAAGCATGGCGGGATCTTGAGAATCTATCATCGCGAGACGCCGCCCTCACTCTCTATCCATGAGGAGGCGACCTTCTCGGTCAACGCCCCCGCGATGGGCCTCTACAACAACCTTGTCGTATACGATCAGCACAAGCCTCAGAATTCGATGGGCACGATCGTTCCCGAATTGGCGGACAGTTGGAGCGTGAGCAGCGACAACCTTGCGCTGACGTTCAGGCTGCATCAAGGCGTCAAGTGGCATGACGGCCAGCCGTTCACGTCGAAGGACGTGAAATGCACGTTCGATCTTCTGCAGGGCAAGGCCAAGGACAAGTTCCGCAAGAATCCGCGCAAGGACCTGTTCAGCAACATTGTCGAGGTCACCACCAACGGCGATTTCGAGGTCACGCTGCATCTTAAGCGGTCGCAGCCTTCGCTGATTGCGATGCTCGCGTCCGGTTATACGCCTGTCTATCCATGCCACGTCTCGCCGGCGCAGATGCGCACGAATCCGATTGGCACCGGGCCATTCAAGTTCGTCGAATTCAAGCAGAATGAATCGATCAAGCTCGCCAAGAACGAGAATTATTGGAAGAAGGGTTTGCCTTACCTCGACGGCATCGAGTTCACGATCATCAGCAACCGGGCAACCGCGGTGCTCGCTTTCGTGGCCGGCAAGGTCGACATGACTTTCCCGACCGAAATGACCAAGGCCCTGATCGCCGACATCAGGAAGCAGGACGCGACCGCGATCTGCGAGATCGGCCCGATCAACGTCAGCACGAACCTCATTGTCAATCGCGAGAATCCCCCCTTCAACAACGTGGAGGTGCGCAAGGCGATGGCGCTCGCCCTTGATCGCAAGGCGTTCATCGACATCATCTACCAGGGCGCCGGAGACGTGGGCGGCACCATGCTGCCGCCGCCCGAAGGCGTCTGGGGCATGCCGCCCGAACTGCTGAAGACGATTCCTGGCTATGGCGACGTGCAGAAGGACCGCGAACAGGCACGCGCTATCATGACCAAGCTCGGTTATGGGTCAAACAATCCGCTCAAGATCAAGGTATCGACACGCAATCTCGCCACCTATCGGGACCCGGCGGTAGTGCTAATCGACCAGCTCAAGACCGTCTATATCGACGCGGAACTTGACCCGGTCGAGTCGAGCCAATGGTTCGCGAAAGTCGCACGAAACGACTATTCCGTCGGCCTCAACCTCACAGGCAACGGCATCGACGATCCAGACCAGGCCTTCTACGAGAACTATGCCTGCGGCTCCGAGCGTAACTACACGCACTACTGCAACAAGGAGCTAGAGGCGCTGTTTGACAAGCAATCGGTTGAAACCGATGTGGAGAAGCGCAAAAAGATGGTGTGGGACATCGACAAGAAGTTGCAGGAGGACGTGGCGCGCCCGATCCTGATGCATGCGCGGTCCGGCACGTGCTGGAAGCCGTACGTCAAAAACATGACGATTATGAGCAATAGCGCCTATAACGGCTATCGTTACGAAGACGTCTGGCTCGACAAGTGAAGCTTGAGCGTTGCGGCGCGCTGTGGGGCGCGCGCCGTCTATTTCGACGGGAGGCGAGAGTGGGCACCTACATCATCAGACGTTTTTTCCTAATGCTCCTGACGCTGTTCGGGATTTCGCTCCTCATCTTCACGATGCTGCGCCTGGTGCCCGGCAACATTGCCGACATCGTGTTTAACGCTGCCGGAATGATCGACGTTGCTGAGAAGGCCAAGCTCGAGAAAGAGCTTGGTCTCGACCGCCCGATCCCGGTGCAATATGTCGAATGGGTAAGCGGCCTGGCGCGTGGTGACCTCGGCTATTCCTACGTATCAGAAAAGCCGGCGATCGACGAAATCCTGCCGCGCATACCAATCACGGCAAAGCTGGCTGGCCTTGCGCTGTTATTTGCCGTGACCTTCGGGGTGCCGCTCGGCGTGATCAGTGCGGTAAAACAGAATACGACGCTCGATTATGCGCTGCGCATGATCAGCCTCAGCGGGCTGTCCCTGCCGTCGTTCTGGCTGGGGTTACTGATCCTGATGGCTTTTGTCGCCAATTTCGGTGCCATCCCGATCTACACCAATCCGCCAAAAGGCTTCTGGAATACGCTCTGGCTGTTTAGCATTCCGGCGATGGCGGTCGGCTTCCGCTCGTCCGCCCTGGTCATGCGTCTGACTCGCTCCTCGATGCTAGAGGTCCTTCGCCAGGACTACATCCGCACCGCGCGGGCCAAGGGCGCTCCAGCCCGCACCGTCAACTACCGCCACGCGTTGCGCAACGCGCTGCTGCCGGTCGTGACCGTGGTCGGCATCGAGGCTGCCTTCTTGATGGGCGGGCTCATCGTGACGGAAACCGTGTTCAATATTCCTGGCGTGGCGCGCTTTCTGGTGGAAGCGATCCGCTGGCGCGACTACCCAATCGTGCAGAACCTCGTGATGTTCGTCGCGGTGGTCGCAGTATCGATCAATTTCCTGATCGACCTACTATACGCCGTGCTCGATCCGCGCATTCGCTACGCGAGATAGCCGCATGTCGATCATCGACCTCCCGGTAGAGACGGAAACGGCCGACCGTCCCGAAAGCGTTTGGTCGAAGATCCGCTATCACCTAAGCGCGCATCCGCTCGGCTCGATCGGGGCGGCGATCATGGCGGTGTTCGTGTTTTGCGCGGTGTGCGCAGACTTCATCACGGCCTACAGTCCGACGGCGACTGATGCAGCCGTGCGACTGCTCCACCCAGGCGCAGGTCATGTGCTGGGCACCGATCAGATGGGCCGCGACATCTTCAGCCGCATTATTTATGGCGCGCGCATCTCGCTTGCGGTCGGCTTAGGCTCAACCCTCCTTGGCAGTCTATTTGGCGTCGCGCTCGGCTTAACCTCCGGCTATGTTGGAGGCTGGGTGGATCTCGTTATCCAGCGCATCATCGATGTGCTGCAGTCTGTGCCACTGCTGGTGCTAGCCCTGGTGATGGCGGCGGCACTTGGCCCGGCGCTCGACAACACTATAGTCGCTATCTCGATCCCGCTCATCCCCTATACGGCGCGCGTCATTCGCTCCAACACACTGGCGCTGCGCGAACAGCCATTCGTGGAGGCGGCGCGTGCGGTCGGCATGAGCGAGTTCCGCATTGCGGTGCGTCACGTACTGCCGAACACGATTGCGCCACTCATTGTGATAGCGACCGCGCAGCTTGGCGCTGCTATTCTGACCGAAGCGTCGCTCTCGTTCCTTGGCCTCGGCGTACCGGAGCCGCATCCGTCGTGGGGACGCATGTTATCGGAGTCGGCCGCCGAATACGTTCGCACCGCGCCCTGGCTCGTCATGTTCCCCGGTGTTGCCATCAGCCTCGCTGTCTTCGGAACCAATCTATTCGGCGACGCGCTGCGCGACATTCTCGATCCGCGGCTGCGCGACTGACGCAATGGCACTGCCCGCCGGCAAACCCGCAACGGAGACGGCCGCGCCGTTGCTCGCGGTCGAGGACCTGCGCACTTATTTCGACTTGCGCCTCGGGACAGTGAAAGCCGTAGATGGAGTCAGCTTCACGCTCGCGCCACATGAGACGCTGGCAATCGTTGGCGAATCGGGCTGCGGCAAGAGCGTTACCGCGCTGTCTTTGATGCGGCTGGTGCCCGATCCGCCCGGCCGCATCGCCGGCGGCAAGGTCGAGTTAGCGGGCGTCGATTTGCTTACGCTCGATGAAGAGGTGATGCGAGCGGTACGCGGCAAGGACATCGCGATGATTTTCCAAGAGCCGATGACTTCGCTAAATCCCGTGCTCACCATCGGAAGCCAAATCGCGGAAGCGGTACTGTTGCACGAGAAGGTAGGCAGCCGGCAGGCCTGGCAGAAGGCGGTCGACATGATGCGGCTCGCGCAGATTCCGGAGCCGGAGCAATGCGCCAACGAATATCCGCATCAGCTTTCCGGCGGCATGCGCCAGCGCGCCATGATCGCGATGGCGCTCGCCTGCAACCCGAAGGTGCTCATCGCCGACGAGCCGACGACCGCGCTTGATGTCACCATCCAGGCGCAGATCCTAGAGATTATCCTCGATTTGCAACGCAAGCTCGGCACGGCGGTGATCCTGATTACCCACGATCTCGGCGTCGTGGCTGAAACCGCGCAGCGCGTCGTCGTGATGTATGCCGGCCGCAAGGTGGAGGAGGCGCCGGTCCAGGAGCTGTTCGCGCATCCGCAACATCCTTATACGCACGGTCTCATGGGCTCGATCCCGCGGCTGCCCTCGATGCGCGGGGAAAATGCTGGCGCGGTCGGACGGTTGCAGGAAATTCCGGGCACCGTACCAGCGCTCAGCAATCTCCCGTCCGGGTGCGTGTTTGCGCCACGCTGCGCGCACGCCCAGGACCGTTGCCGCTCGCAGTATCCCACTTTCGAGCAAAAGCGCCCCCGCCATTGGGCCGCCTGTTGGCGCTCGCGCGAGCTTTACGGGGAAGGCCATGCCTGAGACCGTGCTCGAAGTCCGCGACCTCAAGAAACATTTCCCCGTCCGCAAGGGGCTACTGCAGCGTGCGGGCGGCACCGTGTTTGCTGTCGACGGCGTAAGTTTTGCGATAGAAGCGGGCGAGACGCTTGGGCTGGTTGGTGAATCGGGCTGCGGCAAATCAACAGTCGGGCGCACCGTATTGCGGCTGGTCGAGCCGACCGCTGGCAGTATTCGCCTTTCCGGCAAAGACATTACGGTGTTGAACAAATCAGAATTGCGACCCTATCGCCGGCAGATGCAGATCATATTCCAAGATCCGTTTTCATCGCTCGATCCGCGAATGTCGGCCGGTGAGGTCGTCGCCGAGCCCTTGCGCGTGCATGGCATAGCCAGCGGCAAGTTGGTGCGCGAGAAGGTTGCGACATTGTTCGAGCGCGTAGGTCTGCGTCGCGCGCAGATGGACAATTACCCGCATCAATTCTCCGGCGGCCAACGTCAGCGCATCGGCATTGCGCGCGCACTCGCGTTGCAGCCGAAGCTTATCGTTGGCGACGAGCCGGTGTCGGCGCTCGACGTGTCGATCCAGGCGCAGGTGCTCAACCTGATGATGGATTTACAGCAGGAGCACGAACTCGCCTATCTGTTCATCTCCCACAATCTCGCGGTGATTGAGCACATCAGCCATCGCATCGCCGTTATGTATCTGGGCCGTATTGTCGAATACGCCGACAAACACACGCTGTTCGCGCGCGCTTTGCATCCGTACACGGAACAGCTACTGCTGGCAGTGCCGGTGCCAGATCCGCGCGTCAAGCGGCCCAAGCGCGTGCTGCAAGGCGACGTGCCAAGCCCAATTAATCCACCGCGCGGTTGCCACTTTCATACTCGTTGTCCTTACGCGGTTGAACGCTGCCGGGTGGAGACGCCTATGTTGCGTGAGGTAAGGCCGGGGCAGCAGGTGGCTTGCCATTTGCGATAGTAAACTTAGCGAATATTCTTCTCACCCCGGAATGTCCGCTTTTAGGGGCAAAGTGGACATATCTTGGTTGCACCGCACATTCTGCTTTCGGGGATAAAGCAATACGAAACAGGTCTAATGGCGCTTTTGGAAATCGTCATCCATTTCGCAACTAATTCCAGCTTCGCGCAAGCGCCAAACTATGTCGGCAGCGACGCGCCACTGATCAAATCGGCGCATTTGCTCTG
>JBPYDR010000076.1:0-110699 GCA_051986235.1 Pseudolabrys sp.
TGCGCAAGCGGAGCATCGTCACCAAGGTACGGACCCTCAAGACTGGAGAAACCGTAGGCGGCATCCCTTTCACCCGTGGGCCCCTCGCGCATCTCCTTCGCAACCGCTTCTACATCGGCGAGGTCGCCTTCAAGGGTGAGGTATTGGCAGGCGAACAGCCCGCCATCCTGGACCAGACCCTATTTGAAGCCGTCCAGGTCAAGCTGACTGCGCAGGTGAACAACCATAAAACCTCACGGATGAAGTCAGAGGCCGTCCTACTGGGCCGCATCTACGACGACCGCGGCCATCGGATGTCCCCGAGCCATGCTCGCAAGGGCGGCATCAAGTACCGTTACTACATCTCGTCGGCACTGCTGCAAGGCCGACCGAAGCAGGCCGGCAGCGTCAGCCGCATTCCAGCCAACGAGGTCGAGACCCTCGTCGCCAAGGCGGTTCGAGGTCACCGCAACGTACCAACCAATATCGCGGATACAGCAGTCATCCAGGGTTATGTCGAACGCGTCGAAGTTCGACCAGACCAGCTGGTTGTCGAACTCAATCGTGCACAAGTTGCCAACGCCAAACGAAAGCAAAAAGCCCCTGAGGTGATCGAAGTCCCTTGGTGCAAGACAGCATCAACACGACGCCGCGAGGTTTTTGTCCCTGGGTCCGGGTCCCGCCAACATGCTCGCCCCATCCGTTCCGAGAGCCGCGCGTTGCTGGTCGCATCGATTGTGCGAGGACGTCGCTGGCTCGACGAACTCACGTCCAATCCCGAGGCGACCACCGACAGCATCGCCGCACGCGAGGGCTGCAGCGTGCGGCAGGTCAATATGACAATCTCGCTCGCCTTCCTCGCGCCGGACCTCGTCAAGGCCGCGATTGAAGGGCGTCTCCCACACGGCCAGGGCGTGACGCGGATGCGTGACCTCCCCGCAGAGTGGCATCGGCAGAGACAGATGCTCGGCCTTTAGACCAACGTCCGCCAGTAAGATCCGCACCTTCCGATGCAACGGCTGGGAACGGCGATTCCGGGGCCAGAGACAAGTCGGCCGAAATCCCCACCTAACCCAAATTCGTCTCTGCGGAGACTGCAACGCCTGTCGCGGAGCCCGCCAAATGCGGGCCATTTAACAGTCTCAGGGAAATCTCGCGGTTCGAAAGAGTGAATGGTGGGCCCGGGAGGACTCGAACCTCCAACCAGACCGTTATGAGCGGTCGGCTCTAACCATTGAGCTACGGGCCCTCGCAAACGTCCTTCTATCAATGCGCACGGCTGATGCGCAACGGCCCTCTCTCCTGCCCGGCCGACCCTTGCGCTAGGTTAAAGCTCGGTTTCCTCCGGAGTGCCACGGCCATGCAGGTCTTCAGCCTTGAACGCGAGCAACAATGGGACCCAAAACATCACGTCGAGAAAATCCTCGGCAAAATCGCCGATGGTGACGTCACCGTCGCCTGCTGGGAGCCGGGACAGATCAGTCCCAATCATTGCCACCCGGAGGCCACCGAAATCTATTTCTGCTTTTCCGGTGGCGGCACAATGCGGACACCAAACGAAACCATTGCGGTCACGCCCGGTGCCTTTGTCGTTCACCCGCCCGGCGAAGTGCATGAATATGAGAACGGCTCCAGCCGCACGATGCTGTTCCGCGTGCGCTACGGAAACGACATGCGCGCCCACCACTGCGACTGGCGTGGCAACAAGGACTGGACGCAATCGGCGGAAGACGCCGAATACTATCGGCGCCATCCGGTGACATCACATCTTTAGAAGCCGCTTCGCATTGCCGCTCAATATCTTGACCTTGTCCGAGTCGGATATCGACACGCTTTCCATCCACTTGACCGCCGGCGGGTTCATCACGAAAGGCCAGTCGACCGCGAACAGGATGTGGTCGACGCCCATTTCGAGCATGCAGCAGATCAATGCCGGGTCGGAGAAGAACCCGCTGGTGGTGACATAAAAGTTCTTGCAGAAAATATCGCGGAAACTCATCGCCTTCTGGCCCGGCCGCTTGAGCGATGTATCGATGCGCCAGACGAGGAACGGCAGGGTCTCGCCGAAATGGCCGAGAATGACTTTCAGATTCGGGTGCGCGTCGAAGACCCCGGACAACACCAGCCGGATCGCCTGGGTGGCCGTCTCGACGGTGTAACCCCAGGCCGGACGGACCACCAACGGGAAGTCCTTTGCGTAATCCTGGTAGTAGATCTCCGTCACCTTCGGATGCGGCAGCGACGGGTGGAAATAGATCGGTACATCGAGTTTCTCGGCGCGCTCGTAGATCGGCCAGAATTTCTTGAAGTCGAGGAATTCGCCGTTCGACATGCCATGCAGCATTGCGCCCTTGAAGCCGAGTTTGGTGACTGCGCGCTCGAGCTCGTCCGCCGCCGCCATGGGGTCGGCGGTTGGGAGCGAGGCGAAGGCGGCAAAGCGCTTGGGGTTGCCCGCACAGACTTTGGCGAGGCGATCGTTAACCTGGCGGGTCAGCTCGGCTGCGATATCGGCACCGAGCTTCTGGGTGGACGGCGCGCCATGCGAGAGAACCTGGATGTCGATGCCGGCCTCGTCCATCTCCTTGAGACGCAGACTCCCAAGGTCATAGAGTCGCTCGTCCGTCTCATTGCCTCGCCCGGCTTCGGGACCGGTGAAATGCTTGGCCAATTCCGCGTCCCAGTAGTGCTCCTCGATAGCAATGATCGGACAATTCGGCTTCTTCATCATGGCGCTTCCCCGCGTACGTTATTGCAGCCGCTTCCTAGCAACCAGCCGGTAAGCTGTCACCGGCCTCAAAGCCAGTGATATAAAAGACGCACACCTTCGTTTGCCGATCAAAGACTTTGCCTCGACTCAGTTATTCACAGTCAACGTCGCCATTTTGATTCTGGTGCTGGGCTGAGCCCGCCTGACGGCTCGCGCGCACCACTATCGAGCGCCATGGCCACGAACGGCGGTGTTCTGGCTGATCGCGATCGCCAGTCCGAAGCGCGGCAATATGTCATCCATGCCGCTTTCAAACGCGTTAACCGTCTGCGTGACTTTCCGGATACCCCTGCGCGCTCCGAAGAGGTGCCACCGAAGGTCGCCGGTTTGCCCAGTGACCGGACCGATGCCGATCCGGAAGAAACCGCGACCACCCCCGAGACGCCGGTCATCAGCATCCCTATCGAGATTGGCGACCCCACGTCGGTCGAGTTGCCGGCTATCACACCGCAGGCGCTGCCGCAATCGCCGCAAGAGGATGCACAGTCTGTCAAGAAAGCGGAGCAAGCCAAACCGCGGCCTGATGCACGTCGCCGCGTCTACCGGACCGCCGGGGTCAACAATCGACTTACGGTGCCCAGAAGCCAAACCTGCCAGGAGCCGGCTTACACCCAGCAAAGCAACCCGCGTATGGCCAACAGCGGTATTATCAGTGGCCGGTGACCACCAGCGCGCAGGCGACCCAGCACACTTATTCCGCGACCCCGCGCTCAATTCCCTATTAGGACGTCACCCCATCAGTACGAGTCGGGCCTGTTGTAGAAATTCCAAGACGAGCCGAAACCGTCGGTTTGCCTGCCGACTTCACGCAGACTTTGCCGCGAACTGAATTTGACGTTGCGGCTGGTCACGGGAGCATATGTATCGTTCGCCTGCGCGAGTGAATTGACGGACACCCCTTTGACCTTGGCTGCATAATAGTAACCGGCAGCATAGTAGCGGACTGCGCGACCGTGATTGCCGTTCGCGAGACGATAGGCGCCGGCCAAATATTTCACCGCATAAGTCATGTTGGTGTTGGCGTCGAGCAGACCGGCGGCGTTGCCGGTGTATCCCATCGAGCGGGCCGTCTGGAGCTTGATCTGCATGAGCCCGTAATTGCCGGCACTCACCACGCGCGAATTGCCGCCGCTCTCGCGTTTGATTACCCGACGCACGAGATCCTCCGGCAGATTATTTGCCGCCGCATGTTGCCGAATCAGCGCATCAAGATTCCCGTTGGCATCGACAACTGCGAGCCGCTGTTTTTGCGCAAGAGCCGGCGTTGCCGCCAACGCAATGAGGATGGTCATCAGTGCAAGTTTGCGAGTCATAACGGCTCCAGTGCATCTGCAAATTGTGGGTGGGGAAACGCGGCTTTTCGTGTGAAACTCCGGCAACTTTGTGACGCAACCGGGGTCCCAATCTTTGGTTCCATCACGATTTGAATCCATCTGTGCCGAAATACCGTCCCACCGCGAGAGTATTTGATTCGCGCTGAATTCGTCTCACCCGCCGCTTCAATATCAACATCGGGAGGCCTGCATGACTAAGCCTGTTACGACTGAGGATCGTCTCCGCGCGGTGGAGGACACGCTTGCGATCTATCACCTTATCGCAAGCCATCCGCCCGCCGCCGATACAGGGACCGACAGTTACTATCGCAACGCATTCACGACGGATGGCTCGATCGACCTTGGTGGCGGCAAAGGCGCGAATGGCAACGAAGCGATTGCGGCAATCGTGAAGACCCCTGAACACCAGGCCGCCATTGCCGAAGGCCTCTGTCATTTCGCCGGACTGCCGCGCGTCGAGCTCGATGGAGATAGTGGGGTGGCGACTTCTTATTTGCAGATCATCACGCCCGACCGGCAGGCGGCGCCGCGCGAACTGTCCGGCCACGGCAGCACGACCGGATTTCGCATTCACCGCGTGGGCGCCAATCGGTGGGAGCTCAAGCGCGGTAAAGACGGCTGGAAAGTGACGCGCCGAACCTTACGTCCGCTCGACGGCAGCGATGACGCGCGGGCCTTGCTGCGGAAGGCGGTCGCGCCATAAGGTCCTTGCGGCTGCAAGACCAGCAAAGGAGGAACGCCGTGCCGAAGGCCTATTGGGTCGTGACCTATCGTTCGGTGAAAAATCCGGAGGTCTGGAAGGCCTACGCCAAGCTCGCCGTGCCGGCGATCGAAGGAGCCGGCGGCCGCTTTCTCGCACTCAGCAACCCGACGAAAGTGTACGAGTCAGGCATGAACGAACGTGTGGTGCTGGTCGAGTTCGACAGCATCGACAACGCCGTCGCCTGTCACGATACGCCCGCCTACAAGGAGGCGCTCAAGGTGCTCGGCACCGGCAACGTCGAGCGCGACATGCGCGTCGTCGAAGGCGCTGCCTGACCGCACCTCACCAATCGGCAAACGGATAGCGCTTGTGGGCGGCCGCGACCTCACGCTGCGCGTCGAGGAAAACTTCGGCGAAGGTCTTGAAGAATGAAATAACGCGAGGAAGCCGCCGAGCGGCGGCATCAGGGGCGCGTGAACCCCAAAGGCCGACATTGCGCACCTCAAAGGCGCGGTGGCGTCGACAGAAAACGCCGTTCGATCTCGCGCTCCGCCTCGTCGGTGAATTTGCTGTTGCGCAAATAACGCTCGATCTCGCGATCCGCCTGAAGCTGACGCGAAATCGTCATCGCGGTGAAGAGGCGACGCAAGAAACGCGGGCGTTCGCGTGCCGGAGTTTCGTTGGTGAAGCCGCTTTTTGCGACGGCGTAAGGGGCGTAAGCCATGGATCATCTCCCTTCGTTGGGTCCGACGACTACAGGGCGTTTCTATTTTCTTATAGTTGTTGAAACCTACATAAGTGCAATCGCCCTATTCGCCATGCTCTGCGCAACATACGTTCCATGCGTGCGACTCATGCTCGATGTCGTGCATGTGTCGTCATGGTGTGCATTTGATTTTGGAAAGCGGCGCGCATTGCCTTTTACGACAGCAATTCGATTGTGACGCCACATCTCCGCCGCAAAACAGTAGCCATTCATTCGTGAGATATTTTGAGCATCGTCCGACGATCTGTGCAGCCACGACATGACGATGCAGACGCAATTTTCTGCGCCGCTGATTCACTTTTCAAACAGCCAATCAACCAGTCATGTTTCCGCTGCTCCGCGGAGGATACCGAGGGTGCGGGACGCCTGGGTTCCGATGGACTCCCCAGGCACTCAGCCGACCCTCCTCTGACAGCAGAATCGACCTACCGGCCGTTAGGACCCTCGGCAGCGGCTCGCATGCCGGGACAGGCGCGGCTTGGACCGCCGGGGGCCAACGTGCATCTCCGCCGCCATTGTCGGCCACCGCTCGCCGCCCCGCGTCTGGAGACGCTGATCAGACACCCCCCGGCAACGGGGGCAGGATAGGAATATTGTCGAGACGACTTACAACAAAAGGCCGCCGGTGAAGGCGGCTTCATCAGATCCAGCCGAGTCACCCGCGCGTTGCTTGTTGCGCTTACAATCGGCGTTCCGGCGGGCTAACGTCGTTGCCGAATGAGCCAAAGTCAGAGAGCGCCCGTGAGACTTCCGATCTGGATAGCGTGCCTGTTAATAGCCGCACCAATGCTTGGCGGCAGCGCCTCCGGCCAATCCGCCAGATGGTGCGCCATTTACAGTGCCGGGGGTGGCACGAACTGCGGCTTTGTCAGTATCGACCAATGCCGCGCGAGCGTCAGCGGCGTGGGTGGGGTCTGCGAACCCCGTCAGGTCGTTCCGGCCAACCTGTCTCCGGCGGCAAAGGCCGCAGCACCCAAAACAGATTCAAGCGGGGGCAAGGATAAATTGATGGAGTGTGTGACCGACTCCTGCAAGATCAATTGCTCGCCTAATGTGAAGAAACGCTACCGGCCAAAATGGTGCGCGTACTTCAAAGAGCCCGCGTAATCCGCGGTCACCACATTAGTGATCAGCGCAACTTATTGTGCGTATCGTACGCTTTGTGCCGGCGCGAAATCGGCGGCGAATAAGCGAATGCCGAAATGCCGCTTGCTGCGCGAGCGGTCGAAACAACCCGGTCCCGTAACTTGCACTTTAGGATTGCGCAAAGCCTGGCGTCGCGAATGCGAACATAACAGCAGCGATAAGCAATATTTTTTTCATCAATCGCTCCTGATCTGCATGTAGGAGAACGCGATCTACGCGTTTTTGTTTTGGAAATTCGGTTTCACCCGCATTTTGCGGAACTTTCGATTTCGAAAAATAGCCCCATTTCCGCCGCCAAAACGTACGCCGTCCCACCTACAGCCACGCCCGACTGCGGGGCCAATCCAGGAGCTAAGTTGATGATCGTGCGTTTCGCCGCCGCAATTTGCGGCGCACTGATTTTCGTTGGGTGTTCGTCCGCCGTCATGGCGCAGTCCGGACTTGCTTCGGTCTATGCCTATGCCGGCGAACGCACCGCAAGCGGAGAGCGCGCAAAGCCGAGCGGCTTCACGGCTGCGCACCGTACGCTTCCGTTCGGCACGCGCGTGCGCGTGACGAACAAAAGCAACGGCCGCAGCGTCGTGGTGCGGATCAATGATCGGGGACCGTTCGTACGCGGCCGCGTTATCGATCTCACCCCGGCAGCAGCCAGTGCTCTCGGCTTCAACGGACTCGCACGCGTAACTTTGCAGGCGAGCTGATAAAAAATCCTCGGAAACGCACCTGGAAAGCAAAAGGGTCGCGCCAATCGCGCGGCCCTCATTGTTTCGTCCTTAGCCACTTACCAAGTGCTAATGGCGTAGAGGGTAACCAGTGGGCTGATATGATTCGCTAGGAACTGATCGCGTTGAGCATCAGCATCATCAGAAACAAACCGGATAGAGACAGCCCGATTAGCCTTGTGGTCGCCCGCTCGCTCATAGTCATCAAAACGAACTGGGCTGCCAAACGTTCCGTCGGCGGGTGCATTTCAGGCCTGCGACAAATGCAAATCAAGAACCGGCGCGGGGCCGCACCCGGTTCTTTGACTGAAGTGACCGCGCGTTCGGGGGGATGGGGGGATACGCGCGGCGTAACTAGAAAACGCAACGCGGGCCTGCATGTTCCCAATCTCGATCCGATTTTCGGATGAGCTTCGAACTTCAAAAATTTTTGCGCGTTGACTACCGGGACCGGTCGCCACAGCTTGTCACCACGGCTGCAGCGGCCTCTCCTGGAAAGGCCGCCTCACGGCGGCTTTTCCTTTTGCGCGGCTAGAAGCAGAGATTGGTCACGAACTTTCCGTTCTTGTCCTTGATCACATACGGACATTCGACGCGCTTCAGCGCAGCCTTGGCGCTCTCATTACCGAGCGCTACGGCTTTTTCGTAGTAGGCCTTGGCGGCCGCGGCATCCTGCGGGCCCCCTCGTCCGCTCTCGGTGAAGGCGCCCATGCGCTCCAACGCACCGGCGTGATTTTGCGCGGCCGCCTTCTCGAACCAGGCTCGCGCGGCGGCGTCATCCTTCGGTCCGCCCACGCCGTCTGCATTCATTACTCCAAGCTGGTATTGCGCTTCCGCCGAATTTGCTTCTGCTGCTTTTGTCAGCAGCGACCTCGCCTTGCCGGGGTCTGATGGAGTATCACCACTTAAGGCCGCAAGATTGGAAACACCGCGCGGGTTACCGGCTTCCGCAGCGCGCTCGAAAAGTCGGCGCGCCGCGGCCTGATCCTTGGTTCCACCGGAACCGGTTCCCAACAGCACCCCCAGTTCGACCATAGCGGACGTGCTGCCTTTGTCCGCGGCCTTTCGCCAGGCAGCGACGGCCTCAGGCATCTGCCGGTTGGCCGCGTAGGCACGTCCAAGCTCGTACATGGCGCGGCGCGATGAGCCGGAGGCGACTTTGCAGAACTTGATCGCGGTCGCGATGTCGGATTGAGCGATTTCAGGAGTTCCCTTGACGTCGGCCGGCTTGTCCGGATCGCTCGGATCGGCTGCTATCCGGTCGCAAAGCACGAGGTCGGCGGATTGCGTGCGCCCCGGCGTGCTGAGCAATGACACTGCGATCAGCACCGAAAGGCCGATACCGCGATCGCGAGCCACGAACCTCGCACCAGGGCGTTTCGCCATGTACGCGCCCCCTACTCACGCCACATCATGCAACTTTAGGGCTGCCGGGAAAGACCAGCAAGCGCTTGACCAGAGCGGAACGATCCGCGCTCGGATTCTGGAACCTGTGCATCGCATTTCTTGTCCACTGTGGCCCTTCGGTCATAGGGCAATGGAAGGGAATGCCTATGATGCTCGTCAGGGGAAACGCAAACACGGACGGACCTGTGCACATGCCAGACAAATGGCTGACGGCTCAATTTAACCTGACTGCACTGACGCCATTCAAAGCATTTGCACGGATAACAACCGCCGTCGCGATGGCCTTCCTGAGTTCCACCGCGATGGCCGAGACCACGGAAGAGCGGCAGGCCTGCTTCAATGATGCGTTCCGAGTCTGCTGGTCGGCTATTCCGGATCGCAACGCCGTATTTCATTGCCTGATGGACAACCGGCCGCGCCTCAATCCGGCTTGCCGCATGGTCATGGATCAGTATCGGCGCGGGCACAGAATCAGGCGCGCGTCGCGCAACGCTCGGGCCGACTGAACCGCTTCCACATTCGTCTTCCGCGACCACTGACAGCCGGCGCGCAAGCCGCGCCGAGATTTGGTGTGCATTTTTCCGTTCGCCACGAAGTTGCCATGAGGCGAAAATTGCCGTCGGCGGCATCGATTCAAACGCCCGCGAGATCGAGATTCTGAAGCGCGATTGCCTATCGCGAGCGCGTTCAGCGAGAAGGCCCCGATGACACATCGAAAGAAATCCTGTTTCGAATTGCAATAGATTACGGCGCTTCGCGACGAGCGGCCTGATCTAGTTGCCTTTCAAATGATCGCGTGGCGGACCTTGGCCGAGACCCACTCGCTCACGATCACCGTGCCGATAATGACAAGCAAAATCAGCGAGACCTGGGTCCAGTAGAGTTGCGTGATCGCGGCATTGAGTTCCAGTCCGATGCCGCCCGCTCCGACCAGGCCGAGCACCGTCGATTCGCGGATGTTGATGTCCCAACGAAACACGGAGATCCCCGCAAAGGCCGGCAAGATCTGTGGCACAATACCGTATGACGTTACCTGCGCGCCGGAGGCGCCGGTCGAGCGCACGGCTTCGACCTGCCCTTCGTCGATCTCCTCGATCGCCTCGTAGAGCAGCTTGGCGCAGAAGCCGATCGAGCGCAGTGCGATCGCGATGATGCCGGCAAATACCCCAGGGCCAATAATCGTGACCAGCATCAGCGCCCAGATCAGCGCGTTGATCGATCGCGAGGACACGATCACGAAAAGCGCAATCGGTCGGATGACGCTGACGCTCGGCGTCGTATTGCGGGCGGCACAATAGGCGACAGGAACTGCGAGAAGCACGGCAACCAGCGTGCCGATCGTTGCGATATTGATGGTGTCCCAGATCGGCCGGCCGAGCACGCGGATATATGACCAGTCGGGCGGCACCATCCGTGCCGCAAGATCACCGGCCTGTTGTGGCGCATCCGAGACAAAAGCCCAGATGGTTTTTTCGGAGATGAGCTGGAAACAGCCGATGAAAAGTGCGGCGGCGACCAGCCAGGCGAGCCAGATCATAAGTTGAACGCGCGGTTCGCGCCGCCGCCACGTCCGTGCATGGGCCGGAATTGTCGCCATCACTGCACCCAGCGCCGCAAATGGCCGGAGCCGTATTCGCACAGCATCACGATGACAATGATCACGATGATAATGGCTGCGGCGGAGCTGAATTCGTAGCGGTCGAAGGCGGTGTTGAGCGTGGCGCCGATGCCGCCCCCACCGACGATGCCGATCACGGCGGACTCGCGGAAATTAATGTCGAACCGATAGAGACCAAGCCCGATCATGCGCGGCATCACTTGCGGCTGCACCCCGTAATTGATCCATTGCAGCCAGCTTGCGCCCGAGGCTCGCACGGCCTCCGCCTGCGCGGCGTCCATGTCCTCGATATCCTCGGCAAGCAGCTTGCCGTAGAAGCCGATGGTGGCGAACGAAAGCGTCACGAGGCCGGCGAAAGGTCCGAAGCCGAACAGCTTGACGAAGAAGATGGCGAGGATGACTTCCTGGAAGCTGCGCGAGACCGCGAGCACCGCGCGGCAGAAATAGTAGACCGGCACCGGCGCGATGTTTTTCGCGGCACCGATGCCAACGGGAACCGAGAGCGCGATGCCGACGACGGTAGAGACGATCGTCATCCAGAGACTTTCGGCAATGCCTTCAGCGATTTCGTCCCAGCGGCTTACAAAATCCGGCGGGAAGAACGCAGAGATGAATGCCGCACCGCGCGGTAAACCGTCCCATACTCGGGTCCAGTTCACAGGCGTCGTCTGGAACACCAAAGCGAGATAGACCGCAGTCCCGATTGCGAGCGTCCAGCGCAGCCAGGCCGACTTGATCAGCGGCGGTTTTTTCCAGCGGCGGGGTGCGGCGACAGCTAGGGACACACGGCCTCTCCGCCGTCATGGCCGGGTTTATCCCGGCCATCCACATCTTTTTGGGCCACGACATGGGTACCCGGCACAAGGCGGGACATGACGATTGTCAGGCAGTTGCCGAGCATCACGTCAGTCCCGCGAGGCGGTTGCGATCAGGACGCGGCGGTTCGAACGGCAGGACATTGTCTTCCGTTTGTTCGTCCGCCTGCTCATCGACCTTGCGGATTGTCGCTGACCAGTCTTCTTCGCCGTAGATCGACGTCAGCACGGCAGGCGTGAGGTCGTCGGGCGGCCCGTCGTAGACGATCTCACCGAGACGCAGGCCGACGATGCGCTCGGCGAACATCTGCGCGAGCATCACATCGTGAATATTGATGATCGCTGACAGCTTGCGTTCGGTGCACAGTTCCTTGATTAGCCGCATAATCTGCCGCGAGGTCTTCGGATCGAGAGAAGCGGTCGGTTCGTCGACCAGCAGCAGCTCAGGATTCTGGATGAGCGCGCGGCAGATGCCGACGCGCTGACGCTGTCCGCCGGACAGCTCGTCGGCGCGCTTGTCGGCCATATGATCGAGGCCGACGCGCTCGAGCAGACGGAAGGCTTCGTCAATATCGGATTGCGGAAAGCGGCGCAGCCAGCTCCGCCAGAAGCCTACATAGCCGAGCCGGCCGGTGAGGACGTTTTCCATCACCGACAGCCGCTCGACCAGCGCATATTCCTGGAAGATCATGCCCATGCGGCGGCGCGCACGGCGCAATTCGCCAGCACCGAGCTTCACGATATCGACGCCGTTGAGCTCGATCGATCCCGAGGTCGGCTCGACCAGCCGGTTCACGCAGCGGATCACCGTCGACTTGCCCGCACCGGACGGGCCGATCAACGCCATTACCTGCCCGTCAGGCACGTCGATGTCGATGCCCTTGAGCGCGAGATCGCCCGTGCGATAGCGCTTGGTCAGACCTTTGATGCGCAGCATCGTGCCCCCGTCGAGCGCGCAGTTATTTGCAGTTGTATTTTACGCCGCTTGCCGCGTCGATCTTGCGAATGACGCCCCAGTCTTTCTTGTAGGTGATCGGAACGAATTTATCCTCGCCCTTGAATTCCGCCTGCAGCGCCGAGCCTTCCCAGGGGAACGTGAAGAACGCTTCCTTGATCTTCGCCTGCAAGGCCGGATCGAGATTGTGCGCAACGCCGTAGCCGGTGGTCGGGAAGGTCTCGGATTTGTAGATCGTGCGGATCTTCGCCTTGTCCACGACATTGCGCTCGAACATGCGGAACATCACCTCGTTGGCGATCGCGGCCGCGTCGTAATCCTTGTTCGCGACGCCGAGAATAGAATTGTCATGTTTGCCCGAGAACACCGGCTCGTAGTCGCGCTTCGCAGTCAGGTTGAACTCCGATTCGAGCAAAGCGGATGGCGCCTTGAACCCGGAATTCGATGTCGGCGAGGTGAACGCGAGTTTCTTGCCCTTGATGTCGGCCGGCGTCTTTATCGGGCTATCAGCCGGCACAATGATCTCCATCTCGTATCCGAAGGTGCCATCCTTTCCGGCCATGATGGCAAAGGGCACAAAGCCCGCGCAATTCACCGCGATCGGATTGGATCCCGTGTTGAAGCCCGCAATGTGCAGGCGGCCGGACCGCATGGCTTCGATTTCCGCCGCGTTCGACTGCACGGGGAAGAAAACCACCTTCTTGCCGGTGACTTTTTCCATGTGCTTGATGAAGCCATCCCACACCTTGGTGTAGACCGCGGGATCCTCGACCGGCGTATAAGCAAAGATCAGTGTCGGCGGATTGACGAGTTGCTTGGCATCGGTCGGTGTGTCGGCCACTAGGTCGCCGTCGCGGTCGCAATAAGCCTTGTCGAGATCGCCTCGCGGACAGTCCTGCGCCTGGGATGCAGCAAGCAGGGTGCCGCTGAACGTAAGTGCAACGAACACGCTCGCGATGACGTTGATCTGCCGTGGCATGCTGGCCATTCCCCTATACCAAAAACATTCGGTATTGGAATTGTGGGCTGGATCGCCGCCGGAGATCAAGGCCAAGCCCACACGTTACTTCGTAAGCCGCCGTCGGTTTTTCCTCACGCGCCGCTTGTAGACGCGGAGCACCTTTGTGGCGACGCGGGGGCCCTTGTCGCCCTTGATCGATGCGATAGTTGCTGCGCTTTGCGCTTCGCCGAGCGCCATCACCTTCTCGGTGACCATACGGCGTGCCTCTGATTGGGCCCGGGCGCCGCCCGCGGCGAGGCGCATGAAACGAAGCGCCATGACGCTCTGCGCTTCAAATCCGGTGACGGCCACCTGCATCGCCAGCCTGGCCCACGCGTTCCACGCCTGAATTGGGTTCAACATTGCATCTCCGGGGATAACGATTTGCACCATCTATGTGGCTTTAACTTTGACCGCCAGTGTGCGGCCTGGATAAAGCTGACCGTGCGAATGCGACATCGACTCGATCGCAACCGTGTCGCCTGAATCGATGATCAGGCGCGGCAATTCGGCGTTGTCGAACCAGCCCCACTGCGTCGTTTCCATTGTCGCCGGGAGGACATGCATGCGTCCGGGGTACTTCGAGCCCGGCACGACCGTCAGCTTCTGCGCGGCCGATTGCGCCGAGATCGGCGGCTGTTGCTGCGCCAGCAGGGCTCCGCCTGCGCAGATCGCCGCCACAGTTGTCGCTACAGCTACTGGTTTGTGAAATCGCATGCGGCGCCCCGCGTTGTTTCTGTTTTCTAGAATAACGATTAGCAACTTCCATGCCACCGGAATAGCGCGGAGGCGCGCGCGGAGCCGAGGCGGAAGCCGAATTTCGAGAGGACATACAGGCAACCATAGGCAAGCTGCAGGCGCCGCAGCGGCGACAGCCAGGAGCGGGGCTCGTAGAAATCGCCGGCCAATATCGTGATCAGTTCGTGGCGCGTGTTGAACAGATCGAACGACGACATGAAGATGTCGCGCAACAGCGGTGAATTGATCCGGTAGATCAGCCAGGACAGCGAATTGAGACTGTGCCGGATCTTGCTCTCATATTCGCGCACAAGCCGCTCGCGTGAACCGCGACCATCAAGCAGCTCTTCCACGACGGTTGCCCCGTAAGCCGCACTGCTCATCGCCATCATGACGCCGCTTGAAAACAGCGGATCGATGAAGGCCGCGGCGTCGCCGACAAGGATATGGTTTTTTCCGACGTAGGACTGCGAGTGATATGAGTAGTCGGCACACGCGGTCAGCGGACCGATACGCTCGGCATTCTTTATGTGAAACGCAAGGCTGGGAGTTTCGGCCACGGCACTCGCAAAGAGCGTTTCGAGGTTGGCTTTTCTTTGCTTAAAAAAAGCCTGCGTGCCCACGACGCCAACGCTCGTCACCTCATCGGGCAACGGGATCATCCAGAACCAGCCGTGCTCGAACAGATAGACGGTGATCATTCCTTCCTTGTCGCCGGAGCGGCGAGGAACGTTGCGAAAATGTCCAAACACGGCCGCGGTGTTGTTGTGCTTGTTGATGCGCTTCAGTCCAAGCCTGCTTGTGAGCAACGTGTCGCGACCGGTCGCGTCGACGAGAAATCGGGCCGACCACTCGGTCGCTATGCCGTCATCGTTCAACACCGTAACGTGCGGACCCCGATCGCCATCAAGCGTAACATCGGACACGCGAGCACCCTCCAACACCTTCGCGCCGAGACGCCGGCTGTTGTCGAGCAGCAATTTATCGAACTCAGCACGCCTGACCTGATAGCTGTGGCCGACGCTCAGATAAGGATTGTCGGCAAATCGAAACGTCGTGGCCGCGTTATGCGCGTCGGAAACAAGCTCGGCGCCGGGCTTGTAGACGCCAATCCGGTGAACATCGTCGATAATTCCTAGCCGGTCGAATAGAGGCAAATTCAGCGGGAGGAGCGATTCACCGATGTGGAAGCGAGGAAAATGTTCTTTCTCCAGGACGACGACGTGTTTGTTCTTCTGCGCGAGCAATGCGGCAATGGTCGAGCCGGCGGGACCACCGCCGACAACAAGCACATCGCATTCACGACAGTTTGCTATCGTCGCTATCATTTTCGCCGAATGATTGAAGCATCGTCGCGCGCCTTCTTTGTGGCAAGACCGCCAATGGTGCTATCGATTCAGTATGGACGCGTCCGAATCCACCAATTTCTACGAATATTTGCCGGTGTTTCGCGACTTCACCAATGTCGCGGATGAAACCTGCTTCACGCCGATGCCCGGCAACTGGGTGGTGGGTGTCGCTGATGTTCAGCAATCGACGGAGGCCATCCGCCAGAACCGCTACAAGGCCGTCAACATGGCCGGCGCCGCGGTGATCGCGTCGGTCGCCAATGCGTTGAAGAACCGCGACTTCCCTTTCGTCTTCGGCGGTGACGGAGCGGGCTTGGCTGTGCCGTCGTCGGACGCTGCCCTTGCCCGGCAGGCACTCGCCGAGACCGCAACATGGGTGAAGGAAGACCTCGATCTAAACCTGCGCATTGGAATGGTTACGGTCGCCGACATCCGCGCGCGCGGCAATGACGTTCGCGTCGCTCGCTACGTGCCGTCCGACAATATCAGCATCGCCATGTTTTCAGGCGGCGGTCTGGCCTGGGCCGATGCCGCGATGAAGCGTGGCGAGATCGCCGTGCCGCCCGCCCCGCCCGGCGCCCATCCGGATTTGTCCGGGCTATCGTGCCGCTATGAATTGATTCCCTCACAACGTGGTCAAATCCTTTCGCTTGTCGTTGTTCCCGGACCAGATGCGCGCGGCCAAGATTTCCGTGCTGCAGTTGAGGCTATCATCCGCATCGTTGAGAATACGCCGGATGCGTCGCGCCCCGTTACGGGCGCAGGCTTGCGTCTCAAATGGCCACCGCAGGGCTTCGATCTTGAAGCTCGCGCATCGCGCCGCGCCAGTGAATCGGTCCGAGGGCGCAAGGCCAAGGTCCTGGCCGCAACCTTTCTCTATTTTCTCATCATGCGGCTCGGCGTGCCCGTCGGCGGCTTCGTGCCGGCGAAGTACACGCAGCAAGTCGTTGAGAATTCAGACTTCCGCAAGTTCGACGATTCACTGCGCATGGTGCTCGATTGTACGCCACAGCTGATCGCTGAGATCGAAACTTTTCTGAAAGCGGCAGCCGCCAAAGGCGCGGTCCGGTACGGCATGCATCGGCAGGACTCGGCGATGGTGACCTGCTTCACGCCGTCGCCGACCAATCCGAAGCACGTGCATTTTGTGGACGGCGCACAGGGTGGCTATGCGCTCGCGGCGGCGGCGCTCAAGAACAGCCGCGCGCGTGAGGCCTAGCCGCGCGCGCGGGCGCGCGCCGCATTCTCGACCAGCGTCTTGCCAAGGGACCAGATGGCGCCCGGGACGCGATGCGCGTCCGCGATGACCGATTCGAAAGACCGCTCGATCCAGTCGCAGTCTTCGTCCGTTATGATCAGGGGCGGCAGCAGCTTGATCGTGTGATTCCCGTGTCCTGCGACCTGTGACAGAATCCTGTGTTCCTTCAGGAGGGGGATCACGATCAACTGACAGAATAACCCGCTGTTCGCCGTCTCGAGCAAATTCCACGATGCCTTGAGCTTCAGCGCGCGAGGTGCGCCGAACTCGATGCCGATCATCAGCCCTTTGCCACGCACTTTCTTAACGAGCTCGTGACGCCCGATCATCCGCTCGAAGGTCGCGAGCAGTCGCACGCCTTTCTGTTCGGCGTTCTCCATCAGCTTTTCGGACTCGATCACCTCAAGCGTGGCGAGGCCGGCCGCCATGGCGAGATCATTCTTAGAAAATGTCGAGCCGTGGACCACAGCGCGATCCATGCGATCGAAGACCTTGTCGAAGATCCATTTGCGCGTCAGCACCGCGCCAGATGGGACCTGTCCGCCGGACAGCGATTTGGACAGGAGAACTATGTCTGGCTCGATGCTCCAATGCTCGCAGGCGAGGAAGCGCCCGGTTCGCCCCAGTCCGGTTTGAATTTCGTCGGCGACGAACAAGGTGCCATGCTTGCGGCAAAGCTCGACCGCCGAGCGCAGATAGTCGTCGGCGGCGACGCTGACGCATTTGCCCTGGATCGGCTCGACGACGAACGCCGCGATTTTTTTCGAAGCCAGTGCCTCTTCCAGGGCGCCGAGATCGTTGAACGGCACTTCGACACAGCCGGGCAAAAGCGGGCCGAAGCCATCGCGGAAGATCTTGTCGCCGATCAGTGACAGTGAGCCGTTCGTCAGGCCGTGGAAGGCGTGACTGCAATAGACAATTCCGTCGCGACTTGTTGCCGCACGTGCAAACTTAATCGCGGTCTCGACCGATTCGGTCCCCGAATTGGCAAAGAACACCTTTTCGAGGTGCGGCACGTAGCGCAGCAGACGCTCGGCAAGCACACCGGCGAGGGCCGACACATCCATTTGGACGAGGTTTGGAAAATCGCTGGCGAGGACTTTCCGCAGAGTGTCGTTCACGACCGGATGGTTGCGTCCCAGAGCGAACACACCCCACCCGCTCAGCAGGTCGAGGTACTGGAGGCCCTGCCGGTCGTATAAATATTGACCTTTGCCGCGCTGGTACGCTCGATCGAAACCAATCGTCTTCAAGACGCGGACCATCTGCTCGTTCAGATAGCGGGCGTGCAATCCGTACCGGTCGGCGTCCGCCTCTTCCAACAGGCTGTCGACATCAAAACTCATCCAAGTCTCCGAAAGACGCTCGGAAGTTCCGTACTTTTATGCACAGGGCGGGCGAAAATAGTACCGCCTCGGCGCTGACATGTCATGCCGGGCGCACCGCGCCAATGGCGTGCCGAAGAAGCAACATCCCCCAAGATGTTAAGGAAACCGCGTGTTTTCTGGGGGTTGCGACGTTGACCATAGGGGCTCCCTTTGGGATAAATACGCTGGGAAGCGGGGTGCGGATGTCGGGACAGGCGGGCGTCGTTGCCGTTACATGTTTAGCACTTGAAGCCGGCATAGCGCGCGGTCCGGGTGTGTCGGTGCTTTGCAATCAGGGGTCGGGGCTGCGGGCGGCGTTGCGCGCCGCGATCGAGCGGGGCGCTTCGGGAATCATCAGCTTCGGAATCGCGGGCGGCCTCGCACCGCATCTTGCCGCGGGGGATTGGGTCG
Source organism: Pseudolabrys sp. (assembly GCA_051986235.1). Classification (GTDB taxonomy): domain Bacteria; phylum Pseudomonadota; class Alphaproteobacteria; order Rhizobiales; family Xanthobacteraceae; genus Pseudolabrys. The sequence continues at coordinate 18,336 of JBPYDR010000076.1, forward strand.
TGGCCTCCGGGGTCGCAAGTGGCGAGGATGTGATTGCGACCGACCGCGCCTGGGCGCAGCGGCTGCTGGAAATCCTTCCCGGCGCCATTCACGCAAATGTCGTCGGCGCCAACAACGTCATCGCCAGCCCGAAAGAGAAACTCCAGTTGCACGACGAGACCGGCGCGGCCGCCGTCGATATGGAATCGCACATCGCGGCCGAAGTCGCCGCCGCGCACGGAATTCCGTTTGCCGCATGCCGGGTCATCCTCGATTCCGCGCACAGAATGCTGCCGCCGGCAGCAACGCTCGGGCTGCGTCGCGATGGCACGCCGGACGTGCCGGCGGTGCTGCGCTCGGTGCTGCAGCAGCCCGGTCAGCTCTCGAATCTCATTCGCGTGGCGCGCGATCACCATGTCGCCCGTCGCGCCCTGCAATCCGGCCGCAAGCAGCTCGGCATCGGATTGGGCTTCCCCTACTACAACAGTCTTGCATTCGACCGCGTTTTTGCATGACAACGGCGCCTTGCAGCGCCGGGTGATCAATGCTTCAGCGGAATGACAGTGCCGGCTCGACGTCGCGTCCGGGCAGGACGATCAGAATCGCATCACGCGCGGAAATTTCCGCCCTGCCGCAATGGCAATCTGCATTCGCGCGGGAGCGAAAAGATCATCGTTACTATGAACTTCTCGAAGACACCTTGAAGGATGGGTTCACCTACGGCTATCTGATCGTCAAGAACGATCGCGCTGTCCGCGCCATCCAGCCTTATTTCCTGGTCGACCAGGATCTGCTCGCCGGTATGAGCGGCGGCGTGACAAAAATCGTCAGCAGCCTGCGCCGCCTTTGGCCACGTTTCATGCGTGCGCGCGCGCTGATGGTCGGATGCGCCGCCGGCGAAGGGCATCTCGACGGCGATGACGCGACAAAATCCGAAACGGCCGAAACGCTCGGCCAAGCCTTGCTAGGCGTAGCGGGCGAACTGAAATGCTCGATGATCGTGCTCAAGGAATTCCCCGCGAAGTACCGCGCGCCGCTGCAATGCATGCTGGGTGAAGGTTTCGCCCGCGTGCCGAGCATGCCGATGACGACGCTCGACATCGACTACAAGAATTTTGAGGACTACCTGTCGAACTGCCTCAGTCCGCGCACGCGCGGAAAGGTGCGCCGCAAGTTGCGCGCCGCCGAGCGCGCGCAGCCCGAGATCACCATGAGCGTCGTCGGCGACGTGACCCCGTTCGTCGATGAAGTCTATCCGCTCTACGAAAAGGTCTACGAACGTTCACCGCTGCAGTTCGAGAAACTCACCAAGGACTTTCTTTGCGAGGCCGGGCCGCGGATGCCGGATAAGGTCCGCTTCTTCATCTGGCGTCAGGACAGCCACATCATCGCCTTCGGCCTTTGCACAATGCAGGGCGACGCGATCTGTCACGAATATGTGGGATTCGATTATGCCGTCGCCTTCGACCTCAATCTTTATTATCGCGTTTTTCACGACATCATCGAATGGGCCATCGCCAACGGCTACAAGCGCTTCTACAGCGGCAGCCTCAATTACGATCCCAAGTGGCACTTGCGCCAGTCGCTCTACCCCGTCGATCTCTATGTCCGGCATACCTCGGGCCCCATCAACGCCGTGCTGAAACGGCTGCTTCCGGTGATGGAGCCGACACGCTCCGACCCGATTCTTCCGAACTTCCACAACTACCGCGAGCTCTGGAGCTGATCCGCCAGCAGTTTTCAGCCCCTGTCGGAACCAGAACAGGCAGTTCCCGTTATCACGCTGGGCGGCCCGTGCCGCATCGCGGGAACGAGTAATGGCGGCGGATTCAACATCCAGCGAGGTGACCGTGCGGCGGCGGCCCGCGCGCGCGAAGGACAAGGGCGTTGTCGATCTTGTCGGCGATGCACTGAAGGAAATCGCTACGCTCATCCACACCGAGCTGCAGCTGTTGCGCGCGGAGATTTCCGAAAAGCTGACCTTCACCGCGCTTTCCGCCGCACTGATCGGCGCCGGTGCGCTTTTGCTAATGGCAACAATCGTGCTGGTGCTGGAGGCGGCAGTCACGGGCCTTGCTGCCTTCGGCCTTTCCTGGACCGCTTCGACCCTCACCGTCGCCCTGGTCACGCTCATCGTCGGAGCGGGGCTCATATGGCTGGGCGTCAATCGGCTGAGTGCCGCGCGTCTTGCTCCCACCAGGACAATCGACCAACTGCACAAAGACTCAACAATCGCAAAACAACTGTGAGGTGACTCTATGCCTACGTCTGCACAACTTGAACGCAAGGCCGAACGGGCCCGCGAGCGACTGTCCGACCGGATTGCGGATCTGCGCTATCACGTCTCTCCGACCACGGTGGTGAGCGACCTTCTCGGCGGCGTCAATCCGCGCGCCTGGGGCGACGACGTTCTGCCGATCCTCGCCAAGCAGGCCCGCAACAACCCGATTGCGTCTCTCCTCATCGCGGCCGGCGTCGGTTGGCTGATCTTTTCGGAGGTGCGCGGACCCGTCGCCAAGACCCTTGGTCTCAACCACATCGGCCTCAAGGACCTCGGCCTGCCGGGCTCGCGGCAAAAGGCCCGGCGCGGAGCGCGTAGAAAGAAACGTACAGCGCGCAATGGCAGGTCGGCGGGAAGCCGTAGCAAGTAAGGATACCCATGGCGGGCGGCCACCGGCGGGCAGTCGGCTCACGGAGGCAGCGCCGACTTTGGTCTGGACTTCTGGGCGTCGCCTTGCTGGTTGCGGGAATTCGCCGCCAGCGGGAAAACGATGCGCCGGCAGAAGAGCCGGAGCGTACCGGAGGTCGCTCGCCGCCAGGCACCGAGAAAAAGCGCCGCGCATGGATGGAGATCGCGCGGCTTCTGTACGCCGCAATCGGCCAGCACCGGCTGGTATCCATCGCGGCCGGCGTCACGTTCTTCGCACTTCTCGCGATGTTCCCGGCAGTCGCCGCGCTGGTTTCCATCTACGGAATCTTTGCCGATCCGGGCACGATCCGCGTGCATCTTGATGACCTCGCGTCGGTCCTGCCCAGCGGCGCGATCGAGGTCATCGGCGATCAGCTCACGCGCGTCGCTTCGGGCGGGAAAACAACGCTCGGCGCGACGTTTCTCTTCACGCTCGGGCTATCCCTCTGGAGTGCCAATGCCGGCATGAAGGCACTCTTCGATGCGCTCAACATTGTCTATGATGCGCAGGAACGGCGCGGCCTGGTGAAATTGAATCTTATTTCACTAGCCTTCACCGGCGGTGCGCTTCTGATTCTCCTGCTGGCCATCGCTGCAATCGTCGTGCTGCCTGTGGCGCTGGAATTTGCAGGGCTTCAATCGCTCAGCGGAACGATGGCCATGATCGCGCGATGGCCGGGGCTCTATGCCATCGTGGCGGCGGGCCTCGTCATCATTTATCGCTACGGGCCGGATCGCGATCGCGCGCAGTGGCAATGGATCACTTGGGGCAGCGGACTGGCCGCAGCACTCTGGATCCTCGTGTCGATCCTGTTCTCCTGGTACGCGGCGAATTTCGGCGCATACAACAAGACATACGGATCGCTTGGCGCCGTGGTCGGGTTCATGACCTGGATGTGGATCTCCTGCATGGTGATCCTCGCCGGAGCCGAAGTTGACGCCATGATGGAACGTCTCGACCGCGGTTGCGCCACCTAGTCGCCACCCGTGTCAGGATCGCGCGCGCTCCAACATGTCGCGGATCGGATCATACGTGGGCCCTGTGGTCCGCGTGTCGTCGCCCGCCTGCTTTGCAAGCCTGACATATGTTTTGGCCAGATTTTCCCATTCGGCCTTCACAATCGGGTTGGATTCCCGCAATGCGCGGCTTCGGACATCTGCGGCCAAGTGTTGATATTGTTCAGCTCGGTCCATTGACGAACTCCGCTGTGCGTTTCCTCTGTTGCACCATTGCATTGTCACTAGGCCAACATAGGAACTCGAATTCAGTTCCTGGAACTCGATGTCGATTCTGTGAACTGCGGGATCAGAGACAAATGTGCAATTGGCGTCTTCAGCGAATAATCAGGAACAACCGCGCAATCTCGCGTCGCAAATAGAGGAACATAATCGTCGCCGCATCGGTTTTCCCTCTGATCCAAGTGACGGCGAGTGCTGTCTTGGAACAAACCAGAGAGGAACCTACGATGAAACGCAACACCATGAGAAAGAAACTCCTCCTCGGGACCGTTGCACTGATGGCTGGCGTTGGTCTGGCTTCGGCGCAAGGGATGCGAGAAGGCGTAGGCGGATCGGCCGGCGGCAGCGTCGGCGCTGAGCAACACGGCCCGTCGGGATCGCCAGCAGCGAAGACGCAAGGCGGAGCGTCGGCGCAACACGGCGCCGAGATCCAGAGCAAAGGCAAAAGCGAAACGCGCGGCCAGGGTGCTATCAAACAACAAAAGGCTCAGAGCAGCCAGGCTGAAAAAAATCGCATTCAGGCAAAGCCTGAACGGTCAACAACCGGCCAGGGCTCGTCCGAACGCGACAATTTAAAGGCGTCCGGCAAGGAAAATCTGAAAACGAAAAGCTCCGGCAAGGAAGACCTGAAGGCAAGGAGCTCCGAGAAGGAGAATCTGAAGACCAAGGGTCAGGGCTCGGCCAAGACCAATGAACGGTCGACCACCGGCCAGGGCACCAGCGAAAAGACCGACACGAAGGGGGCAGCTGACACCAAGTCGCAGACCGAGCAGAAGCCTGCGCAGACGCAGACCCCGAACGCCTCTGGCCGGAGCCAGACGAGCGGGTCGGCCACGCAGAACCAGAATGCAGCGCAGTCTGGGGCCGGGATCCAGTCGCAGGCGGGCAAGCAAATAACAGCGCAGCAGCAGACGTCGATCCAGCAGTCCGTGCTGTCGGCCCGGAACGCACCGCACGTCGATCACGTGAACTTCGCCGTCCATACAGGCGCCGTCGTTCCGCGGTCGGTCAATGTCGTGGCCATCTCGACATTCCCGATCCTGATCGAGACGTTCCCGCAATATCGCGATTACAGCTTCTTCGTTATTGAAGATGAGGTCGTGATCGTGGACCGCGGTCATAGGATCGTCGACGTCGTGCCGGCCGGACCGCGTGCGCGGTACAGCCGCTCTTCAAGCTCCACCACTGTGGCAGTGAACCTCAGTGAACCCGAGATTCGCGAAGTTCAGCAGGTTCTCATCACGCGTGGCTTCATGCACGGCCGCGTGACCGGCGTTTGGGGACCCGAGACCCGCGACGCCCTGATTGCTTTCCAGCGCAAGGAAGGGTTCACGGCAAACGGGACGATTGATACGCGGACGGTGAGCGCGCTGGGCTTGTCCGGGAAGGTGAAGGCCCAGGAGTCGAGCTCGACACGAGGCTCCAGCTCAACGACAACGGGTCAAAGCCAGAGCGGCTCCAGTGGCCAGAACACGACTAGGCAGAACGCACCGTCACAGACCCAGCCTTCGACTGGTCAGAACAACGGCACGCAAAATCCGTCCGACAAACAGAGCAGCAGCGGACAGAGCAAGCCGTCGACGACTGGTCAGGGCAGCGGCAATCCGTCCTCTTCGAGCGGCAGCTCGATGAATCGCGGCTCGTCGTCGCCTTCAACCTCGGATCACAGCAGCTCATCCCCTTCGACATCCGGCACGTCGGGGCAGAGCACGATGCCTGAAAAGAACAAGCAGAACTAAATTGGGGATATCACGACCTTGGCCCCGCTTCGGCGGGGCTTTTTTTCACGCGGCGTCATTCAGCGCAAAGGGCCGCTCATTCCATCCTTGAGCGGATCGTAGGTCAGCTCGATGCCAAATCCATCGTCTGCCTGCTTTGCAAGCCGGATGTAAGTCTTGGCCAGATTCTGCCACTCTGCCTTCACGATCGGGTTCAACTCCTTCGCGGCCCGCGTGAGAACGTCTTCGGCCAGGGTCCGGTACTGCTCGGCGCGATTGAATGCGGAGCTGCGCTTGCGGATATCGATCGAGTTGCAGGTCATGGCGACTTGACTTTCCTTGCGAGTGGCAGACATGGGGAGATACCGGGAGTCGAAGAGCTCAGTCGCGGAATTCGCGCCGATAGGTGCCGAAAGACGACAGCCCGATGATCGTTCCAATCAGCAGGAAAATCATGAACAGCTTGGAATATTCGATGATGACCGCGGTCATGGAAATTCTCGGCTGCCTCATTTCGACACAGGCAAAATAACAGGATCCCCACAAGCTGAATGTGAGCCGGCTCACAGAGGCCCCTTTCGTTTTCGCCCATGATGACTCGCGTTTCCTCCCCCATCCTCGCCCCGCCAGACCCCTGGCGGGGCCTTTTTTACATGCCGTCCGGCGCACTTACCTGTCAGAGAACTGAAGCACGGGGCTGCTAGTTGAACCGGATACCGTCCTGTCGACTGATTCGAGACGATCGCTCATGACCAAATTTGTCTGGTGGAAGCACGGCGTCATCTATCAGGTCTATCCGCGCTCCTTTCAGGACACGGATGGCAATGGTGTCGGCGACCTGAAGGGAATAAGCGAACGCCTCGAGTATCTCGAATGGCTTGGCGTAGATGCGATCTGGATATCGCCGATCTATCCGTCGCCGATGGCGGACTTCGGATATGACGTCAGCGACTACTGCAACATCGATCCCCTGTTCGGATCGCTGGAAGATTTCGACCGGCTTGTGGACGCGGCGCACGCACGAAAAATCAAAATCATTCTCGATTTCGTCCCCAATCACACCTCGGAACGTCATCCGTGGTTTCTCGAAAGCCGCGCATCGCGCGTCAATCCGAAGCGCGACTGGTACATCTGGCGCGACGGCAAGGGCGATGGATCGCCGCCCAATAACTGGCTTTCGCAATTCGGCGGACCGGCCTGGACGCGCGAAGCGCGGACCGGCCAGTACTATCTGCACAGCTTTTTGCCCGAGCAGCCCGATCTGAACTGGCGCAATCCAGACGTGCGGGCCGCAATGTACGACGTGCTGCGCTTCTGGCTCGACCGCGGCGTCGATGGATTTCGCGTCGATGTCATTTGGCTCCTGATCAAGGATGCCGCGCTGCGCGACAATCCGCCGAACCCGAACTATCGGCCGACCGAAGCCGGCATTCATCGTTTCCTGCAGGTCTACAGCGCCGATCAGCCCGAGACGCACGATGTCATCACCGAGATGCGTTCAGTCCTCGATCAATATGACAAGCGCGTGCTGATCGGCGAAATCTATCTGCCCATCGAACGGCTGGTGACCTATTACGGACAGGATTTGCGTGGCGCGAACCTGCCGTTCAATTTCCAGCTGCTGCATACGGCGTGGACTGCGGCGGCTGTCGGCAAACTGGTCAAGGACTACGAAGGCGCGCTACCCCAGGGCGGTTGGCCGAACTGGGTATTGGGAAACCACGACCAGCCGCGCATCGCAGCACGCGTCGGCGAAGCGCAGGCGCGCATTGCCGCGATGCTGCTGCTCACGCTGCGCGGCACGCCGACAATGTATTACGGCGACGAGCTTGGCATCGGCACAGTGGCCATACCGCACGATTCGGTGGAGGATCCTTGGGAGAAAAACGAGCCGGGCCTGGGCCTCGGCCGTGATCCCTCGCGCACGCCTTTTCAATGGGACGCGACATCGAACGCCGGATTTACCAGCGGCACGCCGTGGCTGCCGGTCGATGCGTCCTACAAATCGCGCAACGAGAAAGTTCTGCGCGCCGATCCTGCGTCGATCCTCAGCCTCTACCGCGATCTGTTGGCGATCCGCCGCCAGCATCCGGCGCTCGTACACGGCACGTTCCGCCTCTTGAGCGTCGAGGGCAACGCGCTTGTCTATGAACGGAAAGCGGACAACCAACGCATCGTCGTCTGTCTCAATTTCGGCGACACGGAGCAGCCATTGCCCGTCGAGGATTTCGGCCGTGCCATCGTTCTCGCATCGACCCAACCGGATCGCGCCGACCTTGAGCCAAAAGCCGTGCTGTGTCCCAACGAAGGGCTGGCGATTTTGACGGCCTAGAATTCTGAGCGCTTGAGCAGGTAGTCCAGCCCGCCCAGGCGGTACCAGTGATAGCCGTAGCCTTCGAGGCACATGCGGTGCTTTCCGTTCTTCCCGGCTTGGCTGTGATCCACGGTCAACAGATTGATGAGGTAGGCGCCGCCCTTGCCCTTGATGCCGGTGTGAAATTCGATCTCGCGCGGCTCCCGCGCCAAATTGTGCAGGAACAGCACGGAATTGTTGCGCCAGTCGTAGCGAACGCCGAGGACAGCTCTGTCGCCCGTCTTCACGATCTCGAAATCGCCCCAGCCTATTTCCGGCACTTCCTTACGCATACGGATGATGCGTTCGCTCCAGTTGAGCATTGAGTTGGTCTCGCGCCGCTGCTCGGCTGCATTGACATGTTCGAACCCGTAAGGGCCGTCGCTGATGACCGGCACGATGGGCTTGTCGCTTTTGGTGAAGCCGCCATTTGGCTCGGTCGACCACTGCATCGGCGTGCGTCCACAGGTCCGCTCGGGCAGCGAAAGATCATCTCCCATGCCGAGCTCGTCGCCGTAGCGCATCACCGGCGTTCCGGGCAGGGTGAACATCAGGCTGTAGGCGAGCTCCAGCCGCCGCCGGTCGCCGCCCAGCATCGGCGCAAGGCGCCGCCTGATGCCGCGGTCGTAAAGCTGATCCTCCTTATTGGGACCGAAGGCGGCGAACACGCGTTGCCGCTGCTTTTCGGTAAGCCGGCCGAGATCGAGTTCGTCATGATTGCGCAGGAAGACTCCCCATTGTCCGCTCGCCGGCCGCTTTTTGGTCTTCTGCATCGCGCGCGCGAGCGGACGCGTGTCGGCGATTGCCAGCGCATAGAAGAGATTCTGATTGACCTGGAAATTGAACATCATGTGCATGCGGTCGCCGGCGTCGCCGAAATACTCCATGTCGGTGCGCGGAAGAACGTTCGCTTCAGCGAGAACGATCGAATCGCCGACGCGCCATTGCAGGAATTCGCGGAACGCGCGCAGCATGTCGTATTGTTCGAGCGGTTTGCTGACGTCGGGACCCTTGGTGCCGATCACGAAGGGAACGGCATCCATGCGGAAGCCGGACACGCCAAGCTGAATCCAGAAGCCCATGATCTTGAGAATCTCGGCCTGCACAGCGGGGTTGGACGTGTTGAGATCGGGCTGGAAGTCGTAGAAGCGGTGGAAAAACCACTGCTTCGCCACCGGGTCGCGCGTCCAGGTGGATTTCTGCACGCCCGGAAACACCATGCCTTTGTTTGAGCCTGCGGGGCGCTTTTTCGACCAGACGTACCAGTCGCGGTATTTCGAATTTGGATCGCGGCGCGCTTCCTGAAACCACGGATGTTCATTGGACGTGTGATTGACGACAAGATCGATGATCACACGAATACCGCGTTGTGCCGCGCCATGCGTGAATTCGACGAAATCTCCGAGCGAACCGAACGCCGGATTGACGTTATAATAGTCGCAGATGTCGTAGCCGTCGTCCTTGCCTGGCGATTTCTGAAACGGCATCAGCCAGATCGCGGTGATGCCGAGCCCGCTGAGATAATCGAGCCGGCGCATCAGGCCCCGGAAATCGCCGATGCCGTCGGCGTTTGAATCCATGTAAGTGCCGACCGACAAACAATAAAAAATGGCGTTCTTGTACCAAAGGTCTTTGATCATCCGCAGCGCATGGTCGTTGTTGAAATGACCATGCGTTAAACCCGGGGCATTCAAAGAGTTCCGTTGCAGCTTCGCGCGGCCGCCGTCATTCCTGAGCGCAATTCACGCCGCCATGGCCGGGCTTGTCCCGACCATCTACGTCTCACCTTTTGCCGACGTAAGAGGTGGGTGCTCGGTACATGGCGTGCGAAACCGGGCAGACAACTCACCGCATGACGTGAGGCCTCGTGGGCGCCTACCGCAGCCGCTCCGCGAACATCACCATGGTCTTGCGATAGACCTCTGAGCGGTTCCACTCGCGCATCACCTGGAAATTCTCCGTGCCTTCACCGAACGGCGCACCGGGGCGCCAGCCGTTGACCTTCAACAGATTGGCGGTGGAGGCCAGAACATCCGGCACGCTGTGGCGCAGATCGACATGGCCGTTGCCGTCATAGTCGACGCCATACTTGATGTACGACGACGGCAGGAATTGCGTTTGCCCGATCTCGCCGGCGTAAGCGCCAATCAGATCGCGCAGCGGAAGATCACCGCGCTGGACAATTTTCAGCGCCGCGATCAGTTCAGTCTGGAACAGCTCGCTGCGCCGGCAATCATGCGCGAGTGTGGCGATCGTACGGATCACCGGCAGCTTGCCCATGTCGCCCGTCCCGTTGTCCGTTTCCAGGGTCCAGACCGCCATTAGCAATTCTTTCGGCACGCCGAATTGCCGCTCGACGCGTGACAGCAGCGCGGCGTGCGCCTGCATCAGCTTTCTGGCGCGATTGATGCGTGCCGGGACGACGCGGGTCGCGGCGTATTCCTCGAAGCTTTTACGGAAGGTGTTGCGCTGGCGGCGATCGAAGGTAAGCACGGCCTGGTCGACCGTCACGCCGGCAAAGGCCTGGTCGATGACGGAGCGCGAAACCCCTGCGGCTTGCGCGTCGCGGGCCATGGCGGACAGGAAAGTCTGGAAATCGCCGCCGCACTGGGCGGCCTGGGCGGACGGGACGAAGGGGAAAACGAGAAAAACTAAAGCGATGAATCTCGGGATGAACTTTGACATGACCGAACCTGCGTTGCCCCGAACCGATGTTTACACTGTCATGGCGCGCTTTGTCCCGCTTTCCGGCGGTCGTCCCAGGACGAGGTCAGTATGACAATCCGACGCATCCCAGTCTTCCGCGCTCAGTCACGCGTACGCTAGGATCAGTGCCAACACCAACGATCACGGGGAGCGGACCAATGCCAAAGGCCTACTGGGTCACCACCTATCGCGAGATCAAGGACCCGGCGAAGCTTGCCGCCTATGCCAAGCTTGCGCCTGTCGCGCTGGCACCATACGGCGTGCGCTATCTTTGCCGCGGCAACCCGAGCGCGACCTTCGAGGCCGGGCTGAACGAGCGCCTCGTGGTGTCCGAATTTCCCAGCCTCGAAAAGGCGATCGCGGGGCACGACAGCCCGGGTTACGCCGAAGCGATGCGTGCGCTCGGCGACGGCGCCGTCCGGGATGTCCGGATCATCGAAGGCCTGGAGTGAGTCGCCGAACGGCGACGACAGCCGGCATCACCCCGCAAGCTTGTCGAACTCGTCGATCGTGACCGCCGGCGCGGTTGTGAAGCCGATGCCAGTCGATTTCGCAAGCGCGGCCGAGGCGGCCATTGCGCGCGCATTGTCCGGCAGGTCGGCAATCATCACGAGATCGATACCTCCGAGCGTCGCATACGCGGCCTTTAACTCGCCACCATGCTTCTTGAATAGCGCTTTCGCGTCTTCGGAGCGCTTGGCGCTGATGCCCTTGAGCGCCTCAGACGAATATTTCCCGAACAACAGGTAAGTTGCCATGACGACATCTCCGGTTTCAGGAGGAACGTGGCAGGCAAATTATAGTCCCGCGCGGGGGCTGGCGCACGCCGCACCCACGCCGCTTTCCCGACCGGTGGTGGTTCTGACGTTCATCTCACGTAGTCGTGTACTGTTCGTGTGAGGCCAAACGCCGAATTCGCCCCTATATGGGGGCGACAAATGCCGGGGGAATACCGATCATGATCCGCCCTTCCGCCCTGCTTCTCGCCACTGCCCTCGCCTTCAGCCCGCTTGCGGCGCAGGCCGAATCCGCCGTGACTATTCCACCGCCTGCCGCAGATGCATCGGCGCCAAGCGCTGGGCTGGAAACCGCCGTGCTCGCCGGTGGCTGCTTCTGGGGCATCCAGGCCGTGTACCAGCACGTCAAAGGCGTGAAGAACGCAGTGTCCGGCTATGCCGGCGGTGCGCAGAAAGATGCCACTTACGACACGGTCAGCTCAGGCCGCACCAGCCACGCTGAAAGCGTGCGCGTGACGTTTGACCCGCGCGAGATTTCCTACGGCAAGATCCTGCAGATCTACTTCGCGGTCGCGCATGACCCGACACAGCTCAACCACCAGGGCCCGGACACCGGTCCGCAATATCGCTCGGAGATTTTCCCGCAGAACGAGGCGCAGCAGAAGATCGCGCAGGATTACATCGTGCAGCTCGACAAGACGGGTGCCTACAAGCGCCCGATCGTAACGAAGACCCACACGATGAAGGTTCCGTTCTACGCGGCCGAGGCTTATCACCAGGACTATGCGATCAAACACCCGTATCAGCCGTACATCGCCTTCAACGACTTACCGAAGGTCGACAATCTGAAGAAGATGTTCCCCGATGTCTGGCGTGACCAGCCTGTGACGGTCGCTGAGGTCGGCAAGGGAAATTGAGCGCGGCCCGACGGCGGCGAATCAACTAAAATCAACGCCGGACGCTACATCGACTCGCGCCGATTGCGTTTCCGCGAAATTTCAGGCAAACCCCGGCCCAACGCGGCAGGGCGCCCGAACCAAGGAACAACAACATGGCTCGTAAACCCGGAACGCGAACCGTTGGCGAATTCGTCCTGTTCGACGTGGTGTACGAGGACGGCACGCAGCGATCCAACCGCAGGGTTCCGGGCTCGGCGCTCGGCGGTCTCGAAGGCGACGAACCGGCCAAAGCCATTATCGAAGAACAGGACGCGGAGATCGCGGCGAAGTCCGGAATGCCACGCAGCCCGATCAAGAGCATCCGTCGCGCTGGCACGAAAGAGACCCAGGCCGAACTTTACAGGTCGCAGCGCGGCCAGCGCTGAGTACGCTCTCGGCCGGAACGGTTCGGACCGGCGCGCGTTCCTCCCTCACAAGCAGGGAGTGAACGTCATGCCGGCAAAATTGAAGAAACAGCAGATGGCCGCGGGCGCTGCCTTGTCCGCCAAGCGCGGCGAGCGCCCGATCTCGAGCCTCAAGGGAGCCTCACGCGAGATGGTCGACTCGATGAGCGAGAAGCAGCTCGAGGAATTCGCGCACACGAAGCGGAAGGGGTTGCCGAGGAAGAAGCAGCAAGGCTGAAAACAAAAACCCCGGCCTGAGCCGGGGTTTTGTCTGATCAGTTATCCAAGAAACTCCGCAATTTCCGCGACCGGCTCGGATGCTTCAGCTTCCGCAGCGCCTTTGCCTCGATCTGGCGGATGCGTTCGCGGGTGACCGAGAACTGCTGGCCTACTTCCTCCAGCGTGTGGTCGGTGTTCATGCCGATGCCGAAGCGCATGCGCAGCACGCGCTCCTCGCGCGGCGTCAGTGACGCCAGCACACGCGTCGTGGTCTCGCGCAGGTTAGACTGGATGGCCGCATCGATCGGCAGGACCGCGTTCTTGTCCTCGATGAAATCGCCGAGATGCGAATCCTCCTCGTCGCCGATGGGCGTCTCGAGCGAGAGCGGCTCCTTGGCGATCTTGAGAACCTTACGCACCTTCTCGAGCGGCATGCCGAGCTTCTCGGCGAGCTCTTCCGGCGTCGGCTCGCGGCCGATCTCGTTGAGCATCTGTCGGCTCGTGCGCACGATCTTGTTGATCGTCTCGATCATGTGGACCGGGATGCGGATGGTGCGCGCCTGGTCGGCGATCGAGCGGGTGATCGCCTGCCGGATCCACCATGTCGCATATGTCGAGAACTTGTAGCCGCGGCGGTACTCGAACTTGTCGACCGCCTTCATCAGGCCAATGTTGCCTTCCTGGATCAGGTCGAGGAACTGCAGACCGCGGTTGGTGTATTTCTTCGCGATGGAAATGACGAGGCGCAGGTTCGCCTCCACCATCTCCTTCTTCGCCTGGCGGGCCTCGCGCTCGCCCTTCTGCACCATGTGCACGATCTTGCGGAATTCCGCGATCTCGACGCCGGTCTGCGCGGCGAGATCGTGCACCAGCGAGCGGATCTCCTTGATGCGATCCTTCTCGCGGGCGACGAAATTCTTCCAGCCTTTCGCGGAGAGTTTCGAGACACGGTTGAGCCATCGCGGATCGAGTTCGCCGCCCATGTACTGCTTCAGGAAGTCCTCGCGGATGACGCCATAACTTTCGGCAAGCCGCATCAACCGGCCTTCGTTGGACACGAGCCGCTTGTTGATGTCGTAGAGCTGCTCGACGAGGGAATCGATGCGCGCCTGGTTGAGCCGCAGCGACTTCACCTCGGAGATGATCTCTTCCTTCAGCTTCTTGTACTTGCGCTCCTGCGCAGGCGAGAGCGACGAATTCTTCAGGCGGAATTCGATGTCCTGCTCCTGCAGCCGGCGCAGACGCTTGAACGAATCCGCGATCGTGTCGAACGTCTCGACGACCTTCGGCTTCAGCTCCGCCTCGATGGCGGCGAGCGAAAGCGAATTCTCCATATCGTCTTCATCGTAATCGCTCTCGGCCGCGGCTTCGCCCGGATCCTTCTCCTCGCCTTCTTCGCCCTCGGCGCCCGGCGCCTTGAAAGGCGTTGCGGCGGGTGGCGCGGCCGGCGGCGCCGGTGTCTGCACGACCTGCAGATGCGGCGCGCCCGGAACGGGGGTGCCCACCGCGGCCATGACCGGCTTGCCATCAGGCCCGATCACCGGCGGCTGCATCTGCTTCGCGTCGGGACCGGCATAGGTCGCTTCGAGATCGATGATGTCGCGGAGGAAAACTTTTCCTTCGTTGAGCTCGTCGCGCCAGATGATGATGGCCTGGAAGGTGAGCGGGCTTTCGCAGAGGCCCGCGATCATGGCCTCGCGGCCAGCTTCGATGCGCTTGGCAATCGCGATTTCGCCCTCGCGCGAGAGCAGCTCAACCGAACCCATCTCGCGCAGATACATGCGCACGGGGTCGTCGGTGCGCTCGGACGGCTCTTTCTTCTCGGTGGTCGCGAGCGACTTGGTTTTCGCCTCTACGACTTCCGTGCCGGTGTCATCATCGTCGTCGTCTTCTTCCGCCTTCTCGCCTTCGTCGTTGTCGGCGTCCTCGGTCTCGACGACGTTGATGCCCATCTCGTTGAGCATCGCGTAGATGTCCTCGATCTGGTCGGAGGAGACCTCGCCAGAGGGCATCACTTCGTTGATCTGATCGATGGTGACGTAGCCGCGCTTCTTCGCGGCCTTGATCATCTTCTTGACGCCGGCATCCGAGAGATCGAGCAGCGGCAGCGGAGTATCGGGCGCGCCTTCTTCCTTCTCGGGGGCTTCTTCTTTTTCTTTTTCTTTTGCCTGCGTCGCCTTTGCTTTGCTCGCCATTCCGTTTCTCCTGGACCGTCCTGGCCGTCTCACACATTGCCCACGCCCCTCGGCGCATGGCCAAAAAGGGCCGCGCCGGCGAGGCGCCGCCCCGAATCAGGCCTTTAGTCTCGTCGGAACCCGCTAAGCTCCGATTAACCCAAGAATACCGCTGGAATCGACCCTTTAATTCCAGGCTGGCCCTGATTCCCGCCCGCCCAAAAAGGGCGGTGGACGTCGTCATAAGCTACGAACGCCCCGACCGGAAGAGGCTCCGAACCCTTCAATCAGAGCTTCGGTGCCTTCCATCTTTGACAGGCGGGCTTTGACGTCGCGCAACCGCAAGTAATTGGCTTCGCTCGCGTCCTGACCCAGGGCCTGCTCGGCGTCCTTGAGCTCCTTAGTTAGTGAATGCCACTGCCGATGCAAGGCGACAAGCTGCTGCCAGGTCACAACAACATCGTCCGGAGCGGCCTCGGGCCGGGCCCCCCAGACCGATGGGGTCGTGATCGACTGGGCGACCCGCGCCATGGCTTCAGCCAGATTACGCCCGGCGAGTTCCGTCCGCAGCGCCTCGGCGTCAAGCGCCGAGGCGTGGGCCGCGATATCGATCAATGCTCCTTTCAGCCGCTCGGCATCGGCATGGCGGAATTCGAGCGAAGCGAACTCCTCGAGATGATCGTGCAGCAGCCAGGGGTGGTTGAGCGCAGTCAGCAGGATCAGCGCCTCGCGCCGGGGGATGGCCGTGCGATGGCCGCGATGCACCGGGCTTGAGGCGAGCTGCTGGCTCGCAACCACATAGGGCATTGACCGACCACCGCGCGCGGGAGCTTGCCGCTGCCAGTCGGCATTGCGGCGCTCGCGCCAGTTTCGACCGCCGCCGCGCGGCTCGCGCCATTCGCTGCGCCCACGCGATTCGCGCGGTGGCGGCGCGAAGAAGTTCGCAAGGCGGCTCGCAAAATCCTGCCGGTAGTATTTTCGCACCGCCTCGTCGGCGATCTGCGCCGTCAGCTCGTTGACCCGGGCCTCCAGCGCGGCACGCCGCTCCGGCGTGTCGAAGGAATGTCCTTCCGTCTCACGCGCCCACAGTATGTCGGCCAACGGCCGAGCAGCACTGATGACCTCCAGCGCGGCCTCGCGTCCGCCCGCGCGCACGAGATCGTCGGGGTCCTGACCCTGCGGGAGCAGCGCGAAGCGCAGGCTCTTGCCAGGTTTGATCCGCGGCATCGCCAGATCGACGGCACGATAGGCGGCGCGCAGGCCGGCGCCGTCACCGTCGAAGCAGAGCACCGGCTCATCGGCCATTTTCCAGAGCAGACCGAGCTGGTCTTCGGTGAGCGCCGTACCGAGCGGCGCAACGGTTGCGCCGAAGCCTGCGCTCACCATCGCGATCACATCGACATAGCCTTCGACGGCGATCAGGGTCGCTCCGTCATGGGCGGCCTGACGTGCAGTGGCGACGTTGTAGAGCGTCCCGCCTTTGTGGAAGAGCGAGGTCTCCGGCGAGTTGAGATATTTCGCCTGCGCATCTTTCTCGAGGGCGCGGCCGCCGAAGGCGATCACACGACCGCGCAGGTCGGTGATCGGGAACATCACGCGGTCGCGGAAGCGGTCGAACGGCACCGGAATGTCGTCGCCGGAAATCAGCAGCCCGGTCTCGACCATGTCTTCGACCGGAATACCGTGCGAACCGAGGTGCTCCTTCAGCGCGAAACGCTCGCCCGGTGCGTAACCCATGCGGAACTTGAGCTGCGTCGCCGGATCGAGGCCGCGATCGGCGAGATAGCCGCGCGCTTTAGCGCCGGTGCGCGAGGCGAGCATGTCCTGAAAGAATTTCGCCGCAAGCTCCATCACATCGTGCAGCGTTTTGCGCCGCTCTGCGCGCGCCTCGTCCTCGCGCGAGATTTTCGGCAGTGCCAGACCGGCCATCTGCGCCAGGCGCTCGACCGCTTCCGGGAAAGTGATGCCTTCGCTTTCCATAACGAAATCGAAGATGCTGCCGTTCTTGCCCGAGGAGAAATCGAACCAGGCCTGCTTCTGGTCATTCACGAAGAAGGACGGCGTCTTCTCCTTGTTGAACGGCGAGAGACCCTTGAACTCGCGCCCGGAGCGCACGAGCTTGACGCGCCGCCCCACGACTTCCGAAACGGGAAGTCGGGCTTTCAGCTCGTCGAGGAACTGGGGCGTGAAGCGCATGGGTTAAGGACCGAATCGTCTTGCCGGCTATTCTATGATCCAAATCGAGCCATGCTTGAGGCGGCCAGAACGTCCCCGTTATCCCAACAGCGGGCCAGCAGGCGCCAACGAGTTTTCCACAGGCCCATCGGATTAATGGTCATTCCGGGACGGCGCGTAGCGCTGGACCCGGAATCCAGAAACATTCAAGGCCATCTCTGGATCCCGGTTCGCGCCTTCGGCGCGCCCCGGAATGACGGCCTTGGGAGGGTGTCCGGCACATGCCACCCGGAACCGCAAAGACCTTCATTCTCGTACACGGTGCCTGGCATGGCGGCTGGGCCTGGCGGCGCGTTGCCGACCGGCTGAGAGCCCGTGGACACATCGTGTTTGCCCCGACGCTGACCGGTCTCGGGGAGCGTGCGCATCTGCTCCGGCCCGGCATCGACCTCTCTCTGCACATCGCCGACGTGCTCAGCGTGATCAAATACGAGGAGCTCTGGGGCTTCGTGCTGGTCGGCCATTCCTACGGTGGCTGCGTGATTTCGGGGGTCGCCGAAGCAATGCCCGACGCGGTCCACGCGATGGTCTTTCTCGATGCCTTCATTCCGGACAATGGCGATTCAACGCTCGACCTGGTGCAGCCGGCCGTGCAGGACGTCATCCGTGGCGCGCTCGCGCGTGGGGAAACTACCGTGCCAGTTCGCGATGCCGCAGCATTCAAGGTGAACGAGAAAGATCGCGCCTGGGTCGATTCGCTTGCCACGCCGCAGCCGATCGCAACCATGACGGAAAAGCTCACGCTCACCGGCGCACGCGAGCGCATCCCGAACAAGACTTACATCCGCGCATGCGGCTATCCGAATGTGTCGTTCGAGAAGGCACTCGCGCGCGTGAAGGCCGATCCGTCGTGGCGCACTTATGAAGTGCCCTGCGGCCACGACGTGATGATCGACGAGCCGGACCGGTTGACCGAGATCTTGCTGGAGGTTGGGTGAGACGGCTCCAGCAATGCAATGTCTCGCTGCTGTCATGCCCGGCTTTATGCCAGGCATCCACGTCTTGAGGATCCGCCACAGGGATGGATGGCCGGGACAAGCCCGGCCAGTATGGCCGGCACAAGGCCCGCCATGACAATGTCACCCAATCAACCCGACAGCCGCGCCTTTACCATGCCGCTCGCCTTGGCCATGTCCATCTGCCCGGCAAACTTGCCGCGCAGCACGCCGATGACCTTGCCCATGTCCTTCATGCCGGCAGCGCCGGTTTCCTTCACCGCCGCCTCGACCGCCGCCTTCATTTCATTATCTGACATCTGCTTGGGCAGGTAGCCGGAAATGATCGCAATCTCCTCCTGCTCCTGCTTCACGAGGTCGGCACGGCCGCCCTTCTGGTAGAGCTCGACCGATTCCTGCCGCTGCTTGATCATCTTCTGTAGCAGGCTCAGCACCTCGGCATCGCCGAGCGGCGGCTTGCCGGTCCCGCGCGCCTCGATATCGGCGTTCTTGAGCGAGGAATTGACCATCCGCAGCGTGGAAACCGCCCGCTCGTTCTTGGCCTTCATTGCCTCGGTCAAAGCCTTGTTGATGTCGTCGCGCAGCACCGCACAGCCCCTTTCCTTCGTAGTTTGCGCCTTGTCTTTATCCGAAAACCGCAACCACTTTTCGGGACCATGCGCTCATTTCGCTTTGATTGGGGGCGGCACAACGCGGCCCCTTGCCTCGCACACTATAATACGCAAGTAAGAGGCCATGACCCAGACGAAAGCCGCCCCCGCCGGTCAATGGGCCGAGCCCAAGGCGACGGCGCTGTTGGTTCTGGCGGACGGAACCGTCTTCGAGGGCTTCGGACTGGGCGCCACCGGACATGCGGTCGGCGAGGTCTGCTTCAACACAGCCATGACGGGTTATGAGGAGATCCTCACCGACCCTTCTTATGCCGGGCAGATCATCACCTTCACGTTTCCCCACATCGGCAATGTCGGCACCAACGAAGACGACATCGAAACCGTCAACATGGCGGCAACGCCCGGCGCCCGCGGTGTCATATTGCAAACTGCCATCACCTCGCCGTCAAACTATCGCGCGACGCGACATCTCAACGACTGGCTGAAGGCGCGCGGCATCGTCGGGCTTGCCGGCATCGACACGCGCGCGCTGACCTCGCTGATCCGCGTCAACGGAATGCCCAACGCCGTCATCGCGCACGAGCCGTCGGGCAAGTTCGATGTAGCGGCGTTGAAGAAAGAAGCGAAGGAATGGCCGGGCCTCATCGGCATGGACCTCGTCCCGATGGTGACGAGCGGCCAGCGCTTCACCTGGGACGAAACACCCTGGACCTGGGACAAAGGATATTCGCGGCAGACAAATCCTGAATTCCACGTCGTCGCGATCGACTACGGCATCAAGCGCAATATTCTTCGTCTGCTCGCGGGCACCGGCTGCAAAGTGACGGTGGTTCCGGCCAAGACTTCGGCCGAGGACATCATGGCGCTGAAACCCGACGGGGTTTTCCTCTCGAACGGACCCGGCGACCCGGCGGCGACCGGCGAATACGCGGTGCCGGTGATCAAGAAGCTGATCGACTGGGGCACGCCGACATTTGGCATCTGCCTTGGGCACCAGATGCTCGGCATCGCCGTCGGCGGCAGGACAATGAAGATGCATCAGGGCCACCACGGCGCGAACCATCCGGTGAAGGACCTGACCACCGGCAAGGTTGAGATCACCTCGATGAACCACGGCTTCGCGGTGGATAAGGAATCGCTGCCGAAGAATGTCGAGCAGACGCATTTCTCGCTGTTCGACGGCTCCAATTGCGGTATCGCGTTGAAGGACAAGCCGGTATTCTCGGTGCAGTACCACCCGGAGGCTTCACCGGGTCCGCGCGACAGTCATTATCTCTTCACGCGCTTCGTCGAAATGATGCGACAGGCCAAACGCAAGATTGCGTAGAGCGGACTGCCCAACACCCGTCATGCCCGGCTTTATGCCGGGCATCCACGTCTTGGCATCTTCGGCGAGAAAGGCGTGGATGGCCGGGACAAGCCCGGCGATGATGGTCTCGGCGATGGCGGCAAGTTTGAGCGGAACGACTCGCGCGGATAGTGGGTTTTTAAGTCAACATGCCGATCAAACCCCTAACCTATCTGTTCAATGACGACGGCAAGGTGCCGAACAATCCGGCGCTGCCGGTTCTCGTCTACAAGGCAGCGGTCGACCCGTCCGCACGCGCCATTGAAACGCTGTTTTCGGACAATGACTGGGGCAACGGACAGTGGCGCAACGGCATCTATCCATTCGTGCACTATCACGCAATGATTCACGAAACGCTCGGGATCGCGCGCGGCCATGCCAAAGTTCAGCTCGGCGGACATCGCGGCGAGGTGTTTGAGCTTGCGGCCGGCGATGTCGTCGTGCTGCCGGCGGGCACGGGCCATCAGCGATTGTCCGGCAGCGAGGACCTTCTCGTCATCGGCGCCTATCCGCCAGACGGCACATATAACCTGTGCCGCGGCGACAATCCGGCCGATCGCGACCGGTCGCTGACCACGATTCCCAAGGTGCCGTTGCCAGGGAGCGATCCGGTGCTGGGCCGGGAAGGCCCGCTGCCGAAGCTCTGGCGGCGGTGACGATCAGGAAGACGCCGTCCCACACAATCGTCATGGCCGGGCTTGTCCCGGCCATCTACGTCTTTGTTGTGCCGGATCCTTAAGACGCGGATGCCCGGAATAAAGCCGAGCATGACGGATGCGAGGGCTACGTTCCATCACCGCGCGATAGGCTATAAGCAGTCACCAAAACAAGCCGCGACCCTGCCATGAGCAACTGGATCGATTTTTACGATTTCAAGCACTCGGTGATTTACGTGAACGCGCGTCACCGCGACGTGCACTACCGCACGATCGCGCAGGACATCCGCGCCTACGTGCCTTCACCCACCGCGCATGTGCTGGACTACGGCTGCGGCGAAGCGACCTCGGCTGAACTCATCGCCGCAGCCTGCGGCCAGCTGGTTCTCGCGGAAGCCGCGCCCAATGTGCGCGCTTCGCTCGCCATGCGTTACGCGGGCAACCCGAAAATCGCGGTGATCAGTGCCGAGCAGGCGACAGCGCTGCCGAAGGCCTCGTTCGACCTGATCGTGATGCATTCGGTCGCGCAATATCTGCGTGAGGCAGAGCTCGAGGGCCTGCTAGCGATGTTTCGCTCACTGCTCAAACCGGGCGGCCTGTTCATTCTCGGCGACATCGTGCCGCCACATCGCGCGGCACCATCAGCAGCCCTGGCCTTGCTGCGCTTCGGCGCGGCCAACGGTTTCTTCTGGGCGGCGACCTCGGGACTGATGCGGATTTTCGTCTCCGACTACTTGCGCCTGCGCAAGACGATCGGGCTTTCGCACTACACGGAGGCCGCGGCACTCGAAAAGCTCACGCGCGCCCGCTTCGACGCCAAGCGCGCCCCGCGCAATATCGGCCACAATCAGCGCCGAATGACGTTTGTCTGTCGCGCGAACAGTGCATGAGCCAAAGGCTGTCATGCCTGGCCTTGTGCCGGGCATCCACGTCGTTGCCAGGGTCCAAATAAACAAAGACGTGGATGGCCCGGACAAGCCCGGCCATGACATAGCACGCTGCCCTTCCCTGCCCGTCGAATCTGGTCTAAAGGACCACCGCGCGCGGGGGCTTTCCCCTAGCGCCGAGCCCCCGGGACGCGCGATTTGCGCGCCCTTTTTTTGTGCCTGGAGTTCTTTGGAACGCGTTATCGAGATGCCCAAGCGAACCGACATCAAATCGATCCTGATCATCGGCGCAGGTCCGATCGTGATCGGCCAGGCGTGCGAGTTCGACTATTCCGGCACGCAGGCGTGCAAGGCGCTCAAGGACGAGGGTTACCGGATTGTCCTGGTGAACTCGAACCCGGCGACGATCATGACCGATCCCGATCTCGCCGACGCGACATATGTCGAACCGATTACGCCGGAGATCGTCGCCAAGATCATCGAACGCGAGCGTCCCGACGCACTGCTCCCGACCATGGGCGGACAGACGGCGCTCAACTGCGCACTGAGTCTGCGCAAGATGGGCGTGCTGGAGAAATTCAGCGTCAAGATGATCGGCGCGACGGCAGATGCGATCGACAAGGCGGAAGACCGCGAACTCTTCCGCAAGGCAATGGAGCGGATCGGGCTGCCGACACCGCGCTCGCATCAGATCAAGACGCTGCCGCAGGCGCTCGAAGCGCTCGACGATATCGGCCTGCCGACCATCATCCGGCCGTCGTTCACGCTCGGCGGCACCGGCGGCGGCATCGCCTATAACAAGGCGGAATTCATCGAAATCGTCGAACGCGGTATCGACGCCTCTCCCACCAACGAGGTGCTGATCGAGGAATCTGTACTCGGGTGGAAAGAATTCGAGATGGAGGTGGTGCGCGACAAGAAAGACAATTGCATCATCATCTGCTCGATCGAGAACGTCGATCCGATGGGCGTGCACACAGGTGATTCAATCACCATCGCGCCGGCACTAACGCTCACCGACAAGGAATATCAGATCCTGCGCGATGCCTCGATCGCGGTGCTGCGCGAGATCGGCGTGGAGACCGGCGGTTCGAACGTGCAGTTTGCCATCAATCCGGTCAACGGACGGCTGGTGGTGATCGAGATGAATCCGCGCGTGTCGCGGTCCTCAGCACTGGCATCGAAAGCGACGGGTTTTCCGATTGCCAAGGTCGCGGCCAAGCTTGCGGTCGGCTACACGCTGGACGAAATCGCCAACGACATCACCGGCGGGGCAACGCCGGCCTCATTCGAGCCGACGATCGACTACGTCGTCACCAAGATACCGCGCTTTGCCTTCGAGAAATTCCCCGGCGCTTCGCCCGTGCTCACCACCTCGATGAAATCGGTGGGCGAAGCGATGGCGATCGGCCGCACATTCCAGGAGAGCCTGCAGAAGGCACTGCGTTCGCTCGAAACCGGTCTCTCCGGGCTCGATGAGGTGGCGATCGAAGGTTACGACGCGGCCAAAGGCGTCGACGACACCGACAATAAGGCCGCGATCCGCGCGGCGCTCGGTACGCCGACACCTGATCGCCTGCTCAAGGTGGCGCAGGCCATGCGGCTCGGCGCCAACGATGAGCTGATCCATCATGCCTGCGGCATCGATCCGTGGTTCCTCGCGGAAATCCGCCGACTGGTGGAAATGGAAGCCGAAATCGCGGCGAAAGGCCTGCCGACGACTGCGGGTCCGTTCCGCCGGCTCAAGGCGATGGGTTTCTCCGACAAGCGCCTTGGCAAACTGACCGGCACTGATGCCGGCGCCGTGATGGCAAAGCGCCGCAAGCTCGGCGTACGGCCGGTGTTCAAACGTATCGATACCTGCGCCGCCGAATTCGCTTCGCCCACGGCGTATATGTATTCGACCTACGAGGCGCCGTTCGCCGGGAAACCCGTGGACGAGGCGGCGCCGTCGGACCGAAAGAAGGTCGTCATTCTCGGCGGCGGTCCCAACCGCATCGGCCAAGGCATCGAGTTCGACTATTGCTGCTGCCACGCCTCCTTCGCGCTGAAGGAGGCCGGCTACGAGACCATCATGGTCAACTGCAATCCGGAAACCGTGTCGACCGATTACGACACGTCCGACCGGCTCTATTTCGAACCGCTCACGCCGGAAGACGTTCTGGAGATCATCGACACCGAGCGTTCGAATGGCACGCTGCACGGTGTGATCGTGCAGTTCGGCGGACAGACGCCGCTCAAGCTCGCCGAGTCGCTGGAAAAAGCGAAAGTGCCGATCCTCGGCACTTCGCCCGACGCGATCGATCACGCCGAGGACCGCGACCGTTTCAAGAAGCTGCTCGACCAGCTCAAGCTGCGCCAGCCGCAGAACGGCATCGCCACCTCGCCCAATGCCGCGCGCGCCATAGCGGACGAGATCGGCTACCCGGTCGTGATCCGCCCATCATATGTGCTCGGCGGCCGTGCAATGGAAATCGTGCGCGACGGCGGTCAGCTCGATCGTTACG
Organism: Pseudolabrys sp.; assembly: GCA_051986235.1. Taxonomy (GTDB): domain Bacteria; phylum Pseudomonadota; class Alphaproteobacteria; order Rhizobiales; family Xanthobacteraceae; genus Pseudolabrys. Next base: position 42,692 of record JBPYDR010000076.1, read on the forward strand.
TCGCTCGCCTTGCAGGCGATCTCGATCGGCCCAGCGAACTCGCGGTTTCAAAAAAGAGTCCGCTGCTGATCGATCGCTACCTGTCGGACGCAACCGAAGTCGACGTCGACTGTCTCGCCGATGGCAAAGATACGTTCATCGCCGGAATCATGGAGCACATTGAGGAAGCCGGCATTCACTCCGGCGATTCCGCCTGCGCGCTGCCGCCTCACTCGTTGAGCGAGAAGACGCTTGCCGAGCTCGAGCGGCAAACGCGCGCACTTGCACTCGCGCTCAACGTCGGCGGATTGATGAACGTGCAGTACGCGATCAAGGACGGCGAAATTTATGTTCTGGAAGTGAACCCGCGCGCATCGCGTACGGTGCCCTTCGTTGCGAAGGTCATCGGTCTTCCCATCGCCAATATTGCCGCCCGCGTCATGGCTGGCGAGAAACTCAAGGACTTCAATCTGCAATCGACCCGGCCGAAGCACCGGGCGGTGAAAGAAGCGGTCTTCCCCTTCGCGCGCTTCCCCGGCGTCGACACCGTGCTCGGTCCAGAGATGAAATCGACCGGCGAGGTAATGGGAATCGATGGGTCGTTCGAGATCGCTTTCGCAAAAAGCCAGATCGGCGGCGGTACCAGTCTGCCGCGTAGTGGGACCGTCTTCGTCTCTGTGAAGGATGCCGACAAGGCGCGCATCCTGCCGGCAGTCAAGTTGCTGGCCTCACTCGGTTTCAAGACCATCGCCACCTCGGGAACCCAGCGTTACCTCGCGGAACAAGGTGTGGAGGCGGCCCAGGTCAATAAGGTGTTAGAAGGCCGTCCGCACATCGTAGACGCCATCAAAAACGGCGGAGTTCAGCTGGTTTTCAATACCACCGAGGGGGCTGCGGCGCTGGCCGACAGCCGTTCCCTGCGCCACGCCGCCCTCTTGCATAAAGTGCCGTACTACACCACTCTTTCAGGGGCCGTCGCTGCGGCGCAGGGCATCAAAGCCTATCTCGAGGGCGACCTTGAGGTGCACGCGCTGCAAAGCTACTTCGGCGGCCGGGGCTGAAGGCATTTCTGGCCTATAAGACCCGGGCGACGGCACGAGTGATGCCGGTAAGTTCATGGTCGCGGCATCAGGTTAAGCTGGCCGCGACAGGACTTTTTTGCCCGGCCCCTCGTTAACATGACTCCGGTTTCGCGGGTGACCGTGGCCGGAGTCGAATTACGAGTCGAATTGACGGGATTGAAAGGGGCTTGGCGGCGCTTGAAGGTCGTTCAGTTTGTTTCGAGCGCCCGCCAGGAGGAGATGAGACGATGGAAAAGATTCCGATGACCGCCGCCGGCTATGCCGCGCTCGAGTCCGAGCTCAAGCATTGCCAGCAGGTCGAGCGCCCCCGCATTATTCAGCAGATCACCGACGCGCGCACGCACGGCGACCTGTCGGAGAACGCCGAATATCATGCCGCCAAGGAGTCGCAATCAATCAATGAAGGCCGCATCGCTGAGCTGGAAGACAAGCTCGCGCGCGCCGACATCATCGATGTGTCGAAACTGTCAGGCGATACGATCACCTTCGGCGCGACGGTGACGCTGGTCGACGAAGACACCGACGAAAAGAAGGTGTGGCAGATCGTCGGCGAGCCCGAAGCCGATGCGAAGAAAGGCAAGATCTCGGTCACCTCGCCGCTCGCCAAGGCGCTCATCGGGAAGACCAAGGGCACGTCGGTGGAAGTCAACACGCCGGGCGGCGCCAAGGCCTATGCCGTGAAGAAGATCGAGTGGCGCTAAGTCGCCCGCGCTATTTCAGCCAGATCTTCAGCGGCAACGGCGCCCGCGCGGGACAGTTCATCGTTCCCGAATAGAAATCCGACAACTGGCCGGTGTAGGTGCACTCGACGCCGTCGAGCACCAGCGTCGCCGATAGTCCCGACCCCGGGCGCGAAATCTGCAGGCGAATTTCGCCCTTCTTTTCCTCCGGGCTGTCGACCGTGCAGATGCCGACATGCGTCATGGTCAATGGCCCGGCCAGAACCTTCGTGCCGTCATCGCCCGTGACGTTGGCGGTGAGTTCCCACTCGCCCAGCACGCCGGCATATCCGAGCACCTCCCGTGTCTCGGCGCCGGCCGGAGTCGCAAGCGCGCACAGCACAGCGAACTGCATCGCCGTTCTTGCGATCCCTCTCCGGCCAATCTTCATTGTGCGCCTCAGCGGCTCAGATATGTACGCGCGTCCGCCACGTCCGTGCGAGTCGTGTCGGCGTTGGCCGCAATTGCGACGACCCTGCCGTAGTACTCCTTCGCCTTGGCCGCATCGCCGGATTTCTCGGCCGCTTTTGCCGCACCGATATAGGCACCGAGCCGGTTCGGCTCCTTCTTCAGCGTCGCTTCGAAGGCAGCCAGCGCCTCTTTTGGCATTCCGCGCTCAAGCAGCATCTCGCCATAGAGCTCGCGCGCCGGTTTTGTCACGCCGGGCGTGACTGGATGCTTCTCGGTGCGGTCCTCGGCATCGGCCGCGGCACTCATGGCCTTGAGCGCCTCGCCGTATTTGCCTTCGGCATAGAGGATCCAGGCCGACGCACCTTTTTGCTGGATGTCGACCTGCTCTGACCAGTAGGCGTCCTTGCCCTGCAGCTTGTCACGAAGCTCGCCCAGCTTGGCGACGTCGGGTTTCGCCGCCTCGGGATTACCTGAACGAGCGGCCCCGAGGGCGCGCGCGAAGTAGGTGATCGCCTGCACCTGCGGCAACGTGTTTGGACGGACCTCGAGCGCAGCCGCGGCTGCCCAGTCTCCGCGTTCGATCGCGTAGCGGGCCGGCGAAATCGCCAGCGCATAGGGACCGGGAAGGAACGTTTCATTGATGCCTGTCACCGTCATCATATTGTCGATGACGGCTTTGGCTTTCGCGTCCTGCCCCAACTGGAGATAGGCATAGACCATATAGTCCATGGCGTGCAGCTGCTCGGAGAACTCGCCGGAGGCTTTCGCCACGCGCTGGGACACGTCGTTGGAGTTGATCGAATCCTGCCAGTAGCCGACGCGCGTGAAAATATGCGACGGCATATGTTGCGCATGCGCGGCATCGGGCGCGATCTTCGCATACAGGCGCGCGGCATTGAGGCCTTTCTCTGCGATCGGCGGATAGTCGTAGAGATGGATCAGATAGTGCGCGACACCGGGGTGCTGCGGCTGGCGCGCGAAGATCGGCTCGAGGATCGCCGCACCTTTAAGCTGATTGGCGTAAGTCTTGTCGGACGCGACAGCCGACGTGTTGAGCGCGAGCGCATAGAAAATCTGCGCTTCGTCATCGTTCGGATAACGTTGTGCAACCTGCTCCATCGCCTTCGCGTAGGCCTGGGTGCGCGGCAGATGTCCGAGCTTGTCATAGTCGACATAGATAACCGCGAGCGCATCGATGTAGTCGCGTTCGCGCTGCGTTTTGGCGCCCACGCTCTTGCCTTTGGCAATTGCCGCCGCACCATCAGCGAGATTTTTCGGAGGCGTTGGCACGTGCGGATTGAGCAGCAAGCTCAACGCAATACCCCAATAGGCGATGCCGCATTCCGGATCGGCCTTCAGCACATCCTCAAAGACTTTCTGCGACGCGCGGTACCAGAACGAGTGCTGGTAAAGCATCGCGCGGTCGAAAAGCTTCTGCGCCTCGGGGCTGCAGGAAGTCTCGAAATGCACCTTGCCGAGTTTGCTGTCCTCAACTTGTGCGAAAGCGGGCTGGGTCAGCAAAATGAGAGCAGCCCCCACAATCGCAACTGCAGAGTTCGAAACCTTGATCATCATGGATATTTCTCCCGGTTCAGTCTGTCGCCGGCGGCGCCTTTGGCGAGGCACCGCATTCCGAAAACCAGGCATGGTCGCGAGTTCTTGGCGTACGCGCGGTCACGACCCTATAGTCATCTTAATATTGCGCCGGCGCTTTGACCAACAAGTCTGTTTTTCGAACTGGTTTGACGATGGCAAAGGTGGTTCACTTTCGGTCATGCAAGGCGGCTACAACCAATTCTGTCCGATTGCGAAAGCGTCAGAAATTATCGCCGTGCGCTGGATGCCTCTCATCCTGCGCGAACTGATGGCCGATATCCGCACTTTCAATGACATCCACCGCGGGATACCGCTGATTTCCCGGGCTGTTCTGGTTGCAAGGCTTCGCGAGCTCGAACACCACGGAATCATCGAGCGCCGCAAACGCGAAGGCCGCCAGGGACCCGAATATTGGCTTACGCCCGCCGGCGATGCATTGCGTCCGATCGTAAGTGGGCTTGGTCACTGGGGGCTCGTTCATGCCCGCGACAGTTTGACGCCTGAAGATCTCGATCCGACCTTCCTTCTGTGGGGATTCCGCAAACGGGCAATTCGCGATGCGCTGCCGAACCGACGCATCCTCGTGCGATTCGAGTTTTCCGGCGTACCGGCGGAGTGGTCCAAGTTCCGCGTTCTGTGGCTCCTGCTCGAACGCTCGGATGTCGACGTTTGCATGAAGGATCCCGGCTATCCCGTGGACGTCGTTTTGCACGGCAAGATCGCCGACTTTGTGTCGGTCTATCTCGGGCATGCGCTGTGGCGCGACATGGTCGGCAAAAAACTGTTCATCAAAGGCGACCGGAACCTGGCGCGATCGCTTCCCGGTTGGATCAAGCTCGATAAAGTTGTCGGCCGGGACTTTCCGGTGGTGCGCCCAGCCGCCTGAACTCACTCCGGCTCGATCTTCGCGAATGTGAGCTTGCCCGGATTGGTCTTGGCGTTGGCGATCAGCTCCTTGAGATTCGCAGATACGGAAGGGTTTGCGACCAATGCAAGCGTGATGGTGCCGAGCTTGGTGATCGGCTCAAAGTCGGCGACCGCGTCATGGGGCACTTTCTTGAGCAGCGCGCGATCGTTTTCTTCATGAGACGGTCCCCCGGATGGAACGAAGTGATGTTTCGACAGCGATCTCGATCGGAATATCCAGTACAAGGAATGACAGCGATTTGCCGTGGCCGTCGAGGCCGAGGCTGGCATTGACGCCCCCTTCGAGGACGTCGTCGAGAACGAAATTGAAGGCCGCGAGCTTCGGCAGATCGTAGCGGACGACGCGCGTCGGCTTGCGTGCCGCGAAAACCTGGGCCACCCGCTCGGTCGTCACCTGCGCCGCTACCGCGTCGTAGTGGGCAGGATCACGACAGACGAGAACGAGATTAAGCCGGTTGCCTTTATCGCCGGTCCGCGCGCTGGCGATTTCCTGCAGGCGAACAGTGCGCGTCATGCCGGTGCTCCGAGCATGGTCACGCGCGGCTCCGCGAAACGGCGCTCGATAAGACAGGAGGCACTGGCAAGCCGCGGCGTGATGCGTCGGCGGACGCCCGCACCGCCGGCCGGTCCAGCGCAATAAAGTGCCTCGGCCTCGTCGAGCAGAATTTCAACGTCGCTCGCGTCCGACGACTCGGCCGCAAAGCGCAGACGCACGTCATCGCTCTGAGCGCCGCGCAGATCCGTCGTTGCGCTGGCGGCGCCCCAGACGCTGCGAACACCGATCGCATCGACCCGGACATTGAGATGTGGCACGCGCTTGCGCACGCGCGCGCGAACAACCTCGGCGGCAAGCTGCGCGCGCGCCGGAGCGTTCGGACCGGCATAGGAAATTTCGGCTTCGCCGAGAAAACCGCCATCAACGCAAACCGTCGCCTTCAGCGTCTCCGGCGCGGGCCTGCCGCGCGCACCCGACACGCGCGCGCGGTCTTTGCCGATCTCGGCGACCTCGACGTTCGTCAAGTCGAGAACGACATCGGGCGCGAGATAGGCGGATGGGTCGTGAATCTCGTAGAGCAATTGTTCGATCACGGTAAGGCGATTGACCACACCGCCGGTGCCGGCGGGCTTTGTGATCACCATTTCGCCGGTTTCGTCGACCTCGGCGATCGGATAGCCGACCTCAGCCAATCCGAGCACGTCCTTGTAGCCGGGGTCGGCAAAATAACCGCCCGTCACCTGCGCACCGCACTCGAGCAGATGACCAGCAAGTGTGCCGGCCGCGAGCCGGTCCCAGTCGTCGGCAGACCATCGGAACACATGCAGCAAGGGTCCAAGCGCCAGTGCGGAATCAGCAACGCGTCCGGTGACGACAATGTCGGCGCCCTGGTCGAGCGCCTGCGCGATTGGCTGCGCACCGAGATAAAGGTTGGCCGAGAGGATTTCGCGCGCCTGTGCGAGGTCGACGCCGTCGACCCTGCGTGATGCGAGATCGCTCACCGAGAGCTTGCCTGCAATATCGTCGCCTTCGACTGCGGCAATGCGAGGCGGGCGAAGACCAAGAGAGCGCGCCATCTCTTCAATACGGCGCGCGGCTGCTGCCGGATTGGCCGCACCGAAATTGCCAATGATCTTGATGCCAGCCGCAAGACAGCGCGCAAGCACCGGCGGTAGCATCCGATCGAGTGCGGGACTGTAGCCGCGCTGCGAATTTTGCCGGCGATCGAGCTGGCACAGCGCCAGCGTGCGCTCGGCCAACGTTTCGTACATCAGAAAGCGCGGACCCGATTGCGCGGCGAGCGCGTCCACAATGGGCACGCCCGCATCGCTTCGGTCACCGGCAAACCCGGCCGCTGCGCCGATGAAAACCTTCGCCATGCGGACGATGCTAACGGGAGGGGTTTACTCTGTAAAACGATGCACGGACGGCGAAGACCACTAGTCTTCCATTGGCACCATGGCCGCATCCTTGGAATTGCGCAGGGTCAGGGACGTCTTCACATTGCGCACGTTGCGCGCGGCGGTGAGTTTTTCGACGAAGGCCTGAAAGGTTTTCAAATCGGGCGCCACGCATTTAAGGACGAAGTCGATCTCGCCTGAGAGCATCCAGCATTCGCGCACGAGCGGCTGCGCGCGCACGAACTCCTCGAAGGCGACAAGGTCGGCCTCCGCCTGGCTCGCCAGATGCACCATGGCGAAGACCGTGACTTCGTAACCGAGCTTCTTTTCGTCGAGCAGCGCGCGGTAGCCCTTGATATAGCCGGCTTCTTCCAGCGCGCGGACCCGGCGCAAACAGGGCGGCGCGGAAATACCGACGCGGCTTGACAGCTCCACATTGGTGATGCGGCCGTCCGCCTGCAGCTCCTTAAGGATTTTGCGGTCGATCGAGTCGAGGCGGGCTGGCACGGGCGCTCCTTTTGGCCGAACGGAACTGACAACATTCATACCGCGAAATATTATTTCGCGAAACAATATTGCGCACTCGTACGATCGTGATCGGCGCTTTGCCGCAGTCTGTGGGTGTGGCGGGTTGCGTATCTTGCATAGCTCGGCTGAAAGCCATACATCCTGCAAGGCAAAAGAGCCGAAATCTGCGGCCGCTCAGGGCGATAAGCGCCCAAAAAAACGCCCATCCAGGGGGGCGTACAACATGGCAAAGACGACCCACGCCAAAGTCGTGATCATCGGCTCGGGGCCAGCGGGCTACACCGCGGCCATTTACGCGGCGCGCGCAATGCTGGAGCCGGTTCTGATTCAGGGCGTGCAGCCGGGCGGCCAGATGACGATTACCACCGACGTTGAGAACTATCCCGGCTTTGCCGACGTCATCCAGGGTCCCTGGCTGATGGAGCAGATGCAGGCGCAAGCCACTCACGTCGGTACGCGCATCGTCACCGATCATGTGAACAAGGTGGAGCTGGCGCAGCGCCCGTTCAGGCTGATTTGCGATTCCGGCGACATCTACCTCGCCGACGCGCTGATCATCGCAACCGGTGCGCAGGCGCGCTGGCTCGATCTGCCCTCAGAACAGAAATTCAAAGGCTATGGTGTGTCGGCCTGTGCAACCTGCGACGGCTTCTTCTATCGCAACAAGGAAGTGGTCGTGATCGGCGGCGGCAACACCGCTGTCGAGGAGGCGCTGTTCCTCACCAATTTCGCATCGAAGGTCATGGTCGTGCACCGGCGCGATGCTTTCCGCGCCGAGAAGATCCTGCAGGACCGACTGTTCAAACATCCCAAGATCGAGGTGATCTGGGACAGCGTGCTCGATGATGTCATCGGCGGCGACAATCCGCTGAAAGTCAGCGGCGTGCGGCTCAAGAATGTGAAGACCGGCGCGGTCACCGAGCGTCGCGTCGATGGCGTCTTCATCGCCATCGGTCACCAGCCGGCTTCGGAACTGTTTGTCGGGCAGCTGCAGATGAAGCCGTCCGGCTACATCATCACCGGCGGCAATTCGACAGCCACTTCGGTGCCCGGCGTATTCGCCGCCGGCGACGTGACCGACGACATCTATCGGCAAGCGGTAACCGCGGCCGGGCAAGGCTGCATGGCCGCACTCGAAGCGGAGAAATTTCTGGCCGCGCACGAACATCAGCGTGCGGCGGCGGAATGAACATGGCTGCACCGAACAATACGATGGACTGGGACAAGCTGAAGGTGTTTCACGCCGCAGCGGAAGCCGGCTCGTTCACGCATGCCGGCGAACGATTAGGCCTTTCGCAGTCGGCGGTATCGCGTCAGGTCTCGGCGCTGGAAGCCGAACTCTCGGTGTCCCTCTTCCACCGCCATGCGCGCGGCCTGATCCTCACCGAGCAGGGCGAATTGCTGTATCGCACCGCGCACGAAGTCTTCATGAAGCTCGAGGCGGCACGCACCAAGCTGACCGACAGCCGCGAGCGGCCGAACGGCGAACTCAAGGTGCAGACCACCCCGGGCATCGGCGTGCATTGGCTGACGCCGCGGCTCGAAGAGTTTCTCGATCTCTATCCGGACATCCACATCACGCTGATTACCTCCGATGAGGAACTTGATCTGGCAATGCGCGAGGCCGATGTAGCCATCCGCCTCCGCCAGCCGACACAGCCCGACCTGATCCAGCGCAAGCTTTTCTCGGTGCATTTCCACGCCTATGCGTCGCCCGATTACCTCAAGCGATTCGGCACGCCGCGCGCGCATGACGAACTCGACAAGCATCGCATCGTTCTTCTCGGCGGCGGCGTGGTGCCGGCGCACCTGCAGAACCGGCGCTGGCTCCTCGAGATCGGACGCGACGACAAAGATCCGCGCACGCCGCATCTGACGGTCAACAATGTTCTCGGTGTCCTGCGCGCGTGCCAGCGCGGACTCGGTATCGCTGTGCTACCGGACTATCTGGTCGAGGAAAACGGCGGCCTGGTTCAGTTGTTCGGCGAAGCCGACACGCTCGCGCTCGACGCTTATTTTGTTTATCCGGAAGAACTCAAGTCGGTCGCACGTATTCAGGTTTTCCGAGATTTCCTGGTCGCGAACGCCCAGCGCTGGCACTTCTGAGATTCCCACCGAAGTTGTGCAGTAAAATTTTCGCGAGCTTCGATACGAGGTTATGGAAGTCGTCGGATTTCGACGAATTGCGATTGCGCATGGCAGTCATGCGGCACCCGACATTGCCGCTGTGCAGCACGCTCCGCATACTTGTGGTCCGCTGTTTCGCCGGATGGATATCCTCCCAGAATCGCCGGCAGGCAGCATGTTCCCCTCTGGAAGACATTGCCGGCCCCCACGTCGGCAATCACTGAAACCGGGCCCCCAGGGGCCCGGTTTTTTATTCGTCGCGAGTCCGATTAACGGAACCGCGCGATGAAATAGGCAAGGTCGAGGATCTGTTCGTCGCTCACCGAAACGAGCGCTTCTGCCATTGTTCCGTCATAGCCGCGCCGGTCATTGGACTTGTATTCGCGCAGCGTCTTCGCGAGATAATCCTCGCGCTGGTTGGCGATGTGCGGAACGTTGTCGCGACCCGCTAGATCCAGTCCGTGACAACTATTGCAATGCTGCTGCGTGATCAGCGCGGCTGCGCGCTGCATGCGCGCGACATCGCCTGATTCAGCCGGAGGCTTCGGCGCCGGCACCTTTGCAAGAAAATCGGAGAAATTTCGCAGGTCATCATCGGTGAAACCTTTGGTCATCTCCGTCATGACCTGGATCATCTGATCGTCCTTTTTTTCCGGCGAAGCGCGCTGCTTCTCGCGAAACATGTACAGCTGGATCAATAAATACGGCGCTGGCTCCCCGCCCAGTGAGGGAATCTCCGGAGTTTCCGATTGGCCGCTCTCGCCGTGACACGCAAGGCAAGGTACCGCGCGTTCGGCGACGGTCTCACCGAATAACGGTTCACACGCGACACCGACGAAAAGTGCCGCAACGGCAATCCGGGCCGTGAGATGGATGCGTCGCATAGTTACTCAGCTTGAATAAGAAAAGCCGGGGGCAAAGCCCCCGGCCTGCACACTCGTTTCAGCGGCCGGCAACCCGCGGCGCCTTGCCATAGGTGATGCGGTAGATCGCGCCGTTCCAGTCATCGGACAACAGCATCGAGCCATCCGCCATGAATTCAACGTCGACGGGGCGGCCGATGTAATTGTTGTTGTCGAGGAAGCCGGTGATGAACGGTTCGGACGATTTCACCGTGCCATCCTTGTTCAGGAAAATGGCGATGACGTCACCACCGAATTTGTTCGTGCGGTTCCAGGAGCCGTGCCGCGCAAGGAAGATCGCGTTCTTGTATTTTGCCGGAAACATCTTGCCGGTATAGAAGCGCAAGCCAAGCCCGGCCGAATGCGGCCCCGTCAGCATGATCGGTGCTTCGAATTCACGGCACGAATGACCCCAACCGAATTCCGGATCGAGGAGGTTGCCCTGCCAGCAAAAAGGCGCGCCGAAATGCTGCCCAACCTTGGTAACGCGGTTTAGTTCATCCTGCGGCGAGTCTTCCGAGAGCCAGTCACGCCCGTTGTCTGAGAAGTAGAGCTGCTTGGTGACCGGGTTCCAGTCGAAGCCGACCGAGTGGCGCACGCCCAGCGCGACCACTTCGGCGCCGGTGCCGTCGAGATTAATGCGGCGAATTTGGCCGTGGTCCTTGTCATGTAAAACGTTATTGCCCGGCTGGCCAACCTCCAGATAGAGCTTGTTGTCGGGACCGATGGCGATGAACTTCCAGCCATGCGCTTCGTCTTTCGGCAGATCCTTGTAGATCACCGTCGGCTTCGGCGGGTTGTCGAGAACAGTCTCGACGTTGTCGATTTTGGAGATCTGCGACAGCTCGGCGATGTAGAGCGTGCCGTTGTGATACGCAAGGCCGTTCGGGCGATAGAGGCCCTCCGCGATCGTCTTTGTTTCGGTCTTGCCGCCCTTCTTGACGATTGCGGTGACCTTGTTGCCGAACCGAGTGCCGACGAACACAGTGCCCTTGTCGCCGACGCGCAGCGAGCGCGTGTTGGGGATGCCGCTGGCATAAACCTCGATGTGGAAGCCGGGCGGCAGCTTGAGCTTTGCGGTCGGCAGCTTGTCAGCAGCGGCCGGAATCGGCGGAGGTGCAACCGGCGCGAGCTTGGAGGCAGCCTCGTTACCTTCGGGGCGGCCGATCAGCGGGGAGCCGGGCGGCAACGGCGCAGCCGGTGCTGCGGCGGGCGGCGATGCAGATGCCGGCGGCTGCTGCGCAAAGGCCGGCGCAGCCAGCAAAATGCCGGCAACTGTGCCGGCAAGCAAAATAGAACGTTGAACCGTGAAACACGGAGCCATCGGATTCCTCCCTGATGCGGAGGCGCTTAACTCACGAGGCTGATCGAGAACGACCCCGGAGCGCTCCCCCTTGTCCGCAAGTCTCTACCTTTCGACTCTCGCTTGCAATCGGGAAGTCGACGATCCGGAAAAATCAGGACGTCCGATACTCGTAAGCGGCATCTTTGCGTTCCGCCGCCAGTTCCGCGACCACGGTGTGATGCGGCGAGAGGTAACATACCGGATCGGCCGCGCGGGCGTCGCCCGTAAGTAGGAAAGCCTGGCAGCGGCATCCGCCAAAGTCCTGATCGCGTCGGGCGCAGGATCTGCACGGCTCCTGCATCCAGTCAGTGCCGCGAAAAGTCAAAAATGCTGGCGAGCTCCGCCAGATGTCGGCAAGTGAGTGCTCGCGCACATTCCAGAATTCGAGCCCTGGAATGACCTCGGCCGCGTGGCATGGAAGCACCCGGCCTGCTGGCGTCACGTTGAGAGAGCGACGGCCCCAGCCGCCCACGCAAGGCTTGGGAAAACGCGCGTAATAATCGGGGACCACAGCATCGATCACGATGCGGCCCTGGTGCTTGGCCCGCAGCAATTCGACCTGCCGCACGGCTTCCTCGACCTGTTCGCGCGTCGGCATGAGCGCGGCGCGGTTCTTCAGTGCCCAGCCGTAATACTGCACATGCGCGATTTCCACGCGGGTCGCGCCCAACGATAGTGCGAGCTCAACCATCGATTCGACGCGGCCAATATTGGCGCGGTGCACCACCATATTGACGGTGAGCGGCATCCCCAGATTGACGACCTCTTTCGCCAGTTCCCGCTTGCGCGCGGAGGCGCCCTTGTAGCCCGCGATATGATCGGCAGATGCTGCGTCGCTGTCCTGAATAGAGATCTGCACGTGATCGAGGCCCGCATCCGAAAGCGTCGCTAGATTTTGCGGCGTCAGTCCGACAGCAGAGGTAATTAGATTGTTGTAAAGACCGGCTTCACGCGCCGCCTTGACAATCTCCGGCAGGTCGCGCCGCGCCGCTGGCTCGCCCCCCGACAAGTGTACCTGCAGAACGCCGAGCGCCGCCGCTTCACGAAAGACCCGCGCCCATGTAGTCGTGTCGAGTTCGTCGGCACGCTTGTCGAGCGCCAGAGGATTCGAACAATAGGGACACCCGAGCGGACAGCGGTGGGTGAGTTCGGCGAGCATGCCGAGCGGCGCGGACAAGGCGACTCCATTCGTCGTCATCGCAAAAGCACTCAACCCAGATCCAGCAGCTTCTTCTCGGCCAATCCGCTCAGCAGTTGCACGACATCGGCGTGGATACGTTCACGCGGCGCGGCGAAGGTCGCTGCAAGATCGTCAACGATCGCAGCCAGTGTGGTGTCGCCGGTGCACCGCTTCAGAATTTCGACGGTAACGACGTCAGCCTTGAACACGCGTTCCGGCGCGAGCAGGACCCAGCCGCCTTGAGCTTTGTTGTGCGCAAGCCGCACGCCACGTGGCAGACGTGGACGCGAAACGTCGGACACTTGCATCGCCGGCCCACCCATCATTATTTCTCCGGCACGAACGCACCTGGCGGAATGTGTCCGGGCGATACATAGGCGTGATAGAGCGCGTCCAGCATCGACCAGAGAATGCTGCATTTGAATTCGAGCGCGGCAAGTACAGCCTGCTGCTGTTCCGGTGTCCGCGCCTCGCGCTTCACGAAAGTGAGCGCAAAATCGGCGTCGCGTTGAGCCTGCGGCGGACGTTTGTCGAAATAGCTGAGCGTCTCGCGCGTGATGAAATCGTAGTTCGCCAGCATGCCCGCCATGCGTTCGCTGATGATCACCGGTGAAAACATCTCGGTGAGCGAGGACGCGATCGCCTCGAGCAAGGTCTTCTCGCGGACAAAGTGCACATAGGCCTCGACGGCAAAATGCGTGCCCGGCAGGAGTCCACGCAATGACGTGACGTAACCGCGCTCAAGCCCAAGCCCGTCGGTAAGCTTGAGCCAGCGCGCAATGCCGCCATCACCCTCATGCTCGCCATCATGGTCGACAAGACGCGAGCGCCATTCGCGGCGCACGGCGGAATCCTCGCAATGCGCAATCAGGCTCGCGTCCTTGATGGGGATCATCGCCTGATAATAATAGCGATTGAGCGCCCAGGCCTGCACTTGGCCTTTGCTACACTTTCCGCCGTGCAGCAACGCGTGAAAAGGATGCAGGCGATGGTAGCGCTTTGCACCGATGTCGCGCAGCGCGGCTTCCAGTTCGTCTGGCGAAAGCAACTTCACAGCACGATCTCCATACCATCCTCGGCGACCTGCCAGCCGGCTTCTTCGACTTTTCGTCGCTCGGGCGAGCCCTCGATCAGGACCGGGTTGGTATTGTTGATATGCACAAATATGCGCCTCGCCGGCAGTCCGGCCAAGGCGCGCAGGGACCCGCGATCGCCGTCGATCTGCATGTGGCCCATGCGGCGACCGGTCTTTTGTCCGGTCTCAGCGCGGATCATCTCGTCATCGGTAAACAACGTGCCATCGAAAAGTACGACGTCAGCGCGTGCGAAGCGTTCGCGCATTGAAGGCGTTACCGCCGCGGTCCCGGGCACAAAAACCATGCGCGCTCCCTCACGCTGAAATTCGATCCCGACATTCGCCGCGCTTTCGGTATCAAGTTCGGGCGCCTCGCCCTCGAGATAGAGCGGAAGTTTGCCAGGCACCATGAACAACGTCGCCTCGATACCTCCCGCAAGCAAGAAGCGTTCGCCCGGATTGATCGCGCGTCGCGACATCATGCTCATTGCGCTAAACATGGCATTGGCGGCTACGGCCGCGTGACCAGCAGGCGTGGCGTAAAGCGTGACAGGCGAGCTCTCCCGCAACGAGAGTAGCCCCGTGATTTGGTCGATTTCGGCGCCAGTGAGCACGACGGCATCGATTGGACTGCCGCGCAGCGCCCCCTGCGGGTGCAGGGCGGGCGTTGCCCGGATTTGCGAGGGGAGATCGGGGGAGGCGTTGATCAAGGTCCAGCGCCCATCGCCTACCGATACGGCAAGACCGGTCTGGGTGCGGGGCCGGACGCGCGAATCACCAGCCCACGCCAAGGCGCAGACCCGGCAGCGGCAATTCCATTGCGGAAAGGCACCCCCGGCCGCCGACCCAAGCACAATGGCGGTGAGGCGCCCCATCTAACGGGGCCTTGGATGAAGGCTCAGAAAATCAGAACTCGGCCGGTAGATAGCCGTTGATCTCGAGTCCAATGCAAATCTCTATAAGGATAGGGGTCGACCAAGCCATGGCGTTTCCTTTCGACCGCATTCAGACGGGCGGTTTCCGGCCACATTAGCGCAGGCCGGGGCTACCGCAAGGGGCCCCGAATCATAGGAGCCATCGCGCCTTGGTCATGGTGGCCGCCATAACCGTGCCGTAGATAAGACATATGGGTATAACTGCTGTAATGCGCCCGGAAACCTTATACCCAGCCGCCTGTTGACTTACGCTCCGCCTACCTGTCCAGCTAAAAGCTCCCGATTCGTTCAAAACGTTCGCTCGTGCAAAATAGCCACAGTTGACGCCTGTTCTCGCTGGGCCGTTGGGAAAAACGTAACTGGGTGCGCGCTATCAGTTAAACTGAGTCGAACATTTATCGGGGCCCTATGCCCCTGACAGTCTTGGGAGAAAACGTGGTGAAAAGTGCACGATTTGACCATTTGCTGGCCTCCACGGCGCTGGTCTTGGTACTCGCCTTGTCCAGCCACGCCGGCATCGCGCAGCAGAGCGACAACCCGACCACGGCGTCTGTGCCTGTGCCGGACACGACGCTCCCGCCGCCGCTGACGGCCAAAGACGTCGAAGCGCCCGCCATGCAAGCGGCCCCGGCCGCTGCAAAGGAAGAGCCGAAACAGAACGCCACGACGGCTCCCTCCGAGCCGGCCAAGGCCGCCAACGTCGCCACGCCCACCGATCCCGTCGGCGAGAAGCTGCGCGAGCTGATCACAGGCCGCCAGTTTGAGCGGCTGGTTAGCCGGAAGGCTGACCGCGCTGGCATCGAGGCCTATTATCTCTCGCACAACTACGCCCCGATCTGGGTCAGCAACAATGCTGGCAATGATCGCGCCAGGACCGCGATCGCCTACCTGGGTCAGGCCGATGCGGTTGGCCTGGATCCGAACGACTATCCGGCACCCGACTTCAAGTCTGCGACAACGCCCGACGCGCTTGCCGAAGCTGAGCTCAAGCTCACCGCCGCGGCGTTGACCTTCGCGCGGCATGCGCAGATCGGGCGCATTCACTACACGCGCGTGAGCCCGGATATCCTGTACGAGTTGAATGCACCTGAATCGGCCGACGTATTGGCCAAACTCGGCGATGGTAGCGATGCCGGCAAAGTGCTCGACGCTTACAATCCGCCGCAGGCAGAGTTCAAGGCGCTCAGAGCCAAGCTCGCCGAGCTGCGCAAGGGACTGGCACCATCTGAAACCAAGACCGCAGAGAAGCCCGAGCTTCCGCGCGTGCACGTGCCGGATGGCAAGATCCTCCGCCCGGGTATGAAAGATGCGCGCGTGACCGCGCTGCGCAAGCGTCTCGACGTCGCGGGCGACAAAGAGAACCCGGTCTATGACGATGCTGTTCGCGATGCGGTCAAGACGTTTCAGACCGAAAACGACATCGATGTCGACGGCGATCTTGGACCGAACACTGTCCGCACGCTTAACGGCGAACGCCGAGAGGCACGTCAGAGCTCCGCCGACCCGACTGATCTCATCATCGTGAATATGGAGCGCTGGCGCTGGGCACCGCGCGACCTGGGCAATCCGCATGTTGTCGTCAACATCCCGGATTACACGCTCACGCTCTACAATAACGACAAGGTCTACTGGCACACGAAAATCGTGGTCGGCAAACCGAATTTGCCGACGCCGATGCTCAGTGCCGAAATGAAGTTCATCACGGTCAATCCGACCTGGAATGTGCCGCCGTCGATCATCGAGAAAGAATACCTGCCGGCTCTGGAGGCGGATCCGCAGGCACTCGACCGCATCGGCCTCAAGCTGACGCAGGACGCCGATGGCACGATCCATATTTCACAGCCGCCGGGAGCCGGAAACGCGCTCGGCCGTATCCGCTTCAACTTCCCGAACAAGTTCCTGGTCTACCAGCACGATACGCCGGACAAGTACCTGTTCTCGCGCGATAAGCGCGCGTTCAGCCACGGCTGCATGCGCGTGCAGAATCCGCTGACCTACGGCGAAAAGCTGCTGTCGCTGGTGTTGCCGAAGGAGCGCTACACCGAGGCGCGCCTGGAATCGATGTTCGGCGGCAGCGAGATCAACATCAACTTCCCGAAATTCATCCCGGTGCATCTGACCTATCAGACCGCGTTTGTGGATGATGCGGGCAAGCTGCAGCGGCGCGAGGATGTCTACGGACGTGACGCCAAGATGCTCGCCATCCTCAAGAGCAACGAGCGCAAGGTCGCCGACATTGCGGTCGAGCGTGCGTCGCCGAATTCCTCATCCAAGCCGGTGCGTATGCCGGCCGGGATGTACGGTAGCGGCGGAAGCTATGGCGGTGGTGGCAACTTCTTCGATTGGATATTTGGCGGACCGCAGGGCGGTGCCCGCCCCTATCCGCCGCGTAACGTTCCGCCTCCGGCGCGCAACAACAACGGACGGTACAGCTGGCGCTAGCCGCTGGACCGGCACACAGAACGCCGGCGCATCGTCGCCGGCGTTTTTGTTTTGACGATTTGCAAAAATGGTACAGGCGGGTGGACTTGAACCACCGACCTCTGGTTCCACAGACCAGCGCTCTAACCAACTGAGCTACGCCTGCACGCGCGATCGGCTTGTTCGATACTTGATCCAAGCGGGCGGAACCTAGGTGCCGCCTGCCCTTTTGGCAAGCGTCCACGTAGGTCGCAGCCATATAAACGAAACCCGGGCATTCGCGCCCGGGCTTCGCACCCTCTAGTTCCAGGCGTTAACGCGCAAGGGCGCGTCAGGCGTTGAACGTGCTGCTGATGCTTTCCTTGATCGGCTCGACCGTATCGGTCGCGACTTTCTGAGCGTGCTCGGAGAGTTCCTTGGTCTGAGCGATCATCGCATCGAACTGCTTGCGCATGAAGGCGCTGGTCAGCTCGACCACCTCGGCATAGGACTTCGCGCCCATCAGTTCGCCCATCAGGTCGAAGGTGGCATCGGTATTGGCGCGCGTAGTCTCGATCACCTTGAGGCCATAGCTCGCACAGCCCTTGGAAGCCGTGGAGTATGTGTCTTCGAGGACGTCGGTGGCCTGCTCGGCCGCGCTCTTGCACTTCTCGTAGTTTTCCTTGGCCTGCGCGATGCCCTTTTCGGCGAACTCGCGAAACACAGGCGGGACCTCGAATTTCGGCATTTCAAACTTGGGCATGTCGAACTTCGGCATTTCGAAAGCGGGCGCACTGACGGCGACCGGCTTCGGCTTGGATTTAGTGGCCGAGGAAGCAGCGGTTTCAGGCATGAGAATCGTCCTTTGGCTGGCGGAGGGCGTGATCCCGCATGGACCACACACCCTCGGCAAATAGGCCCTATCTTGTGTAAGCCGCAGCGCACCTGCGTGCTGATGCGCCGCGATCTAAGGGTGCAACGCCTATACACCCATTTTTGATGCAATGCAATAAAAATATTGCATTGCACAAAATCGCCACAGGGGACCGGTCTGGCGACCCGCGCCAGGTGCAATGGACCTTCAACGGCGGTCGGCTCGTCAATGCTGCGGGTCCTGACCCGCCATTTTTGCCGCTCGTCTGCCCAGCTCTTTCCCCCGCTCCGTGAGCACCGCGATCTGGTTGTTTACGTACTCCGCATGCAACGCCATGACATCATTGGGGTCTTTGGCCTGTAGCAGCTTCCGCGCGAACTCGAACGATGAAGCGATGTTCCGTTCGGCGAAACCCATCACAAGCTCTCCGACTTCCTTGGCGCCGGCTTGTGCGCTCGCGGCCTGATTTTCCGCAGTGCTTACAGCGTGCTGCGCTGCCGAAATGAAAGCATCGAATGCGTGCTTGGCCTGTTCGACGCTCTTTTCAGCCAACGCAAGCATGTCGGCCGGAATTTCGAAGCCGACGTTTCCTTCCTTCGGCATGACATTGCTCCTGCATGTCCTCGGCCACCGATCGGGCGGCCTCAAGGATATCTAGGGCGGCACTCCACCGCGCCAGTGATGCGAACCAACTCGCATTAACGATATTGAGGGTTCGGACAGGGCGCTGTCCGCTGGCGCCGCCCGTTACCGGCCGTATTGAGACTTTATTAGCCGTGAATTCTGCGACCCCGGAATGACGGAAGCCAACCCGCAGCTTGCATGTTTTCGTGATCAGCTGCTGGCAGCGCAGGCGCTCAGCCCTGCGCCGGTCTGGCTTTGGAGCACCGATGCCGAGCACATTCTGTGGGCCAACCCCGCGGGCGCGGCAATTTTCGATGCCGCCTCACCGGGTCTGCGCGGTTTCGGCGCGGCATTGAGTGGTATGTTGGTATGCTCGTGCTCGCGACTGACGCTTGCCAACAACACCAACGCGATACCGATCGTCTCAACCGAGCGCGCTGCGCGCGACCTCTCCTTGCCCGACCGCGCGCACCGTTTGCTCGCCGACTTCAACACCCCTGCAGCCATATTTGCCGCCGACGGCGAATTGATCGACGCGCTACCATCGGCGCAGACACTCCTCGGTGACCGTCGAGACCTGATCACACTCGATGCAGAGCGGCTCGCTCGCGAAGCGAGTCACAACGGAGCTCGCGGAAGGCGAGATTTCTGCCGGGCAAATCAGTATGCTTAAGCTCGGCGCCGGATCGACATTCACATTATCTTGCCGTTTTCGCGATAGCTGCGGAAGCGTCGGCGGTCGATTCAGAGGCGACTACCATGGTGCCGAATACGTCGGACTCCACATCGTCGGAAACACACCCGCCCCGGTTGCCCTTGCGCTTTGTATGGCAGACCGATGCAGAGGGCAGATTCAGCCTTGCAACCAGGGAATTTCCCGAACTCCTCGGGCCGAAGACGTCTGCCGTGCTTGAAGGCACCTGGATCGAAATCGCACAGACTCTGAAGCTTGATCCTCAGGGGCAGATTGCTGCCGCCATGGCAGCGCGGCAAACCTTCAGCGGAATCGTCCTACACTGGCCGCTCGACGATTCCGACGACCAGATGGTGGTCGAGATGTCGGGCCTGCCGGTATTCGACCGCGAGCGTGAATTCACGGGCTTCCGCGGCTTCGGCATCTGTCGCGACCGTAAGGCTGGTGAGAGGGTGCAGGATCGCGCCGATAAGGCTTCCGAATCTGCGCCACTGCCGGAAGACGATCCGGCAACAATGGTTTTTCCGTTTCCTTTCGAATCACGCCCGCACGAACCGAAACTTGACGCACAAGAGCACAGTGCGTTCCGGGAATTGGCACGCGAGCTCAGTGAACGGCTGAAGCGGCCGCCGGGTCGCTCCGCAGCCTCGGACGATTTCGACGCCGATCCGCCCGTTCCGGTGGCTCAGCCGGTGCGCCAACCGCCCAAACAACTTCCCGACATTCAAGACAGTCGGCCGATTCTCGATCGGCTGCCGGTGGGTATCCTGGTCTATCGCCTGAGCACGTTGATTTACGTCAACCGAGCTTTCCTTGAGTGGACCGGCTACGCGACCCTGGATGAATTGAGCGAAGCGGGCGGTCTCGACAGCCTGTTCATCGAGAGCAAGGACAATTCCCCGGACAGCAAAGGCGCTGGCAAATCGCTGACGATTGCCACAGTCAGCGGCACGCAGAAGCCGGTCGAGGGCCGCCTTCTTAGTGCCGCCTGGAACAACGAGAACGTTCTCGTGCTGATGGTCGATACGCGGTCGGGCGACGGGGAAAAGACGTCGCCTGCACCAATACATGATGCGGAACGGGAAAATCGCGAGCTCAGGGCGATCCTAGACACTGCAACGGATGGCGTGCTGGTGCTCGATGCAGGCG
The DNA here is from genome assembly GCA_051986235.1 of Pseudolabrys sp. Taxonomy (GTDB): domain Bacteria; phylum Pseudomonadota; class Alphaproteobacteria; order Rhizobiales; family Xanthobacteraceae; genus Pseudolabrys. The sequence goes on from JBPYDR010000076.1 coordinate 63,135, forward strand.
GTGGCATTCTTTCCGGGAACCGCAGCGCGCAGGCGCTGTTCGGCTACGATGCGGCCAACTTCGCCAGAAACACCTTGGATGATCTGCTGGCCCCGGAAAGTCGCCGCGCCGCCCACGAGCATTTGGAGCGGCTGACGAACAGCCGGGGCGCGGGAGTGCTTAACGCTGGCTATGAGGCGGTCGGCCGTGTGCGCCAGGGCGGCCTCGTTCCGCTCTACATCACGATGGGGCGTATTGAAGGCAGCGAAAAGCTGTGCGCGGTGCTGCGTGACATCACGACCTGGAAGCGCAGCGCTGAAGAACTAAACAGCGCCAAGCAGGCGGCCGAAAAGGCTTCGGTCGCCAAGTCGGAATTTCTCGCGAAAATGAGCCACGAAATCCGCACACCGCTCAATGCCATTATCGGCTTTTCCGAAGTGATGATGGACGAGCGCTTCGGCCCCATCGGCAACGAACGCTACCGGCAATACCTGAAAGACATTCATGCGTCCGGTGGACACCTCATCTCGCTGCTCAATGATCTCGTCGACCTCTCGAAAATCGAAGCAGGAATTCTTGATCTCACCTTCGTCAGCGTCAATCTGAACGATCTGCTGCAGCAGTGCGTGGCCATCATGCAGCAGCAGGCCAACCGCGAGCGGGTCATTATCCGTACGGCACTAGCTGCCAATCTTCCGCACATCATCGCCGACGCGCGCTCGCTGCGTCAGATCGCGCTTAATCTGTTGTCGAATTCGATCAAATATACGGGTGCGGGCGGTCAGGTGATCGTCTCAACCGCACTGACCGACGATCAGGAAGTCGTGTTGCGCGTGCGCGATACTGGAAACGGAATGAGCAAGGAAGATCTCGAGACCGCACTCGAGCCATTCCGTCGGCCGGACGCGACCGGACAATGGGATTCAACCGGGAGTGGGCTTGGCCTGCCGATAACGAAAGCGCTGGTCGAGGCCAATCACGCCCGTTTTCGCATCGCCAGCGAAGTCGGGGATGGAACACTCGTCGAAGTAGCATTCCCGACCACGCGACTGCTGGCGCATTGATTTCGAAATCGGCTAGGCTTTGCGGATGAGCCGGATCTCCCGCCGCGCGGCCATCCTGCTGGCGTTTGCGAGCGCACTCCTTGCCGCTTCGCCTGCGCAGACCGAACCTGTCGATCTGCTTCTGGTCCTGGCGGCCGATGTCTCGCGCAGCGTTGACAGCCAGAAATTTCAGCTCCAGCGCGAGGGATATGCCGCGGCGCTTGTGGATCCGCGCGTGATTGACGCGGTTCAGTCGGGCCGACGTGGCCGCATCGGTGTGCTGTTTCTGGAATGGTCAGGATTCGGCAACCAGAAGGTCGTGATCGACTGGACGGTTGTTGATGGCCCCAAGGCCGCCCAGGCTTTCGGCGACCGGCTGCTTGAATCGCCGCGTTCTTTCGCCGACCGCACGTCGATTAGCGGCGGGATCGACGCCGCAGTGGCCCAACTCGCACGCGCGCCGTTCGAAGCCCAGCGTCGTACCATCGACGTCTCGGGCGACGGGACCAACAATGCCGGTCGCGACGTCGGACTGGCGCGAGACGAAGCGTTGGCGTTGGGCATTAGCATCAACGGGCTGGTGATTCTCAGCGAAACCCCGCTGCCGTGGAACCCCGAGCACACCAATCCGCTCGGGGGGTTAACGAAATACTACCGGGACAATGTCATCGGCGGGCCGGGGAGCTTCGTGCTCGAAGCGAAGGACTTCAATTCGTTCGGAGAGGCCATCGTTAAGAAGATGATCGCGGAGATCGCCGAGCTTCGCCAATAGCTGGTGGGTATCTTAACCCTTTGATCTCTCAGCCTTGAAAGGGTCACAGACGCCATCCAAGTTGGCGGCCGTGGGACCGATGCTATAGTCCGCCGGGACCAAACACCGAAATAACCGGATCCTCCCCTTTGACGACGGCTACCGGCTTGAAACGCCTGGGATTTGTCCTGCTCGCGGTTATCGCGGGGGGCTTGGCCGTGCTGACGACCGCGGGATACCTCATATCCGCGGACACTGTGCGCCAGCGGGTCCTGGCGGAGATCCGCGAGGTGACTGGCCTTGATCCGGTCCTGCGGGGAAAAGCCAGCGTTTCGCTTTTCCCGAGCGGCAGCGTGAACTTCGCTGATGTCGCCCTCGGCGACGCCAAGCAGCCTGCCCTTGTCGCCGAGCGGCTGACGGCGCGCCTTAGGTTCTTCCCTCTGCTGATCGGTCGCGTCGAAATAGCCGACGTCTCGCTCGATCATCCGAGAATCGTGATCGAATTCCTGCAGAACGGTCAGTCAAACTGGTCGGGCCTGATCGATGCCTTGACGCGCAGCCAGGCTACCGCGCATCGCGTCGCCGCGTTTTCCGAAATGCGCATCGATGGCGGCACCGTGACCATTCGCGACGAAGCGCGGCAATTCAATGAAACCTTGTACGGGGTGGAATTCTCGCTGGCCTGGCCGTCAATATCCAAGACTTTTGGGGCGACCGGCCGGCTCATCTGGCGCGATGCGCCTCTGGACGCGAGCTTGACACTCGCCGATTTTGCCGCCGCGCTTTCCGGCAGCCGCAGCGGCGTGAAGCTGCGCGTCGCCGGCCCGCCGATGAAGACCGCATTTGACGGCGCCGTCAGTTTCAAGCCCGCCCTGAAGATCGAAGGCACACTTGCCGCCGATGCGCCGTCGTTGCGCAACGCCCTGATCTGGTCGGGGCAGAAGCCGTTGCCCGGCGGCGGCTTTGGCCGGTTTGCAATCAAGGCGCGAACCAATGTCGTGGGCGGCACGATCGGCCTGTCGAGTGTCAATGTAGAACTTGACGGCAACTCCGCCGAGGGCGTGCTCACCTTCGCCGCGGATGGACGGCAGACGTTGCAGGGCACCCTTGCCGCCGAAACACTGGACCTCACGCCTTATGTTTCCACTGTCCGTCTGATCGCGGCTAACGAGCGCGCGTGGAACAACGGCCGAATTACACTTGATGGCCTCGCCGGGATGGACCTCGATCTCCGACTGTCGGCGGCAAACGTCATCGTCTCGAGCGCCAAACTCGGACGCACCGCTATCGCCGCAAACCTGCGCAACGGCCATCTGGTGCTGACCGTTGGCGAGGCGCAGGCCTACGGCGGCGTGATCAAGGGCTCCATGACGCTCGCCAATTTCGAGCAAGGGGTCGACATCAAATCGCAGCTGAATTTCAACGACGTCGACCTTGAAAGCTGCCTTGGCCAGCTGTTCGGTCTGCGCAGACTTGAAGGCAAAGGAAATATCGCACTCATCGTCGACGGCAGCGGTGACAGCGTGCTTGGGGTGACGCAAACGCTCAACGGAACGGCCAATCTGACCGCCATGAATGGCGCGCTCGCGGGACTGAATGTCGAGCAGCTGCTGCGCCGCCTGGAACGGCGGCCGCTGTCGGGTGGCGGCGAGTTCCGAACCGGACGTACGCCCTTTGACAAGATGACGGTCGCGCTGAAAATCAACCAAGGCGTCGTATCAGTTGAAGATGTGAAGATCGAGGGTGCGGCCGTGGTTCTCGGGCTTATCGGTTCGGCTTCAATCCCGGCGAGAGAGCTCGACCTGAAGGGCACGGCCGCCCTCGTTGCTCCACCGAAGCCTGGCGCAACGCCGTTCGAGCTACCGTTTATCGTCCAGGGTTCGTGGGACGACCCGATCATGCTGCCAGATCCGGAGTCCCTGATCCGCCGGTCCGGTGCAGCGGCTCCTCTGCTCAACGCAGTGCGCGAGCGCAGCACCCGAGATTCGGTTCGATCCGCTATCGAACGCCTTACCGGCGGCGCGCCGGCACCGGCAGTTGGCACGGAAACCGCACCGGCGACTCCGGGGAAGTCCCAATAACGCTACTGGCCGCGATACCTGCAGACACCGCTTCAGACCTGGGCGCCGAGCGCCGCCCGCTCGCGCCGCGCGGCGCCGCCCTTGGTGAACAGCGATGCCACGATCGTTCCGGCTGCGACAACCGCGATCATGATCGTACACACCGCGTTGATCTCCGGTTTCACGCCTAGTCGCACTTCCGAATAGATACGGATCGGCAAGGTCGTCGCGCCCGGACCGGTGGTGAAGCTCGCGATGACGAGATCGTCGAGCGAGAGTGTGAATGCCAACATCCAGCCGGCGGCAATGGCCGGCGCAATCAGCGGCAACGTGATTGTCAGAAAGGTTTTCAGCGGTGGGCATCCGAGGTCCATCGCCGCCTCCTCGAGGCTGCGGTCGAACCCGATGAGCCGTGATTGCACGATGACCGTGACAAAACACATCGTGAGCGTAGTGTGCGCGATGATGATGGTCCAGAAGCCGCGGTCCACGTTGAGGGCGACAAATAACAGCAAGAGCGAAAGACCGGTGATGACTTCCGGCATCACCAACGGCGCGTAAACCATCCCGGAAAACAGCAAGCGGCCGCGAAACGGCCCCAGACGCACCAGAGCGACGGCTGCGAGCGTGCCGAGAATTGTTGCGGCCGTTGCCGAAAATGCAGCAACGCGCAAGCTGATCCAGGCGGCCTGCAGGAGTACGGCATCGTTCAGCAGCTCGCGGTACCATGCGAGCGACCAACCGCCCCAGACGGTCACCAGGCGCGACGCATTGAATGAATAGATGACGAGGATCGTGATCGGCAGGTAGAGGAACGCGAGGCCGAGCGCGACCGACACGATATTGAAGGGCGAAGCGCCGCGTCGCATCACCGCCCTCCTTCCAGTGATCGCCGCTGGAGGCGCTCGTAGAAAAGCATCGGCACAAGCAGCAGAACCAGCAAGGTCACGGTAATCGCGGAAGCGACCGGCCAGTCGCGATTGGCAAAGAACTCGTTCCACAAAGTCTGTCCGATCATCAGCGTTTCGGAGCCACCGAGCAGGTCGGGGATGACGAATTCGCCGACGATCGGGATGAAGCAGAGGAGCGCGCCAGCGGCGGCTCCCGGCAGCGACAGCGGCACGACCACGAGCCAGAAAGTCTTCCAGCGAGGGCAGCCAAGGTCGGCGGCAGCCTCCAGCAGAGTCTCGTCCATTTTTTCCAGGGCCGCGTAAAGCGGCAGGACCATGAACGGCAGATACGAATAGACCATGCCGATGTAGATCGCGGAGTCGGAAGACAGCCAGCTGACCGGCGCATCGACGATGTGCAACCTCATCAGTACGTCATTGAGCAGGCCGTCCCGCTGCAGGATGTTGATCCACGCGTAGACCCGGATCAGAAACGATGTCCAGAACGGCAGCACGACCGCCACCACCAAAAGCGGTTGCCAGCCACGCGGCGCGCGGGCGATGCCGTAGGCAAAGGGATATCCGATCAAGAGCAGGATGATCGTGGAAATTGCCGCAACCTGCACGCTCTTGAGGTAGGACAGCAGATAGATCAGATCGGTGAACAGCAGCTGGAATGAATCGAGCGACAGTTGCGCCGCAAATCCCCGCAGACCCGCCCATCCAGCCGAAAGATCGAGGACCGGCAAGTATGGCGGCTGCGCCATCGCCGTCTGCGACAGGCTGATCTTGAGGACGATGACGAACGGAGTGAGAAAAAAGACAACGAGCCACAGATAGGGCAGAAGCAAGACAGCGCGCCCGCTCCAGTCCCGCTTCTGCAAGTTCTCCTGCATCGCTACTCCGTCAAAACCACGCCAGCTTCCGGCGGCCATGACAGCCAGACGAGGTCGTTCAGCGTAAAAGGTGCCCCGCCTCCCGCACTGGCGTTGGTCAGTGCGACTTTCATCACCGACCCATCGCTGAGCAAGATCTTGTAGATCGACATGTCACCGCGATAGCCAATCTCCGACACGGTACCCGAGACCGCATTGAAATGGTCCTTGGGCCGATCGGCGGCCATGCCGATCTTTTCCGGACGTAACGCCAGCCAGACTGTGTCGCCCGGCCTGGTTTTGCCCGTTCCGCCAGTGCGCATGCGGCCGAGCGCGCTCTCGATATTACCGTCCGGACCAACCCGACCCTCCATCATGGTCGCCTCCCCGATGAAGCCGGCGACCCAGCGCGAGTTTGGCCGCTCGTAGATTTCCGCCGGCGATGCAACCTGCATCAGGCGACCGCGATCCATGACCGCGATTCGATCGGCGACGATCATCGCCTCGTCCTGGTCGTGCGTTACGATGACGAAGGTGGTGCCCAACTTGCGTTGCAGTTCCATCAACTCGAACTGCGTTTCTCCGCGCAATTTTTTATCGAGCGCCGCCAGCGGTTCGTCGAGCAAAAGCACCCTCGGACGCTTGATAAGCGAGCGGACGAGCGCCACCCGCTGCCGCTGTCCGCCGGAAAGCTGATCGATCCGTCGTGCCCCGAAGCCTTGCAGACGCACAAGCGTCAGCATTTCGGCAACGCGATCGGCAATCTCCGCTCGCGAGACATTCTCCTGGCGCAGACCGAAGCCGATGTTCCCTTCAACCGTCAAATGCGGAAACAGCGCGTAGCTCTGGAACATCATATTCACCGGCCGCCGGTGCGGCTGGACGCGCACGATGTCTTCGCCGTCGAGGAGGATGCGGCCCTCGGTCGGCGTTTCGAACCCCGCCAGCATCCGCAACAACGTGGTCTTGCCGCAGCCCGAGGGGCCAAGCAGTGCGAAGAACTCGTCATGTCCGATTTCTAGCGAGAGCGCTTCAACCGCCACGACCGAGCCGAACCGCTTGGTGACGACCTCGAAGCGCACGAGCGGCTGCTTTTCGTTCGTTGAAAGTCTTTGCGCTGCCTTGCCGCCGTCCGCCATCGAATCCCCGTTTCGTGGCATTACGCTACCGGGGCGTGGGAACGCACTCAACCCGGCGCGTCTGTCAGTCCTGCTCCGTCAGCGTACGTTGGACCGCATCACGCCAGCCGGAATACTTGCGCTCCCGCGTTTCGAAATCCATGCGCGGCTCGAAGCGACGGTCGAGCTGCCACTGCGCGGCAAAGCCTTCGAGATCGGGGCAGATGCCGGCGGCTCGGCCCGCGAGATAGGCCGCGCCCAGCGCGGTCGTTTCCATGACGACAGGCCGATCGACGGGACTTGCGAGAATATCGGCGACATATTGCATCGTGATGTCACTCACGACCATCCCACCGTCGACACGCAGCACCGTCGAAGAATCCTTGGCGGAAGGCCAGTCGGCATGCATGGCTTCGAGAAGATCGCGCGTCTGGTAGGCGACTGCCTCCAACGCCGCGCGGGCAAGATCGGCCGCCCCGGAGTTGCGGCTCAAGCCAAAGATCGCGCCGCGCGCTTGCGCGTCCCAGTAGGGCGCGCCCAGTCCCACAAAAGCCGGCACCAGGTAGACCTGCTCGACAGGATCAGCCTGCTGCGCTAAAGGACCGACATCTGATGCCGCGTTAATGAGCTTCATCGCATCGCGCAGCCATTGCACGGCCGCACCGGCCACAAAGATGGCTCCTTCCAGCGCATAAGTTCGCCGGCCTTCGAGTTGATAAGCGATGGTCGTGAGCAGGCGGTTGCTTGAAGCGAGGCGTTCGGCGCCGGTATTGAGAAGCGCAAAACATCCGGTGCCATAGGTCGACTTCATCATCCCGGGCTTGAAGCAGCCCTGCCCGATCGTGGCGGCTTGTTGATCCCCGGCAATGCCGAGAATACGGATCGGTCCACCGAACAAATCGGGCGTTGTTACCCCGAATATGTCTGCGCAATCGCGTACATCCGGCAGGAGACGACGCGTTACGCCAAACATGCGGCAAAGATCATCGTCCCATTGCGCCTTGCCGATATCGAACAGCAGCGTGCGCGCCGCGTTGGTGACGTCAGTCAGATGCACCTTACCGCCTGTGAGACGCCACAGAAGAAAGCTGTCGATCGTCCCGAAGGCGAGCTTGCCGCCCTCGGCCGCCGCGCGAGCACCGCTCACGTGGTCGAGCAACCACGCGATCTTGCTTGCGGAAAAATAGGGATCGAGCAGAAGTCCCGTTTTGGCGGCAATGTCCGGTTCATGACCGGTGCGCCGCAATGCCTCGCAATAATCCGCAGTGCGCCGATCCTGCCAGACGATCGCGTTGTAGATCGGCTCGCCGCTTTGGCGATCCCAGATCACGGTGGTTTCGCGTTGATTGGTAATGCCGAGCCCGGCGACATCGTTCGTCGTGATGCGTGCTTCGGCCATAACGGCTCGCACCGTCGTAACCACCGTCTTCCATATCTCTTCTGGGTCGTGCTCGACCTCGCCCGGCGACGGATAGATCTGGCGGAACTCCATTTGCGCGGTCGCAAGCGGACGCAAGGCCGTGTCGAACGCGATTGCGCGCGTCGAGGTCGTGCCCTGGTCGATTGCGATGAGAGCGGTCGGCAAATGGAATCCCCCCGGGTCGTCAACGCGCGGTTAGAGCCGCCTTTCCGCCCAATGATCCGATGAAACGATCGATAGCCGCGCAATCCTCAGCTGTCGCCTTAAGTCCAATCTTGCTTCGGCGCCAGAGCACGTCATCCGCATTCTGCGCCCATTCGTTGTTTACCACGTAACGTACCTCGGCAGCCGTGAGGTCGCCGGCAAAACGCGGGCCGATGTCGTCCATGCTTTTCGCGTCTGCGAGAAATCGTTCGGCGCGGAGGCCGTAGGCGTGCATGAGCCGCTGTGCGTGCGCGACCGATAAGAAGGGCCATCGCCTCATCATCTCGGTCACCTGGGCGTTAAGCTCCTCAGGCGAGAACTCGCCCCCTGGCAGTTTCGAGTTGGCCGTCCAGGGCGGTCTCCCCTCGAAGAAATGACCGATCTTCAGCATGGCGGCCTCTGCCAGCTTGCGGTGCGTCGTGATCTTCCCGCCATAGACGGTGAGCAACGGCGCCTCTCCGGCGCTTTGGTCGAGCACCAATTCGTAGTCGCGCGTGACGTCTTCGGGCCTGTCGGCATGATCATCGTACAGAGCGCGGACTCCGGCAAACGACCATACCAACTCATCGGGGATGACCTTGTCGCGGAAATACTGATTCACGGCGTCGCAAAGATAGGAAATTTCTGAAGGGTCGGGCGCCAGCGAACCGAGATCGCCGACGAAATTCTGGTCGGTGGTCCCGATCAGCGTAAAATCATCCGCAAATGGCAGAACGAACACGACGCGCCGGTCTGGCGCCTGGAGCAGATAGCCGTAGTCGTGATCGAAGCGTCGACGAATGACGATGTGGCTGCCCTTGATCAACCGCACAGGCGTCGGCAATGGCCGGCGGATGACCGTATCCGCAACGGGACCGATCCAAGGGCCGCCGGCATTGACCAAAACACGTGCGGTCTTTACTTCGCGGCGCCCGCGCGCGTTCAGCACCAGTTCCCATTCATCCCGCCGTTCCACTCGCGCGCAGCGCGTACGGGTTCGAATGACGGCGCCACGCTCAGCGGCATCCATTGCATTGAGCACGACGAGACGTGAATCATCGACCCAGCAATCGGAATACTCAAAGCCGTAGCGAAAGGTCCGCTTCAACGGCTGGCCGACTTTGTGGTGCGTAAGATCGACTGTGCGCGAGGCAGGCAACAGCTTGCGCGCGCCCAGCATGTCGTAAAGAATCAGGCCAAACCGCAATAAGAGCGACGATCGCACCCCCGGTATCGGTGGCAACACGAAACGCATCGGCCGTACCAGATGCGGTGCCATGCGTAAGAGCACCTCTCGTTCGTTCAGCGCCTCGCGAACCAGACGAAAGGCTCCGTGCTCGAGGTAGCGCAAGCCGCCATGTATCAACTTGCTCGAAGCTGAGGACGTGCCCGAACCGAGATCGTTCATCTCGACGAGCAATACTTTTATTCCGCGGCCGGCTGCGTCGCGGGCGAGGCCCGTTCCGTTTATGCCGCCGCCGATGATGGCGAGGTCGAAATCGGCCATTGGCTGATGATTCGCTATATTCCGCAGAATGAGTGGCTTGAGCCGAGCACTCAAGGACAGAGCGTGTTAACTTTGGGTTTGCATGGCGTTCACCGCAATTGAAAAATCGCGTCGACGCTGGCATATCGAACCAATTAATGCCCTATTTCGTTGCTTGAACGCCCGCCAGGGAAATTTCAACCGCCAATGCCCTCGCCCCGCCTGCTTGTCATCGAAGGCAACTCACCGCAAACAACCGCCGAGCACGTAGCCGTCGGCGGGACCGCGGCGAGCAAGGGCTACTCAGACCTCCTGCGCGAACTTCTGCCCGGCGCCATTGTGGATATCTGCTATCCCGGCGACCCGACGACGATGCTGCCGGAAGGCTCGTCGCTGGAGGGCTATGACGGCATCAGCATCACGGGTTCGAGCCTGCATGTTTATAACGGTGGCCCGGAGGTGATGCGACAGATCGATCTCGTGCGTACCGCGCTCAAGACCGGAACTCCATTGTTCGGCTCATGTTGGGGGCTTCAGGTCATCACCACAGCAGCCGGTGGAAGCGTGCGAAAAAATCCTAAAGGCCGCGAACTCGGCTTCGGCCGCGGCATTCGCTTGACTGAAGCTGGACGCAAGCACCCGATGTATGCGGGCAAGCTCGACGTGTTCAATGCACCAACAGTGCATCTCGATGAGGTCGAGACGCTCGCCCCGGGCACAACCGTACTCGCGACCAATGCCGTGTCTGATGTGCAAAGCGCGGAGATCCGGACCAACGGTTCGACTGCATGGGCCGTGCAATATCACCCGGAATATCCGTTGCGTGAGGTCGCGGCGATCGTCCGGCGTATCGGTACGCGGCTTATCGAAGAAGGTTTTTTTGCCGACGCAGCGGACATCAAAACCTTTTCACACGATCTCGATACGCTCGATCGCGATCCCGGCTGCAAGCGGCTCGCCTGGCGGCACGGCATCAGCAAGAATGTTCTCGACAAGAAGTTAAGAGTCGGCGAGGTCGCCAACTGGATTGAGTTTCAGGTCTTGCCGACGCGCGTTAAACGAGGGCGCGGCTAGCGATGGATTTTTCGGGCAAACAGGTTGTTGTGAGCGGTGGCACCGGCGCACTCGGAACTGCCGTGGTGAGCAAATTGCTCGCGGGGGGCGCGACCTGCATCATACCATACGTGCATGAAGCGGAAGCGCAGCGATTTCCCAATCGCAGCGACGCCAAGGTAACGCTGGTTGCGGTTTCCGATCTGTCCGACGAAGCACAGGTCGCAAAGGTTTATTCAGGTGCAAAACCCTGGGCTTCGATCCACATCGCCGGCGGATTTGCCCCCGGCAAAGTAGCCGAAACCGACAAAGCTGCTTTGATGGCCCAGATCGAAAGCAATCTCGTTTCGTGTTTCCTTTGCTGTCGCGCTGCTGTGAATGCCATGTTGGCAAGCGGTGGCGGTCGCATCGTCAATGTCGCTGCAAGGCCGGCGTTGGAATGGCGGTCGGGCGCGGGGATGAGCGCCTACACCGTGGCCAAAACGGGCGTCGCTGCGCTCACCGTGGCGCTGGCTGAGGAAGTAGCCAAGGGCGGCATATTGGTCAATGCGGTTGCGCCATCGATCATGGATACGGCCGCCAACCGCAAGGCGATGCCGGAGGCCGATTTTTCTGCTTGGCCGAAGGTCGAAGAAGTGGCGGCGACGATTGCTTTTCTGGCGTCGCCTGAAAATCACGTAACGCGTGGCGCAATCATTCCGGTGTACGGAAAATCCTAACCGGTAACCGGAACCAGCTCGAGCGGCGGCCGCAGCAGGCGCTGCACGCCGCCGGAGGCGACGACCGTTCGGCCTTCCGCATAGGCCTCGTGGTTCTTCTCGATGTGGTCAAGATCGTAGAGGTAGTTCACCATCAGACCGTCAGCCTGCGCGATGGCACGATCGGACGTGTCGGCGAGCCAGTTGATGCGCTCGAGCCGCGCGCCGTTGCCGAGATGGAATCGCGCGACCGGATCGATGAGGGCGCCGCGCTTGTTGCGCGCTCGCAGGAAGTACCACGCGGCGGCCCGCATCAGTGGCTCCTCAAGCTGGCTGAAAATTTCAGGATCGGTCCACCAATTCGGCCGCTCCAACAACTCGAAGGTAACGCGGTCGCTGGCGTTGATGGCCGGCGAGCTCTCGTTCTTCAGTTCGCCGTCAAGCCAACGGGTGAAACCTGGCACCGGCGATAGCGTGACGAATGTCGTGAGCTTGGGAAGTTCGCGGCAGATTTCCTCGACGACCTGCTTGATCAGAAAATTACCGAATGAAACGCCGGTCAACCCGCGCTGGCAGTTCGAGATCGAATAGAACACCGCGGTGCGCGCCCTGTCCGGTTCGACAAACTGCTGACGGCCGCTGGCAAGAATCGGCGCGATGGCGCCGGGGATATCGCGCTCGACTGCGACTTCGACGAAGATCAACGGATCATCGACAAGTGCGGGATGAAAGAACGCATAGCAGCGACGGTCCGCGGGATCGATGCGGCGGCGCAAATCGTCCCAGCCACGGATTTCGTGGACCGCTTCGTAACGGATAATTTTTTCCAGCACGATCGCCGGTGTCGACCAGTCGATTCGACGCAGTACGAGAAAACCGCGATTGAACCAGGATGAAAACAGGTGCACAAAATCGGCATCGACGGTGGCAAGATCCTCGTGCCGGTGATCGAGCGAATCCATCAACTGCTCGCGCATGCGCACCAACGCGGCGGTGCCACCCGGCGCAAGGTTGAGCCTGCGAAACAGCTCCTGCCGTCGCGGCTCGGATGCGGCGTGAACTTCGGCAGCGGTCAGGTCCGAGGGATCTGCCCGCCAGGTCTCAATCGCCTGCTCCATGCGCGCCGGATCAGATCCAAAGCGCTCGGCGAGTGCTTCGAAGAATGCTATGCGTGGACCTGTCGTGAGCTCGGAGTAACGCCCAAGGATTTCACGCGCGCGTGCGACGCCTGAGGCCTCTCCACGTCCGGAAAGGAGGTCTTCGCACAGTTCGACCAGACTTTCGGAACGGGCCGACGGAGCTCCACGCCGGTCACGCGCCAGCAACGCGCGGCCGCGCTCGGAGATGGTCTGCAGCAATTCCCCGAAAAACGACGTGTTCATTTTACTGTTACGGGACCCATAATTTGGTCTGGGAACGATGTAGCGATGCCCGGCGACAGACACAATATCACGACGCCGAGAATCATCAGCCCGACAAAAGGTAGTACGCCCCACATCACGTCGCGCAAGGGGATATCTGGTGCAATATTGTTAATGACGAAAATATTGAGCCCTACAGGCGGATGAATTAGGCCCGTTTCCATGACGATCGTCATGATGACGCCAAACCAAATCAGGTCGAAATTGGCCGCGCGCAGCGGTGGCAGGATAATGGGCGCCGTCATAAGAATGATCGACACCGGCGGCAGGAAGAAGCCGAGAACCACGACCATCAGCAGGATCGTGATCAGCAGAACCCAACGTGAAAGATGCAGCGAAACGATCCATTCAGCAGTCGACTGGCTGATGTGGAGGTAACTCATCACGTACGAATAGAGCAGCGACATGCCGATGATCAGCATCAGCATCGTCGATTCGCGCAGCGTCGACACAAGGATCGGCTCAAGATCTGTTGGCGACCACACGCTGTAAATGATGGCGATCAGCCCGAGCGCGAGCACCGCACCGAGGCCCGCTGTTTCGGAGGGCGTGGCGAACCCGCCGTAGAGCGCGATCATCACCCCGGTCAGCAGCACCACGAAGGGAAGAACGCGCGGCAGCAATGCGAATTTGTCCCGCATCGACAGGGCCTCGACACGCAATATCTCGCAGTGAGTGCCGGACTTCTCGTAGGCGGCCTTGGCCTGCTGGAACTCCCATCGGAAACGCCACATCGCGTAAGCGGTAAACAACCCGACCAGCAACAAGGCCGGTCCGATCGCCGCCAGGAACAGGCGGCCCAACGACTGCTCGGCTGCAACCGCGTAGAGGATCATCGTGATCGAAGGCGGAAGCAGAATGCCGAGCGTTCCGCCAGCTGCAATGATCCCGGCCGCAAAACCACCGGAGTAGCCGTGCTTGCGCATCTGCGGAATTCCGGCGGAGCCGATCGCCGAGCAGGTTGCCGGAGACGAGCCCGCCATGGCGGCGAACAAGGCGCAAGCGAAAACGTTGGCGATGCCCAAACCGCCGGGAATGCGATGCAGCCACGCATGCAGCGCGCCATAGAGGTCCTGTCCGGCGCGCGAACGTCCGATGGCCGCGCCCTTCAGAATGAAAAGCGGAATCGAGAGGAGCGTAATCGACGCCATTTCCTCGTAGACGTTCTGCGTAATGGTATCAACTGATGATGAAGGCATGAACGCGATCATGAAGATCGTCGCCACCGCACCAAGCGCGAAGGCGATCGGCATTCCGGCAAACATCACCAGCAATGTGGAGGCGCCGTACAAGAGACCGATCGACAGGATGCTCATGCCTTCCCTTTCCTCCAGCGGGAAATGTGATTGGCCACCTGCAAGGCCACCTGAATGCTCAGCAGCACCATTCCGCACGTCATAAGTGAGTACGGAATCCAAAGCGGCGGCTGCCACGTCGAGCCCGTGCGATATCCTTCCATGATCGCTTCATGCAGCAAGGTCCACGACTTCCAGGAAAAGTAGGCGCAAAATATCAGTGTCGCGATGTCGACGAAGAACAGCCGGATGCGGTTTACGTGCGGCGACATCATCGCGGAAACTGCCTCGATGGCGACATGACCGCGCCGCGCCTGCACGGCGGCGGCCGACATGAAGACCGCGCCGACGATCAGGAAGACCGAGAACTCATCCTGCCAGTCGGTGGAGAAATGGAAGAAATAGCGAGAGGCAACGCTGTAGGTGAGGACAAACGAAGCGACGACCAGCGCGAGCGATGCAACGAGCGTAACGATGTAATTGACCGGCGCCATGAAGCGCTCAAAGCCGGCGGCGTCCGATTTCGCGGACACCGCCTCGCTTGCGGTCCCGACGCTGTCGAGGCCGTGAACCATGGTGCTGGCCTATCGCGTCAGGAGACGTTCACGCCCTCAGCGAGTTTCAGCAACTCCGCCGACAGCGCCGTCTTTTGAGCGTAGTCCTTCCAGGCCGTGTCGCGTGCAATCGCCCGCCACTTGTCGACAACCTTTTCATCAAGATCGACGATCTTGGCGCCCTTGGCGGCGTAGACTTCGGCGACCTTCTTGTCGTCCGCGATCGCCTCGTCAGTGCCGAACTTCTCGGCCTCAAGACCAAGCGACATGATAATGTCCTGCTGATCCTTCGGCAGCGAATCGAACACCTGCTTCGACATGATCACCGGCTCGAGCATGTACCAATACGACTTGCCGCGGCCTGAGGTGAGGCTCTTGGCGATCTCTTCGAGGCGGAACGAGATCAAACTGGTCGAGGACGTAATGCCTGCGTCGCACGCGCCAGTCTGCATGGCCGCGTAAAGCTCGTTCGACGGAATCGACAGCGTGGTCGCGCCCGCGGCTTGCAGGACCATGTCCATCTCGCGGCTGCCGCCGCGGATTTTCAGGCCCTTGCAGTCTTCCGGATTGAGAATTGTCGCCGATCGGCTGGCCACACCGCCCGCCTGCCAGATCCACGCAACGATGATGACGCCTTTCTCCGCCAAGAAGGCACTGAATTTCTGGCCGATCGGCGACGTTTTCCACGCGGCGCCCTGCTTGTAGGAACTCACCAGCCCCGGCATGAGGCCGATATTGAGCTCTGCGGCCTCACCGCCCGCATAGGAGATCGGATAAAGGCTCATATCTAGCGCGCCTTTGCGCACGGCCGAAAACTGCGCCACCGTCTTCATCAGCGATGAGTTCGGGTAGACCTGCGCACCAAGCGCGCCGTTGGTCTTCGCTTCGAGATCAGCCGCAAACTTGCGGCATAGCCGGTCGCGGAAGTCGCCCTGATCGATGGTGCCGCCAGGGAATTGATGGGAAATCTTCAGAACCTTGGCCGGCGCTGCCGAGCCCAGACGTGCATGCGCAATCACGGCTGGTGCAGCCAAGGCCCCCACAAGAACACGTCGCCTGCTCAAACTCATGAAATCCTCCCTCGTAGTCTTTGCTTTTTTTGGTGTGAGCGCTGGGGCTCACACCGATGTTTGTCGCCGACGTCAACTCTAGACAAAATTCTCCGCCCAAGCCACACAAACGAGCGAATTTGCTAAGGCGCGTAAACGCGCCGCACCGGAGGTATGAGCGCAAAATGACGAAGCCGTTGACGGGTTTACGCGTCCTTGAACTGGCCCGAATCCTTGCCGGGCCTTGGGCCGGGCAGGTGCTGGCCGACCTGGGTGCCGACGTAATCAAGGTTGAGCGCGCCGGATCGGGCGATGATACGCGCGGTTGGGGCCCTCCTTTCGTCGAAGGGGCGGATGGAAGCCACATCGGCTCCGCCTACTTCCACGCGACCAATCGCGGAAAACGCTCGATCGAGATGGATTTCGAAAGCGACGAAGGGCGGCGCATCGTGCGCAAACTCGCCGCGCGTTCTGACGTACTCATCGAGAACTTCAAAGTCGGAGGGCTGGCCAAGTTCGGGCTCGATTACAAGAGCCTCGCACCCGAATGCCCGAGGTTAATCTACTGCTCGGTGACCGGTTTTGGGCAAGACGGCCCCAACGCCAAGCGTGCCGGTTACGATCTGATGGCGCAGGGGATCGGCGGCATTATGGATCTAACCGGTATGGCGGACGGCGAGCCAACGCGCGTCGGAATTCCCGTGTCCGATATCTTAACCGGCGTCTACTCCGTGATCGGAATCCTCGCTGCTCTCGCCCAAAGGGAACGAACCGGCAAGGGCTGCTACGTCGACACCGCGTTGGTCGATTCCACTGTCGGAATCCTCTCAAACCAGGCGATGAACTTCCTCGTATCCGGGAAGGTGCCCAAACGCATCGGCAACGCGCACGCCAACATCGTGCCGTACCAGGTTTTTCCGGTTTCCGACGGACATGTGATCGTCGCCACAGGCAACGACAACCAGTTTGTCAAGTTCTGCAATGTCCTGGGTGCGACCGAACTCGCGCAGAATCCTGCTTACAAAGACAATGTCGGCCGGTTGAAGCACCGCGATGAGTTGATTGGAAAATTGTCTGGGCTCACCGCGCGCATGAAGCGAGATGACCTCTTGGACAAACTCGAAGCGCAGCAGGTTCCGGCGGGACCGATCAACAATCTCGAGGATGTGTTCAACGACCCGCAGGTCGTTCATCGCGGTATGAAACTTTCCCTGCCAAACAAGGCTGCCAAGGGCGGCACGATCCCCGGCGTGCGCACGCCGATCGTCATCGACGGTTGGAAGGCGGCATCCGAACACCCCTCCCCGCGCCTGGGTCAGCACACCGCTGAAATCCTGCGTGAGATCGGCGAAGGATGAAGGATAACGACGACCCCTTGATTGCCGCGGGCTGAAAGCAGAGCATCGACGCACGCTGGTGCTTATAGTTGCCGGCGCGGGGAGACGCCTATGAAAATCGTTCCGTCGCTTTTCGTCTGCGCACTGTCGATTACGTCCGCTTTCGCCAACGACTTTCCCAAATTTCAAGTCGATGCGTCCTGGCCGAAACCACTTCCCAAAAACTGGATCATGGGACAGGCCGCCGGTGTCGCGGTCGACGCGCAAGACAATGTCTGGGTCATCCAGCGGCCGCGCACGCTGACCGATGACGAAAAGGCCGCATCGTTCACCCCGCCGCGCACCAAATGCTGTGTACCGGCTCCGCCGGTGATGCAATTCGATTCCGACGGCAATCTGCTCAAGGCCTGGGGCGGACCCGGCCAAGGCTACGATTGGTTCGAGAACGAGCACGGCATCAATATCGATTACAAAGGCTTCGTCTGGGTCGGCGGCAACGGCAACAATGATGGTCATGTCCTGAAATTCACACAGGACGGAAAGTTCGTGCTCCAGATCGGCAAGCCTGGACCGCAGACGGGCAGTGCCGATACGAGCCGCCTAGGTCGGCCAGCCGATACCGAGGTCGATCCGACGACCAACGAAGTCTTCATCGCTGACGGCTACGGGAATCACCGCGTCATCGTGTTTGACGCCGATACCGGTGCCTACAAGCGTCACTGGGGCGCCTACGGGAAGCCGCCGAGCGATGAGAAAGCCCCGCCCTACAATCCTGCCGGACCCGCACCACAGCAGTTCGCCAACCCTGTTCACTGCGTGAAGATTGCGAAAGACGGCCTCGTTTATATCTGCGACCGCCAGAACGACCGCATTCAGGTCTTTCGCAAGGATGGCACCTTCGTGAAGGAATTTTTCGTCGCCAAGGACACGCTGCAGCAAGGGTCCGTCTGGGACCTCGATTTCTGGCCGGACACTAACCAGACGTTCCTCATGAACGCCGACGGAGCCAACAACGAAGTGCGCACGCTCGTGCGCGAAAACGGCGAGGTCGTCGGGGCGTTCGGGCGCAACGGCCGCAATGCCGGCGAGTTTCACTGGATTCACAACCTTGCCGTCGACAGCAAGGGCAACATCTACACGACGGAAGTCGACACCGGAAAACGCGCGCAGAAATTCCGCTATGTCGGTACGCCGCTGAAATAGGACCTATGTGACGGCGGTCGGCGCCAGTGCTTCGATATCAGTTGCGACATCAATCACGGCCGGCCGCTTCGCGGCGAGCGCCTGCGCAAGCGCGGGCGCAATATCGTTTGTGTGTTCGACACGGATACCGAGCGCGCCCATGTCTTCCGCGAGCTTTGCGAAATTCATCGGATTGTAGGTCCACAACTCACGCGCCTGCGCCGTCTGCTCGCCGCCATAGGCACGGTCGAAACCACGCTTCGACTGATTGCCGCCGCCGTTGTTGTTGACGAGGGTCACTGATGCAAGATTCCAGCGCACGGCCGTTTCGACCTCCGCGATGTGGTACCAGAAGCCAGCGTCGCCGGTGAACACGACCACGGGACGCTCGGGGCATGCAGCCTTGGCGCCGATGCCGGCCGGAAAGGCCCAGCCGAGATGGCCGGCGCTGCGCAGGTAGCTTTGCGCCGGCGTACGCAGATCGTACATGCCGCCCATCCACATGCCGGCATGGCCGGTATCGACGACCACGATCGCATCGTCGGGCACGTGTCGGCTCAATTCGCTGCAGATGCGCGCCGGATGAATCGGCACGGCGTCCGATTCAAGCATCGGCTTGTACTTGGCGTACCAGTCGCTACGCAGCGCCGCGATCTCTTTGATCCAGGGCGCGCGCTTAACAGCGCTCGACTTGTCGATCTGACCGAGCATGCGAATGAGCACGCTTTTGGCATCGCCGAGCACGCTCGCCTGCAGTGGGTAATTGCGGCCCAAAGCTTCTGCCTCGATGTCGATCTGAATGGCCGGCGTGCCGATGCGTGGCGTCGCCCAGAAATGCGTGGTCATGCCGCCAGTCTCAGTACCAATGAAGCAGACAAGATCAGCACTGTTCACCGCGCGATTGGCCGATTCCCTTGAATAGGTACCAACCACCCCGACCGAAAGCGGATGCACGCCCGGGATAATGTCTTTGCCATTGAGCGAGGTCGCTACGGGGATCTGCAGCGCTTCCGCGAGCGCAACGAGTTCCTTGCCTGCGCCCGAGGCGCGCGCCCCCCCGCCTGCGACTATGATCGGCCGCTCGGCTTTCTGCAGCAGTTCGAGGGCGCCCTTCACGTGTGCTGCCTCCGGTTCGGGGCGAAACGGTGGGACGCGCGCAAATTGCGGCTCGACCAATCCGTCCATCTCGGCCTCTTCCAGATCGACCTGTCCTTCGTTGCCGCGAAACTGCAGGTGCACAGGGCCAGGCGCGCCCGTGGTAGCCGTACGAAACGCCTGCCGGATCATGTCGGGAATTCGCGCGACGTCATCGACGGTGACGTTCATCTTCGTCACCGGTTCGAACGCCGGCACGTCATCGATCTCCTGATAGACCTTGCGGAACTTTGTCTTTGGGTCGCGCCCGCCTGTAATCGCGATCACCGGAGCGTGCGCCAGATAGGCATCGCGCAAGCCGGCGGCGAGATTGAGCGCACCGATCACTTGCGCCATGCAGACGCCCGGCTTGCCTGACGCGCGCGCATAGCCGTCAGCCATGTAGGCCGCGGATTTCTCACCATGGCAATGGATACGCGCGATCTTCGTCCGGCGCTCCATTTCGGCGAAAGTCCGCCGCAGCACCGCGGGCACCATGAACACGTGGGTTACGCCGTAGCCTGCCAGCATGTCGGCGAGCACTTCGGCGCCGACGCGCCGGGCATTGTGTCCAACTGTCGCCATGATCAGGCCGACTCGAATTTCAGCGCGACACCATTGATGCAATAGCGCAAATGGGTCGGTGGCGGCCCGTCATCGAACACGTGCCCAAGATGACTGCCACAACGGCTGCAAACGACTTCGTCACGGACCATGCCATGGCTGCGATCGGTTTCTGTCTCGACCGCGCCGGGCAAGGGGTCGTTGAAGCTCGGCCACCCGGTTCCACTCTCGAATTTCACTTTGGAGACGAACAAAGGTTGATCGCAGGCAACGCAGCGGAACGTGCCGGCACGCTTCTCATATAACAGTGCGCAACTTCCGGGCATCTCTGTTCCCCGCTCGCGCATGATCGCGTACTGCTCGGGGGTTAGTATCTTGCGCCATTCCGCTTCGGTGTGTGTGACAGGATATTGTCTGGCCATGATCGCGCTCCGCGAGGTGCGTTACTTGATTGCCAAAGGATTGACCGGAGAACCCACCGCCCCGGTGATCGGAATGGCGGGCGCAACGAACAGGAATTCATAGACTTTGTCCTGTTCGCAATCGTCCGCCAGCTCTTTCAAGTTGAAGATTTCGCCCATGGTCATTCCCATGATGGGAATGGTGATCCAGTGCCATGGCTGGTTGATGCCTGCCTCACTCTCGTTCGGTCGAACTTCGCAACCCCACGTATCGCTAGCTAGCGCGGCGAGTTGCGTGTCTTTGACGAAATCGAGAGTCTCAAAAGCGAAGCCCGGCGCGTCGCCGCCGGGATAACCATCCCAGCTTCCCGCCTTCTGACATCGTTCCATCATGCCGGTGCGCACGATGACATAGTCGCCACGCTTGAGGTCGACCTTTTGCTTTTTTGCCGTGCCGTAAAGATCGGCATTGGTGATGCCATAACCGTCATCGAGCGACTCGACGCTCTTATAGCGCGCCACATCGAGAAAAACGCCGCGGCCGACCATTCGGTTCTTGGTTTTCTCGATCCCGCATTTCTGTGCACCCGCCGAAGTAACCTCGCGACAGTCATAGCCGTTCCACATGTAGTTTTCATAGAACACGTGGCCAAGCCCATCCCACTGCGTGCCGCATTGCAGGGGCATGGTCACCATGTCGTCAGCCGCGCGGATGCCCCGCTTGTCGAGCACTCCCGAATAGGCATCCGTTCCCGTGCGCAGCATGGTGTGGATGGGATTAGTACGGCCCATCGATGGATATTTGCTTTTCGCGCCTTGCGGACCCGTGTGGTCGAAGTTGAGGGCGAGCGAAATCACCTTGCCCTTCTTCACGAGGCGCGTCGCGGCGACAATATCCTCCGGCGTCGTATAGTTGAGCGTACCGACCTCGTCATCCGGACCCCACTTGCCCCAGTTTTTGTACTTTTCGGCAGCGTCGCGCATGTCTTGACGATTGATCTTTCGGGCCGACATCGAATGTCCTCTGACGAAATGGACTGGAGCGGGAATACAGCCTTTGGGCGCGAGCGATGCAAGCCCCACTGGCAACGTCGTCGTGCAATGCTACGATGAATAAAAAGGGAGGAAACAATGGCCCGACCGCTACGCCTCTGGGCGGCATGCACGCTGCTGCTCTGCGCGCTATTCGGCGGGTTTGGCGCACAGGCTCAGGACACCGCGGGATATCCCGCTCGGCCGGTCAAGATCATCGTGCCCTTCGCTCCGGCGGGCCCGACTGACACGATGGCGCGCCTGATCGCGCAAAAACTGAGCGACAGCCTGGGCAAGCAGTTCTATGTCGAGAACCATCCGGGCGCGGGCGGCAATCTTGGAATGGCGATGGTCGCCAACTCGGCACCTGACGGATACACGCTGCTGCTCGTCAGTTCGAGTGTTGTCGTCAATCCGAGCCTTTATGAGAAAGTCCCGTACGACGTCTACAAGAGCCTCGCGCCGGTGACGCTTGCCGGTTCGAGCCCGAACATCCTCGTCATACATCCGTCGGTGCCGGCGAAAGACGTCAAGGAGCTCATTGCCTACGTGCAGGCTAATCCTGGCAAGGTAAGCTTCGCTTCACCCGGCTTCGGCACCACGGCAAGCCTCGCTGCAGAGAGCTTCAAATACGCACTCAAGCTCGACATCCAGCCCGTGCCGTTTAATGGCGCAGGACCAGCACTCAATGCCGTCGTCGCCGGACAAGTGCAGATCGGCTTCATGGCGCTTCCGCCGGTTACGCCCCACCTGAAGGCGGGCACGCTGCGCGCGCTCGCAATGACAACGGAAAAGCGCGTGGCCGCGGCACCGGAGGTCCCGACAATGACGGAGGCCGGCGTGCCGGGCGATCAAATCTCCGACGTGATGCAGGCCGTATTCGCGCCCGGCGGTACGCCGAAACCGATCATCGATCTGTTGCAGAAGGAAATCGCTAAGGCCGTGGCGGCGCCCGACGTCAAAGCGAAGCTCGATTCCCTCGGTTTCGATGCAATTGCCGATACGCCCGAGCATTTTGCAGCGCGCATCAAAGTGGAAGTGCCGAAGTGGGCAAAGGTGATCGAGGCGGCGAAGATCGAGAAAGCGAAATAAAACGGTGGCATGGGGAGGAATTGATGAAAATCGCAGCGCGTCTGGTTACAATTGCTGCCGCAGTATTGGCCGTCGGGGCGGCCCAGGCTGCCAGCTATCCCGATCACCCTGTGAAGATCGTGGTGCCCTTCGCGCCGGCCGGCCCGACCGATGTGATGGCACGCCTGATCGCGCAAAAACTCGCGGAATCGCTGAAGCAACAATTTTACGTCGAGAACCACCCCGGCGCGGGCGGCAATATCGGCATGGTGCAGGTCGCCAAGTCGGTGCCCGATGGCTACACAATCCTGGTCGCGAGCTCGAGCTTTGTGGTCAACCCAAGCCTCTACGCAAAGAACCCGTACGATCCGTTCAAGGACTTCGCGCCGGTCACGCTCGCCGCCGCTTCGCCGAACATCCTGGTTGTGAATGCTGACTTCCCGGCCAAAACGGTGAAAGAGCTCGTCGAACTCGTCACGAAGAACCCTGGCAAGTATAACTACGCCATGCCCGGAACCGGCACGACGCCGCACCTCGCCGGTGAGCTGTTCAAGCTGACGTTCAAGCTCGATCTTGCAACCGTGCCCTTCAACGGCGCAGGCCCCGCCATTCAGTCGGCGGTCGCCGGTCACACACCGGTCGCCTTTACCGCGCTGCCGCCGACGGCACCGCAGGTGCAGGCCGGCAAGCTGCGTGGGCTTGCCGTCACTGCGACGAAACGCTCGTCCGCGCTGCCTGACGTTCCGACCATGGCCGAAGCAGGCGTGACTGGCCAGGAGTCGGAGACGATGCAGGGCATCTTTCTGCCCGCCGGCACGCCGAAGGACATTGTCGACGTGCTGAACCGCGAGATCGCCAAAGCCATGGCGATGCCCGACGTGAAGGAGAAATGCGCCCAGCTTGGCTTCGATGTCGTCGCGAACTCGCCGGATGAATTTTCGCTCTACATCAAGAAAGAAGTTGACAAGTGGGGCAAGGTTATCAAGGACGCCAATATCCCGCAGATTCAGTGAATGCGTATCGTTGACATCCGCGAGACGGCGGTTCCGCTCAAGTCGACCCTCGCCAATTCGAGCTTCGATTTCACCGAAATGACGACGTCGGTTGTTGCGGTGATCACCGACGTCATCCGCAACGGAAAGCCGGTCTGCGGCTTCGCGTTCAATTCCACCGGACGTTATGCGTGTGGCGCGCAAATGCGCGCCCGCTTCATCCCCCGCATTCTTGAGGCCGAGCCGGCGACACTGCTCGACGAGACAGGCGACCATCTCGATCCAGGCAAGATCTTCGCCTGCATGATGCGGCGGGAAAAAGCCGGCGGGCACTCGGAGCGCTCGATCGCGATCGGCACCATTGAAGTGGCTCTATGGGATGCGGTCGCAAAGATCGCCGACAAGCCGCTGCACACCCTGCTCGCGGAGCGCTTCAATGGCGGCAAAGTCCCAGCCAAAGTGTTCTGCTACGTGGGCGGCGGCTGGTATTGGCCCGGGCAGACCATCAAGGATCTGCAGGACGAGATGCGGCGTCACCTCGACGCAGGCTACGCAATGGTCAAGATGAAGGTCGGAGGCCTGCCACTCGCGGAAGACCTTCGGCGCCTTGAGGCGGTGTTCGAAGTCATCGGTTCGGGGGGCCGTCTCGCTGTCGACGCGAATTGCAAATTCAATCGCGACGAAGCCTTGCGCTACGCCAAGGCACTCGCGCCATTCAAGCTGCGCTGGTTCGAAGAGCCTTGCGACCCGCTCGATTTTGCGCTGTTCGCAGAACTCGCAGAGGCCTACGACCAACCGCTCGCGACGGGTGAGAACCTCTATTCGACGCAGGATGTCGAGAACCTGGTTCGTTTCGGTGGCTTCCGCGCCGGACGCGACGTTATCCAGGTCGATCCGCCGCAGGCCTACGGCATTGGCCAATACGCCCGCACGATCGAGATGCTGGCTGAGCACGGTTGGCCACGCGTTTCTCTGTTCCCCCACGGCGGAAACCAAATGTCACTCGCCATCGCCGCCGGTTTCGGCCTTGGCGGCGCCGAATCCTACCCGGGTGTTTTTGGCGACTTCGGTGGTTTTGCCGATGACGCCAGAATCGAGAATGGCACGATTTCACTCTCTGACCGCCCCGGCATCGGATTCGAGGGCCAGACCCGCCTCTACCGGATCATGCGCGAACTGGCCTCCATTTGATGCATTGTGACGGTTTTCGCAATCGGCCGCCGCGTTTTCGTAACTGGGTCTTCGGCACCTGGCTTGCGGGTCAGACGGTCGGGGCTGGACCTCGGTCATGTTGCTTTTCCTTCTCATCGCCTCGTACGAGACCTTCGCGATTGCCGTCATCGGCGAATATGTCGGCAAGATCTATTTCGAGACGAAGGGCCGCCCCCGCTATAGCGTGGAATAAGAAATCGGCTTCGTTCCAGCCATGCCTGAGAGCGAAGTTGTGCGCCATCGCACAGAGGCAACGCAGACTTCGCGAAATGGCTATTCGCGTGTGAGCATGTAATCGGCTATTGTACGGGCGCCTGATCATGGAAAGCCCGCTCGAACAAGTCCCGATAGATACCGAAGCCCTCCGACGTTTGCATTATGCCGCCGCGATTGCGTGCGGCGTATTCGCGACGCTGGTGATGCACATCCTGTTGACGGTTTTTGGGCTTGGCCTAGATTCTGCACTTCGGTCTGCAGATCCCAGGCAGCAGTTCATTTCCGCAATCGCCTGGTGGGCGATCGCCGCGGCGGGCTTTGTCGGCGGATGGGCGTCGGCGGCCTACTTGATTGCAGCCGCTCGCGAGCGTGCCCTGATCTACAGGCTCGCGCAGTGGTTTCTAATCGCGCTGGTGTTCGTGATAGCCACGGTCGGCGGAATCATGAGCAAGACCGGAAACCTCGGCGGCACCGTCGACGTGATCGCCGGTTTCGCCGCGCTCGGGCTTGGTGTGCTGTGCGCATTTTGCGGGGCGCGTTTGGCTTATCTGAACGCCGAACAGGTCTAGCCTTCGCAACTATTCCCAGATCAGGACATTGGGAAGCGAGCCATCGACCTGGCGCAACGCCGTGTAGCCGACACCGGCAAGCCCACGAAATAAGCCCAGATTGAATTTCCTCTGACCGCTGTTCCAGCGGTAGTCGCCGGTCGAGGCCGCATTTTCGATGACCGACAACATGCGACGGGAAGCAAGTTCGCCAAGGTCCTTGCGCCCAAGGGCACCCGCGGCCTCGCAGATAAATTCGATATTGCCGAGTGTGCCGCAACAGAGCGTATCGACACTGCCCGGCCACCACTTCGCCGCTCCTTCGACCGCGTGGACAACGTCAACTTTCAACTGGCCTCGCCCGTTTTTCCCGTGCCTCGCCATTGCGATGCGCGCAAGTCCGATACCGGGCGCCCCGTGACACCATTGGCACGGCCAGGACGGCTCCCCTTCGCCGCGCAAATCCGGCCAGTTGTTGCGGTTCGCATCGAAGGTCGAATGTTCAAAGGCGATACACTCCGCAGCCGCCGCCGCAAAGTCCTTCCGGCCCGTCGCCGATGCCAGCAAATCCAGCGCGAAGGCAAAACCGGCGGCGCCGTGCGACATGCCATTGAGCGCCCGCTTGCCCATGCCCTGCCCGACCCAGCTGCGGAGCCCTTCCGGTCCTAAGCGGGCTTGCGCAATCAGATGTTCGCCACATTTGATCGCGCGGTTCAACACATCGGCCGATTGACTGTCCCGATAGAGGCGAAGGAGACCGAGAATCCCGCCCGCGCTGCCGCCAATGACATCCAGCTGCTTGTCGGCAGCAATCAACCCGTCGCTGAACAACGCCGCTGCGACATGTGCTTCCGCAAGCAAACTGTCATCACGGAGCATCTTCGACATTACGGTGAGCGCGTAAACGATCGAGCCGACGCCCGTGGCGCCACCGACACCGAGCGAGCGAGCCATTCGCGCCGCATTGCGGCTTTTCAGGTTCTTTCGAAGATACGCGACGCCGGCGAGCGCCAGTTCGGCGGATAATTGCCGTCCGGTCACCGCGGCATGCGCGGCAAGAAACAGCGCGATGCCGGAGATACCGTTGTATAGATCCGGTCCAAGGCAGACGAGTTGGAAGACCTCCGCGTCACCGAGCCAGTCGAGCCCGATCCAGGCGGCACCCGGCCCCCGGCGAATGGCGCACCGCAAAAGCTCTTCAGCAATCCCGTCCGCTTCGGCAGTGAAGGTCTTTTTTGCCGACGGAAGGCTGGCATCAGGCCGCTCAAGAAGTCTTGCCTGACCAGCCGCTGCGACATCGGGCGGCTTCGTCAGCGATCGCGTACTTTCCCTGATGACTTCAATCTGCCAGTCGATCTCTTTTTCATCGAAGGACTGAATACGCTCGCGCGCACGATCGAGCCCGGGGCTCGCCGCGACACGCACGGAAAATCCGCTCGCATCGTGGATCTCATTCTCATCGCTGGGCGAGACGAAATGCGGGACGTTCAACGTGAGCAGCGCTGATCGTTCCGCGCGTTGAAGTGGCCAGAAATCATCTGTGTCCTTGTCCCACTCCGCGAGCCTTGCCATGAAGTCCGCCTGCGCAGACCACAGAACTCCGTCATCCATCGACCGGCTGTTTTTCAGCCGCTGCAGCAGCATGGAATAAAATCGCGTGGCACGAATGACCTTGCGGACCGGAAGACCGGCAAAATCCTTGTAGAGGCCTTCTGGCCCCGAAGATCTGATGTGTCGGAGCAGAAAATTGGTGTAGTCGCGGAAACCCGAGATCAGGTCGTCGGTGTGGTCAGCCAGCTTGATGTAACGGCCGTCAACGAACGGCAAATTTGGATTGGTATTGGTGACCTCTTTCGACCGCGTCGGGCGCATCGCATCGGTGTTTATGTTTTCCCACTTGATCCTTATTTTTGCATTCCAGTCCGCTGTCATTCCTCCGATCGCAAAGACATTGTTGTCTGGTGAACGACCATACGCGGGGAGCAGACCGACCATCATGACCGAACTGGCAAGCTTTTCTGTCGCAAGATCGAAGGCCTGCGCCTCCGGCTCCGCGGTTTTGCTTTCATCGACAGTCGATTGAAGGATCGTTTCGAGATCGATCGGCACCGGATGTTCGCCCGCAGCAATCATGTTCTCCTGGTGCATGTCATTGGCAACGAAGCAATGAAACAGCGCGAGCCAGGCGCCAGCGCGGCGGAAAAACCGCCGACATCCCGCGCGATCCGTGCCCGCATGATCGACGAATTCGGTCCAGCCATAGCCATAAGACGCGATTGAGCGCACGGCCTTGAGGTCGATTGGCGGGGCATTCTGGTTTAGCCGCTCGATCAAATTGTGCCATGCGATGTCGAGCCGCAGGTCTTTCGGCTTGTAGACGACCCGCGCGCCATCCGCGAAGTTGATGATGCGCACCGAACGGCCGCCATTGTGCGGGTCGGAAAATTCACCGGCGATGCTTACAATCGGACTGTCGGTGTTGGAACGCAGGATATCACGACGGATGGCCGGAAGATCGGCATCGAGGCGGGTGACGAGCTCGCGCGACGTATCGATCCATTGACGTGTCAACACGGCGATCAGGCGCAGGAGGACCGGCTTCTCTTCAAACAGACGCCGAAATCCACCCGATTTCATGTCGTCGATGAAGCGGTCGTAAAGTGTTCCCCCCGAATCTGGTTGTGACTCGCGGGCCTTGCGGACAATGGCGAATTGGTCATAGAGCGCCGGCGCGCAGAGATTGGATAACTCGCCAAGCAGCGAATAGCGCAAGCCGGCATGCGCGGATTCCGTCAAATTGTCGAAGGCCCGCCGATCGACGCCTGCCCACACGAGCTCCGCTGCACGCTCAACCGCCGGGGCGAATAGATGCTCGAAAGCCACCGGCTCAAATCCATTTGAAATCCGTTCGAGAGTTCTCCGCGGGTTCTGAAGGGCCGTCTCGATCCAGATGGCATCTGCAACCCAAGCCGGCAACGAGGTCGATGTGCGACGAGCGGTTGCAAATTTTTTAAGAACGTCATCGGTCGTCCAGCCGTCGCGGCGGAGCCTCTGGCTAAACAGCGACCAGTCCCCGCTGGCAGCGGATTGGCACCAGGCGGCAAGGCGATTGGCGGCAACGACCGCGTCGGCCTTCTGACCCGGCAAAGCTTCGAAATCGTCCGATAGAAGTTCATCGATGGTCGCCGCGCGAACGATCAGGCGCTCATGAAAGGCATCCATCAATCTTCACTCCGACCCGGGTGATTATACGCACCCTTGACCATCATTCGGGAACCCGCGCCCGCGTCGTGGTGGGCCGCCTCACGTCGCGCCGTCCCCACGACTTGTCTCGTTTGAATGGCAAAGGGCCGGCCCGGCAATGGGTCGCCCCCGGATGAGCATTTTTATGACGTGAATTGGTTAACACCGGACGCGATTTGTCTACAGAAATCAGGCACGGCCTCCGTCATAAGTGCCTGCGGATATAGGCTTATTCCAATTGACTTTGCCTAGAGCGCATCGGATCATGGCTTATGGCGCTGGAGGGGGCGTTTTTTTAAGCAACTCTTAGCTGACTTTTGGCGCCGCTGGCGAAAGAAAGGATCGTGCCATGAAGACCATGTTGGGACTTGAAAAGACTGAAAAGGAGATCCTTGCCTTCGAAGTCTCCGATGAGGCGTTGGAGATCGCGGCGGGCATGGCGAAGGAAAAGGCGGGCTTCACGCTGGGCGCTTGCACCGGCTTGTCCGTGTGCGAAGGCTAACCAGTCTTTGGCTGGATCAGGCCTCTATATTAAATTTCTGACCCGCGGGACTGCAAAATCTTATGCGAGGCGCCGAATGCATCCGGCGCCTCGCTGCTTTTTGCGTTGGCCTCATTAGGTGTATCGTAATACTGCCTCGCGCGGAGCGAGGGGAACCCGTTTGTATGGTGCATCGCGACACATTCTCCACTGTTTTCGGGCGCGAAAAGCACCTAGCATTAGGCGCAGATTGCCCGCCCGTATTGTGCCCTCCGTGGAGTTTTAGATGAATCGCCGGTCCTTGCTTACCTCTGCGCTCGTCATGTTTGCCGGGCAGCGGCTGCCCTTACCTGATTGGATAGGTCCTGCGGCGGCAGAAGGGGCAAAGCACGTCTGGCGTCACGGCCTCGCGAAGTTTGGTGAACTGAAATATCCGGCCGGCTTCAAGCAATTCGACTACGTCAATCCGAGCGCACCGAAGACGGGCGCAGCCTCGCAGGTCGCACTCGGCACGTTCGACAATTTCAATCCGGTGGTTGCCGGCGTCAAAGGCACTCTCGTTCAGGGCATCGACTTCGTCTTCGATACCCTTCTCACTTCGGCGCTCGATGAGGTGGCCAGTGTCTACGGACTGCTCGCCGAATCCGTAAGCTTCCCAGAAGACATGTCTTCGGTGACCTTCCGGCTTCGTCCCGCAGCGAAGTGGCAGGACGGCAAACCCGTCACACCGGATGACGTCATTTTTTCCTTCAACGCGTTCAAGAAAGTAAGCCCACAGGCGGCCACCAATTATCGCCACGTCGCGAAAGCGGAAAAAACCGCCGACAACGATGTGACCTTCGTGCTCGACGGAACCGCGAGCCACGAACTGCCGATCATCATCGGGCAGCTCACCATTATGCCGAAGCATTGGTGGGAAGGCTCTGACAAGGACGGCCGCAAGCGCAGCATCGAGGAGACGACACTCGAGATGCCCCTTGGCAGCGGGCCCTACAAGATCAAGGAATTCTCGCCGGGTCACACGATTATCTTTGAACGCGTGAAGGACTACTGGGGCACAAACGTCAACGTCAATGTCGGCCGCAACAACTTCGACGAGCTGAAGTTTGAATATTTCCGCGACGCGACTGTTGCCGTCGAGGCGTTCAAGGGAGATCTGGTCGACTGGCGCAACGAGAACAGCGCCAAGAACTGGTCAACGGCGTACGATTTCCCCGCAGTGACCGAAAACCGCGTCATCCTCCAGGAATTCCCGATCACCAATGTCGGCGTGATGCAGGCTTTCGCTTTCAATCTCCGTCGCAACAAGTTCAAAGATCCTCGCGTTCGGCAGGCGTTCAACTACGCGTTCGACTTCGAGGAGATGAACAAGAAGATCTTCTTCGGTCAGTACAAGCGCACGGGCAGCTATTTCGAAGGCACCGAGCTCGCCGCTACGGGCCTGCCGACAGGCCGCGAGCTAGAGCTGCTCGAAACTGTGCGTGACAAGGTTCCGCCCGAACTTTTCACCAAGCCTTACGCCAATCCGGTCAATGGCGATCCAAACGCCGTGCGCAATAATCTGCGTGAGGCCCTGCGGCTTCTTAAAGAAGCCGGCTACGAAGTGCGCAATCAGCAGGTCGTCAATGCCGCGACCGGCGAGCCTCTCGAAGTCGAATTTCTCGCCAATGCGCCGCTCTTTGAGCGCATCTTCCTGTTCTACAAGCCAGCTCTCGAACGCCTCGGCATCACTGTGTCGGTCCGCACTGTCGACCAGCCGCAGTACGAGAACCGGCTGCGCAAGTGGGACTTCGACATCATTACGTTTGCCTGGGGCGAATCTCTCCTGCCCGGAAACGAACAGCGCGGCTATTGGGGCTCACAGGCAGCCGATCAACCCGGATCGGACAATATCCTCGGCATCAAGAACCCGGCTGTCGATGAAATGATTACACGGATCATTTCGGCGAAAACCCGCGATGAGCTCGTAGCTGCAACGAAAGCACTCGATCGTATCCTGCTGTGGAACAATTACGTCGTGCCGCAGTGGGGTTACGGCAAATTGCGAACCGCGCGATGGAATCGCTTCAGTTACCGCGACCCGCTGCCGAAATACGGCATGTCGGGCTTTCCGGCGCTCTGGTGGTGGGACGCGGAGAAAGCCGCCAAGACCGGCGGCAAAAGGGCATAATCAGATTCGCTTTTTCGCAGTCTTGCCCGGCAATGTGCGGTGTCAGGTCTTGCGCACGTCAGCGGCCGCCTTGATGAATTCGCGATGGTCGGGCGGATCGAAATCGAGCAGCGTCCCGCCGCGGGCAAAGTGCTCGACGAATGTCATTCCAATGACGTAAGTGGCACCGACGGACAATGCCGGCGCGGTCATCGCGCCGATAGTCGTTCCGGCGATTGGGACGCTCTTGGCGATACTGGCAACGCCCAGTCCGGTGCTTGCCGGAATCATCGTTCCAGCAAGGCTCGCCACAATCGCCTTGCCGCGATTTTTTGAGAACGGAACGTCGTAGAGTTGCGAAATGCGTCGCAACATCTGCAACTGAACCCCGCCGACGGCGGCGACATCGACGACGGGCACCGGCAGCAGGCCAGCCACGCCCGAGTAAAGCGAGAAGCGCTCGACCAGCTTGCGGGCACGTGCTTTGCGCTCCGCCGCGTCGTCGGTATCCGTGGTTAGAAGAAGATCCTCAGGCGCGATCGAGGGGGCGTGCTGCGGTTTTGCCGGCCGCTTCGCCTCCGGCATAGGCTCGGCCAGCCTGGACTGTGCCTCGGGACCGCCCCTGTGAGTGACGTTGGGCCGGATTGCCTTCGGCAACTTCTTACTCATGATCACGCCGCCTTTTTGATACCCACCAGATTATCCACCTCGCTTGCAATGGCTGCAATCTCGCGCGCGGCCGGTCCTTTCCAGCTGATGAGACTGGGGGTTGCTCCCCACAGGCCCGCTTCCGCATAAGCGACGCGGTTGACCATCTCGTTTTCGAGGACCGGGAACCCGGCCTCGATCAATTCCGCCCTAATCTGCTTGGAGATGACCGAATCCCGCGTGGTTTGTGTGAGGATGCAGCGGAAAGTCGGTCTTTCGCCGCCGGCACCGTCGATCAGCGAATTGAGCGTGTCCAGCATGCGGTCGACATCCAGGGGCGATGCCTTGACTGGGACAAGAAGAAAATCGGCTGCCGCAATACAGGCCAGCGTCGCCTGTGAGCGGAATCCGGGGGTGTCGATGATGATCGGACGGCCCGAGGCCGCAAGGTTCTGTGCGGTCTTCCATGCCTCCGCAGTTGCGTCTTCCACCACCGGGACACCGCCAAGCGCCCGCTCCCGAAGGGCGAGCCGCGCTATGGAACGCTGTGGATCGGCGTCGATGATTGTCGGAGCCCGGCCTGTCAGATGCCAATGCACCGCAAGGCAACTCGCCAGCGTACTCTTGCCGCTACCGCCTTTCATTGTTGCTACAGTGATTACCTGTCTCATGGCCGACCTGCCTTTTCAGCTCACGCGTTATGGGCGAATCACTCGCAGCCAATGCTACCGGATTCCCGGCCGCCATTCTTCAGATGACGCCGATCGAACGGGGATATTTGCGGTTTTTAGGCCCACCCAGCAAGGTCGAACGGTGCGGACTCACCGTTATTGTGGCATCAGCGGATTATTGCGCCTGCGTGCAGGACGCGTTGAGAACCGCCTGGAACATATCGAAAGATTGGACGCGGACCTGGCAGTTTGTCTTCGGGTCGAGCGTCAGACTGACAACATCGCCCGAGGCAACGGTCTGCTGTTTTCCATTGACGTTGATGGTGATGTTTTCGTTCGTCGGCGCGCCGACCAACCCAACGGTCAGTCGGCCGGCCGCAACGATCATCGATTGGTTCGGCTTGATGTTGTAAGTGTTTTTCGAGGGAATGATCTCGTCTAACGCCGCCTCGAAAGTCGATAGCCTGTTTTGTAAGGCAACCTGCGTGGCGTTCAGATCAGCAATCTGGGTTTTGAGCTTCTGGTTGTCGGTCCGCAATTGCTGGATCAGTTGCCTCGCGCCGGCAATTTCGAGGTACCCGACATTGAGGCCGATTATGTAAGCGACGACTCCAACCAGGATTGTAAGCAGGAATAGCCATCGTCCGGTGAACATCCGGTACAGGAAAGACCTGGGCTTCATCGTTTGCTGTGCTTCAGTCATTCCGCTCACCTGCGACTCCTTCGCTCTCTACTGCTTAGGCGGCGTTCCTGCGCCGGAACCTGGACCCGTTGCCGCCGACTTGAGCCAATCGGGAAGCCGTTGCAGGTAGTCCTTGATCTGCGACAGGTCGAACGGCGAATGCCCGCTCGGCACTAACGCCGTCGGCGCCTGAGTGACGTTAGGCGGCGTCGAATTGACGGAGGCCGCGTTGCTCTTCTCGGGCGACGACGATCCGGTCGGCTTGGGCAGCGTGTTGATCTGGCTGGACGAGATTCCGGGTATTTTTTCGCTCGGCGTCGCATCGTCCTCGGTGGCGGTGGCTTTTGAGGCTGATCCAGCCACCCCGTCGACGTTGCCGAGAATAACCGGCAGCCCATCCTTGCCGCCGCCGATGATGATGATCTTCGAATTGCGGGACTGAGCGAGTGCAAGTGTCGCTTCGATGCCGCGCCAACGCAGATACGAATCCGAGATTCCCTCGCTCACGGTCCGCTGGAAGGCCGCGATGCCGTTCGCTTCGATCTGCTTGCGCGTCGATTCCTGCGCCTCGCGCTCGACACGATACTTGTATTCCTGAATCTCATAGTACTGCTGGGTTTGCCGGTTGATGGCCGCGACGATTTCCGGCGGCAGTTCGATGCCGAGGACCAGGACATCCAGCAGCTGGATCGAGTTCTGCAGGAAGTCGTTGTAGTGTTTCGGGTCCGGCTGCTCCATCGCTTCCGGCTGCACGAGGCTGTTGAGATGCGTGCTCAGGCTCTTTTGCGCATCCGCGCGGACCTTTGACTGGATCGATTCCCGCGACGTATAGACTTCTTGCGCCGTGTATTGAGCGATGATCTCTCGCGCGCGGCTACCGAGCTCCGGCTCGATGACTGAAGCGAGATACTGCGGGCCGATGAACTTGTGCAGCACGGCAACGTAGTTGTGCAGCAACTGGAAACGCACGTTGATCTGCGCGGTCACACTCACGCCGTCCTTGGTAATCGCATTGTATGTCTGCGTCGAGGACTGGAGCCGCAGCGTGTAGATGTACAGCTTGTCCCAGGGCCAGATGATATGAAGACCTTCGTCCCTCAGCTCGCGCGGATCCAGAATCGTGCCGCGACCGACAAAGCACCAGCAATAAAGGTCGTAGCCGTTGAAGCGTTTCCAGAGAACGCCGACGCTGCCGCTCGGGACCGTGATCACGACATAGGGAAACAGGAGGGTGGCCATGAGCAATGCCGCCAACAAAGTGACTGACAGACTCGGCAGGTGTCGCCCAATAAAACGCCTCCAGGTGCGCGGCCTGGTTGGCATTCCATCAAGGGACTCCGGATACTTCGCCATCAGTCCTTCTCCCGCTACCGACGTCTCGTTTTTGTTGTACTTTTTATCGTACGCTGCTCGACAATCTTTCCCTCGTCCATCCGGATCCTGCGAGCCGGCAAGTCGAGCTCGTCGAGATAACGATCATCGTGCGTGATCACCACGACGGTCGCCCCGGCTTTCATCAGATCCGGCAACAGTTCGTCGTAGAACTTGCGCCGGAATTCCGGATCCTGTTCGGCCGTCCATTCGTCCAGCAGGAGGATCGGACGCTTTTCAAGCAGACTGACGATAAGCGCCAGGCGCCTGCGCTGACCCCCAGACAATTCGAGCGTGCGAAACTCACCGTCAACCAATCCCGTCTTTTCGGACAGCCGGAACAACCCGAGCAGACGACTGACCTCGCCCGGATCGGGATCGGACACCCCGTAAAGTCGTCGGAACAAATGATAGTCGAAGAAAATCGCTGACATCAACGCGCGGTATTCGTCGCGCGTTGAATTGTCGATTTGCCTTCCGTCGAGGATGATTTCGCCGGAATCGGGGGGATAGAGGCCGGCAAAAACCCTCAGAAAGGTCGATTTGCCCGAGCCATTGCCCCCGGTGATGAAAACCAGCTCCCCGGGGTGCAGGGTAAAATCGATCGGGCCAATCTTGAAGGCAGCCTCGGAAAACTTGTCGACGTAGCGAAAACTGATGTTGCGCATCTCGATCTTGTCGAAGCGCTTTACCATGGGAATCTCACGCGGCCGTGCGGCCGTCGCCCGCAGCGTGTTTTCCAGCTGCACCAGCCGGTCTGCCGACGCGTTGGCATTGAGAAGGATCGGGATCGACTGCACCAGGCCGAAACATGCTCCCACTATGAACATCAGGGCTGTCGTGGTTTTTGTCAGCGCCGCCCCGCCGAGCGTCTCGCTGAATTGAGGGGCGACAAAAACGACCGCGCCGAGCAGCACGTACATCGAAATCTGCGACGTCACGATCATCCTGAACGTTTCGGCCTGGGTATTGATTTTGATGTTGGCGGCCGTTCGCGACACGTCGACCGCATCGGCAAAGAGGTCCGCGCTGCGTGCGCTGTTAAGCCGCACTTCCTTGAACCCATCCAGGAAGTCTGTGAGCCGATCGAACAGCTGGCGCTCCCACGCGGCCGCCCTCTGCTTCTCGCTGACCAAACGGCGATTCTTCTGGTGAAAAATCACTGCAGCTATCGAGACGACCACGATGGTCGTGAGAATGGCCGCAACCGACAGGAAGGCCACATAGATCGCTACGAAAACGATCAGGACCGCGCCCTGTACGGTAAAGGCGAGCATGTTGCTCGCTTGCGTGAGCACGGCCGTATCGCTCGTGATTGCGGCGACGATCCGTGCTCGGCCGACGTCTTCGATCGACAACAGCTCCGAATGCCTGATCTGGTCCATAAGTCGAATGCGAATCTTATGGATGATCGCTTCGATTTCGGCGGTCGTTGTGATGGTGACGTAGGATTGGGTTTTGATGAAGAGAAAGAGCGCGACGATAAACAGGGTTGCAGCCCACAGGGTCGAACCGTTTTGGAGCCCCGAATTGATGGCCCCCAGGATCGCCGCGGTGCTGATGCCCCCGAGTCCGGACATGAACAGCAGCTTCGGCAGCGAGCCGTGCATTTCCCGGCGGACGAGTTGGAGGAAGGACATAACGTCTTCCGTCTACACGTTCACAATGTGCCGCCGACGGCCCAGCAAGATACGCCCCCCGCCGAAACAAAAAATCACTTCTGCTAATTCCGGCGAGGCCATTCGGCACGACGTGATTGGCCGGTCAGAAGCAGGACAGGCAACACTACAAATGGAGTGGTGACGAGGGCCAGAAAAAAAGTGCCGAAAAAGCCCATTCGGCGATCAACACCGCATATTCCCGTGAGGGCGCAGAACACTATGTAGACGAAGGCTTCGAGCATGGGGCTCGGTCTCGCCGATCGACAGCGCTACGGCTGCGGTGGATGCATCTATCCAGTCGCCCAACCCGCGCCGGCGCGGCTATGGACCCGTTGCGGCTCCTGCTTCTGGAGACTTGGCGGCGCGGTTCTTTCGCGAATCCCACATGTCCCTTTGGGCTTTGATGAACTGCCGATAATCCGGAGGATTGAAGTCGAGCAGCGTGCCGCCCGTGGCGAAGTGCTGGATGAAAGCCTTGCCGATGGCGTAGGTGGCGCCGGCTGACAATGCGGGCATGACAAATCCGCCGGCGATTGTGCCGATGACAGGAACCGCCTTGAGCACGCTCGCGGCACCGATGCCACTGGTCGCAGGGATCATCGCTCCCGCGATGCTCGCGATCAGAGCCTTGCCCCGGTTCTCCGAAAAGTCGACGTCATAAATTTGCGAAATGCGGCGAACCATCTGGATCTGGAGGCCCCCGACTGCAGCGACGTCGAGAACGGGAATGGGAACCAGTCCGGCAACGCCAGACCACAACGCAAACCGATCAACGAGCTTCGAGGCCATCTGCTCGCGAGTCTCGGGCGTATCTGCCGCGGCTTCGCCTGTTTCCGATGTCGCTGACGATTTTTCTGCCATGGCGGATCCCTTTCTACATGCTTGAGCGCCAGCACTTTGGTCGTTAAGTGCTTGTTTTTCAGCCCAAAACCTCTCGTAGCTCAAAAAGCGTATCATGCGGAATCTTGGATGCCAAGCGGCTGCGACCTCACGTCAGAGCGCGCAATGCAGCATTTTTTCTTCGTTAACGTGCACGAATGAAACGTTTGCGTCGCACCTTGTCGCCGCGCCCGATAAGCGCGTGCGGGCTCGCAATGGGCTTTGGCGCCGTCTTGCAACGCCGGATGCGATCTCATAGAACGCTTGCGTGGTTAATTTTGCGGAGGTGGGCCATGACAGTGAGCAAAGCTGGCCACACCAGTAACGAGCAGCGCACGCCATGGGAGCCGCCGACCATCAGAAAGGTCGCGATCGGCGCCGAAACCAAATCGGCTCAAGCCGAGGACAACAATGCTGCGCTCACAGAGCCGCAGCCGCCATCTTCCCCGTCAACGAAGTTCGGGTTTTCGTTCGAGATGGCCATTCCGATGTCTGCCCGCTTCGACAACAAGAACTAGCATTGCTGAAGCGAACATGGGGTAGAGTCGGCGATACCACGCAGCAGTGGAGCCCGACAGCTTGAGCATCACAGTCGACAGCGTTCTTGTCCGGGAAAAGGAATTGGCTGTGGCCGATGTCGATGGCCGCGCCGTTGTGCTGAGTCTCGCCGCCGGCTCGTATTTCGACTTGAACCGGGTCGCAACCGAGATATGGGACATGCTGGCCGAACCATGCCGAGTCCGCGAAATTTTCAGCCGCCTTTCAGACCGGCATGACGTGGACGCAGCAACGCTCACGCACGACGTAACACCATTCCTGCGAACGTTGGTGAAAGAACGGCTGGTCCAGGTGCTGGCCGTGGAAGAACAGCGATGAAGCCGGCAGCGATCCGCCGCGCCTATCTGCGGGAAGCTTTCGTTGCGATCGTTCTGGCACGGGTGGCCGTGCGGGTTATCCCTGCAACGCGAGTCTTCGCCTGGGCAAACCGGGCGCCTCGCCGCATCAATCGGTTTGCCGCCAATGAGGCAAACTGGATCTCCTGGGCTGTAGAGCAAATGGCCGCCAAGCCCTGGATCAACGCCCTGTGTCTGCCCCGCGCGCTCGCAACGCACGCCATGCTGCGTCGGCGCGGCATAGCAAGCCGCCTCTGCCTTGGCGTTGCCCGACAAGATCAGGCACTCGTCGCGCACGCATGGGTCGAGATCGGCGAAGACGGCGCTGTAATGGATCGTGACGCCGGACGTTTCACGCCTCTGGCCCAGTTTGGCGGAACACGCTGATGAGCGGAATTGCCGGACTGATACGTTTCGACGGCCGCAACGTGACCCGGCGCAATCTTGAACGCGCCGCCAACGCACTCAATCAATATGGACGGGACCGCGTCGAGGTCATCGCAAAGGACAACTGCGGTCTCGCACACGCCCTGATGCGGATGACTCCTGAAGACCGCTTCGATCGTCAGCCGTACCAAGATGGAAGTGGATCGATCATTACCGCAGATCTGCGGCTGGACAATCGCGACAACCTACTCGCCCAAACCGGAATGTCCCCAACGGAAGCAGCGGAGTGGCCAGACTCGCGTTTGCTTCTGAGCTCGTGGCAAAAACTGGGAGACGATATCTGGCCAACGCTTCGGGGGCCCTTTGCGGTGGCGATCTGGGATCCGCGCAGCCGCTGCTTGACGCTGGCGCGCGATCATCTCGGATTGAATGTTGTCACGTGGCACAATGGCCGAGGATTCTTTGCCTTTGCGAGCATGCCGAACGCGCTTTTTGCATTCGAACATGTGCCGCGAGAGCTCTGCGAGAAAAAGCTCGCCGATTTCCTGGTGCTCAATCACGCCGATCATGCAACGACGATGTATCGAAATGTGTTTCGGGTCCCGCCGGCGCACATTCTTCACGTGAAGCCCGACGGGTCGATAGCACAACGTCGCTATTGGTCTCCCACAGATATCAAGGATATCAGACTCCGATCCGACTCCGCCTACGCTGAAGGACTGCGCGATTGTCTCGATCGTGCCGTGCGCCGACAGATGCGCAGCATCCACCCAATCGGAAGTCTTCTGAGTGGCGGGCTCGACTCGTCTTCGATTTCCGTTCTTGCCGCGCAGGCTCTGGGCGAAAAGAACCAGCGGCTCGCCGCATTCACTGGAGTTCCCGGGCGCGATTTCACCGGACCGGTGCCGGACGGGTGCTACGCCGACGAGACGCCTTATGTGGAGGCGATCCGCAAAAAGGCCGGCAATATCGACGTCGATTATGTTCACACCGACGCGTGTGATGACTTCGCACAACTTGAGCGGTTCTTTATCGCACTCGATGGACCGGTGCGTAACCCGACCAATTTCGGCTGGACGATGGCAACCCTTCAGCGCGCGCGTGCGCAGGGACGCCGCGTGCTGCTCGGCGGTCTGCATGGCAATTACACCATCAGCTGGGACGGCTGGTCGCAGGCCTCAGACCACCTGGCGCGTGGTCGATTACTGCTGGCCTATCGGCAGTGGGGCCAGTTTTATCGCAATAGCGCCTACTCGCGCTGGACGGCGTTGCGAAAGCTTCTCATCGAGCCCTTGATGCCCGGGCGACTGGGCGATTGGACGCGCCGCCACCGGTCCGCAACCTGGCGGGAGCATGCGCCAATCCGTGCCGAATTTGCGGCGGAGATGGCGGTCGAAAGTCGCGCGCGAACGGTCGGGCACGACTTTCTCTACCGCATGCGACGCGATGAGCGCGTTAAAGGTCTTGCGCAGGTCGACTACCTTGGCGACTGGCAGGCCGCCGAGAAGGCTTTCACTGGAGTCGAGGTGCGCGATCCGACCGCCGACATCGACGTCGTTTCCTACTGCTTCGGTATTCCGGCGGAACAATATCTTGCCGAGGGCATCGATCGTTCGCTGGTCCGTCGCGCCATGTGGGATTTACTTCCCGAACCCGTGTTGACCAATCGCCTCAGCGGTCTGCAGGGCGCCGACTGGCATCGAAAACTTGAAGCGCGTCGTGGCGAACTTGCGCGGGAGCTCAATGAGCTTTCCAAATCCGCCCTCGTCCGGCGCGCCATCGACCTGGGCCGCCTCGAACGTGCAGTCAAAGACTGGCCGCGCGGCGGCTGGCACAAAGCCGAGGTCTTCCACGAGTACAATCTCGCACTTACGCGTGGGCTGGCCGGCGGCCGCTTTATTCGCTGGATCGAATCGGCAAATTGACGGCGCTCACAGGCCGTGATCGGGGATGACCTCAGCGGCTACAAGGCGATTCCACACAAATAAAATGACCAGCGCGCCAATGGTTGCGCCGATCAGGCCTGCGCCCTGACCGGGGCGGTACAACCCGGCAAAATCGCCAACGACCGAAGCAAGCAATGCTCCTGCCACGCCGATGATGGTGGTGACGACGAAACCCTTCGGGGTATTCGGACCCGGCATCAGAAGCCGTGCGATGACGCCAGCAACGAATCCAATGATAATGATCCAGAGAAGAACACCCATCATGGCCCCCTTCTGATCAGCCGCTTCGCTGCGCAGAATATGCTTCCTCTCTCAGGAAACAACCTGAGAAGAAACTGCATTCGCGCGTCGTCACCGCTCGGGGCCCGTCAGCCTGAGATCGCGCTCCGCGCGGAACACGTTGCTGTAGAGATTCGCGACCCATTGCCGACCGCTCGACGTTACGTTGAGATACCGTATGGCCGTCTGGACGTGAGGGGACACCGTCTTCCAGTAAAACTGTGGGTACAGCTCCGTTAGATCGGCCGGTGACTCATACCCGAGCTGCCGGTTGAGCCCGACTTCTTCGAACTCATAATAGAGTGCGTTGGCTTTCCGCAGGTATTGCGGATCGCCGAGCTGACCGATGAGATCTGCCGCCCGTACCAGCGAGCCCTCCTCGTTACCATTGTCTTCCGGTTCGACCGTCGATACCGGAAAACGCGTGAACTCGATGGCGCGCGCGATTCTCTCCGCGTCCAGATGATCGTGGTCGGAGAGGCGTTCCATGACAAAAAGTTTCGAACGGTCGACATGATACTGCAAAAGTGCCGCATCCGATGATCCGCGCGGAACGTTGGTCTTCTTCCCGCGGCCATCGATGACATAACCGTCGCCGCCGTCGCCTTTGAGAATACCGCGCACATAACCAATGTCGTGCAGCAGGCATGCGACAAGAAGATGCGAGTAGTCGCTCGGTGTCGTGTGCGTGAGCAGCGCACGTCCCTTCATGATGTCGTATCCGACCAGTGTCACAAGCATCGTGTGCTCGACGTTGTGATAAAGCGCGTCGCTGTTTCCGATGCACTCGAGAGACAATCGGGCGACCGATGGAATGAGCTCGGTCAGATGCGCTTCTGTCGAGTGAAAGCGGCGGCTCAGATGAGTCGACAGGTAGGACCCCAGCGCCTCCGATGCCAGCTCCGGAACGGTAATCATGTCTGCCCCTCTTAAGAAACTTGGCCGCGAGAGTGATTTACCTCACAAAAAGATTGGCAATATCGAGCTAATCCAGCGGAGCAGCGAAAGTCCCGAAAGGACATCCTGTGGCCAGCATAGCAACCTCAAAAAGCGGCGTCATCGACAGGATGAGAGTGACTGCGGTCACCGCCATCGCGCCCTGTGTCGGGGGTTTCGTGGTTTGGTATCCAGACCACGACGACGTCGGGCACCCGGCACCCGAGCAGCAGGACAGCGACGATACGGAAAACGAGGGTCGACGAACGCGGCACCAATAGGCACGCGTTCCTCTTGAACCGGCGGCGCCTGCCACGACTCTCTTATTGTCCGCCCCCAGCGGCACGAACGGCACCGTTATCCTTGCGTAAACCTCAAAAATAGCAGCTATCGGCCGGCACAACCGGGCGTCGCCATCGTCAAAATGCGCGCAATTCACAAGCGTAGACGAGGCTGGTGGCGGGAGACGCCGTTAAAGGTAGCATGCATTGGATTGATGCAAATCAATGAAAGCCGGCTGTTGGCGTCAAAATCATATTGAAGCGGAAGACCGCGACCCATTGGGCGCAAGCAAATATGAACGACAAACCTTCCTTGGACACGCGTTTAGCCTGGATACCGGCTTTAGGCTGGATACGTGCATACACGGCGCAAAACGTTCGCGTCGACCTGATCGCAGGTCTGTCGCTTGCGGCCTTCGTAATCCCAGAGTCGCTTGCCTATGCATCGTTGGCACAGTTGCCGCCGGTCACGGGACTCTATTGCTATCTCGTCGCCGGAATTGCCTATGCATTGTTCGGCACAAGCCGACAACTGGCGGTCGGACCAACGTCCTCGCTGGCGATCGTGCTCGCGACCAACGTCGTTTCAATGGCCGATGGCGACGTTTCGCGGGCGATGGCGCTTGTGGGGGCCGTGGCTCTGATGGTCGGGATCATTTGCATCGCGGGCCGGTTTGTCGGCCTTGCCAACGCCGCCTACTTCGTCTCGGATCCGATTTTGGTCGGATTCAAAACTGGAGCGGCGCTTTATATCGCATCGACCCAACTGCCCAAGCTTTTCGGCATTACAGGCGTGAGCGGCAATTTCTTCGAACGTGTCTTTCATGTCGTCTCTTCGTTGCCGCAGACCCACATTCTGTCGCTCGTCATCGGCCTCGCCGCAATCGCACTCTTTATAGGCTTTGAACGGATATTCCCCGGCCGTCCGACAACCCTCGTCGTTGTTGTTGCCGCCATCCTCGTCATGACGATTTTCGGATTGGCAGATAAAGGCATCCACATTGTCGGCGACCTGCCGACCGGCCTGCCGAAAGTCAGCATTCCGCAGATCCACGTATCCGACATCGCGACGCTCGTACCAATCGCGCTTGCCTGCTTCCTGCTCGCTTACGGTGAATCGATCTCCGTTGCCCGAAGCTTCGCGCAGAAGCACGGCTATGACATCAACCCTGAGCAGGAACTCACGGCGATCGGCACGGCGAATATCGCAACT
Source organism: Pseudolabrys sp. (assembly GCA_051986235.1). GTDB lineage: Bacteria > Pseudomonadota > Alphaproteobacteria > Rhizobiales > Xanthobacteraceae > Pseudolabrys. The sequence goes on from JBPYDR010000076.1 coordinate 106,419, forward strand.
GGACTGACAAGCGGATTCCCGGTCGCTGGCGGAATGTCGCAGACTGCCGTCAACGACCTCGGCGGCGCATCGTCTCAGGCCGCCCTCGTCATAACATCGGGTGCGATCGCTCTCACGCTGTTGTACTTCGCCAGGTTCTTCCACAACCTGCCGGAGCCGGTCCTCGCAGCCATTGTGCTGATGGCGGCATCACACCTGGTTAAGCTGGACGATCTGCGCCGGCTGCGTCTCGCATCGTTGCGCGAATTTCGTATCGCTTTGCTCGCGTTTTTCGGTGTGCTGCTTTTCGGATTGCTCGATGGCCTTCTTCTTGCGGCGGCTGGCTCGCTGGTCATGCTCATCGCGCATGCGGCTCGACCCAGCGTGGCCCTTCTCGGGCGAGAGCCGTTGACCGGCGAGTTCGTCAATCGCGCCAGATATCCCAACGCCAGAGATCCTCTGGGTGCGATCGTGATTCGCAGCCCCGGTGCGTGGTTGTATTTCAATGCCGAGCACATCCGCCGCAGCATCCTCGACATGGCCGCCAATGCGCCGGATGGCACCAGGTTGTTGGTTATCGATTGCTCGATTGTTCCGCGCGTAGACACCACGGCCGGCACAACGTTGCGCGTATTGGCACGGTCGCTCAAAGCGCGCGGGATCAGAATCGCTCTTGCTGGGCTGCGCGACGATGTTCTTGAAGAACTCAAGGCCGTAGGCGCCGAGGAGGAGCTCGGACCTATTGCGCCGCGTCGATCCATTGAAGATTGCCTGAAACAGACCCTACGATCGGATACCTGATTGACAGGATGGGAGATTCAACACGTGAAAACGGCAACGCTCGTCGCCGTCATCGTTACAGCCACGATTGCACCTTCCCTGGCCCGCGAAATGGTGATCGTGCGCCGCTCTCCGGCGTGCCTACAGCAACAGGATCTGTCCGAGTTCTACCGATTGGCGCGTGAAAATCCCAGCATGAGACAACTTTCGGATTTTTTGCGTCATCATCAATGCACGGCATTGAGCGCCGGTCGTCGCGTGACGATCGAGCAGGAGGATCCCTCGATGCTTTATTTTTGCGTGCGCGTTCCCCACCGTGACCGGTGTGAATGGGTCGGGCGCGAGGCGCTCTATCGCCGCTAGAGGCTCAATTTAAGACCATTGTCAGCCGAGCAAATTGCCGCAGCGTTTTTGCGGAGGAACTGACATTTGTCTGGGTTCCAGCAGGCCCAAGGTCAACTGTAAGTTGGGCCAAGGTCCAACTATGTCAGGATAGCGCCAGGCTATATCGAGTAGAATGAGGCCGATAAATCGGGGGAACAAAATGGCCGACCTGCATAGCATCGATGAGCCCGCCGTTCGCAAGGGGCGTCGAGCGCTTGACGATTTTGCGCCGACCGCAAATGTGAACTGGCCGGCCATAGCCGGCGATGACCAAAAGCTCGTGCAGGGCGCCATCATCGCACTCCGGCGAGGACCGATCCGTCACCGTCGGGACCAAGTGATCGTCTGCGAGGGCGACCCCGCCGAGTATATTTTTCTGGTCATGGACGGAGTTGTTCGCAGTTGCCGGACGCTTCAAAGCGGCACACGCAATATACTTAGTTTTTACCTCTCCGGAGAATTGTTCGGCTGGACCGATCTGAAGCATTCGCTCTCGGTGGAAGCCGCGACCGATGCAATGATCCTCTATCTTAAACGCCGCGCGCTGCTTTCGATTGCTGCGCGGGACAGCCGGATTGCAAATTTTTTGCTGACCGCAACAACAAGCGAGCTTCGGCGTACGCAAGAACACGCACTGTTGATCGGCAGGAGCGCCAAATGCCGCGTGGCAACCTTCCTGCTCGATCTCGCGCGGAGATTGGGACAAACAAAGTACCTCGATCTTCCGATGTCGCATCAGGACATCGCTGACCACCTTGGCCTGACGATCGAGACGGTCAGCCGAACGATCACTGACCTGGAACGGTCGCGATTGGTCGCCCGACTTTCCCCTCGAACACTGGTGCTGCTGGACCGCTCGTCACTGTTCCGCATAAAAAATTAAGGCTTTTTAGCGGTCGGCACTCACGAGCGGCGAGAAACGAGGTAATGCTGGACTGGAAAACAATTGACACATTGGCCGTCGGAAAAGGCGCCACTGTTCAGCAATTTGTCGCAATCGTGGGCGATGACCGCCTGGAAGCGGAAGTCGCGCCCTGGGGCGAGGGCCGCCTAAAGATCAACGGACGCGATATCGCCCATATTGACGATGCCAAGGATCGACGCCAGGCCTTTCGTGCAATCAAATTGATCGCGGAACGTTACGTGGAGACCCATATGAGTAAAAATGCCGCGACGGCGCTTCCCTCGGTAAAAGCGAAACTGCTTGAAGGAAAAAGGGGCCTTGTCGTTGGAATTGCGAATGACAAATCAATCGCGTGGGGTTGCGCCAAAGCTTTTCGAGCCCTGGGGGCTGAGCTCGCGGTAACCTATCTTAACGACAAAGCCAAAAAGTTCGTCGAGCCCCTTGCGCGCGCGCTCGAAGCTCCGATTTTTATGCCACTTGACGTGAGCGTCGACGGTCAAATGGAAGCTGTCTTCGAACGGATTGGCAAGGAATGGGGCAAACTCGATTTCGTGGTCCACTCTATCGCCTTTTCGCCAAAAGACGCGCTGCAGGGGCGCGTGGTGGACGTATCGCGTGAAGGCTTCGCGAAGACCATGGACGTATCGTGTTGGACATTCATTCGGATGGCGCATTTGGCCGAACCGCTGATGAAGAAGGGCGGCACTTTGTTTACGATGTCGTACTACGGCAGCCAGATGGTGGTTAAAAACTACAACATCATGGGTGTCGCCAAAGCTGCCCTCGAATGCGCTGTTCGCTACATTGCCGCCGAGCTCGGCCCAAAGGGGATTCGCGTCCACGCGATCTCCCCCGGCCCGCTGGCGACCAGGGCAGCGTCCGGAATTCCAGAATTTGATGCATTGCTTGACAAAGCCAAGTCGCAAGCCCCAGCGCGAAGTCTTGTCAGCATCGAGGATGTCGGCGTCGCGACAGCGTTCCTGGCGCACGATGCGGCGCGGCTGATCACCGGCGAGACGCTCTACATCGACGGCGGCTACCACATCATGGATTAGGCAAGAGAGAAGGAACATAACAATGTCGTCAGCCAAGAAAGACCTTCCTTCAATGGAGCCGAATATTGCTGCGTTTGGCATGCTCGCGCCTGCCTTGGAATACACGACCGACGCTTTCCAGCGCAGCGTTCTTTTCTGGGATGTTATGCGCCAGCGGGGAAATCAGTATCGCGAGCACCTGGCGGAAACCGCGCCCCACGTGCTGGACTATAAGGCCGAGCTGATCGTTGACGGACGCACACTCGAGCGACCGGTGAACTACGCCCTCGTGCGTATCGTTCCGCCTGCCGGCGTCGAGATCAATCCGAAGCTGCGACCTTTCATTGTCGTTGATCCGCGCGCCGGACACGGCCCCGGCATCGGTGGCTTCAAGGCCGACAGCGAAATCGGCGTGGCATTCAAGGCCGGCCATCCTTGCTACTTCATCGGATTCCTCCCCGACCCCATTCCCGGACAGACTATTGAAGACATCGCCCGCGCCGAAGCGATATTCATCGAGAAGGTTGCCGCCGCGTATCCCGAGGCAAACGGCAAGCCTTGCGTGATCGGAAACTGCCAGGCCGGCTGGGCCATCATGATGCTGGCGGCCATGCGGCCTGAACTGTTCGGCCCCATCATCGTCGCGGGGTCGCCACTCTCCTATTGGGCAGGTGTGCGCGGAAAATATCCCATGCGCTATTCAGGCGGATTGCTCGGAGGCAGCTGGTTGACAGCGCTTGCCGGCGATCTTGGGCAGGGCAAGTTCGATGGCGCCTGGCTGGTTCAGAATTTCGAAAATCAGAACCCCGCGAACACGCTGTGGAGCAAGCAATACAATCTCTATTCGAAGGTCGACACCGAGGCGCCCAGGTATCTAGGTTTTGAGAAGTGGTGGGGCGGCCACGTCAATCTGAACGCGGAGGAAATTCAGTTCATTGTCGATGAGCTCTTTGTCGGCAACAACCTTGCCGCCGGGCGCATCAAGACCTCGGATGGCGCTACGATCGATCTTCGCAATATCCGCTCGCCGATCGTGGTGTTCTGCTCGAGAGGCGACAACATCACGCCGCCGCAGCAGGCCCTCGATTGGATCCTCGACCTCTACGACAGCGTCGACGACATCCGGTCCTACGGGCAAACCATCGTCTATACGATCCATGAAACCGTTGGGCACCTGGGCATTTTCGTTTCCGGGGGCGT
>JBPYDR010000077.1:0-2595 GCA_051986235.1 Pseudolabrys sp.
CGCCGTAACCGCCGAAACCTTTGAGTGGTGGAAAGGCCAGGTCGAGCGGGCGAGGGCCAGTGGCGAAATCGTCATCTCCTGCCATCATCACATGCTGCGAGAAACGACGTCGGGTCGGGTGACTTCGAAGGGGTGGAGAAGAACCCGGACGGCACCTACCGCCGCGGCAAGTATCACGGTGCCGACGGGGTCCCGGAGGGAGCGTCCTATCTTTATTTCGTCGGCGATAAACCGAAGGCGCAGGCCTTCGAGCACTATATGGCCGAGCATCCGGGCGCGGTCGATCTCTGGCTTGGTGGTCACACCCATACGTTTCCGGACGACGTGCTCAATGGCCGTTCGCATGTCGAACGCAAATGGGACGTCAACTTCGTCAATTGCGCGCAATTATCGAAGTTTCATTCCACGGTGACCTGCCCGCCGATGAGCCGTCACTTCACCTTCACGGAGGGATCCAAACTGGCACGCGTGCGGTGCTACCTTCACGATGACACCTACGCCGCGCCGGGTTGGTACCCACCGGCGGAGCGCGTTCTCGAGTTTTCCAGGGCTTTTTATTTGAGCTGAAAATGCGTTTTCCGATGATGCTACATGCACGCATCACTTCGGAGCAACGATGACCCATCGCGCCGGTAAATATCCTCGTCTGAACTCGGTGCACCGCGATGCTGAATTGTCGGTATGCAATCGCAACAGCGAGCAGCCTGCCCCTAATTCGCCTGTCCATCGGCGCCGGATCGGGCAAATTCAGCGCGCGTTGGCCGCCACGACATCGGCCTTCGGCAATTCCATCTGCCGCGGAACATCGACAACCAGTGTCCCTTGGTGAAGTCGAGGAACATTACCGAATTACAGCACTTGGCAATGACCCGTCGGGTGGGGGAATCGGGCTTGAGCCGACGCTCTTCAAGATACTGGTGTCCCATCACGCATTGCACCCGATCGGCGGACCCAGAGACGTTGTCATTCCGTATGCCAAGGTGAGTGGAGGTCGGCGATGAGCCTACAAATCCAGCACGATCCAAAGAATGAAGCTGAAATCACCTACTGGAATAGCGCTGGCGGCCGCCGTTGGGTCGAACGCCAACAATCTTCGGACATGGTCCTGGGTCCGATCCTGCAAGTAACGCTGGAGCGAGCGCAGCTGCGGCAGGGCGAGCGTGTTGTCGATATCGGCTGCGGTGCCGGCGCGAGCTCGATCGCGCTCACCGAGCGTGCTGGCCGTTCCGGGCAGGTGCGGGGTATTGACGTTTCAGAGCCGATGCTGGCGCGCGCTGTCGAGCGGATGCCGCCGGGCGCCACGGTCAAATTCGTACGCGCCGACGCGACAACCTACCGGTTCGAATCGGCCGCTTTCGATCTCCTTTTTTCACGCTTTGGCGTCATGTTTTTCGCGGAGCCGGCCCGCGCTTTTGCCAATCTGCGCACGGCACTAAAACCGAGCGGACGCCTCGCCTTCGCCTGTTGGCGCAAGTTCGATGAAAATCCCTGGCTTCAAGTGCCGCTGCGCGCCGCGCTTGAACATGTTCCACCGTTACCGCGACCTGGCCCAGAAGATCCAGGCCCCTTCTCCTTTGCTAGCGAACCGCGTGTGCACCGCATTCTTGCGGACGCCGGGTTTCGATCAGTTATGCTTGAGCCGCACGACTTCGATCTCGACATTGCCTGTGGAGGCGGGATCGAAGAGGCCCTCGAGGCCGCGATGGCACTCGGACCTACAAGCCGTGTCCTGCAGGACCAGGGCCCGGAAACGCGTGCCAGAGTTGCCACGTCAATCCGCCGCGCGTTGCAACCCTATCAACGCGGTAAGCAGATTGCGCTTGCCGGGGCAATCTGGTTAGTCACCGCGAACAACGCCTAGCGCGTGGCGCCGGAGTGTTCCATGAGACGGGTTTGCAAAGGGACGCGCATTACTGAATTAGCGTTCGTTCGCCGGTTATTCTGAAAAACCCTTCCGGCTTTTTGGAAATAATCGCGGGTGTGCGGGCCGCGATTGCTCACCGCAGTCCTAGAGAGGTTGCGAGATGGTCGAGGGTCGGAATGGTCGATCGGCACGTCGTGATCGCGCCCGCGGACCCAGAGACGTTGCCAATATCGGCGACTCGTCGAAACCGCGGACATGTTGGTGCATGAATTCCTGTGGAGGAATTTAAACAGCGAGCCTTTTTTCCAGTCAGAACACCGTGAAGTCGTTCAGAGACATGAGCTGTAGAGCCATGGGACCGCGCAGGGTTGACGACACAGGCGGGCCCTGAGAGGTCGGCGTAATGAATTCGGTGCCGGGCAGTTCCATGGATTTGCACGATCGCCAACTTAGCGAGGTCGACGCGCCGGCGGCATGGCGGCGACTTGGATTGGCGGTCGCGGTCAGCACCATCGGCAGTGTCGGCATGTGGTCGATGCCGGTTGCTCTGCCGTTCGTGCAGGCTGATTTCGGCATCACCCGCGCTGAAGTCTCCTTGCCCTACACGCTTGCAATGACGGGCTTCGCCTTGGGCGGTGTCGCAATGGGACGACTGTGCGATAGCTTCGGCCTCGTAGTCGCGATCATGTTGGGCAGCCTAGCGCTTGGCATCGGCTATGTCGGTGCGTCGC
>JBPYDR010000078.1:0-39673 GCA_051986235.1 Pseudolabrys sp.
CGATTAACGCGATGAAGCTCTTGGCGGTCACATCCACGCGCTTGAAAACACGCTTGAGATAATGACGGATCTCGCGCATCAGCCAGTCGCCATTGGCTTTCGCGAGAAAGTCGTCGTGCTCGAGCACGGCTTGGGCATTGCCGTCGGTGCGGAACAAAACGACGCCGGTGGCGGCCTCATTCGTGCGCAAATGCAGGATTGCGTCTTCGAGCTCGCGCGCAACAACGAGAGGCCAGAACTTCGCACCGAGCGCATGCGCGGCCTCGACTGAAGCCGGCGCGCCCTGCGACGGCCCACGCACTGTAACGGTTGCAAGACCCCGCCCCCGATCGATCTCCACGTCCACGTGGGAATACGAGACGCGATCCTTCTCGATCTTGCGTTCGAGCGGTGTCAGCGTGATGCCTTTGGCATCCTTTGGTCGATCCGAACGCCCGGCGACTTCCTTCGCACGCGCCGCCACGGCATCTTTCCACTTCGAATTGGGCACCACCTCGTCGACCAGCCGCCATTCGACGGCCTTCGTTCCGCGCACACCTTCCTCGATTGAGCAGAAGACGTCCGCACGATCACGGCGCACCTTGCGCTTATCGGTCACACGCGTGAGGCCGCCGGTACCGGGCAGCACCGCGAGCAGCGGTGTCTCGGGCAGTGCCACCGCCGAACGACGATCGTCGACCAGCATGATGTGGTCGGCCGCGAGCGCGAGTTCGTAGCCACCGCCCGCGGCGTTGCCGTTGATTGCGCAGACGTAGATCTGCTTCGAATTTTCAGAAGCATCCTCGATTGCGAGACGCGTTTCGTTGGTGAATTTGCAGAAATTCACTTTGGCGCCGTGGGTCGCCTTGCCCAGCATACGAATGTTAGCGCCGGCGCAGAATACATTGTCCTTGCCCGACTTGATCACGACGCAACGCACTTCCGGATGCTCAAAGCGCAGGCGCTGCACTGCGTCATTCAACTCGATGTCGACCCCAAGATCATACGAATTGAGCTTCAGCTCATAGTCACCGAGACCGCCCGCCTGATCGACATCCATAATGAGATAGGCGATGTCACCGTCGCGCTCGATTTTCCAATGGCGATAGCGCGAGGGATCGGTTTGGTAGTCGATTGTGTCCGCCACCATCACATGCGCTCCTCGCAACAGACCTCAAAGCCGTGCCCTTCCACCGCGCTCGGCGCGGTCTGGAATGACGGCCCGTGTGCATTATTGTGCATCTTATTATCACGCCAGCATGGCCTTCACAACGTACCTTTTTCCATTGCTCTCTTTGGCCTATTGCCTAGGCATTATAATGCATGTTACGGGGGACCCATGAGAAACGGCCGCACCAAAACTGCCGCTAGAGCGCCCTTGGCTAAAAACTTGGCCAAGCCCGCCGCTAGCCGCGCCACCGAGGCGTATTTGCGGCGTCTTGGCGAACGCGTACGCATATTACGCAACCAGCGCGGCATGACGCGCAAAGCCTTGGCCGAGCACGCCGACGTTTCCGAGCGTTACCTGGCGCAGCTTGAGGCCGGTCTGGGCAATGGCTCAATCGTGCTGCTGCGGCGAATTGCACGTGCTATCGGCTTGCCCGTGACGCAACTTGTGCACGAGGGCGTCGAGCCTGCGCTCGATTTTGTATTGCTGTCGCAGTTTCTCGAACGGCTGTCGCCACCCGCACTCATCGAAGCACGCGAACTGCTGCTCAAGCATTTCGGTGAGCCGTCGAACGACGGGCGGCAGCGCCGAATAGCGCTTCTCGGATTGCGTGGCGGCGGCAAGTCGACGCTCGGCCGACTTCTCGCCGAGCGCCTGAATATACCCTTCATTGAGCTTGATCGCGAAATCGAGAAGCGCAGTGGCACCAGTTTAAGCGAGATGTTCGATATGTTCGGCCAGGAAACATTCCGTCGTGCCGAACGCGAGGCGCTCGATGACGTTCTGCGTCAGCACAAGGACTTCGTTATCGCGACCAGCGGCAGCATCGTCACAGAGCCGGCCACGCTCGAATTGCTGCTCGCCTCATGCTTTACGGTCTGGGTTCGCGCGGAACCGGAAGACCATATGAAGCGAGTTATGGCGCAGGGTGACATGCGGCCCATGTCCAACAACACCCGTGCCATGGACGATCTGATCTCGATCCTGCGCAGCCGCGAGCCGCTTTATGCAAAGGCCGATGTTGCACTCGCCACGACCGGCAAGACGCCGGACCAAAACTTAACGGAACTGTTGCGTATCATGGCAGTTCCCGATACGCGCATGACGCGGGCGGGCAGCGGCGTTTCCCCAGCATTTGGCAAAGCGAGGGCATGATGGCGGCTGTAGCCATGACCGATAGTGAGCGAGGAGCCGGCTGCTGCCGGGATGGCAAGTATGAGTGAGACCATCAAAACCGATGTCCTGATCATTGGAGCGGGGCCGGTGGGCCTGTTCGCCGTGTTCGAGCTCGGTCTGCTCGATATCAGGGCGCACGTCGTCGATATTCTTGACAAGGTCGGTGGACAGTGCGCCGAGCTTTATCCCGAAAAGCCGATCTATGATATCCCGGGCATTCCGATCATCACCGGCCATGGCCTGACTGACGCCTTGATGCAGCAGATCAAGCCGTTCCATCCCACTTTCCATCTTGGCGAGATGGTGACGACGCTCGAAAAAATCGGCGATCCCCTTTTCCGTTTGCGTACCGACACCGGCAAAACTTTCGAGGTAAAGTGCGTGGTGATTGCGGCCGGCGGCGGCTCATTCCAGCCGAAGCGCCCGCCGATCAACGGCATCGAGCCTTACGAAGAGAAATCGGTCTTTTATGCCGTGCGCAAAATGGAGGCTTTTCGCGACAAGCGTCTGCTGATCGTTGGCGGTGGCGATAGTGCGCTCGACTGGACACTCAATCTGCAGCCCATCGCACAGAAGCTTACATTGGTGCACCGGCGCGACGACTTCCGCGGTGCCCCCGATAGCGTCAACAAAATGCGTGCATTGGTGGCTGCCGGCGGCATGGACCTGAAAATCGGCCAAGTCACGACACTGGAGGGTACCGACGGCAAGCTCGCCGCAGCCTCGATCAAAGGCAATGATGGCAGCGTTGCGCGCGTCGAGGTCGACGCCATGCTCCCCTTCTTCGGACTCACCATGAAGCTTGGACCGGTGGCGGACTGGGACATCAAGATGGAGGATGAACTCATTCCGACCGACACGGCCACCTTCGAGACGAACATTCCGGGTCTCTTCGCGATCGGCGACATCAACACCTATCCGGGCAAGCTCAAATTGATCCTCTCAGGCTTCCACGAAGCCGCACTGATGTCGCAGAAGGCGCACCGCTACGTGTATCCGGAAAAGAAACTGGTCTTCCAGTACACGACGTCATCGACCAGCTTGCAGAAGAAACTCGGCGTGGCGTGAATGCCGAAGATTACCTACATCGAACACGACGGGACACAGCACACGGTGGAAGCTGAGCTCGGTTCGACAGTGATGGAAACCGCGCTGCGCAACGACATTGCCAGCATCGTCGCCGAATGCGGCGGCGGCTGTACCTGCGCGACCTGCCTTGTTCACGTTGACGAGAAATGGTTCGAAGTCGTCGGTCCACCTTCGGCCGAAGAAGAAGATCAACTCGACGCGGCCTTTGAGGTGAAGCCGACTTCCCGACTTTCCTGCCAGATCAAGGTCACCGAAACCCTCGACGGGCTCGTCGTGCGCACGCCAGCCTATCAAGGGCGGTGAGTATCACACCTCCGCACGTTGCCGTTTAGAGGCCTGATCCGCACGCGAAGCGATGTTTGACACTGCTTCTTCGCTCTTGCGGGTCGCCTCAGCCATTGCGTTCGAGGCGTTGCTGGCAAAAAGCTGCGCCGCCTTCTGAAACTTCTGGCTGAATTCCCTGGTCTGGTCCGCAATCGTCTGCGCCTGGCGGGCCAGGAATTCGCTTTGACACTGTGCGAACTCCTGCGGTTCCTTGGCGCGCGACAGCTTCTCGCCGTACTCGATCGTGTTTGACAGAGTCTTCTGTGTCAAAGACGTCATGTGCTCACGGACGACGGTGGCCTGGTTCTCAAAATCCTCGGCCATCTTTCGGGTAACTCGCAAAAAAGCATCAACGGCCTGTCTACTCTGACCGAAAGTTTGTTCCGCGAATTCGCGGCTCCATGTCATTCCGAAGTTTGCGGCCTGCATTGCGCGCTCGCTGCTTTGTTGCGCGAAGTCCGACGAATCTCGTGCCATTGCCCTCTCCCTTGAAGACACGCTGTGTCTTTTCTTGTGTTAGGTTAGGTAACTCTCGTCTTGGGCAACGGATTCCCACACGCCTTGTTCCTGCAACTTTGAAAAGTATCGCGAGGTTTGGCCGCGCAAGCCCGCTTTTCCATGATGATCCGGGTTCCGCTTGGTGGCCGTACACCGCATCCTGTGGATAACGGGCCCTGGAACCCCCGCACCGGAACACGCCATGGGCGCCGCTGTGCTTTCCCTTTTGCGATGGGCTAAGCTGCGCTTGTTCCGCTCGGAGCTGGGACGTATGACTGTTACGGAACGTATGCAGGCTTTGGGCGATCACGCAAAAAGCGGCCGACAGACGCCTTTGCGCCCGAGGCCAACCGCAGGCGGTGATCTGGCCGCTGGTAGTCATTTTATTGACGACAATTCACTGACGTCGCCGCCAATCGTCGACGACGAAATGAAAGCTCTCCTCCGTCAGAGGATCGAAGATCGCGCGATTGAAGAACTCATCATTCCCGAAGACACGACGATCGCAGCCATCGCTGACGTCGATACGGGCCAATTGATCCTGAGCGAACCGCATCAAGCGACCAATCAGCCGGTCATAAGCGAAAGCGACGACCATCTCGCCGCAAGGCGTGCGATTATTCACGAATGGGAAAACTGGTCGGCCCTGCACACGGATGAGTTGGAAGACGTAAACGTCGGCAAATATTTCTTCGAACATTTGCAGAAGAAGAAGCCTCACCTTCTGGGCTTCGCCTCCGACGATGGATGGAAAACCGTGCACGAGTGGCTGGTGCAGGCAGGGCGCATTGGCGCGTGATGCAAAAAAATTGAGGCCCCCGGTTTGCCGGAGACCTCATCGTCGCCTGAATCACAATCGTGAAATTGAAAAGGTCAGCCGGGGCAAACCGATAGGCCGCTGCAGGCTCCGAGGGTGAAATTGGCTTTCTCCTTCGTTGAGCCGGCCGCGATCTCGAGCGCTTCATCGGAAACAAGGTTGATGAAGAGCTCTTCTTCGTTCCGATCGAGGATCGTCTTCGTCGTCATGGCGTTGGTCCTTTGTTCGCTGATGTTCAGTTGTGTAGCCCCATGATCGGGCCTAGGCGTGCCAAATCCACTTGAGTGCTTCGGTCCGTGCTTCGATTTTGCCGAACGGCAGGTGGTAGTCGCCCTGGATCGTCGATTCATTCGAGCTGTGGAACTGGCGGCGCGTTTCCGCGACGCGTCCCGCGATAGCGACCCGGCTCGTCCAGTTCACATAAGTAACCGACATGGGTCCTCCAGTCATCGAATCTCATCACCTAAACGTAGTGCGGCGATCGGAGATTCTCTGTGATGGTAGTCACAGAACTGGCGATTTGCGAAACAGGGTAAACGCGCGACAATTCGCCGCTAATCCATCGCGATGCGCGAGCCCTTGGCCCCATTGAGCAGTCGCTTGAGATGAAAAGCCGCGAGGCGATCCTCCGGCTGCTTGCCGACATGAGCCGCAAAGGCCGCAACCGCACCGGCATCCTCGGCCTTAAGCAAGGCGTACGCATCGAGATAGCTTTTTGTCGCAGGATCGTTGAACTGTTTTTCCTGCAGCGGTTCGAATGCTCGGATCACCTCTCCCCTGCCCCGCAGCACAAGATCGCCGATCGGTCGCCCGCGAAAATTCTTGACTCCCTCGGCGAGCTCCGCGCTGACGCAGATCCGCGTGCCGAGCTGTTTGTTGGCCCTTTCAAGACGCGATGCCACGTTGATCGTATCGCCATAGGCGGTGTAGTCGAAAAATCGACCACCGCCGAAATTTCCGACAATCGCCGGCCCCGCGTGAACGCCGATACGCGTCACGCCAAATGCGATGCCCTTCTTCTGCCAGCGCTCGCTGAAACTTTGCGCAAATTCATCCAGAGAAAGCGCGCAGGCGACGGCGCGGGCAGCATGGTCTGGCTGCTCACCAGGCGCACCAAAAAGGATGTGCAAGGCATCGCCAACGATCTTGGCGACCGTTCCGTCATTGGCAAAGACGATGTCGGTCATGCCCGAGAGGTATTCATTGAGGAGGGGACCGAGTACGCTGGGCTCCAGCGTCTCGACCAACGCGGTGAAACTTGCAATGTCGGTGAACAAAGTCGCGATTTCGCGACGTTGACCTTCGAGATCAACAGCGTCCGTGTCTCCAGCCAGGCGCTGGGCAAGGTTCGGAGAGAAATAGCGGGAAAGCGACGCATACGCGCGTTCGGCAGTGGCCTGCCGTTCACGCGCCTCTCGCAAAAATCGGATGTGGCGAATTGTCTTGGCGATCGTGGTCTCCAGATCGGAGAAGTCGATCGGCTTGGTCACGAAATCGAATGCGCCGCGGTTCATCGCCGTGCGGATGTTTGTCATGTCGCCATAGGCTGACACGATCACGGTCATGATGTCGTCTTCGTTCTCCTGCAGTTTCTGCAGCAACGATAGCCCGTCCATTCTCGGCATGTTGATATCTGTGACGACCAGATCGATATCGCCGTTCGCCTTCAGCGCCGCCAACGCTTCGACGCCGTCATGGGCAAACGTAAAGCTCACCGTCTTGTCCCGGATCTGATGCCGGAATTTCTGCAAGACGAGCGCCTCCAGATCGGGCTCGTCATCAACGACAAGGATCCGGGTGGTCATGCGGCCCGCTCAATGCGCGTGTCAATCTCGTTGCGAAGCAAGACAAAATCGATCGGCTTTGTGAGCAACGCGTCAGCACCATTTTCGAGCGCCTTACGCTTTGTTTCAACATCACCATAGGCCGTGATCATGATGACCGGCACATCGGGCCGGGCCTCCTTGGCCTTAGGTAAAAGCTCAAGCCCACTCATTCCCGGCATGTTGATATCGGACAAGATCAATATGAGCAAAGCATCGCTCGCATTGCTGATACTTTGCAACGCCACCTGAGCAGATTGCGCGAATTCCATGGTAAAGCGGCCAGCCTGGAGATCGCGTCGAAAATGCTGCCGAAACAACATCTCAACATCCGGCTCGTCATCGACAACTAGAATAAGAAGTTTCACGCGGGTGCTCCTGTCTTGGCCAGTATTGCTGCTTTGCGCGGAAGAACGATACGAAATTCAGTGTATTCTCCAGGGGTAGTGTCGACATCGATCGATCCGCCGTGCTGCTTGACGATGATGTCGTGGCTAATCGAGAGGCCCAGCCCCGTGCCCTCGCCCGCGGGCTTGGTGGTGAAGAAAGGGTTGAACATCTGCTCCCTCACCTCGGGCGGAATGCCGTTGCCATTGTCGCGAATCCTGATTTCGACGCTGTCACCGAGGTCTTTCGTCGAAGCAGCCAGCGTGGGTTCGTAGCCACCGGCCCCAACCTGCGCCTTGCGCTTTGTCGCAGCATAGAAGCCGTTAGAAATCAGGTTGAGGAGTACCCTCGTTATCTCCTGTGGAAAGAGATCGGCCTCGCCTGCGGCCGGGTCGAATGACCGCTGCAGCGTGATGTTGAAACCCTGCTTCTCGGCCCGGGCGCCGTGATATGCGAGGTTGAGGCTTTCCTCGACAACCGCATTGATGTCGACCGGTCGGTGCTCCCCGGACCCATGGCGCGAATGAAGCAGCATGTTCTTGACGATCGAATCGGCCCGCTTGCCGTGCTGCACGACCTTTTCGAGGTTGCTCTGGAGCAGTTCCATGAGCTCTGTCAGCTGGGCGCCAGATTTCTCATCCAGTTTGACGACTTCCAGCGCTTCCTTGATCTCATCGATCAACTCGGTGGAAAGAGTGGAGAAATTATTGACGAAATTCAGCGGGTTCTTGATCTCGTGTGCAATGCCCGCGGTAAGCTGACCGAGCGAGGCAAGCTTTTCGGTCTGCACCAGTCGATCCTGCGCGGTCCGCAAGTCTTCCAACGATTTCGTTAGCGCTGCAGTGCGCGCTTGCACTTCATTGAACAGCCTGGCGTTCTCGATCGCAATCACCGCCTGGTCGGCGAAAGTACTTATGATCTCGATCTGCTTTTCGGTGAATGCCTGCGGGACTGATTTCGTCATGCACATCACGCCGATGCAATTTCCCTGGCGCATCAACGGCACACCAAGCATTGCGCGGAACCCGGCAAGTTTTTGCCCTTCGTGCCAAGTGTATTCCGCATCGGCCAGAACGTCGGGGATGTGGACGGGCGCCAGCTCGTCTGCCGTTCGGGCGACTAATGTGCCCCGGCCCGGCCGGATCGGATTTGTCTTCAAGTACTCTTGATACTCGAGCGAGAAGCCATTGTGCGCAGTCAGACGAAAAACGCCCTCCTCGTCTCGAAGGAAAATTTGCACGTTCTCCGCCTGGCACAGTCTGCCCGCCGATTCGACCAGGGTGTTGAGCACGGATTGAACGTCGAACGCTGAGCGGCTGATGACTTTAAGTACGTCGGCGGTCGCGGTCTGCTGATCAAGCGAATGCCGCAACTCGCTGAGAAGGCGCGTATTCTCGATGGCGATGACTGCCTGCGCAGCAAAGTTTTCGAGTAGCGCGATCTGCTTCTCGGCGAATGGCCGGACCTCCTGCCGGTAGATAAGGATGGCGCCGATCAAGGCATCATCCTTCAGCATTGGCACACAGACGCTCGAGCGGGCACCACCGAGTTTGCCTGAGACCCCAACGACGGACTCGGCAGCGTAGTCAGCAGTATGCGTCACCTTCTTCGTCCGCAGAACCTGGTCGAGTTGACTGCCCGGCGTCGTTCGGAAAGGCCCACGCTGACTCTGGAAATCGGTATATTCGCGAGGCGCGCCCACGTCCGCCGCGTATCGGAACGCACTTCCGTCATAAAGGAACATCGTACCGAACTTGGCCTGGCAGATGCGCGTCGCATTTTCCAGCATCGCGTGAAAGACCGGCTTCAGTTCGCCGGGAGAAGAACTGATGACGCTGAGCACATCGGATGTTGCCGTCTGCTGCTCCAGCGAGTCCCGCAATTCGTTGAGCAGCCGCGTATTCTCAATGGCGATGACGGCCTGGTCGGCAAACGTCGTTACCAGCTCGATCTGTTTTTCCGCAAATGGTTCCGGCCTGGTCTTTCCGACGAAGATGACGCCGACGATGTCGTCCTGGCGCAAGAGCGGAACGCCGAGTGCGGCACGATAACCGGCGATCTTTTGCGGCCCGGTCCACGTGTAGTCGGGATCGGTAAGGACATCCGTAACATGGACTACTTTCGCTTCGAGCGCTGCCCGCCCGGTGATGCTGCCGCGATCCATCGGGACATCCAGCGGCTTGAAATAGTCTCGGATCATCGCACGGGTATCGGGATCGTTGCCGTAGCTCGCGACCCAATGGAGATAGTTGCCCTCGCGCTGGAAGACCCAGGCGTAGTCTGCTTCGCACAGGCGCGTCGCCGATTCGACCAGCGTATCGAGCACCGTCTGCAGGTCGAACGTCGAACGGCTGATGACCTTCAGCACGTCTGCGGTGGCCGTCTGCTGCTGTAGTGACTCAGAAAGATCGCCTGTGCGTTGGCGCAGTTCGTTGAATAATCGTGTGTTCTCGATCGCAATAACCGCCTGGCTGGCGAAGGTTTGCACCAGAGCCAATTGTTTGTCCGATAGTGGCCCCGGTCGCGTGCGCATGATGCTGAGGCAGCCGATTGCAACATCACCGCGCATCATCGGGACACTCGTCACCGCCCGATAGCCGCTGTCGTCAAAATTTTTCGCGCCAACGACGAATTGCGCCGGCGCATTTCGAACGTCGGGGATATCCACAACCTTCGCGTCAAGAATGGCGGTGCTGTTTACATAGTCGCGCGTGAGCGGGATCGGAAATTTCTCTCTCCACATGTCGGCACGCACCGGGTCATTTTCATTGATTGCAGCGGCATTGACCCGATCGCCGTCGACAAGAGCCAGGCTCACCGCGGCATCTGAAAAAAGATTCAGAGCGCTCTGCACGATCGCGTCAAACACCGGCTGAGTATTGGTCGGCGAATTACTGATAACCTGCAGAATCTTCGAAGTCGCGGTCTGCTGCTCGAGCGCCTCACTGGTTTCATTGAACAGCCGGACATTCTCGATCGCGATTACAGCCTGGTCGGCAAAACTCTCGACCAGCGCGATTTGCGGTCGCGTGAAGGGCTCGACTCTCGTGCGTGTAAGGAACAATACGCCGATGGGTGTGCCTTCGCGCAAAAGCGGGACCCCGAGGGCTGTTCGATAGCTGCCGAGTTTCAGCACGCCAGGCAAATGATATTCGGGATCATTTTGCAGATCGGCGACCTGAGTCACGCGCCCCTCTTTGAGAGTGCGGCCGACAACCGACCCGCGTCCAGGTGCAATGGTCAGGCTCCCGAGGTATTCCCTGTTCTCACGCGCCTCGCGCCGCTTGCCCGACACCGCATAACCCGCCGCAAGCCGAAAGCCTCCCCCGCCCGGCCGCCAGATGTTGACCATTTCGGCACCGCAAAGTTGCGCAGCAGATTGCACCAGGGTGTCGAGCACCGTCTGCAGATCGAAAGCCGACCGACTGATGACCTTCAATACGTCGGCCGTCGCAGTCTGTTGCTGGAGCGACTTCGAAAGGTCGTCCGTGCGATTTTTGAGCTCGTTCAGGAGTCGCGCATTCTCAATCGCGATCGAGGCCTGCGCGGCGAAGTTTTTGACAAGCTCGATCTGCTTATCCGTAAAAGGGCGAACTTCCTGACGATAAACGATTATGACGCCGATCAGCTCGTCGTCCTTGATCATCGGAACTGCGAAAACGGTGCGTGCATTGGCGAGTTTGATGGGGCCTACGTGCATCAGGCCTGACCCGCCGTAAGCTTTCACCTTTCTCACATCGGCTATCTGTACTGGCTTCCTTGTCATAGCGGCTTGAGCGAGAGCGGTTCCTGGCACAGCACGCGTCAGAGGCTCGCGGCGATGAAGCTCGACGTAGTCGGGAGGGGCGCCATGCATGGCGCCAATACGAAAAGAATCGCCTTCTCGCAGCCAGAGATTACCGAATTTGGCACCGCAAAAGCGCACGGCATTCTCGAGGACGACCCGAAATACGGGCGCAAGGTCGCCTCGCGATGAACTGATGACTTCGAGCACTTTCGACGTCGCGGCCTGCTGCTCCTGCAGTTCACGCAACTCGCGATTGCGCTGGTCGAGCTGTTGGTGGAGGGCCAGCTCGCCGGAACCGTCGAGTGTTGTGCGATGCGGACGAAGCTTGTCCGTCGGCGGCTTTTTAAGCCGCGTCTCGCTGCGTTCGCCCTCTACGCCACCAAGTCGTTTCAATTGCCACCCCGGGGGCAAAAAACGGTCTATTTTCCAGTCTATTGCAGCATGGTTTCGGGGAGTTGGGAACTGGGTCAAGGACCGCCCAGGGATTTGTTCAGCGCAATAAATCTACGTCATTTGGCGCCACCCCATTGCGCGTACTTCGCAACGTAACTCCCCCATTGGGAGGTGGCGAACGGTCAGCGCGTTCGGCTAACACGCGCCGGTCGATGCCGAATAGTCGTGGACGAGGGTGGCAATTCCAATACACTCGGTTCGCTAAGCCTTGTCCGAGAGTAAACAATCGCCGTGCCAGCTGAAAATCATGACGCTGTCCCCCGCGTATGTCCAAAATAAATCCCAACCCATTCACGACCCGACCTGAGATCGACGGCACTTTCGGCGTCGTGACGTCGACCCACTGGATTGCGACAGCGGTTGGCATGGCGACGCTGGAAAAAGGCGGCAACGCCTACGACGCCGCTGTGGCAACGGCCTTTACACTTCAGGTTGTCGAGCCCCACCTCAACGGACCGGGCGGCGACGTTCCGGTGATCCTTCACGACGTCAAGCATGGACGCACGGACGTCATCTGCGGACAGGGCCCCGCCCCGGCCAAGGCGACGATCGCGCACTATCGCGACGAAGGCATCGAAATCATTCCGGGGACCGGCTTGCTTGCTGCTTGTGTGCCAGGAATGTTCGACACGTGGATGGTGCTGCTACGCGACTACGGCAGCATGACGCTTACCGAGGTGCTCAGCCCCGCTATCAGTTATGCCGAACATGGTCATCCCTTGGTCGAGCGCGCCAATGCAACGATCGCCTTGGTTCAAGACCTGTTCCGCGAGCATTGGCCGACATCGGCAGCGGTTTATCTTCCCGGTGGGCGCGTGCCGGCGACAGGCACCCTCTTCACGAACAGGACTCTCGCAGCAACCTATTCGCGCGTGCTGAAGGAAGCCGAAAGTGCTGGCGGCGACCGCGTCGTGCAGATCGAGCGCGCACGGAAGGTCTGGTCGCAAGGCTTTGTCGCCGACGCCATCGATCGCTTCTGCCGCACCCAGGAAATCATGGACGTCAGCGGTGAGCGGCACCGCGGCGTCTTGGCCGGAAGCGATATGGCGAGTTGGGAGGCACATGTCGAAGCTCCTCTGACATACGACTACGGCCGCTATACCGTCTGCAAGGCAGGCGTCTGGAGCCAAGGACCGGTCCTGCTCCAGCAACTTGCGCTGCTCAAAGGCATGGGCCTTGATGATCTTGATCCGACCAGTGCGCAATTCATCCACCTGCAGGTCGAGGCCGCAAAGCTGGCCTTCGCCGATCGTGAAAAATTCTACGGCGATCCAGAATTTGTCAAAGTGCCAATCGAGACCTTGCTGTCGGGTACCTACAACGCCGACCGTCGCAAGCTCATCACCGAAAAGGCATCGCTCGAACTGAGGCCTGGATCGGTCGAGGGATTCGGGGCGATTGTCGAGCTGCGCCGAGAAAGCGGCCCTCGGCTTGCCGTCAGCGCGCTCGGCGCCGGCGAGCCAACCGTCGGCCGCTTGGGCGAAGTGCGCGGCGACACGGTTCATTTCGACATCATTGACCGCGCCGGCAATATGATATCGGCGACACCATCTGGTGGTTGGCTTCAATCTTCCCCGGTCATTCCCGAACTTGGTTTCGGGCTTGGCACGCGCGCACAGGTGTTCTGGCTCGATGAAAAGCACCCGGCCGGCCTTGCGCCGGGCAAGCGTCCACGTACGACACTCAGCCCTACACTCGCGTTGCGCGACGGCGAACCCTATCTGGCGTGGGGCTCACCCGGCGGTGATCAGCAAGACCAATGGACGACGCAATTCTTCCTACGGCACGTCCATTGCAAGATGAACCTTCAGGAATCGATCGATGCTCCCGCGTGGCACTCGGAACACTTCCCGATTTCATTCTGGCCGCGTACGGCTCGCCCAGGCGTGCTGGTTGTGGAAGACCGTGTACCCAAGACGAGCACCGAAGAGCTGAAAAAGCGAGGTCATATCGTCGAGATCGGTCCGGGCTGGTCCGAGGGCCGGCTCACCGCGGCTTCGCGCGAAGGTCGGCACCGCCGCGCCGCGGCGAACCCGCGCGGCATGCAGGGTTATGCGGCCGGGCGATAACGCACTCCGAAGGCGCATGGAATGACCTGGTCGATCATTGCCCGTGACAAAGCCACCGGCGCCTTTGGGATCGCGGTCGCAACAAAATTCTTCGCAGTCGGAGCACGGGTGCCGTTCATCGCCGCAGGCGTGGGCGCAGTCGCAACACAGGCGTTGATCAACCCGTTTTACGGCAGCAAAGGTCTTCAACTCCTTCACGCTGGGATGACCGCGGACGTGATCGCCAAAGCCCTGGTCGCTGATGACCCGGGGCGCGATCACCGGCAGATGCACGTCATGGACGCAAGTGGCCTCAGCGCGGCGCACACGGGTGCCGCCTGCATTGATTGGAACGGGCATTTGGCCGGCGACACTTTTTCCATTGCCGGCAACATGCTTGCCGGTGCCCAGGTCCTCGACGCGACCGTGGCAGCTTATGTTGCCGGCGAGTCGATGCCCTTTGCGCGTCGACTGATCGCCGCGATGCGGGCTGGCGAGGCGGCCGGCGGGGACAAACGCGGTAAACAATCGGCCGCCTTGCTCATTTATGGCGAAGACGAGTGGTCCGACCTCGACCTGCGCGTGGACGACCATCCGGAACCACTCGCCGAACTCGAGCGACTCGAAGGCGTCAGCCGCGAACGCTGGACAATCTTCCGACGTTTCCTGCCAAGTCGGCGAGATCCCGTGGGAGTGACCGATCGGACGGTTATAGAGCAGGAAATCGCGCGTGAGCTTGCCACAGGGGATCGGCGATGACCAATTTGGTCGAGGTCGCGAACCTGCGCGTGGTCTTTCACGGGGATCGCGGCCAGACGATGCATGCCGTCGAGACCGTGAACTTCGAACTCGCGCGTGGCGTAACGCTCGGACTTGTCGGAGAATCCGGTTGCGGAAAAAGCGTTACCGCTCTTGCAATCATGGGGCTTCTGCCGAAAGGGTCCACCGACGTCTCGGGGCGTGTTGGTTTTGAGGGCACGAACCTGCTGGATCTGACCGATGCCGCGATGCGCGACCTTCGGGGCGATCGCCTTGCCATGATCTTCCAGGAGCCCATGACGTCACTTAATCCCGCCTACACGATCGGCGAGCAGATCGTTGAAACCCTGGTTCGCCATCGGGGGCTGAACCGGGCGCAAGCCCGTACCCGTGCCATTGAGCTATTGCGAGACGTACGGATCCCCTCACCCGAACAGCGCGTGGACGAGTATCCGCACAAACTTTCCGGTGGCATGCGCCAACGCGCGATGGTTGCCATGGCGCTCGCCTGCGATCCACAACTGCTCATCGCCGACGAACCGACCACAGCCCTCGATGTGACCATTCAGGCGCAGGTGCTGGACTTGATCCGCAGCCTGAAGAAAAAGACCAATGCCTCGATTGTCCTGATCTCGCACGATCTCGGAGTGATCGCGGAAATTTGCGACGAAGTGGCAGTCATGTACGCCGGTGAAATCGTCGAACATGCACCTGTCGACACATTATTTCGCGCTCCACAGCACCCTTATACGATCGGCCTTCTTGCCTCGATTCCTCGGCTCGATCGCCGAGTGGAAACGCTTGCGACGATCGAAGGCTCGCTGCCCGATATGAGCGAGATTCCACTGGGTTGCCGCTTTGCGGCCCGCTGCCCCTTTGCAAGCGACATATGTGTCGGCAGCGCGCCGCCCATCGTCGACGTCGGCTCAAAGCATTGGTCGCGGTGCGTGAAGGCACCATTGGAAGAGGTGCGCGCATGAGCGCCCCCCTGCTCGAGATCGAAGGACTGACCCGGCATTTTATCGCCCGGCGGTCGGCATTCGGACGACCGACGGCAACCGTTAAAGCCGTTGACGGAATAGACCTGAGCGTGCCTGCCGGCAGCACGCTCGCGCTCGTCGGCGAAACGGGTTGCGGCAAGTCGACCGTCGGCAGGCTGGTCCTTCGATTGATTGAGCCAATGGCCGGCAGCATCCGGTTTGCCGGCCGCGACATTCTGGGATTCGGCGAAAAGGAATTGCGCGGATTCCGGCGCGAGGCGCAAATCGTCTTTCAAGATCCGTACTCGTCACTCAATCCACGAATGACAGTGGAAGAGTTGATCGGTGAACCGCTCGCCCTGCATGACATCGTTCCGGTATTTCGCCGGCGCGATCGTGTTGCCGAACTGCTGCGCCTCGTCGGCCTCGACGCAAGATATGGGCGGCGCTACCCGCACGAGTTTTCCGGAGGGCAGCGACAACGGATCGCTATCGCGCGAGCACTCGCGGTCGAGCCAAAGCTAATCGTGTGCGATGAGCCGGTCTCGGCGCTCGATGTTTCGATCCGCTCGCAGGTTCTGAACTTGCTGAGTGATCTACGCAAACGACTATCCCTGACTTACATCTTTATTTCGCACGATCTTTCGGTAGTCAAACACATAGCCGACCGGGTCGCCGTGATGTATCTCGGTCGGATTGTGGAGAGCGCCTGCGCGGACGAATTATTCGCCAACCCACGCCACCCGTACACGCGCGCGCTGTTTTCCGCGATTCCGGTTCCGCAACCGCACGCCCAGCGGCAACGTCAATTACTGGAGGGTGATGTTCCAAGCCCGCTTTCACCTCCGGCCGGCTGCCACCTTCATCCACGCTGCACCTACGCCATCGATCGATGCCGCACTGAGCGGCCCGCGCTCGTCGACGACCACAAAGGGCATGCAACCGCCTGCCATCGCTGGCACGAGCTTCCTGCGCTGGTGGGAGCATCCGGACAGGATGCCCCTACCCCCCAGTTAGAGGCACTAATGGCAAAATTTACCCGGTCTGCCGGTGTGCCTGCAGCAGGCGGTGTTGATACACTTAAGGTCGAAGGTCGCCGGCCGAGCTGATGGCCGGCAAAAACTGCGCGAGGGGATCATGAGAGGCATTCGTTGGGCCACGGCGGTGGCTGTGTACTTCGTATTGACCTGCGGGCCGGCCACGGCCCAGACGACACTGCGCATCGGGCTGGCCGAAGACCCGGATGTGCTCGACCCCACGCTCGCGCGGACCTACGTCGGACGCATCGTCTTTGCGTCGTTCTGCGACAAGCTGTTCGACATCGACCAAAATCTGAATGTGGTGCCGCAACTTGCACTGTCGCATTCGACCTCTGCCGACGGCAAGACCGTCACGATCAAACTTCGACCCGGCGTCAAATTTCATGATGGCGAGCCATTCAACGCAGAAGCGGCCAAATTCTCTATCGACCGTCACACATCGATGACCGGTTCTTTCAGAAAACCGGAACTCGCCGCCGTCGATCACGTCGACGTCGTCGATCCACTCACGATCAACGTCGTGCTGAAAGCCCCCTACTCGCCGTTGATCGCCCAGTTCACCGATCGCGCCGGCATGATGGTGTCGCCAAAAGCCGCAAAGGAAGCCGGCGACAAATTCGGCCTGCGCCCGGTATGCGCGGGCCCGTACAAATTTGTCGAACGCGTGCAGCAGGACCGCATCGTGTTCGAGAAGTTCACCGACTATTGGAACAAGGATAACGTCCACATCGATCGCGTTGTCTTCCTGCCAATCGTCGATTCGACCGTCCGTCTCGCTAATCTAAAATCCGGCGCGCTTGATCTGATTGAGCGGGTGCTGGCGACCGACATCAAAAGCGTACGCGAAGACAAGGCGCTTAAACTCGCAACCGCACTCGAGCTCGGCTATCAGGGGCTCGACATCAACGTCGGCAACGGCGGTCAAGCGAAGAACCCACTCGGCCAGTCAGCCAAGGTCCGCCAGGCTTTGGAGCTCGCGATCGATCGCGATGCCCTGAACCAGGTAGTGTTCAACGGAGAATTCAAACCCGGCAATCAGTGGGTCAGCCCCGAGAATCCGTATTATCAGCAGGCCCATCCCGTCCCGAAGCGCGATGTCGCAAAGGCCAAGACGCTGATGAAAGAAGCCGGCGCCTCGGCGCCATTTGATGTCGATTTCATGGTGCCCAAAGGTGCCGAGACCCAGGCTGTGGCCGAAGTCATCCAGGCGATGGCAGGCGAGATCGGGATCAACATGAAGATCCGCGTCACCGAATTTGCCACCTCGCTCAAGCAGGCCGAGCAAGGCAATTACCAGGCCTATCTGCTGGCATGGAGCGGACGCACCGACCCCGACGGCAATACGTACATATTCTTTAAGTGCAACGCGCCGCAGAACTCGATGGGCTACTGCAACGCGGACGTCGACAAACTGCTCGATGAGGCGCGCGTGCCGTCCGAGCTCGCTGCGCGCAAGGCGATCTATGAAAAACTGACAAAGACCATTCTTGAGGACGTTCCCAAGATCTACCTTTATCACCGCCGTATTCTCATCGCGCACACGACGAAACTAGACGGCTACAAACAGATGCCCGATGGCCTCGTGCGCGTCGTCGGGCTTTCGCTCAAGTGAGCGAGGCTACCAATTCGGCGAAACGGCGTCCGCCATGTTAAATCTCCTTGGCAAACGTCTGCTGCAGCTGATCCCGACCTTGTTCTTCGTGTCGGTGATCATCTTCTCGCTGCAGCAGCTGCTGCCGGGCGACCCCGCCCTGATCATGGCCGGCGAAGAACGCGACCCGGCCGTGATCGAGCAGATTCGCCAGCAGTATCACCTCGATCAGCCTATTCCCGTCCAATATCTCTACTGGGTTCAGGGCGTGCTCTCCGGCAACCTCGGAGAGTCGATGCGAATTCACGTTCCTGTTCTCGACCTCATTCTGCAAAAGCTGCCGGTGACAATTCAGCTTGGCTCGATGGCCATCGTGATTGCGCTCGTGATCGGCATTTCCGCGGGCATCATCTCCGCCATCAAGAAAAACACCATCTGGGACTACGCGGCCAACGCCTTCGCGCTTTGGGGTATCTCGACGCCAAACTTCTGGCTCGGGATCATGTTGATATTCCTGTTTTCAGTGAAACTGGGCTGGCTGCCGGCGTCGGGCTATGTGCCCCTCACCGAGGATTGGCGCGCCAGTCTCGCCTCGACGATCATGCCGGCTTTCGTCCTCGGTAACGCGATCGCAGCAATCCTGATGCGTCACACCCGCAGTGCCATGTTGCAGGTACTCGAAAGCGACTACGTGCGCACGGCACGCGCAAAAGGTCTGTACGAGCGCACGGTCATTCTCAAGCACGCCATGCGCAACGCACTGACCCCGGTCATCACGCTCGGCGCGCTTGAATTCGGGACGCTCCTGTCGGGTGCGGTGCTCACCGAACAGATTTTTACGATTCCGGGGTTCGGCAAGCTGATCATCGACGCCGTGTTCAATCGCGATTACGCGGTGGTGCAAGGCGTGATTCTAGTCACGGCGACCGTCTACATCGTGCTCAATCTGCTCGCCGACATCGCTTACGTCCTCATCAATCCGCGACTGCGTACGTAATATGGCCGACATCACCGTCAATACGAAACTGATCCCGGCAAAGGACGTACCAGAGACGCCGCTTCGTCGCGCCATGCGCCGCCTTTTCCGTCGCAAAAGCGCGGTCTTCGGGCTGGCCATTGTTGCGTTCTTTATCGCGCTGGCTGTCTTTGCGCCTTTGCTGAGTCCTTACGACCCGGTCGCCCAAAGTTGGACACTCGTGCGTCAACCACCGTCAGCGTCTCACTGGTTCGGCACCGACGATCTTGGCCGCGATATCCTGGTGCGCGTCATCTATGGGGCACGTGCATCGCTTCTGGCCGGCGTCATTTCAGTCGGCATCGCCCTCTCGATTGGCGTACCCCTCGGCCTGGCGGCCGGTTATCTCGGCGGTTTTCTTGATTCTCTGATCGGCCGCATGACCGATGCAATGCTCGCCTGCCCCTTCCTTATCTTAGCGATCGCGCTCGCGGCGTTTCTCGGGCCCAGCCTCGGCAATGCCATGATCGCCATCGGCGTTACGGCGACACCGATTTTCGTCCGTCTGACGCGTGGTCAGGTGCTGGCAGTCAAGATGGAAGATTATGTCGAGGCCGCGCGCGCGGTCGGGAACCCGCGTTGGCGCATCGTTTTCGTCCATATCCTGCCGAATATCATGCCGGCGCTGCTGGTGCAGGCGACCCTGTCGATCGCGGCTGCGATTATCGCCGAAGCTGCCCTGTCATTTCTGGGTCTCGGGCAACAGCCGCCGGAACCGTCCTGGGGCAGCATGCTCAATTCGGCACAGCGCTTCCTTGTCAACGCGCCTTGGATGGCAGTGTGGCCAGGATTGGCAATTTTCCTGACAGTCCTGTCCTTTAATCTGGTCGGTGATGGTCTGCGCGACGCACTTGATCCGCGCGAGCTCGGCCGCAGTTGAGCATATAAGAGAATTGCTGATCAAATAAGTGCAGCCTCCAGTTCCCGATAAAGAATTCGCGAGATTAAAGCCGTAGCTGCCGCGGGCTGTTTCAACAGAGCCGGAAGCGTGGCAGGCTTGTTTCGGGCCGGGTGCTTGCCCGAAAGCTCACAAACAGTCAGGCAGCGTTCAGATCGATGTCACTTGAACCCGAGATCGTTTCTCCGCCGGCATCTCCCTTGGAGTCGGGAACCCCTGGCAAGGGCAATCATCTTGTCACTGCCAGAGCTCTGCTACTCGGTGACCGCCTCGATACGGCGGGCCTTGAGCGGCACAACGTCTTGTCGACGACGCCCATGGCCTTTCGAATAGAAACCGGCGCCTTTGTTGTCCTTTTTCGATATGGAGTTGCCGTTCTCGTCGGAATGACGTCCGCGCAAGAGGATGAAATCATTCGAAGCCTTGACGGACGTATCAGCGGGCGATTTGCGCGATCCGAAGAAGAAACCGCCCAGATCGAAGTTGCTCCGGAGAAAGATGAACAGGTCACGCCGACCGGTGTCATTGCGCTGAAGGCGTTGCTGCCTGAGCATGTACTCATCATCGCGGATGCACTGGCGACGAATCTGATTTTGGCGCACGACGAACGGAACGTCAGCGCCGTCTTCGACTCCACCGAACCACTGGCCCGCGAATTGGCCGAGCACGGCCGGACGCCGGGCGGACGCCGATCGATCCTGAAGCACATCGGAAATGCTTTGCTCGTCCAGCAGCGCGTATCGGGCCTGGTTGCGGTCGCGGAAAAGCCCGACGTGCTTTGGGACCGGCCGGACCTCGAGAGGTTTTACGCCAGGCTTGAGGATGAATATGAGCTCAAAGAGCGAGCCGACCTTCTGACCCGTAAACTGACTGTCATCTCAGATACGGCAAAGGCTCTGGCGGATATTATCGATACCGAACGGTCGTTGCGGCTCGAGCGAATAATCATCGCGCTGATTCTCATTGAAACTATTTTCGCCGCTTACCAGATTTTCTGGCACTGAAGCGTGGCGCCCTTACGTGCGCGGTACATTTAGCCGGCGGCTGACCAGCGCGGAACGAGAAGGTTGCCGACATACATTTGCACCTGCTCGCCGCTTTGATTGAACGTCGTCTTGCGCACCCGGATCAGGCCGCGGTCGGCCTGCGATTTAGACGGCCGCACTTCCAGCACTTCGGTTTCGACATATAGACGTCGCCAGGGCGAGCCGGACGTAGCCAGCGCAGCTCATCAACACCCACTCCCAGGATACCGTGCGTCGGCTTGAATTCGCTGTCGACGAGCAATCGCATGGTAAGCGCAGCGGTATGCCAGCCGCTCGCCGCCAGGCCGCCGAAACCCGATTTGTGGGCGGCTTCTTCATCCAGATGATAGGGTTGCGGATCTGCCCCGCGTGCGGAGCGATAGATCTGACCTGCGGCGTAGTCTTCAAGATTTTGCCTGGCTCGTTCTCGAGCGGTCACTTTTCACCGGAAGGATCGACTGAGAGACGTCAAGTCAGCACAGGGGAGAGTTCGATGATCCGCAAGGCAAAAGCCGTTTGGCGCGGCACGGGCCGCGCCGGCAATGGAAATCTTTCGACCGATTCAGGGGTGCTCTCCGACACCCCCTATTCTTTCCGAACCCGCTTTGAAAACGAGAAAGGCACGAATCCTGAGAAGCTTATCGCCGCCGCGCATGCCGGATGCTTTACGATGGCGCTCGCCTTCCAGCTACAAGGCGCAGGCTTCACGCCGACCGAACTGAGCACCGAAGCGGCAGTCAGCCTCGAACCTGAGGGACAGGGATTTCGTATCACGCGATCTGCCCTGACGTTGCGCGCCAACGTGCCGAATTTGGATCCGGCGGCATTTGCGAAAATGGCCGGCGAGGCCGAGAAGAACTGCCCGGTTTCCAAGGTTCTCAACGCACAGATCACGCTAGATGCTAAACTCGTGAAAACTGACGACAGGCGATACCCGCCTGTGTATGGAACTTTTGCATTCGAGGGCGATTGTGTCGTCAAGTAGCTCGTTCTGCGCGTCCACGGAGGCCCCAGGTGAACAGACCGCATCATCAGAGCGCGTGGAGCCGGTGGTACCTGCTCTTCGTCATCCAATACGTTTTTGTCTTGTGGCCCCCACTGTACAACAGGGTTGAGCCTTCCCTTGGCGGTATTCCATTCTTCTACTGGTACCAGCTTCTGTGGGTGATCATCGGCGCAATTTTGACGGCCATCGTTTACTTCGCAACGGAAGCCAAGCACACCTCAGCGGGATCCTAGCGGCCAAGCTGGGAAGATGATCCCATGCACGACATAAACTGGATCGCATTTTCCGTCTTCGTATTGCTGTTTGCGCTGATCACATGGCTGGGCTTCGCAGCCGCAAATTGGCGAAAAGGCGATCTCGACCTCTTGCACGAATGGGGACTGGGCGGCAGGCGTTTCGGGACCGTCATCACGTGGTTTCTCATCGGGGGCGATCTTTATACGGCCTACACTTTTATCGCAGTCCCAGCGCTCGCATTCGGCGCGGGTGCTGTCGCCTTCTTTGCGGTACCGTACACAATCGTCATCTATCCAATTCTTTTTCTGGTTTTTCCTCGGCTTTGGCACGTCTGCCACAAGCACGGCTACATCACGGCAGGCGATTTCGTGCGCGGCCGCTTTGGCAATCGCTGGCTTGCTCTCGCAATCACCATCACCGGCATCGTTGCGACGATGCCGTACATTGCGCTTCAGCTCGTCGGTATTCAGGTCGTCGTCGGCGCGCTTGGAATTTCCGGAACAGGACTCGCGAGCGACTTGCCGCTCATCATAGCCTTCGTCATCCTGGCGGCCTTCACTTATTCGAGCGGGTTGCGAGCACCCGCTTCGATCGCAATCGTGAAGGATATCCTGATCTACATCACCGCCTTCGCTGTGATTATCGCCGTTCCTATCCAGTTGGGTGGGTTTGCAAAAATCTTTTCGGCTATTCCTGAATCAAAGCTATTGCTTGCCACTCCTGGGCCGAACACGACTGGGGCCTACAGTGCTTATGCAACGCTCGCGCTCGGCTCGGCTCTAGCTCTCTTCCTGTATCCGCATTCGCTGACGGGCATTCTGAGCGCAAGCGGCGGCCACGCGATCCGACGCAATGCGGCATTGCTGCCTGGCTATTCATTCTTGCTCGGATTGCTGGCGCTCATTGGCTTTTTCGCCATCGCCGCGGGACTGGACAAACTTCCGGAATTCGCAGCCGGATTTAAAGAGTTCGGGAATAACTTCGCCGTGCCGGCCCTCATTCTTCACAGCTTCCCCTCGTGGTTCGTCGGTATCGCTTTTGCGGCAATCGGGATTGGCGCCCTCGTTCCGGCGGCCATCATGTCGATCGCTGCCGCCAATCTCTATACTCGCAACATTCATCGCGAGTTCATCAATAAAAATCCAACAGACAAGCACGAAGCGCAGATGGCGAAATGGGTCTCCTTAATTGTCAAGTTCGGCGCGCTGGTGTTCATCATCTTTATTCCGACGAAATTTGCCATCTTTCTTCAGCTGTTGGGCGGCATCTGGATTATTCAAACGCTGCCGTCGATCATGCTGGGTGTTTATACGCGCTGGTTTGATGATTGGGCTTTGCTTGTCGGTTGGGCCGTCGGGATCATCACTGGGACTGCAATGGCTATCGCAGTGGACCTGTCGCCAACTTATCCGCTCGCGCTGCTTGGGCACTCGTTTCCCGGCTACATCGCTCTCTACACGGTGGTCCTAAATCTCGTGGTGGCAGTTGTACTCACGCCACTCTTCAAAGGCATGAGAGCAGCACACCCTCCTGTCGACCAAACGGTGACAAGCGACTACTTCGCGTGAGACGAAGCCTAAAGCTCCGCGCCGACCATCGCTGATCACGCTCAGCGGGCATCAACAGCTCCTTGCAGAAATCCTACCTAGTAGTAGCTGCCACAGACCCAGATCCGCTGCGGACCCCATCGGGTCGGGACCCACTGCCAGCAACCACTGTCGTAGTAGCCGAAACCACCCCACCAAGGCCCACCGACGAAGAAAACCCGTCCGTGGCGATGGACGAAGTGGCCGTGATGAAAGCGATTCCAATTGCCGGGACGACCAGCCCAAGCAGACATGCGGTTACTGTTCCAGGCAGCCATACGGCCACCATTCCAGGCAGCCATGTGCCCGCTCCACGCGCCCATGCGGGCGCCGCCGGCAAACGGAGCGGCACTGTGGCCGCCCCAACCACCTCCCATGTGACCTCCACCACCGCCTCCGTGACCGTGAGCGATGGCTAACGAGGGTATCAGTGCAACAGCTAGCGTAATCAGAAGCCTGCGCATTCGACCCTCCCTTGAATGTTTGTCTGGGCATAAAACACCGCGCGTTGCTAAGTTCTGCGAGACGTCACGGAGTCTTGATTATTTTGATATGGCGTTTACGCAAAATGATACGCGCCGCACATGCAACACGACAAAGTTCAAATCGTCACGTTCAGTTGAAATCATGCGCTCTCAAAGCGGCTGTGGCCGCGAACTCAAATATCAATGCTGATCGGAGCCAGCAGACACTCCTCTCTGAACGCCCGTTCATGGAACGAGTGATCTTCATGTGTTGTTGTCTACGCGGCGACAAAGGAGGTTCTCATGAAACTCACTATTCCTGCACTTCTGATCACGGCGTTAATCGCTTCGCCCGCGGCTTTCGCGCAAGGCACAAACTACACCGGTACGACATCGAAGCCGGGGGCGAGTTTTGAAAAAGACGGCTCTGCGGCCCCAACCACGCGGCCGAAGAAACACGCAATGAGCCACAAGAAAATGCACCATGCCAGGCACATGAATTCCAAAGCCCAAACGACGGGTTCTGGCGGGTCATCGACTGGCGCGGGCGCAAACAAGGACGAGACAACGCCTAAGTCGCGGTAGTCTGGTCCGGCGTCGCTCTACAGAAAGAGCCGCAAAGATTGCGGCTCTTTCTTTTTCAGGAAGTTGTATTTCCAGCGCCATTGGCGCGAGAATGCTTTCAGTGAATTACGTTTTTTTGAACACGGCTATCGCAACAACCGACGTCAGCCCTGCGAGTAGCAGCCAATTCTCCAGTGTCCGCCCCAATATGATGAGATCTTCCGGCGACGACATGCCATAAGCTCCAGCCGGTCTGCTGGATAAATATTTCGTATTTCTACTCTGAGTTCGAATAAAGACTTCGCCCAACAACGCGCAAACCTGTCGTCTCGGCGAAAATATCCGCTAATAAGCCAACCAGTCTTTGGACAAAATGCGGGATCATTCTAATGCCCGACAACGGCATCGTATCGGTGCAAAGTCGTTTCTCTGCAAACGAAACGATGGAGCGGTTGCTTGCAACGCTGGCCGAGAGAAATCTCACGGTCTTCGCGCGTGTTGACCACGCTGCGGGGGCCGCCTCCGTCGGCCTGTCATTGTGAACAGCCGAGCTGCTCATTTTTGGCAATCCCAAAGGTGGTACCCCATTGATGCAGGATCAACAGTCAGCCGGCATTGACCTGCCGCTCAAGGCGTTGGTCTGGGGAAGACCCCGAACGTAGTGTTTGGTTGAGCTACAACGACCCAACCTGGATCGCCCAGCGCCACTCGCTCGGTGCTCGTAGCAATTCGGCAGTGACGGTGATGGTAGATATGCTTCGCCGAATTGCGCACGAAGTCGCTGGCAGCTAGCTCAGCGACTTGCGCAAGCCACACTGCGTGGCGGTGTGGCGACCGAGACACACGCTGCAATAATTCGAACGTAACCGTCTTGCGTCCACGGATCGTCACAATTCACTGTAGAAATGTCGGCCCCGACCTCGGGGACAGTTACTGGGGACGGAGAGATCGGGGCCGCGCTCCGCTTGGGGAACAGAGCGGCCCCGATTTTTACACCACCTTCAATCTCGCCCAAATTAAAGTTTGGTCACTATTGTGCGACACAGCGCTAATGTCGCAGCCTAGCCGTCTGGTGACCTTATCCGTCAACAGCCTGAGGCACTTTAATTTTTAGGCAGCTAACTCGATTGGCATGAACGGCCACTGCCTGCCATGACAGTTCGTCGCAGTCCGTCCGGATGGAAAGAGCCCGCAACAAACCCACGACCTCGGCTTGTGCCGGACACGCGGAAAAAGAGCGACTAGCCGATCGAATCGTGCTTCTTTTCGGCGTCGCGAGCAAGCCGCAACTGTCTCAACTCTCTTGTTTTATCGCGCAGCGCCTGTTGCGCTGCGTAATAATCTGCTGTTGCTTTAGGAGCGTCACCCCTTTGACGCTCGCGCACTTTGAAAAGCCGCTCGGCGCGGACATTAAGAATTCAAAATCGGTTGAATACGCAGCTGAGTCAGAACTTTCCGCGAAGGAGTTCGCGCGATTCTTATCGCATCTGGATTGGCTGAACGCCGACCAGCAAGCGACGCAACTAGACAGGATCAAATGTTGCGTCAGGCAGATATCATTGTGACCGCGCGTGTCGGAAACGCACCTGATCGGAGTTTCGCGAGCAATAACGGATTTTTCGTACTGCTGTTCTTTTTTCGGATTTGGGAGTCGATGCGGCATATCAACGCCAGGGAATCGGTAAACGTCTCATTGAGGAAACGCGACGGTCAGCAGGCACTGGCGCCAATTTAGTTCTTTTGGCAGCACCGGCCGCGCAATAGTATTATCCGAAAATCGGAATGGACAGGTCCGACGACTGCTGGGTCCTTCCCCGCGCTCGATAGTCTCCCAACTCCAGCAAGCCGCTTCGACTGATCGCAATCGAGCAAACATTCGTCCAGATCCATCATTGGCATATCATTGGCATATCGTTGGCAAAACATCGTCTTCCCGATAGCGAACTGCTTGCAGTGGCCGCTTTGGCGGTGCTTTGAACGATTGATCACGGCGGCTTTGATCGGCGTGACGATAGAGCGTCGTACGCTGAAGAGGCCGACGACCGCAGGAGGTGATGATCTCTTCCATCCGCTGTGGGGTCATTTCCTGTCCGTGCGCCGCACCAGCAGCGCGTGAAATGCTTTCATCCATCAGGGTACCACCGAGGTCATTGACCCCAGCTGACAAGCAATGGCGAACGCCGTCAGGGCCAAGCTTCACCCAGGACGCCTGGATGTTGCGGATCAGCGGGTTGAGTACGAGACGCGATATTGCATGGATTAGTAGAACTTCGCGGAACGTAGGCCCGGGTCGCGCCCGCCCCTTGAGATAGATCGGCGCTTCCATCGGCACGAACGGCAGGGGAACCATCTCCGTAAACCCGCCGGTGACTGCTTGCAGATCTCGGATGCGCAACAGGTGCCTTGCCCAGTGCCGGTAGTTGTCGATGTGGCCGAACATGATCGTTGCTGTAGAGCGCAGTCCAACCTCGTGCGCTGCACGCATTACTTCAAGCCATCGGTGGGTCCCAATCTTGTCCGGACACAGCGAGGCTCGAACCTCATCATCGAGAATCTCAGCAGCTGTGCCCGGCAAGCTTCCAAGCCCCGCGGCCTTGAGCATTGCCAGAAAGTCGGTCAGGGGAAGACCCAGCGTATGGGCACCCTGATGTACTTCCAGCGGCGAGAATGCGTGTATGTGAATCCGAGGTACCGCCGCCCTTACGGCGGCGCAGACATCCAGATATTTCTGACCCGTGTAAGACGGATGAATGCCGCCTTGCATGCACACTTCTGTCGCACCGCGATCCCATGCCTCAAAGACCCTCCGTTGAATCTCCGTCGTATCGAGGTCGTATGATCGACCGCGAAGATTTTCACTCAACTTACCTTTCGAGAATGCGCAAAACTGGCACTTGAAATAACAAATATTTGTATAGTTGATGTTACGCGTGACGACGTAGCTGACGGCGTCGCCATTTAAGTCGGCGCGCAGTTCATCGGCAGCACGGCACACACTAGCGAAGTCGTCGCCGCGTGCCTCAAACAGCGATATGATCTTGTTTTCATCAAGTCTCTTACCGCGCTGCGCCGATGCGAGATCGGCCAAAAGCGCCGAGGGCTTGGTCGAGGGGGCCGCGGCGAGCCAACTGATATCTTTAGCAGGAAGCGGCTCCATGGATCCTGGGCGCCACCCATCAGCACGGGGTAATCCCTGGCCGTCAATTGCATCGAGTACTGCCTTGCGTAAAGGGGATGCGACCCAGTGCGAAGTATCCAGGGCGTAGGCCGGATAGATCGCCAGCCGTTCCGTCAAACGCTTGCCCGCTGCCTGTGTGGCGCTCTTGAGCAGTCGAAGGTGGGGCCAAGGCGCTTCCGGGTTGACATGATCCGGCGTCACCGGCGAAACGCCACCCCAGTCGTTGATGCCAGCCGCGACTAATCGCCCGAGCGCGTCCGGACTGAGATTGGGAGGGGCTTGAATGTTCATCTGCGGTTCGAACACGAGCCGCGCGACCGCGATCGTCCAGAGGTGCTCATCGACGCTGACTGCCGGCACGTTAGCCATCCGCGTCCCGGCCTTCGGGCGGAAATTCTGGACTATGATTTCCTGGATATTTCGGTGCACATCATTGAGATCGCGCAGCGCAAGCAGGGATTCGATGCGCTCCTCACGAGTCTCGCCGATGCCCACCAGGATGCCTGTAGTGAAGGGCACGGCCTGTTCACCGGCCAATCGAATGGTCTCCAGACGCGCCGCCGGCAGCTTGTCGGGCGAACCATGATGCGCTTGTCCTTTCTCACCAAGACGCTCGGATACCGTCTCGAGCATGATACCTTGCGAGACCGAGACCTTGCGGAGGCCCATGATATCCGCGGCTGACATCAAACCTGGGTTGAGGTGCGGCAACAACCCGGTTTCGCGGAACACCGTTTCGGCCGCCTGCGCCAAATAAGACAGTGTAGTCGGGTGGCCGAGTCGGTCGAGTTCCTCGCGCGCCGCTCGATAGCGCAGCTCGGGCTTGTCTCCCAAAGTGAATAGCGCCTCCTTGCAGCCAGCCGCCTGTCCCTTGCGGGCAATGTCCAGCATCTCGTCGATTGACAAGTATGACTTTTCGCGGGACCGAGGTAAGTGAGCGAAGGTGCAATAATGACACACGTCGCGACAGAGCTGCGTGAGTGGGATGAATACTTTGCGCGAGTAAGTGACAAGGTGGCCATGCGCCACATCGCGGCGGCGAGCAGCTGCTCGTAACAACGCTTCGCTGTCCTCAACCGACACCAGGGTGAACGCTTCTTCGCGGCTTAGTCGACGGTCAGACGACAAATTTTCGAAAATGGACATTATGTTCACTTCAGTTGCAGGCCAACAGACGGTGTTCGCGGTGACGGAGCCGCATCGCAATTTTGAAGCGTTCTAGTAGGACGGCGGTTCGTGTCCGATTTGAGCCAGCGGGGATTATCAAGTCGCCCGGCCGATCAATATCGTGACCAAGGCCAGCTATTTCGTAGACGCCGCAGCTCAGTTTTGCTGCGCGCGCGAGTTCGCAGTGCCGAGCAAAACTTTTTTCACCAAACGAGGGTTCAATGAGGCAGTCGCACCGCATGGCGAGCAAGTTAGTCCCACCATCGGTTATTGCTGGCGCGAGAACTACAGGATCATTCTCAAGGCCGGTAAGTACCTGTTCAATACCCTCCGATGTTGCGAATGGAATGTCCGCCGCAACGACGGCAACTGGACCTCCATTCCCCTGAAGCGCTTGAAGTCCCTGCTTAGCCGCTATGTTGACGCCAGCTTCCAATCTATCAGCAACAACACATGCACCGAAAGAATTGGCGATCTCAACAGCGGCGGGGTCGGCTGTTACTACAATCACGCCTTCCACTCGCCGCAATGGCGTAAGAGCAGCAAGCACGTCGCACAGCATGACCTCAGCCAGCTGTTCGCGCTCGTATTGCGACAACACGGAACGTAGCCGCTGTTTGGCGGCAACGAAACGCTTGACGGGCACGATAGCCCGGATGCCGTGTACCTCGAACTTCATACTCGCAACGCCTTTTTCGGCAGTGTCGTCTGAAATGCCACCTCAGCGCCAGTTTCGCGCGGCCAATGCCCATCGCACGGTGCAACTATTTTTAGCGAGCCTTCACCTATCATCGGAAAAGATCCTTGGCAGGGTCACGGACCAGCGCTGCGGCCGAGCGCTCGGGGGCTGTCAAACTAAGGCCCCGGACGAGCACGGCCGGCAAACCTTCCGCGGCCTGGCCCATCAACAACGAGGCTCCGGCCGCAATCTCATCGGCCACAGCGATTTCGGTCATCTGGAGTTTACGCCCGAACAAGTCAGGCGATCCCACCATATCGAGAAGCGACGGAATACCAGCCGCTCCCAACGCAACGCCGGTCACACCATTTCGCCACGGGCGACCAAAACTATCATTTATGATCACCCCGCTGGCCACGCCGAAAGCTGCATCGAGCGCGGCCTTAAGAGATGCCGCAGCAGCGTCGGGATTCTCGGGTAGTAGCAAGACGCGCTCGGTGTTGTCCATCTGCTCGATATTCGACTGATCGATACCAGCGTTAGCTACGATGAAGCCGAGGCGATGAGCGACGATCAAGACGTTCGGAGCGGCGCGGATGACACCTGTCGATTCTGACAACACCACTTCGACAAGGCGCGGATCTTTGCCAGTCACCTTGGCGTAGTCATGCGCGCGGCGGGATGGCTCGACATTTGAAAGGCTCACATAGCGATTCTCCGCCTTCGATACTATCTTTTGAGCAACAACCAGAACATCGCCGAATTTAAGCGGAAGATTTGCGGCTTTCAGGGCATCGATTAGGATCGATGCGAGAGGGTCATGCGGCTTGATCAACGGAATGCCGGCTACAGCGACGAAGGCAACATTCTTCGCCATGACGGTGCGTTATCCGGCCGACTGCAGGCCAATGATGCGGGCGCCGGCGCTTGGAACCTTGTAGCGGCGATCTAGCTGTACGGTCGAGAGTTTGGGCGGCACGAAAGGCACTCTGGAGTCTACAACCATCTTCCCTTGCACGACATCCTTGATCGCTGGGGTTGTCGCTTTCGCAGCGAGCCAACGGTTCGCAAGTCCGCGTCTTGGTGTTACCGTTGTTGAGAATTCTGACACATTCATACTATGTATAGGATGACAGACCCTTTGGGTAAAGCAAGCTTTTGCAAAACTCGTTGGGCAGGCTTTTTCCGCCGTTCCTCCACAGGATTCAGTTTAATGCAGTCGGAGCGGTAGAAGGTAGAAGGTGTCGTCGAGTAGCCTTCCCTCTCGTCGATGATCACGCAACGGCTCTACGGTTGGCAAACCGAGCGGAATTCCTAGCTACCCGATTTATGCACTAATCCACTGGCTTCGGCGTTGAAGTCTCCCACTTGAACGGTTCGCCAGGGCATCGCGGAAACGACACGTCTGAACGAAGTCCGCTCTGCCCTTCAAAAGCAGACTTCAGGCGGTGTGCTTAAGTTCAATTCCCGGTAGGCTCGTTTCGACATCGCAATGTTGCATACTAAGCATGCCGCGACGTTCTCTCTCGAACACTCGACCACGGTTTCGTTGTTATGTCATGATGACGAGCTGAGCTCGCCGGTAACGAAAACATCACATTTGTTCGCAGAAGGTAAAGAGATGACCGAGGTTAAATTTGGAGTTGGCCTTTTTCCCATCGAACCTCTTCAGCGGATGCTGACGCTGGTCAAGCTTTCTGAGGAGCTGGGCTACTCATGCGCTTATATCGGCGACTCGCAGATGATCTGGCGGGAGCCATACGTGATCCTGGGCGCTGCAGCGATGGTCACAAGGCACATCACCCTTGCCACGGGGGTGACTAACCCAATTACGCGCGACCTTGGCGTACTGGCGGGGGCGTGGGCGACGCTTCGAGAAACAGTAGGCGACCGATTGCTTATTGGGATCGGAGCCGGCGACAGCTCGGTGGAAACCCTCGGCAAAAAACCTTCGACATTGGCTAACCTGGAGCATTCGGTCGGGGTGCTCCGCGATCTCATCGACGGCAAGACGATTACCTCGGATGAGACCAAAACCGAGGTCCATTTGACCTATGTCGGTGGCCATAGGCCGATTCCGGTCTACCCAGCGGTGAGCAGCCCGAAAATTCACCGCCTCGCCGGCAAGATTGGCGACGGCGCTATTGTGCTGGTCGGCGTGGACCCGCAATTCCTGCAGGCATCGCGTCGCGAGCTGGAGGCCGGCGCCAAGGAAGCGGGCACTACGCTGAAGGATAAAAAATTCCGCGTGGTTTGCTGGACGCCCTGTTCAATCCTGGACGATGGTCGGGCTGCACGAAGGGCTGTCAAAGCGCATGTCGCGCGAATCCTCAAACGCAAACTGCCGTTCGAGCTGGATGCCGCGACAATGGAAGTGGTCAATCGGATCCGCCAAGAATACGAATATTACGAACACATGGTCGTCGGAACTCCTCACGGCGATAGTGTTCCCGACGAAATGGTTGAGCGTTTCGCCATCGCCGGCACGCCGAAAGAAGCTCGGGAGCAAATCGAGCGGCTCGCGGCGTCAGCCCTCGTCGACGAGATTGCCATCATTCCCCACACGCAGGATCCTCAGGACCGGGACCGTATCATCAAGCTAGTGGGCGACGTGATCCCCGAAGCGAGTCGCAACGTTCGAGCAGCCTAGATGCCGCGCGCCTCGAACCGACCGGTATCGCAGCAGCAGAAGAACGCACGTTTGGTCGGCGGCGGTGTCTGCCGGCTGCGTTCTGTCACCACGAACTCGCCGTCTATCAGCACGTGCGTAATGCCAGGCAAGTCTCCATGGGCGATAGCATCGCCGAGTGTCGAACCCGCCGATCCGGTGATGGGACCGCACACGACCACGTCAGCAGGCCGCCCTACTTCAAGCAAACCGACGTCGACACCATGGGCCCGAGCGGTGTTGCCGGTCGCGACCGCCACCGCCTGCCCCGCACTAAGATCGCACATCGAGGCGAAGTAGAGCACGTTGCGAAGCATGCCGCGTGGGATGACACCGGTTCCGCCCGGTGTATCAGTGCCGAGTGTGAGCCGATTGAGTTGGTTCTTCGCGATCAGCCGTGCCACCAAGCGAGCCGTAGAGCGATAGTTGCCTGACGAACAGACCTCGAGAAAGAACGATGTATTGTCTACTACGGAGTCGATGTCTTCGTCGGACATGGGAATCGGGCCACCACTGACATGGGCAGCAATGTCCGGCTCTAGCCAGGACAGGATTCCGTAGCCGCAAACGACGCTCGCGCCCGAACGCGACACCCCGCCGGTGTGAACCTTCACGCGCATGCCTCGCGCGTGCGCCCATTTAACGTAGTTGCGAGCCTCCGTTGTGTCGTCCTTGAAAGGATAGAACAGAAACTTGATCCATTTGACGCCGGATGCTGCGAGCCGATCGAAATGTGTCTCAGTCATGCCGGCCACCACCAGGGCGGTACCCGCATAAAGCTTAACGCCGCTCCAGCGGACTCGGCCTGTGGTCGCCGCGGTAACAATCGCGAGCGAGGTTACGAGCTCCGGAGTGAGATTCTCGTAGTCGATGCCGGGAACATGCAGTTCGCCGGCGGAGATCATGCTTGTCGTTCCACCATGAAGGTAGTTGCCGATCCAGCCGATGGAGTCCTGGGCCGGCGTCCACTCGCCGAGCATCGGATGGACATGCCCGTCTACCAGACCCGGCATCACAGCACCGCCCGCCGCATCGAGCACCTTGTCAGCCTTCTGCTCGGCAGGATCGAGAGCGGCAACCTTACAGTCCGCAATCAGGACGCTTTTGACGGGGGCTACGGGACGGGCGAGATCCCCAGTGAAAAACTCGCCAATATTTTTTATGAGGATGGTCATTTCTTTCTGTCTCCCGATCGTTCAGACGCTCACCGGTGGCCGCCATTTCAAGATCCGATTTTCAAGCATCTTCGCGAGCGTGGTCAACAAAACCGCGATAATGCCGACAAGGATCAGCGCCGAATAGACGCGGTCCGTTTGCAGCAAGCCTTCCGCCGCAATCAGCTGATAGCCGATACCCGCCGTCGCGCCGACGAACTCGCCAATAATTGCGCCGATCAGGGCGTAAGACACGCTCAGGCGGAGAGCCGCAAAGATCCAGGAGAACACCGACGGAAAAACAACGATGCGAACGAGCTGCGCGGGACTTGCACGCATGACCCGCATTGCGTTGACGATATCCTGATCGATAGTCTTCACGCCGAGATAGGTGTTGTAGAAGACAAGGAAGAAAACCAGCGACCAGGCGAGCAGTACCTTCGAAGCAAGCCCGATACCGAGCCACAGCACCATCAGTGGGGCGATCGCGGGCCGGGGAAGAGCATTGAAGGCTGACATAAATGGCTCAGCGATCAGCTCCAGCGGTCGCCACATGCCAAACGCGAGACCCACAACGATGCCGGTAATCATGCCAATGACAAGTCCGGCAAACGCTTCGAACAGGGTTACGCCAACGTCCCTCAGCAAGATGCCGTCGGAAATCCCTTTCATGAGGTCCACCGCGATCCTACTCGGGCTTGAAATAAAGAACGGGTCGACCAGCCGCACGCCAGGCACCAGATCTCCCGCCGCAAATTGCCAAAACAACAGGCCGATGCCGAGAACGAGAAGTCGGCCGATGATGACCTGGGTACGCGTCATCCGACCCTTCCTTCCCGCCTTTTGGTCGGATCGGATTCGGCCATGAGTACATTCCACAATTTTTGAAAGAGCAGCAGGAACGCGTCAGTGCCGCGGAGCTTCGCTGCCGAGCGCGGCTCCGGCAGATCGATTGAATAAACGTCGACAATTCTCCCCGGCTGGCTGGACATCACGGCGACCCTGCGGCCCAGCACAAGCGCTTCAGAAAGATCGTGCGTAATGAACAGCACGGTGAGCCTCGTCCTGTCATTGATCCGAAGAATTTCCTCCTGCAAGGCCGTTCTATTGAAGGCATCGAGCGCCGCAAAAGGCTCGTCCATCAAAATTACGTCTGGCTCGTAGGCCAATGTGCGAGCCAACGACACTCTCTGACGCATGCCTCCGGAGAGTTCATGCGGATAATTATCCCGAAATTTAGAAAGTCCGACCAACTCAATCAGTGGTTCGGCCTTGGCGCGGCGATCGGCTTTGCTCAGTCCACGCAGTTCCGGACCCACCTCTACGTTGCCTAACACGGTACGCCACGGCAGCAGTGCATCTTTCTGCGGCATGTAACCCAACCGCACGTTTTTGGTGACTGACAGCGTTCCGGACAGTTCGGCGCTCGGCGGCAGCAATCCGCAAACGCTGTTAAGAAAAGTCGTCTTTCCACAACCGCTCGGCCCGACCATGACAACGATCTCGCCCGCGTGGATCGTCAGGTCCACACCTTTCAGCGCGGCAAGACCGCTGGCTCCGAAGGTGACCGAGAAATCCCGCGCCTCGATCAGCGCGGTTGGCGAAGTCGATTGACCCGAAGTAGCCGCCCCTGTCACCGCGAAGCCGCAAAGGTGTTGTCGACCGATTTCGCGAACGGCATCCCCTCTTTGAAGAGACCGGTCTGCACCATCGTGTTCATCGTATTGTCGAAAGTTGGCTGGTCGACCGTCGCGACGGTGGGCACGCCGCCGAGGTTTCGCTTCAACGCCGGAACCAGAGTGTCCATGTTGCTGTCTCCGAGAATTGAGGCAACCACCTTGGCAACCTCTTCCATCGGCGTTTTGTGCAGCCAATCGTATGCTTCGTTTTGGGCCGCAAAAAACTTGCGCAGCATGTCCTGCTTCGTACTCAGCAACTCTTCCTTGGCCAGGATTACCTCGACCATGCTGTGTGGTGAACGGAGGTACTTCTCATGTTGCGCGGGATCGACCAAATCAACGATCGAAAAACCCGCATTCTCATTCAAAGCAATCGTCGTTCCGGGCTCCCACAAAGTGACGGTATCGACGCGGTTCGTCTTCAGCGCCGAGATAATTGCGGTCATGTTGCCGAGCGGCACAATTTTGATATCACGGGAAGCATCGAGCGACCCCAGATGCGCAAGTAGATTGGCGAACGCCCAGCTTCCTGAGCCGATCGCCGAGATGCCTATCGTCCGGTCCTTAAGGTCTGCAGGACTGTTGATTTTGCCCTTCAATGCGTTC
Organism: Pseudolabrys sp.; assembly: GCA_051986235.1. Classification (GTDB taxonomy): domain Bacteria; phylum Pseudomonadota; class Alphaproteobacteria; order Rhizobiales; family Xanthobacteraceae; genus Pseudolabrys. The sequence goes on from JBPYDR010000078.1 coordinate 35,846, forward strand.
TGCCCCAGCAACGAATAGATCTCCATGTTGTGGGACATTCCGATAATTTTGACCGGCCTGCCTTGGAACTGGGCCTGAAGCGAGGTGGACGCAGCAAGGTACCCTATGTCGATGTCATCGCTGAGCAGCGCGGTGAGCACTTTGGCGCCGCCAGGAATGGCAATGCGTTCAATATCGATGCCGTGTTTTTTGAAGAAACCCTTCTGAATGCCAACATACATCCCGAGCTGCGCGAGCGAGGTAGTGTCGCCGACCTTCACTTTGATGAGATCGTCGGCTTGCGCATCCGGTGCCCGGAGAGTCGTGAGCAGCAGAGCGGCGCCGGTTAACACAAGCATCGCCCCTCGGGCACGCGTGGATATTTTCATGACGGTCATCCCATGAATTGCGCGGAATAGCTAAAGTTCGTCTTCTCAACTGCGTTCAATCATCGTCAATGCTCGTCGGGCTGTCAAACGAAGCTGGATGAAAACGTCTGCAATACAACTTTGCTGTCGCAGCACCATTTGGAACAGCAATCAACAGCGATGCCCAGATGCCAGTCTCAACCACCGATACTCGAAGTATTGCCAGTGATTGGACCGCAGTGCTGGGATGGGCTTTAATCGCGACGCCGGCGCGGGCATAAGAGATATGCTTGCGCTTTGTGCGTCGCTCAACGCAGCGTAGGAAGTCACTAACGCCTAGCGAACATCGCGGTGGGTCGGAGAAATTAGAAACAATGAGGCATCCGCCCCATGTGGGACAAAGTGTTCCACGCATTGAGGATCCGGCGCTTGTAAGAGGAGCAGGACGGTTCGTTGATGACATTTACCGGCCTGGCCTGCTCGAAGCAGCATTTCTGCGCAGCCCTGTGGCTCACGGCCTAATCAAGTCGATCGACGTCAGCAGCGCTCGACAGATCCCTGGCGTGCACGCCGTCTACACATTGTCAGATCTGCGACCGATTTTAACGGCGGACCGCCTGCCCCTTCAGTTCCCGAGCAAAATACTGCCGCCAAACATCTCCCCGTTCATTCTCGCCTCTCGTGAGGTGGCCTACGTGGGAGAACCGATCGCCCTGGTCGTCGCCGACAGCCGTTACATCGCGGAAGACGCAGTCGCTTCAATAGACACGGACATCCAGGAACTTCCAATTGCCTCGGATTGCAAAGCTTCGCTGTTGGATGGTGCGCCAAAAACACACACCGACCGAAAGACCAATCTGCTTACGGAGTTTTACCAACAGTACGGTGACGCCGATACGGCGGTCGCCTGGGCGCCGCGACGTCTAAGCCTATCGCTCAAACAGCACCGCGGTGGCGCGCATCCGATCGAGTGCCGCGGCGTTTTAGCAGACTTTGATCGCGATCTGGACGCGCTCACGGTCTGGACCTCCACCCAGCTGCCGCACGAGGCACGCTTCTTCATTATGAAAATGTTGGGCCTCGACGAGAACCGTGTACGCGTCATTACGCCCGACGTCGGCGGCGGGTTCGGCGCGAAGTTCATTTTATATCCGGAGGAAGTGGCGATCTCTGGAGCGAGCATCATGCTCGGACGTCCAATCAAGTGGATCGAAGATCGACGCGAGCATTTCCTCGCCGCTATTCAGGAGCGTGACCAGTATTGGGATATTGAGGTCGGCTTCGACAACAAGGGAAAGCTTAAAGGCGTGCGTGGAAATATGATTCATGACGCCGGTGCTTACACTTATCAAGGTGTCAATCTGGCCTACAACGCGTCGACGAATTTCCCCGGACCCTACATCCTCCCCCATTACAAATTGCGTGTGCTCGCGGTTGAGACAAACAAGGTCCCGACAGCAGCGGTGCGCGGTGCCGGCTATCCCGAAGGCTGTTTTGCGATGGAGCGCGTAATGGATGCGATTGCTCGGGAGTTGGGAATCGAGAGGGCGGAAATACGCCGGAGAAATCTGGTGCCGGCAGACGCAATGCCCTACGAGACGCCGATGCAGGCAAGGTCTGACGCTAAAATTGTTTACGACAGCGGCGATTTCCCGGCTTGCCTCGAGTTGGCACTAGAGAAAGCTGATTACGCGCACTTCGCAGCCAGACGCGAAAAAGCGCGCAGCGAAGGAAAATTCCTGGGCTTCGGATTATCGGCTGGGATGAAGGGTACCGGACGAGGACCGTTCGAATCCGCAATTGTACGTATCGGTAGATCGGGCAAAGTCTCTGTTTACACCGGTGCCATCGCCATGGGCCAAGGCCTGAACACGATGCTGGCGCAAATCGTCGCGAATCAACTGGGCTTGCGCCCGGCGGACATAAAAGTGGTCGGAGGCGACACTTCGGCGGTGCAGTTGGGTTTGGGGGGATTTGCAAGCCGTCAGGCTGTGACGGCCGGAAGCTCTACATATCTTGCCGCCAAGACAATACGCGAAAAAGCAATTGCTGCCGCCTCGGCATTGCTTGAGGTCCCCGCTCATGATCTTGATATTGAAGAAGGGATGGTCATTCAGCCTGGGAGAAATCTGTCGATCAGCCTCCGCGAGATCGCGGATTCACTTGCCGGTGTTCCCGGCTATAAAATCGCAGCCGGCTTGGCGCCCGGCCTTGAGGCAGCCGTCAACTTCGAAATATCAGAACTCACATATGGTCTGGGTGTACATGCCGTCGAGTTGACGGTCGATCCCGACACTGGAAATGTAAGTTTGCTGAATTACGTCGTCGTCAACGACTGCGGGAAAGCGATCAATCCCCAGATGGCGGAAGGCCAGATTCATGGGGGCGTCGTCCACGGTATCGGCAACACGTTGTTCGAGTGGATGGCCTATGACGATAGCGCTCAACCGGTCACAACGACACTGGCAGACTATCTCTTGCCTACGGTATCGGAAGTCCCACCCATCAAAGTCGAGCTTGTCGAATTCCCGAGCACAAAAAATCCGCTTGGCGTGAAGGGAATCGGCGAAGCAGGCACCGTGCCTGCCGCCGGAGCGATAGTGAGCGGCATAGAGGATGCTTTACATGATTATGGAATTACAATCGGGGAGATTCCGATTACTCCGGCAAGGCTCGCCGAATTGATCAGGGCATCCTCGGCTGCGCGCAAATAATATGTTAGCCGAAATTTACGACCCGCCACATCGACAATTGTTCGGTCATGATGTGGCTCGCTACTCCCTGTTATGGCCATGCGGGGCTAGAAGCAGGGCTGCCAATTTTTGGGGATCGGGCCATGTCGAAACCACCTTATTACCTTGAAGATCTCCACGTCGGACAGCGGTTCAAAAGCGGAACGCACACGCTCGATGCCGCTCAAATCAAGGCGTTCGCGGCCCAGTACGATCCACAGCCATTCCATATGGACGAGGAGGCCGCCGAGAACACTTCTTTATTTAAGGGGCTGGCCGCAAGCGGGTGGCATACTGCGGCGATCACGATGCGCCTTATGGTTGACGGAGGTCTACCGCTTGCCGGCGGCATTATAGGCAGCGGAGGAGAGCTAAGTTGGCCGGTACCAACGCGCGCCGGTGACATCCTCCAGGTCGAAAATGAAGTGCTTGAAATCACGCCGTCGCGCTCCCGACCGGATCGTGGAAGGGTGATTGTCCTCGCGCGCACAACCAATCAGCGCGGGGAAACCGTTCAAACACTTCGGGCAAAACTTATCATACCCCGCCGGTCTTCACCCTAGATCTGCCTCCGGGATTCACGCCATCCGAGTAACAGTAAGGACCGCCATCATGGGTTACGATTTTTGCCGCCGGGCGGCCTTGATCAGACGTGGAGCGGCGGCTTCGGACAGCACCGCGTTAGTTGCCACGGCGATATACTGATTGACGTTGTAGGCGATGGCATCTCCGTGATGGACGTGTGCGCT
>JBPYDR010000079.1:0-53657 GCA_051986235.1 Pseudolabrys sp.
AGCCGCTTGGCCCTCTTTACACCCCAAATTTTGTAGTCCCCGAGCAATACCGCGACTACTTCCGCCCGACGATGGTTACTGACGGGGATGGTGAGCTTGAATTCGAAATTGCGGAAAATCTGTCGGCGCGGGCCTCGGCGCGAACATCAAGAACAAACGCCGCGTGGGTTTCTGCACGCCAATTCATACCTTCCCAGCAATTTTGCCAAAACGTACGATCGTAAATGCACCGAAGGGGGCACCTTATGGTGATCTATAAGTCGGATATCTTCATGCTTTTCTCATCTGGAACGGGGTCGAGGCGGTCCTATGGACGTTGGTGAGTGGCTGCGAAACTTGGGACTCGGAAAGTACGAGCCCGAGTTCATCGAGAACGCGATCGACCTTGATGTGCTGCCGGAGCTGACCGAAGACGATCTTGAAAAGCTTGGAATGCCACTGGGCGACAGAAAACGCTTCATAAGAGCGATCAAGGCGACGGCTACGAACTCTCCGAGTATATCAATTTCGAGCGAAATCGGGCAGGCGGAGGGCAAATTCTCCCCTATAACCGCTGCCGGCGAGCGACGTCACTTAACCGTAATGATCTGCGATCTGGTTGGTTCGACTGCTCTGTCGGCCCGGCTCGATCCAGAGGACATGAGCGCGGTGATCGATGCATTTCAGGCCGCCTGCGCACGCATCACGCTGGGCTTCGATGGCTTCCTTGCCGATTTCCGTGGCGACGGAATACTGGCCTACTTCGGCTATCCTCGCGCGCACGAAGACGATGCCGAGCGAACCGTGCGCGCGGCACTCGATATCGCTGGTGCTGTGGCACGGCTGAACACCCCTGCGGAAGAACCGCTTTCGGTTCGCATTGGCATAGCTACCGGCGTGGTGGTCGTTGGCGGCCTCAGTGGGGGGGCATTGCGGGAGCATGCTGTAATTGGGGATACGCCCGGTCTCGCGGCGCGCCTCCAGGCCTTGGCTGAACCTGGGACCGTCGTCGTTGCCGCTTCGACCCGCCGCCTGCTCGGCGATCGGTTCCTTTTGCGTGATCTTGGCTTTCACGAAGTTAAGGGCATTGCCGAGCCGATCGCGGCTTGGGCAGTTGACGGCGTATCGGCGTCACAGACCCGTTTCCAGGCAATCCATGCGACGACAGGCCTGATTGATCTCATTGGCCGTGAAGATGAGCTTGCTTTTCTTTTGGAACGTCAACAGCTCGCGTGGAAAGGGATAGGGCAAATCGTGCTGATCTCAGGCGAGCCAGGGATCGGTAAATCCCGTCTCGTCACGGCACTTGAAATGCGCATCGCTAATGAGTCGCACACGCTCTTGCACTACCAATGTTCACCTTACCACACCAACAGCCCGCTCTTTCCGTTCATCGCCCAACTGGAAGGAGCATTGGGTTTCAGGACAGACGATTCATCGGAGAAACGCCTTGATAAACTAGAGGCGTATCTCGGCATAGCCGCGCCGCACGTTCGGGACGCGGCACCGCTTATTGCTGCGCTGCTTTCGATTCCGTTTGGCGATCGTTATCCCAAGCTAACGCCTAACCCTGCACAGCAACGCCGGCGCACGTTCGCCGCTTTGCTTGATCAATTCGAGAGCCTGGCGCATCAGAAACCAATCCTGTTGTTGTTCGAGGATGTGCAGTGGGCCGATGCCGCCTCCCTGGAGCTCGTCGATCTGACCGTCGAGCAAGTGCGTCAATTGCCGGTCCTTGCACTGTTCACCGTACGACCGGAATTTGAGCCGCGTTGGGTTGGTCTACCCAACGTCAGTACTTTGATGCTCGGCCGTTTGAGCCGCAACAGCGTTGAAAGCATAGTGACCCAGTTAACCGGCGGGCTCGCCCTGCCGACCGAAGTGATGAGCCAGATTGTCGCCAAAACTGACGGCAATCCGCTGTTCGTTGAAGAACTCACAAAGACGGTGCTCGAAGGAGAGATTCTGGTCAAGGACGCGGGCGGCTATCGGCTTGAGGGACGTCTCCCTCCGCTCGCCATTCCCACGACCCTTCAAGACTCATTGATGGCACGGCTCGACCGCCTCGCGCCGGTGAAGGAGATCGGCCAAATAGGAGCAGCGATCGGACGCGAATTCTCCTATTCCTTGATGCGCGAGGTGGTGGGACGCGACGAACCGTCGCTGAAGGATGCCCTCGCCAAGCTTGAGCAAGCAGAACTCGTATTCCGCCGGGATGAGTCACCGGAAGCGGTCTATAGCTTTAAGCACGCGCTGGTGCGGGATGCGGCTTACGAGAGCCTGCTAAAGAGCCGCCGGCAGCAACTGCACGGCCAAATAGCACGCAAAATGGAGGAAAAATTTCCAGATATCGTAGTGAGCCAACCGGAAATCGTGGCGCACCACTTCGCTGAAGCCGGTCTCGTTGAACCCGCGGTCGGTTACTGGCTCAAAGCTGGCAACCTCGCGCTTAGCCGATCAGCAAACGCTGCCGTTGGTCATTTGGAACACGGATTGAAGCTAATCCCCCGCATCGACAACCCGATCCTCCGCAATAAATTTGAGTTGTTGCTTCAAACGTCGCTCGGCAACTCCCTCCGGGCCATCAAAGGCTGGAGTTCTGACAGCGTGAAGAAAGCTTACACGCGAGCACTTCAGCTGTGCCGAGAAAGCGGGCTTGATGAACATACCTTTCCCGCAGTGTTTGGGTTATGGACTTGGAACTTCCTGCGCGCGACGCTCCGAGAGGCTCAAGCCCTCGCCGAGCATTTGCTAAATGCAGCCAAGAATGCAGACGATCCTGTTTACAAGGTTCTTGCGCACGAAGCTTTAGGATTTACTTTATTTGCACGAGGGGAGTTTGCGGCTGCCCACATGGAGCTGGAACGAAGCATCAGCTTTTGTGAGGACAATAGGTCGACTGCATATCTTGATCTCTCCGCGCAAGATCCGCAAGTTCATTCAAGGTTATATGACGGCCTGGCACTTTGTTTCTTGGGCTTCCCGGATCAGGCATTGCGACTTTGCGCGGACGCCCGCCGTTATGCGGATGTATCCCAACATCCGTTCAGCGTGGCAATGGCGCAAACAATAAGTCTCCGCGTACACCAATTGCGCGGCGAGACCACGATTGTTGCAGATCAGGCCAACGCTGCAATTGCACTCTGCGAAGAGCATGAGTTTGTCCACTATTCAGCCATGAGTCGCATTTTGCGCGGATGGGCGAGGACCCAACAAGAAAGCTTTGAGGAAGGAATTGCCGAGATTCAGGAAGGTTTGGGCAAAGAGCGGGCAATCGGAGCGCTATTGTTTGAGGCGTATTCTCTGGGACTGCTTGCGGATGCGTGCATAAAAAACAAACGCTACGCGCAAGCACTCGAGTTTTTGAAACAGGTGAACCTCGATGAAGAGAACACCGAACACTTTTACGCAGCCGAAATATATCGTTTGCTCGGCGACACATATCTGCGATCTACTCAGAATCTTGATAAGGCGGAGCATTATTTTTCAAAAGGCCTTAAGATCGCGCGCAAACAGAATGCCAAATTACTCGAACTTCGACTTTGCCTGAGCATTTGTGACTTATACGATCTGAGGGAAAATTCCGACACGTGTCGCTCAGATCTCGCCGAAACGTATGGATTTTTTAACGAGGGCTTTGACGCCGCGGATCTCGTTAGAGCGCGGGCAAGGTTGGAAAATTCTTAGAAAGCGCGCAGCGAAAGACTGAAGGCACTATTGCCAACATCGGACGTTTCGTTCGCCATGTCTGTCTCGGGGGCATAACAGACATGCCTGTCCCACCGCGAAATGTCTGCTTTTCAGCCAAAGGACATCGCTCTAACAGAAGGCAATATTTCAGCTACATCGAAGGCGCCACATCGAAAGGTTCCTTTCCATGAAATGCAGCCGACAGAGCCGACAGGATCCTCTTTCCTTCAGGGGCTTGCTTTCCTTCAGGACTCCTTAATGTAACGGTCGGCAGTTTTTCGTTCATTCTTACTTCTATGGGGCAGCTGCGCCTCCGCCGAGCTAGCGGCTAGCAGCTTCGAATGGAGGTGGCCTCCGCTACAGCAAACAGCAAAACCGCAACGATAGCGCGAGAATTGATTTCATGTGTTGCAGGCGCCGTTCGTTCATACAAGCTTGGCGCGGAGCCCAAGAAATTCATCCTCAGTAATTGAGCCAGACTTCTTCAGCTGATCAAGCTTGGAGATTTCGTCCGCTACGCTGTAGCCGACCACCTTGCGCAGTTCTTCGCGGGCCTGCTGGGTCTGCTGGGCGCTGCGCTCGGCCATTCCTCTTCCTTGTGTGATCAGATAAGCGAAGATGCCGAGATACGAGGTCAACACCAGCGCTATCACCCAAAGCGCCTTGCCCCAGCCGGAGATATCGTGACGTCTGAACAGATCGCTGTAAATTACCACAAGCAACCAAAACCAGACGACGAACGCGAAAATTGCAAGCACGTCCATCAAGAAATTCGAAAACGTAAAACCACCCTCAAAGAACATGGCAGGCCTCCGTGCTCATCCAGGCGAAGACTCTTGACGCAATCCGGGTGCCAATCGAATTGGACCAAGGTCCCATCTGGAAGCGAATCTATGAGAATTGACGTCCAAAGATCAGCGGACGACCGAACGGGCCATGTCGGTGAGCACGACCGGACCACCAGCTTTGATGACGGCGGGTGTTTGCGTGGCCATGACGTCGGTGCCCAAATTGAGCTCGCGCGCAGAAACGCCGATCACTGCGATCAGGATCGCGGCGACGAGGCCGACCACCACGATCTTCAGGTGGGTGGTGCGATCTGCGGTGTAGAGGGACGAGTTCATGGTGGCGAAGAAATCACCTCGAACGCCAGGCGAATATTGTATTTGCGGACAATACCCCTATACCAAGGTAGAAGGCGCAACCCGTTCGGCGGCAGATAATCCCAATTAAATCAGGGCGGTAGGGCGGCTTGTACAAGCCCGCCAAGCTGGTGCTCTTTATCCGAATGTTGTTGATGGTGCCTAGAAAGCCTTCCGCGGTAAACGCCGGTTCGCGCGGGATCACCTCCCGAGCATGGGCTGCGTCGGCCCTGCTGTTTCCCAGCTGAGCCGGGGATGCGGCACGGAAGGCATAGTGCAACAGGGGAGTCAGCTTGCTGAACGATTGGATCGCATCGGCATAGAGGTGTGCGATGTATTGGGCGCGGCCGAGGTGGCTCCACTAACGTTGCGGATACCGCATCGCGGGATGAATCCACTCGATTCCTTCGACGGCCGACCCAGCCGGGTCAGTAGCTCACCCTGCTGCGCACAAGCGAGGGTGCCGGCTTCATCGGCCTCCATAAGACGGCTGTAGCCGACAACGTTCGCCGCTAGAATCGCTGCGACCCGGCGTTCAACGCTCTGGTCTTGCATTCTATGGAGGTCCGGCCTTTGACGTTGAAAACCCGAGATAAAGCATCACCGCGCTTAAGGCCAAGGGCGCGACCTCACACCCCGAACAGTTTGCTGTAGCGCACCTTGATTTCCTCGCTCTGCGCCAAAACCAGTTTCGGATCGGCCTGCAACAACTTGAAGCTCGACAGCGGCGCGCGGCCGGCCTTCTCCTTGGCCAGCGCATGAAATGAGCGGTGCGCAAATACATCGATAAAGATTTGCTGCGCCTCCACGCTGAACAGGAAACTTTGGAAGAGGCGCGCGGCATTCGGGTTGGGCGCGCTGCGAAAGATGCCCGACGGCACCGGAATAACCGGGGAACCTTCCGTCGCATGCACGACCTCGACGGGTTGGTTGTTTAATTTCGCGACTTCCACGCTGTAGTCGTTGCCATCAGCCATCACCGCGCGTTCGCCGATAGCGATCTTCTTCGGCGGGTCGGCGGCCGACTGGAGTTGCATCACCTTCTGCTGCGCCAGTTTTTCGAGGAATGGCCAGCCAAGTTCACGCACCCACAGGTACGTGTTCGTCAGAATGGCGCCGCTGTAGCCGGGGTGACCTTTGACAATCTTTCCTTGCCACTTCGGATTGAGCAGATCGACATAGCTTTTGGGCGCGTCTTCGGGCGTCACCAGATTGGTGTTGTAGCCAATGACCTCGAGCCACGCGCAAAGAGTCGCCTGCATGCCATTCGGGTCGCGCTGGTCGACCGGAAAATGCTTTGCCATGTCCTCGGTGACGTAAGGCTCGACCCAATCCTTGTCCTTGGCGGTCCAGTCGAGGAAATGCGATGGATCGGTGCTGCACACGACGTCGACCGCATAAATGCGGCTGGCCTGTTCCTGAATGATGCGCTGATAGATGCGTTCGGCGCCGGAGCGCTCGACGCGGATAGCGACCCCGGGATATTTGGCTTCGAAGGCGCGTGCCAGCCGTTCCGAGGTGTTCAGCTCGAGCGCCGTGTAGAAAGAAGCCTTGCCTTCCTTCCGCGCCGCTGCGATCAGCGCGGGCGTCACTTTGCTCGGCGGCGGTGCTGCGGCTCTGAGCGGTTGGGCAAAAACGGTCGCCGCACCGACAGCAAGCCCGCTCTTGAGTACGGTGCGTCGCGAGACCTGCGTCTGGTTCATGCCGTCCCTCCCGGTGCTGCTCGCCTCAACTGCAAGTCTACACTTGTCACGAGAGCTTGGGCAGCCGGGCGGTGCTTCGGTCTTCTATGACTCTGCACCGAAAATGCGGCGCTGGAGACGAGCCATGCCGTTGATCCAGCGGTCCCGATCTTCCGCTTTCCTGCGCATGTAATCATTCACTTCAGGGTGGGGCAGGATGAGGAATGTTTCCTGCTCGATCCCATCGATCGCAGCCTGTGCGACTAGTCCCGCAGACAGGATACCATCGCCCGATTGCGGTCCTTGCGGGAGACGATGCAACAACGGCGTGTCCACGGCCTGCGGGCAAAGAATTGATACTTTGATCCCGTGGTCTTTGTGCGCAATTGCCAAATTTTCGGCAAACCCGACGGCGGCGTGTTTGGTGGTCGTGTAAATGGCGCTGCCGATCTGCGTGAGCAGACCAGCGGCCGATACGGTGATGACGAAGTAACCGCCGCCGCGCGTCTTCATGCGCGGTACAAGATGGCGCGCAGCGTATACATGTCCCATGACGTTCACGGACCACGCTGTCTGCCAGAGGTCATCAGGTCCCGCCGCAGCATTGTCCACTCGCGGCGAGAACCCGAGCGCCACGCCTGCATTCGAGCAATACAGGTCGATCGGTCCGTACTCCAGTTCGATGTGTTCGATCAACGCTTTGACGTCCGCTTCCTGCGCCACATCGCAGCGGAACGCTGAGCCGGCGATTGCGTCCGCGACACGTTGGGCGGCCTGAAGGTCGAGGTCAGCAACGATGACTGTCTTCGCGCCGGAGCGATACAATGCCTCGCAGAGGGCGCGGCCAATTCCGCTTGCACCTCCCGTTACGATGATGGTTTTGCCAGAGACCTGCATGTATCAGACCGAGCGATTGTCGTTGCCGCGACCAGCCAGCGGCCCGATGGGCCGGTTCACCAAACAACTTCAAGCGTTTAGTGAACTTCCTGAACCTCCGCAAGAACGCGAAGATACCGCTCGCCGGTATTGGGGAGACGGATGAAATCCCAGTCAATCTGGCACTTGAAGTGGGGAAACGTCGCTCAGGTCGTTTCAGCGGTGGCGTCTCAGTTATCGCCCGCGTGATTGAAGACCTTGCCGATGGCATTTATCCAGGCCGAGCTCATGCCGACGCGCTGATCTCTTTCTTGCGCGGTGATGGGCTCGTAACAATTGACGTAGCCTTTGTCCCACATCTTGCCCGTGCGGTTGTCGATGCGTTGCCGGCAATCACCACGATCGGGCGCGATGACGACCGAGCCCATGTAGTGTTCGATCTCCCGGCGCGCGGGGGCTTCACCGCAGCTTCTGTCGCAGCGCTGACCATCCGCTCGGACGCCAGTCATAAGAATAGAGAAATGCCGCGAGCGCAAAAGCCATCCAAACGAACAACACATAGGTTCGCGGAATGTCGCGCAAGAACCAGCGTCGGTAAGATGACGCACGCGTGGTAATGGTACGCACTCGAGACATACTCGGAATCTAAGGCCAGCATTGTTAAGAGATCGTTCAGTTTCCAGCGTCGGCTGCAACGTCCGGCCGGCGGCCTGTCGGTTCGAAAAATCAACGATTTGCACGGGTTATCTGGAGCATTTCTGTGCCTGACTTGCACGATACGTCCCGCGCCGCGTAACGTCGGCCCGCGCAAAGATGCCGGCGCGATGAAACGGCCGGCCAGGGAGGATACAGACATGCAGCGGTTTCTGGAGGTCGTTTCGCGGTTCGCTCTCGCGGCGGCTTGCATTTGGCTTATGTCGGCCGGCTATGCCAATGCCGCCGATTATCCGACCCGGCCGCCGCATATCATTGTCGGCTATCCCGCCGGCGGCTCGACCGACATCTGCGCGCGGCTGTTCGGCGATTGGCTCAGCAAGCGCCTCGGCCAGCAGTTCATTGTCGAGAACCGCCCAGGGGCAGGCAACAATCTCGCGACCGAAGCGGTCGCCAAGTCGCCGCCCGATGGCTACACGATCCTTCTGGTCAACCCGGCCAACACCATCAACGCGTCGCTCTACAAGCATCTCAATTTCAATTTCCTCCGTGATATCGCCCCGGTTGGGGGCTTTATCCGAGTGCCCAATGTCATGGAAGTGAATCCCTCGGTGCCCGCAAAAAACGTTGCCGAGTTCATTGCCTATGTAAAAGCCAACCCCGACAAGGTGAACGTCGCATCATCGGGTAATGGCACCTCGATCCATCTCTCCGGTGAACTGTTCAAGATGATGACCGGAACAAAAATGACGCATGTGCCGTACAAAGGATCGGCGCCTATGCTGACCGATCTGCTCGGCGGCCAGGTGCAGGTGACATTTGACAACCTCCCGTCGTCAATCGGCCATATCAAAGCGGGCAAGCTGCGGGCTCTGGCGGTGACCACCGCCCAGCGCTCTGACGAGCTACCGGATGTGCCGACCGTTGCCGAGACAGTTCCAGGCTACGAGGCGAGCGCGTTCTTCGGCTTTGGTGTCCCGACCGGAACGCCGAAGGAAATCGTCGAGATCCTGAACAAGGAGATCAACCTTGCCCTGCAGGACCCCGCGATGATTGCCAAGCTCAAGGAATTGGGCGGCACGCCCATTCCCGGTACAGCGGAAGCTTTCGGTAAGCTCGTTGCCGATGAGACCGCGAAATGGGAAAAGGTCGTCCGCGCCGCCGACCTGTCGGTCAATTAACGGATTAGTGCACTTGCAAGTATGAGCAAACGAAAGCGTCCTGAAGATCTGCGCAGCCATCGCTGGCTCGGCGTGAATGACCTGCGCGCGTTTGGACACCGCGCTCGGTTACGGCAGGGTGGCTTTGATGCAGCCGATTTCCGCGGCAAGCCGGTGATCGGCATCATCAACACCTGGAGCGACATCAATTTCTGTCACACGCATCTGCGTGACCGTGCGGAAGATGTCAAACGCGGCGTGCTGCAGGCCGGTGGCTTCCCGGTCGAGTTGCCGGCGATGTCGCTCTCGGAACCCTTTGTAAAGCCGTCAACCATGCTCTATCGCAATTTGCTGGCGATGGAGACGGAAGAACTCCTGCGCAGCCATCCGATCGACGGCGCTGTGCTGATGGGCGGCTGCGACAAGACCACGCCAGCGTTGATCATGGGCGCAATCAGCATGGGCCTGCCGGCTATCTATGTTCCGGCGGGGCCGCAGCTGCGCGGCAACTGGCGCGGAGTTGAACTCGGTTCAGGCTCCGATGCGTGGAAATACTGGGATGAAAAACGTGCCGGCCGCATAAGCGAGGACGACTGGACTGAGCTGGAAGGCAGTATCGCGCGGAGCTTCGGGACCTGCATGGTCATGGGTACCGCGGCGACGATGATGGCGATCGCCGAAGTCCTGGGGCTATCGATACCTGGCGCGTCTTCGATTCCTGCCGCCGATGCCGCTCATCCGCGCATGTGCGCCGCCTCCGGCCGACGTATCGTTGACATGGTGTGGGATGACCTGGTGCCGCAAAAGCTTCTCACGCCTGGTTCTTTCGACAACGCGATCCGCGTGCACATGGCGATGGGAGGCTCAACGAATGCCATCATTCACGTTGTAGCCATGGCGCGCCGCGCGGGCATCAAGCTGGACATGAAGCGTTTCGACGAAATCTCGCGTGAAATCCCCGTGCTTGCCAATGTGCGACCCTCAGGAAAATTCCTGATGGAAGATTTCTTTTATGCAGGTGGATTGCGCGCGCTGATGACGGAGTTGAATGGTGCGCTTGATCTGTCCTGTCTGACCGTGACCGGCAAGAGCATTGGCGAGAACATCGCAGGCGCGGAGGTCTACAAGCGCGACGTCATTCACCCGCTCTCCGATCCGGTATCGCGCGACGGCGCGACCGCTGTGTTGACCGGCAATCTCGCTCCGCGCGGTTGCGTAATCAAACCCTCAGCAGCCGACCGGCGGCTGTTGCGCCACCGCGGTAAGGTGATCGCATTCGAGGACTACAACCACATGGCGCGCGAGGTCGAACGCAATGATCTCGATGTGACGCAAGACCATATTCTCGTGCTTAAGAATGGGGGCCCGAAAGGTGGTCCCGGCATGCCCGAATGGGGCATGTTGCCGATCCCGAAGAAGCTAGTGAAGCAGGGCGTTCGCGACATGTTGCGCATTTCCGATGCGCGGATGAGTGGCACAAGTTACGGCGCCTGTATTTTGCATGTCGCACCGGAAAGCTTCGTCGGCGGGCCCCTGGCTGTCGTCAAGACGGGCGATGAAATCGAGGTCGACGTGCCTGCCCGTCGCATTCATCTACATGTTGCTGAAGAGGAACTCGCTCGCCGTCGTGCCGCCTGGAAACCGCCTGAACCGCGCTATCCGCGAGGCTACGGTGCGCTCTACTCGGAACATATCGGCCAGGCCGACGAAGGTTGCGATTTCGACTTCCTTGCGCCACTCGGGGCGATCCCCGAGCCGGAAATCCACTGAGACAACACGTATTCGGACAATTGCCAGGATGTGAACTGGGCCGAATTGGTGATAGGCCAGCCCGGCAATCGGTTGAGCAAGCATGAGCGACGACATTCCTTTCGACAAAAATCTCGACCTCGCACCCGACGTGGTCGACGAGCCCATGCTGGGCGTGCGTCGGATCATGGCGAACAATCCAGGTCCGTTCACGTTTAAGGGCACGGTCAGCTACATCATTGGGCGAGGGAAGGTCGCGATCGTCGATCCTGGTCCGGATGATCCAGGGCACATCGGCGCATTGCTGGATGCCGTGCGGGACGAAACCGTCACGCATATTTTTGTGACGCATACCCATCGCGACCACTCGCCTGCGGTTCCGGCCATCAAGAAGGCGACCGGCGCTACTGTCTTTGCTGAAGGTCCGCATCGGGCCGCTCGACCTTTGCACATTGGCGAACACAATCCGCTCGATGCCAGCGCCGATCGCGATTTTCGCCCCGACGTAATGCTACGCGATGGCGAGATCGTGTCAGGTGACGGCTGGACGATTGAAGCGGTTACGACGCCGGGTCACACCGCCAATCACATGGCTTATGCGCTGAAGGAGAGATCAACACTTTTCGCGGGCGACCATGTGATGGCCTGGGCGACGTCGATTGTCGCCCCGCCTGACGGCGCGATGAGCGATTACATGGCCTCGTTGGCGAAGCTTGCGCGACGCTCAGAAGCGATTTACCTGCCGGGTCACGGTCCGGCTATCGCCGACGCGCCGCGCTTCGTCAGTTATTACATTCTCCATCGCAAGGCTCGCGAGGATTCGATCCTGCATCGCTTGTCAAAGGGCGCAACGGATATTCCGACGATCGTGCGCGCGATTTATATCGGCATCGATCCACGACTGACAGGTGCCGCTGGACTTTCCGTTCTCGCCCATCTCGAAGATCTGGTCGCGCGCGGAGTGGTCGAAACCGATGGCCAGCCCGCGATCGATGGCGTCTATCGCTTGGCGGGCTGACGTTTGTCGGGCTGGCCCTTTTTCGTGGGTGGCGCTTTTTTCTCCTGCTGCGGTCGCGGCTCCGGTGCCGAAGCCACCACGTCATCTATGTCTTCGAGCAAGCTGCGAATTCGCGATGCGTTCGACCCGAGATCATGGTCGCCGAAGCGGGACGCCGACCGCATATCGACGCGCGTGCCCTGGCCGAGCGGACTTATCCTGATCACAACGTCGTCGCGAAATCCCATGATCGGCGTGCGCGCGACCGCCTCGATCACGCCATCGCGCCGCGCCGCTGTCGGCGGCCGCGTATCGCCTATGTACCATTTGCGCTTTGTCACCAGCGCGAGCGCCGCGTCGTAGGCGACTTTGGTCGGCACATCGAGATCAAGCGGAGCTACATAGGGATAGGCTTTGCGCTGAAGCGCCGCTGCCGCCGCTCCGGGGTAGTCGTTGCGTCCGCGTGGCCGCAGGCGCGCGAGGACGTCGAAGCGCGGAGGGTTGTTCGTATCGGTGCTGACGTCGGCGATAGCCGGCAATCGCAAGGCGCGTGTGCCGAGATAGGCCGGATACGCAAGCAATGCCAGACCCAGGAACAGGCCGAGCAGGGCCCGGCCGAGCCCTCCCGTTCCTTGCCGCCAGATGACGACGAAGGCTGCAAACGCGAACAATATTGCGAGCCCGGCGAAAACCAATGAAGCGGCGAAGGTCGCGAGCGCTGGCACGATCTCCAGGAGGCCTGAACGGACAATGATGACCGAAAGGGCCGCGACCGCGATGGCGAACAATCCTAGTCGCGAGGACCAGACCGCGACTCTCGACACCGGCTCGTTGGGAAATGGACGTCGCGCCATGGCTACGGTCCTGCGCAAATCTGCTTGAGCGCCGCCCACTCCCCGGGGTCGAGAAAGGGCTGGGGTGATTTTGCAGCGGCCCTTTGCCTGATGGCCGCGACGCGAGCCTTGGTTTCCGGATGATCCATAAGGATATTCATGCCAGGTTCCGTGGCGCCACCGATTTTTTCCAGCATATTCGCAAGAGCGCGTGCATCACCGCCGGTCTTGTTCATGAGATCGGTACCATAGGTGTCTGCCGCACTTTCGGCTTCCCGCGAATACGATGATTGCAGCACGCTTTTTGCGGCGAACACAACCGCGCCGCCGCCAACGAAATCCCCAAGCAACATTCCAAACAGGAAGGATAGACCGGCCCCCTCCAGAATCGCCCTTGATCCATCCCGATGCGCGACATGGCCGATTTCATGTGTGATCACGCCGGCAACTTCGTCCGCATTCTCGGCCTTGTCGATCAGTCCGCGAAAGACATACACGCGTCCGCCGGGCAAGGCTATGGCATTGGCTTCGTCACGGCGCACGACGATCGTCCGCAGGGTTACGGGAAGGGCCGCGGCAGCCTCGAGCCGCTGCATGAGTTTGTTGAGCGCGTTGCGCCCCGGGATTTCTGTGGCAGAGGTGCCGCATTCGAGCGCCGTGTCGCGTTTGCCCGTGTCGAGCATGCTGCGCACCTGCGCATCAACTGCGTCGCCCAGCTTGCGTTCGATCGAAGGGGGCAAAAGGGGCGTCAGGCGTGCCGCGATCGCAGGCACCCCGAACCAGGCCACCAGCAGAAGCGATACGGTCGCCCCTACCGTCCAGCCGATCACGCGAATGCGTTGGCGTTGCTGCGACGAGCCAGTGCGATCGACATGGATGGCCCGCTCATCGATCTCGGCCGCAAATGCGGGCTCCCGAATTTCCAGCCGCTCCAGTGACACGCTACCGCGGCGGCCGAGCCGAAGGACACCATGGGGTGCATCCAGCTCCTCGATCTCGTTGTAGGGCCACTCAACTGAAAGATTTCCGTCCCTGGCACTGATCTGCAGGCTATTCGAACCGAGCTCTACGACAACCTCGCGCCGGGCACTCGTTACACCGTCGAAGTAGACGCCGGCTCCGAAACTCATGACTTGTTCGACCTATCAATAGCCGCCTACATTCAGGGCGTCGGCCAGGCCTTCACCCAAAGCGGAGCTCGCCCGCCCGCCCGCCTTGACCTTTTCCAATGCCGAAAGACCGGACAATTCGAGCGATTCCATGCCCAACTGCCACACCGACAGTTGCACGGTAGCGCGATAGACGGTCGAGAAACCAAGCGCGGCGATCACGTAGACGCCGAGAAGTAACAGAGTTATCGCGATCTGGTCCGCGGTGTCGAATTTTGCCACGTTGACTACGGCGCCCGCGATGGAAAAGACAATGGCGCCAACCATTCCCATCGCGATGCTGAAAAGGCTCGCATAGCCTACGAAACGTGCATAGGCCCTGTAGATATCTCGCGTGCGCAGGCGCGAGCGCAATTCGATCGTGCCAAAGCGCAGGCCCGACGACCACCATCGCAACGTGAGTGCCTGAAAAGCCGGATAGAGAAGGGCCCCTAAGACGACGCTTGTTCCTCCCATCAACATCGCAAAGACGATTGCACTGCCCAGGGCCGGATTACCCCCTTCGATCTTGCTCATAACGTCGTCGCCACCTTGCGCGATCGCGTCGACAAGCGCCTGCCAGTCGAGCCCCACGAATCCCCTGGTTGCGAGCGCAAGTGGTGCAAAAAATAGCAGCCACATTGGCAATCCGCGCAGGAACAGAGCAATTCCGGAGGCCTCAAAACGGCCGCCCAAATCGCCGTAGAACGTATTTTTCATCTTGTAGCGCTCGAGGTTTGCGACCTGGAAAGGGTAGGCCAGCCCAAGGCTCAACACGGTGGCGATCCACCATAGCGTTGCGCGGAGCGCATAAGACCAGGCCGACCCTGTCTGGTGAAAACGCAGACCGCGGTAGATGGTCCGTGTGAGGCGGTAACGCCGTGCGCGATAAATCGCGTATTGGCCGAGCGCGCCGAGCGCAGCAAAGGCAAGGACACCGGACAATTTCCCGAGAAGGCCGAGATCAAGAGCGGCCAGAAAAACCCCGACATAAATCGGAATTAGAAGGGCGATCGCTACGAGGAACCCGAGCAGGAGTTCGAGCGCCGTCCCTGTGTATTCAAGTGCCTCTCCGGCAATTTCAGTATTCGACCAGAGAAAGCGGCGCACATCGGTGACCAGCCAGAAGCGATATATGCCAAGGGTGATCATCAGGAGCGCGGCGCCCCGGATGAGTAGTCGCCAATACGACCGGCGCTCCCCGAGGAATCGCACGGCGCCGCCCGTGGCGATCCTGTCTGCATCGAGGCTGGCCATGATCAGCAGGAATAATGGCAAGCCGCGAAGCAGGCAATATCCCGAGGATCGCTGGGCTGGCCTGCTGGACTGCCGCAATTTGTCGTCAGGCCAAAGGGATCAAGCAACCAGTTGGCCGACGCTTGTCGATTCCGCGAGCCGCGCGTGGCTTGTTGCCGCGGTCATAGGTTCGCCGAAGAAATGGCCTTGTCCTTGTGCGTCGCGCTCCTCGCGCGCAGGACCGGTTGCAAGGCGCGCCGCTGGCGGCCGAGTAGGTTCTTCAGTCGGACCTAGGTTCGAGCGAAACCCACCTTCCCTCGTCAGCGCTCGTGTAGCAGGCCTCGGCCAGCTGAACGTCACGGACTCCTGCCGTGAGATCGCTCGCAAGCGGTGCGTCATCCACAATGTGCCGAAGGAAATTTTCCCAGCCGATCCGATATGGATTGATGCGGCCGCCTTGATCAGGCACCTCATTCCAGCAGGCGCAATAGTCAATGCCAAGATCGCGGTCGGGATTGAAGTGCTGAATGGCCGGCGTATCTGCCCCGTTCTGTATCCAGCAGCGGTGCAAGCCCGCAACCGCCGAGCCTCCGGTGCCGTCGACTTGAAAACTGAGAAGATCGTCGCGACGGACACGGGTCACCCACGAGCAAATGATTGTTCCGACAGCGCCGTTCGCCAGTTCAGCCAGTGTCAGCGAGGTATCCTCAACATCGACCGGATAAGTAATGCCGGCCTCGTCGCGCCGCTCGGGAATCGTGGTCTTCAAAGCTGAGACGACGCGCCGGATCGGCCCGAGTGTATCCTCGATCACGTAACGCCAGTGCGGATACATGTCCAACGTGAGACCGCCGCCTGTCTTGCGCTTGTAGTTCCAGCTCGGGCGTTGGCTGGGACGTTCGCGGCCGTCGAATACCCACCAACCAAATTCGAGCCGGAAGCCCGTGACGCGTCCGAAGAAATTGTTCGTAGCCAAGTCTTTCAGCTTCTGCAGACCGGGCAGGTAGATCTTGTCCTCGACTGCTCCGGTTTTGAGCGCCCGCGCGTTTGCTGCCCGTAGCAGTTCGAGCCCTTCGGCCACCGTCGGCGCGACGGGCTTCTCACTGTAGATGTGCTTGCCGGCCGCAATAGCTTTGGAAAGAGTTGCCACGCGCTGCTCGGTCGCCGCAGCGTCGAAAAAAACTGGAAAGTCCGGCCTTGCCAGTGCCTCATCTAGGTTCCGCGTCCAATCGGTGACGTCGTGACGGCGGGCAATTTCAGCAAGACGCGTTGCATTTCGTCCGACCAGCAGCAGACGTGGCATGATACGGCCCGTGGCTGAGGGCAGCCCGCCTTCGGCGCGGATTGGCGCCAGTGCATTGGCAAGGTGTTGCGTGGCGCCGATCCGCCCGCTCGCGCCATTGAGGATGATGCCGATTTCCTTGACGGTCATGCGTGCTTTTCTATCATGCCCCGCCGCCGCCAACAGCGAAGGCGAGGCTGGATCGGTGAATTGCCATGCCCCGTCATGTCGTTTGTTTGACCTTCGATTTTGATACGCAGTCCGGCTTTATCGCGCGCGGCATGACGACGCCGACTCCGCTTTCACGCGGTGAGTTCGGCGCGATAGCGTCGCGACGCATCCTCGATCTCCTTTCTTCTCGCGGCATAAAGGCGACCTGGTTCATACCCGGTTTCACCATAGAGAGCTGGCCGCGGGAATGTGACGACGTGGTCGCCCGTGGGCACGAGGTGGCGCATCACAGCTGGGCGCATATTCCACCGGCGACCCAAACAGCGGAAGAAGAGGAGGCGGATCTCGTTCGCGCCAACGAGGCCATCGCTAGATTGGCCGGCTGCAAGGCGCGTGGCTACCGCTCGCCATCATGGGATCTCAGTGAACACACGGTCGATCTGCTGTTACGACACGGCTTTCAATACGATTCAAGCCTGATGGGCGCCGACTATCTGCCATACCGCGCGCGCCGTGTGGACATCGCCACGCTTGGCGAGCCTTTCCAGTTTGGAGAGGAAACCGCATTGATCGAAATGCCGATTAGCTGGGCGCTCGATGATTTCCCTCATTTCGAATTCGTGCGCACCGCCACGACGATCTTGCCCGGTCTGCAGCCGGCGCGTCTGGTGATGCAAAACTGGCTCGATGAATTTCTCTACATGAAGAAGTCGGTCGAGTGGGGCGTATTGACCTATACTATGCACCCTTACGTGATCGGTCGCGGCCACAGGATGCTGGCACTGGAAGACATGGTCGACCGGTTGATCAAAGAGGGCGCTGTATTCGCGACGATGGAAGACGCGGCACGAGAAGCGGTGAGCCACTTACCCGCGCCGAGATCGCGCACCCCCTGACCGTTATCGCCTCACTGCCGCCCCGAAATCAACGCGTTCGCGATTCATTCCACCTACACCGGGCAGATCCCGCTCGATGACATAACGTTTCATAGTCCTTACTCCATATTGCGAGTACGAACCGGACCATCGTTGTGTTCACGTTCATAAGCTAGATGTCAATATTGACAATATAGGTGGGTGAAAATGACAAGCGGCCAATATGCCCCATTCCTGACGTCTATTGGGCTGATCAATGTTGGCGATGGGCATTCAGTCGCCGCGAGATGCGGCAAGCAGGGGGTCAATGTCTAAGCTTAGTCGCCATCTGATTTGCCTACTGGTGGCTTCATCCGCTTTTGTCCCAGGTGGTCGAGCGCAGGCTCAGCCCGCGGCCGCCTCTGCCGGGGATGCCTGTCTTGCATTCAAAAAAGGAATGTCGCTCGGCACGTCTTTGCCTCATACCCGGACAAAGCTACAGGCGGGCGAGACACTTGTCGTCGTGGCGCTGGGGTCATCGTCAACAACCGGTTTTGGATTGCTGAGGTCCGGTGGTGCCTTCCCCGACGTCATGAAGCATGAACTGTTGCGATTGCGGCCCTCCGCACGGATCGAGTTGATCAATAGCGGACGCATCATGGAAAACATTTCCGAGAATGTCGCTCGACTCGATAGCGATGTTCTGCGCTACAAGCCAGATCTTGTGGTGTGGCAACTCGGGAGTAACGATGCGGTGTGGCGCGGCATTGCGGACAACGCGAAGGAAATGCTCAGCGGAGCCGTGAAGCGGCTTAAAGCTGCTAATGCCGACGTCGTCCTCGTTGATTTGCAATATGCGCCGCTGGTGCTGCTGACCTCACGCTACGCCAAGATGGAGAAGATCATTGCCGAGGTCGCGCGTGAACAGAACGTCGGACAGTTTCCGCGATTCACTCTCATGAAAAGAGCGATCGATGGCGGTGTGAGTGGCCTCGTCGGATGGGACGGCCTTCATAAGACCGCTGAAGGTCATCGATGCATCGGCAAGGCACTTGGGCAGATGATCGACACCGCTGCTCGCTAGAATTTCACTCGGCGGCCTGTGTGGTCGGCAGTCGATAGTCCTTGAATTGCTGGCGCAGTACGATCTTCTGGATCTTGCCTGTGGCCGTATGCGGGATTTCGTCTGCAAAAACCACGTCGTCGGGCATCCACCACTTCGCGATCTTGCCTTCCATGAATTCGAGGATGTCGGTCTTGCTAGCCTGTTCGCCCTTCTTGAGGACGATGACGAGCAATGGACGCTCGTCCCATTTCGGATGAGACACGCCGATGACCGCTGCCTCGGCTACTTTCGGGTGGCCGACGGCGAGGTTCTCGAGATCGATAGACGAGATCCATTCGCCACCTGACTTAATCACATCTTTGGCGCGGTCGGTGATTTGCATGTACCCGTACTGGTCCAACGTCGCTACGTCCCCGGTGTCGAACCAGCCATCCTGCTCAAACACCGGATCGCCTTCGACCTTGTAATAATTTTTCGCCACGGCCGGCCCGCGGACCTTGAGACGGCCAAAAGTCTTTCCGTCCCAAGGCAGCGGCTTGCCGCTGTCATCGGTGATTTTCATCTCGACACCGAACGGCGGATGCCCCTGTTTCATTTCTATGTCGAGCTTTTCTTCCCCGGTCAGTGCCGCATATTCCGGCTTCATCGTGCAGAGCGAGCCGAGCGGGCTCATTTCGGTCATGCCCCACGCGTGCACAACCTGAACGCCGTATTTGTCCTGGAATGTTTTTGTCATGGCCCGCGGGCAAGCCGACCCGCCGATCACCACACGCTTCAGATGCGGAAGCTTGCCGCCAGTCTTTTCAAGATCCTGGAGCAACATCAACCATACCGTTGGCACTGCTGCCGTGAATGAAACTTTGTAAGTATTGAGCAATTCGTAGATCGAAGGTCCGTCGAGTTTTGCGCCCGGCATTATCATCGTGGCGCCCACCATCGGCGTGGAGAAGGCGAGGGACCAGCCATTCGCATGGAAAAGAGGCACGACCGGCAATACGACGTCGCGCGACGATAGACCTTTACAATCCGGCATCGCCGCCATGAAGGCGTGCAACACGTTGGAGCGATGCGAGTACAGCACGCCCTTCGGATGTCCGGTTGTCCCCGAAGTGTAGCACATGCCAGCCGCAGTGCTCTCGTCGAATGATTTCCATTCGAAATCGCCATCGACTTCGGCGATCCACTCTTCGTATGGGACGGCATTCTTCAATGTCGTCCTCGGCATGTGTGCCGCTTCGGTGAGCACAATGTAGCGCTCGATCGTGGGCAGCTTGTCTGCGATCTTTTCCAGGAGCGGGACGAAAGTGATGTCGGTGAACATCGCTCTGTCACCGGCGTGATTGACAATCCAGGCGATCTGATCTGGAAACAGTCGTGGATTGACCGTGTGATAAATCGCGCCGAGACCGAGGATGCCGTACCAGACCTCCAGGTGACGCCACGTATTCCACGCGAGGGTCGCTACGCGGTCGCCGAGTTTGATGCCGTCTTTCTCCAGCCGCTGCGCCACCTTGAGCGCGCGGGCGCGAATTTCCGCATAATTGGTCGTATGGATGGGGCCTTCGACCGAGCGCGTGATCACCTTACGCTCGCCATGGTATGTGGCGGCATGATCAATGATGCGATGGCACAACAACGGCCAATCCTGCATCAGGCCGAGCATGGCATTCCCCTCTCTTTACGGTGCGCGATCTCGCCCGAAAACCTTTCTGGCGCATGCGCGTTATCAAACCAGGACCGGCGCCCCTCGCCAGTGTGGGTTAAGGTTAGCCGCCGCGCAGGACCGTGCAAAGGTTTCGTTGAGCGCTAAAGGGCCAGGGTCATCTAGGGTCTCATGGCATCGCACATAAACCCAGTAATAACGGCCAATTGGGACGCGATGCGGCTGGCGCTGGCGTTTCTGTGGTTGGCAGGCGTCGGCTTTAGCCCCGCCTCGGCCGAGGACCTGGCACTGCCAAAACCGCGTCCATCTGTGTGGATCGAGCCCCATACATTTCGTGAGGCCGCGGGCCCGGATTTTGATTCCGCCCACGTAACGAGCGCGCCGACAGAGTGTGATCAGCGCCTGCGGGCAATCGCCGTGATCGAGCCGGTGCCGCGGCTGATCGGCCCGGATGCGTGCGGAGGCGAGGATATGGTGCGGCTGGATGCTGTGACGCGGCCCGGCGGCGCACACATCGCACTCAAACCGGCGCCGGTTCTGCGGTGTGCCTTTGCCGAATCTGTCGCCGGGTGGCTTCGAGACGAAGCGGCACCCCGCGTAGAGAAGCTGGGCTCGACCCTGCGTGCGGTCGAAACCTATGACGCGTACGAATGCCGCAGCCGCAATCGCGTGCCCGGCGGCAAGCTCAGCGAGCACGGTAAAGGTAATGCGGTTGATTTGCGTTCATTCATATTGGCAGACGGCCGGGTCGTGGCGCTCACGGACGCGACCGTGGCAAAGGATTTTCGCGACGAATTGCGCGATAGCGCGTGCCACCGGTTCACCACGGTTCTTGGACCGGGTTCGGACAGCGCCCACGAGTCCCATATACATGTCGATCTTGTCGAACGGCGCGGCGGCTATCGCATGTGCCAGTGGGACGTGCGTACGCCGGCGCTGAAGGAAATCGCTGCCAGGGTTCCGTTGCCTACACCCAGACCGAGGATTGATCGCTCAGCCACGTCTCGAAAAATGTGACTGTTCACAAACAAAACAAAACGGCGCCTGCAGGCGCCGTTTCCAACTCAAACTCAAATTCTGCACGTGCGGTCAGCGATAGCGGCTGATCGCCGATGCCATGCGCGGAATGGCCGGGGAGTCACCCTGATGCGGCGCCAGCACGACGACGACCGTACCTGGCTTCACGCGCTTGTAGAGATCGATCACGTCCTCATTGGTCATGCGGATACAGCCAGAGGAAATCGCTTCGCCGATGTATTCGGGCTGATTGGTGCCGTGAATACGGTAGAGAGTGTCTTTGTTACCCTCGTACAAATACATAGCGCGCGCGCCCATCGGGTTCTGTGGGCCCGGACTGACGAAGTTGGGAACATCCATGCGCTTCTTGATGTCGTCGGTCGGCGTCCATGATGGCCATTCCGTCATGCGGCCGATCTTGGCCACGCCTGAGAAAGCCAGCGCTTCCTCGCCAACGGTGACTCCGTACCGGATCGCTTTGCCTCCTGGCAGAACGTAATAGAGATAGCGCGCGTCCGAATCGATCAGGATCGTTCCAGGTGCTTCCTTGCGGTGATAGTCGACGATGTGCCGCCTGTACGGCTCGGCGATCGCCACCTTTTCGTAGGGCGCTGCCGCTAGCAACTTCCTGTCACGCGGGGTGAGATTCGCTTCCGATGCCGGCTCCACAGTGGACTGCATACAGCCGCCAAGCACGACCGCGACGCCGAACAGGACTACCAACAACCCCCGTACCGCCATCTTCTATCTCTTTCCCGGTCGCCACACGGCGGCCGCACACGTTGCTTTCACAAGGCAATTAACCAAAAAATCATGCGATTGCCATGGTTTCCGGCGTGTCCACAGTCACCTTCCTACGTCGTGTTGCAGGAATGCCGCAGTGCAACCAACCAGCCGGAGCATAAAACGACATTGGCGCCAAGACCTTAAGGCCGGGTTTACCATCGCTGCGCTTATACTCCGAAACGGGGCTCAACCTGTTTTAAATGTCACAAGACCACACGATTTGCCGCGCAATTCCGCCCTACTAGCTTACTAGGTTGATCGGGTGGGAACGGCGTAGAGGAAGGACTTGGAGCTAGACTATGAGTGCGAAAACAACGGAGCAGAAGCAAGACTCCGCCGGACAATACCCCAACCTCGACAATCGCTACGGCAAGATCGGGATATCGGCAGTCGCGGCTGCGATGTGCCATAAGGCTGAACAGCGCAACGCGACCGAGTCTCACTTCGAACCTTACGATCGCGACTAGCGGTCCCCCGGGCCGGCGCGTCGTGTAGACGGGCCGGCCGCCACAACAATCACCGCCACGCTTTGCGCGGCCGCAGTGCGGTTGCGCTTTGGCTATTTATATCTTGCGCAAATCCGCGCGATCGGGTCATGAGAGGTAAACCCTGCCGCGGAATGATTTCAATCAGATCATCCGCAAGATGGTGATTGGATGATCTCGGTCTACATGCCAAAGGGGACGACACTCGAGCGTGTCAATGTAGATTCTGGGGCCGCTATTCCGGAAAATGCGGTGTGGATCGATATGGTCACACCGAGCGTGCAGGAAGACCGGTCGGTTGAACAGCTGATCGGCATCGCCGTCCCGACCCGCGAAGAGATGCAGGAGATCGAAGTCTCGAGCCGACTCTACGTAGAGAATGGCGCGCGATACATGACAGCAACGCTCATGTGTCAGTCGGACACTGCGACTCCGAAGACCACCGCGGTCACGTTTATTCTCTCGGGTCACCGTCTTGTAACTGTGCGCTATGACGACCCACGACCGTTCGCAATTGTCGAACACAAGCTCGCACGATCGTGCCCCGCCAAGATCAACGGCGAAGGTGTGCTGATGGATCTGCTCGATGCTGTCATCGACCGTTCCGCGGACATCCTCGAGCGCATTGGGGCGGAGGTCGACCAGGTTTCCCATTCAATATTCGAACCGGAAGAGGAAGCCCAACAGCCGTCCTATAACGACGTGCTCAAAGCGCTTGGTCGAAAGGGCGATCTGACTTCGAAAGTTCGCGAGAGTCAGGTGTCGGTTGGCCGACTGTTGCTGTTTCTCGCCAACGAGGCCGACAACATGAAATGGCCGAAGGACATACGCACACAACTACAATCTATGCTGCGCGACGTCGGGTCTTTGTCGGACCACGCCACTTATTTGACTAACAAGATCACCTTCCTCCTCGACGCCATGCTTGGTGTCGTGAATATCCAACAGAACAACATTATCAAAATTTTCTCGGTTGCGGCCGTGGTGTTGATGCCGCCGACTTTGGTTGCTTCGATCTACGGCATGAACTTCCGTCACATGCCGGAACTGGATTGGATCAGCGGCTATCCGTTTGCATTGATTTTGATGCTATTCGCCGCGGCGCTCCCTTATTTGTATTTCAAGTGGCGCAAGTGGCTTTAGGGCAATGCGCTATACGTGCTCGCCGCCGTTGATGTGAATCTCGGCTCCGTTAACGTATGAGCCGGTGTCAGTACAGAGCACATAAATGATCTTGGCGACTTCGTCCGGTGTGCCCAGCCGGTGCATGGGGATTTGTTCGACGATTTTTTCCGTGCCCGGCGACAGTATCGCGGTGTCGATCTCACCGGGAGCGATAGCGTTGACACGGATGCCGAGCCGGCCGAAATCACTTGCCATTTCACGGGTGAGGGCGGCGAGCGCCGCCTTCGACGTGGAATAGGCTGCTCCAGCGAACGGATGCACGCGCGAACCGGCAATCGACGTAACGTTTACGACCGAGCCCTTCGCGGTTTTGAGCTCTTCCATAAGGCCTCTTGCCAACATGATCGGGGCAAAGAAGTTCACCTGAAAGACGTAGTGCCAATCTTCGTTGCTGGTAGCGAGCGTGCCGAGGCGTTTGCCGCCTTCAGCCTTTGGCGAGATCGCCGCGTTGTTGACCAGTGCGTGCAACTCGTGGCCGTCAAGGCGTCGCTTGGTTTCTGCAATCGCTTCCATCGTGTTGGCCTCGTTGGCGAGATCAACCTGAATGTGATCTTCAGGCCCGGCCTCCCAAGGACAATTTTCCGGAAACGGGTGTCGCGAGCACGTGATGACTCGCCAGCCGGCCGCGGAGAAGCGCTTAACTGTTGCGTGACCGATGCCACGGCTCGCTCCTGTGAGCAGTAATGTCCGGCGTTGCTGGTTTGCTTGTGAATTGGGCATGCCATTCCTGGAATGGTTCTAGTCAGTAAACGAGTCGATGCTAGCTTACGGGTAAAGCCGCGTCTTGTTCCACTGCGCGTCCGGGCGCTCGCGTTTGAACTCGAGGCGATCGTGCAATCGAAACGGGCGCTCCTGCCAGAATTCGATCGATAGCGGCACAATTCGATAGCCGGACCAATTGGGAGGGCGGGGGACCTCACCGATGGCGTATTTGGCTGCGTAGAGCGCGACCGCTTTCTCGAAGGCAAGCCGGCTTTCAAGCGGGGCCGATTGCTTGCTGGCCCAGGCACCGATCTGGGCTTGTTTGGGCCGGGTCGAGAAATAGGCGTTCGCCTCCGTTTCGGTGACGTGCTCGACAGGGCCGCGAACTCGTATCTGTCTGTTTACCGACTTCCAGTAGAACACCAAAGCTGCCTGCGGCTGTGCGTCCAATTCTTGACCTTTTCGACTGTCCATGTTCGTGTAGAACACGAATCCACGTTCGTCGACGCCCTTCAGCAGCACCATCCGCGCATTTGGCCGGCCTCTGGAATCGACTGTGGCGAGCGTCATGGCAGTGGGGTCACGCGGTTCCGTGGCAGTCGCTTCCGTCAGCCACGCGCTAAATAGTCGCAATGGCTCGTCGGCTGTGGTGAAATCACCAGTCGTTAACCAACTCGGGTGTTCAATTGGTGATGTGTCGGACATCTGCTGGGATGCTTCGCGTGGTCGGGACCGGTACCCGTCGATACAGTCGCCTTTATAGTGGATGCGAGTGCCCACGCCTATGGCAAGGCGTCGCCACGGCCGCTGCCCTTACCTTGGCCCTGGGTTGTGGGGGCTGCAGCTTGTCGGGCCAATTTGATTCACTGTTTGGGGACAAATCCGAGCGCACGGGTACGATCACTCCTCCCCCTGGGACCAAAGTCCAGCTCCCGCCTGACGCCGACCTCGCCTTCGCTCGAGCGGCTGCCAGCGCAGTTCTCAGCCGCGGCGAGAAGGACACCAGCATGCCGTGGGAGAATCCGAGCACTGGCGCGCGTGGCACCGTGACCCCGATCGCATCCGCCTACACTTCGGACGGTCGGACGTGCCGGGATTTTCTGGCAAGCTTCATTATGGGTAACTCGCAATCCTGGCTCCAGGGAGAAGCTTGCAAGCAAAGGCAAGGCGACTGGGAAGTCCGCACGTTCAAGCCCTGGAAATCGTAGGGTCGGTACCCCCTCTTTCAATAGTCGGATCTACGGGCGCCGGACGACATCGGCCTCCGCGTTGCATCTTTTGCGGCCAAACCCCACATTAAGTATTGCTGGTGTTCCGCCGGCTGACAGGGGATTTCACGGGAGTCTGAATACGATGCGCGACCCCTACGAAGTCTTGGGGGTTTCCAAGAGTGCAAGCGAGGCCGATATCAAGAGCGCCTATCGGCGCCTCGCCAAAAAACTGCACCCTGATGCCAACAAGCACGATCCAAAGGCGGCCACGCGTTTCGCCGAGCTCAATGCTGCGTACGAAGTTGTTGGCGACAGCGACAAGCGCAAGGCATTCGACCGTGGAGAAATCGACGCCGAAGGCAAGCCGCGTTTCCAGGGCTTCGAAGGGTTCGGTGCGCAGCCGGGTCGCGGACACGCACCTGGTGGTGGGGCGCACTTCGAGAGCTTCAGTTTCGGACCTGATGGCTTCCGTCGCTCGACTGGCGGCGCGGGAGGAGGTTTTGAGGATCTGCTGCGCGGAATGTTTGGCAGCCGTGCTGGCGCCGCGCGTGGTTTTGGAACGCAACACGAAGATGAAGATTTCGATGCGGCAACCGGTGCAGGTCAGGACTTGCACGCTTCGCTAACGGTCACACTTGCGGACGCGGCAAAGGGTACGACGACCCGTGTGCACCTGCCGACGGGCAAGGACGTCGAAGTCAAGATCCCCGCTGGAATTTCGAGCGGTCAGCAGATCCGGTTGAAAGGGCAGGGCTGGCCTAGCGCAGCCGGCAAGGCTGGCGATGCTCTGATCACGATCAACGTCGCGCCGCACCCGTTGTTCAAGCCGGATGGGACAGACCTGCGGTTTGAATTGCCGATCACGCTCTACGAAGCCACCCTTGGTGCCAAAGTACGTGTACCCACACTCGACGGTGCGGTTGAGCTGGCAATTCCTGCCGGCACAAACTCAGGACGCATCTTTCGGTTGCGAGGCAAAGGCCTCAAGGCAAAGGCGCGCGCCGGCGATCTTCTCGCGACTGTGCGTATCGTGATGCCCGACAGCGTCGATGATGAGTTCAAAGAGCTCATGAAAAAATGGCGCGACTCGAAACCTTACAATCCGCGCCGGGATCTGGAATAAAACGTCATGGCCAGGACCAACCTGACCATGACGTTTTAGCGCCAGCGAACTTCCTCTAAAGTTTTTTCGTGCCGGTCTTGTCGACCTGCTCGTAGGCAGCTTTCGTTACCTTCTCGAGCGGCCCTCGATCGGCAGGTCCGCTGATCACATAAGCGATCTTGTCATCGACCCAATAGAATGCGGCAAACTGATCGCCACCAGTGAAGCGAAGAGCAGTCTCTGGCTCGTCAGTTTTGGCGCAATACATGGTGAAACGCTCCCCCGAGGCGCTTTCATACATATAAAACGCAGCCGCACCGGTCGGACCTGGAAGCAGCCTGCCGCCAACCAGCTTCAGCCCGATTGATTGAAGATCAGGAATGCGCAGATCTTCACCCAACCGCTTCGACAACCATTGCGTCATGTGGGCCCGCTCGCCACCGGGCACTTCTACGGGGTGACGCACCTCAACCACATAAAGCTTGTGAGCATCGAGCGCTTCGCTGGCGTACACATCAAAGCTGCTTGGAGCGGCGGCAGATGCACCACGCGCCATCCAACCGGCTGTGCCACCGACTATGAACGCAACAATAGCGGCCGCTGCGGCCATCGCCATCCAGGACCGCCCATTGGCCTTGTCTTGTTTCAGTATCTGGTCGAGCTTGAGCCGCGGCGGCACCGGCTCGCCGACGGCAGCGCCAAAGTGCGCACGAATACTTTCTGCTTGAGCGCGCCAGGCCGCAACCAGCGCGGCCTGTTCGGGGTGTCCCGCAAGCCAAGCAGCAACAGCCGCTTTGCGGTCGGGCGGCAATTCGCCGTCGACATAAGCGTGCAGTTCATCCTCGGTCACGGGTGAATCGCGATCGATCATGGTTCACCTTCTCTCTTTCATTTCACGCGGCGAAGCGCGGGGCGTCCGCCGTCGAGATAGTTTTTGATCTGTACGCGCGCACGCGCCAGACGCGACATTACGGTGCCTATCGGCACGCCTTGGACTTCGGCAACCTCGCGGTAGCTGAGGCCCTCAAGGACCACTAACAACAAGGCATTGCGCTGGTCCTCGACCAGCGTTTCGAGCGCGCGTTCGATATCGCGCCCACCTGCTTCCGGCCCGGCAAGGTCGGGGGCATCATTCTCTTCGATCGGCGACAAGGCCGGACGCCGTGCCAACGACCGCAACCGATTGCGATTGAGGTTCGTCAGAATGGTGTACAGCCAGCTGCGTACGTCGCCGCCGTGAAACAGATGTTCGGAACGCAGCGCACGCACCAACGTGTCCTGCACCAGATCGTCGGCGATATCCGAATCCCGCGTCAGCGCCCTCGCATAACGGCGTAGCGCGGGGATCGTCGCCTCAACGTTCTGACGGAACGTGGCCAACCCGGCCTCCTTTTTGCCTTCGGCATGCGGTGGACCGGAGGCCGGTCTGTCCGCACGCCTGCCGGGACGAGCCGGCATTGTCGGTTGTCAGAAAAACCCCACTGTCCCGATCATATTCCCGAAAACGAATTGAAAAACAACGACAAACGCACCGTCTGGTGCTTGCTTGATGGGCAAAAGGCCCTGTGTCATACGAGGCAGCCGGCGTTAACCGGTCGGGACAGGAAGCGGCATGCCGGAAAATTCAGGTTTAATGCGTGGCAAACGCGGGCTGATCCTGGGCGTCGCCAACAATCGCTCGATCGCCTGGGGCATTGCTCGCGCCTGCCGCGATCAAGGGGCCGATCTTGCGTTCACATACCAAGGTGACGCGCTAAAGAAGCGCGTCGAACCGCTGGCCGAGGAGGTCGATGGCCTGGTCGTTGGCCATTGCGACGTCACCGAACCGGCTTCCATTGATACCGTTTTTTCGGCCGTACAGTCGGCCTGGGGCTCGCTCGATTTTCTGCTTCACGCCATTGCCTTCTCCGACAGAGCTCAGCTCGACGGACGCTATGTCGACACCACCGAAGACAATTTCATCAAGACCATGGTTATCAGTTGCTATTCGTTCACGGCACTCGCCCAGCGCGCCGAGAAACTGATGACCAATGGCGGTTCAATGCTGACGATGAGCTATTACGGGGCCGAAAAATGGATGCCCCACTACAATGTCATGGGGCTTGCCAAGGCGGCGCTTGAATGCTCGGTGCGCTATCTGGCCGCCGATCTGGGCGTCAAGAAGATCAGGGTGAATGCTATTTCGGCTGGGCCTATGAAGACGCTTGCTGCGTCCGGGATCGGGGATTTCCGTTACATTCTGAAGTGGAACGAATTCAATACGCCATTGCGGCGAAATCTGACGCTCGAAGAAGTTGGAAAAGCCGGCGTCTATTTCCTTTCCGACATGTCGAGCGGCGTGACGGGAGAAATCCATCACGTTGATGCCGGTTACCACATTGTGGGAATCAAGAATCCAGACGCGCCGGATATCACACTCGGCAAGGACAGCTAGCGGCGATGGCGCCGCTGACTGTCTACTACGTCCGCCATGGAGAAACCGACTGGAACGTAGCCGGCCGTCTGCAAGGCCGTCGCAACGTTTCGCTGAACGCGCAGGGTCGTGCCCAAGCCGCCCGTTGCGGTGAAATTCTGCGTGGGCTGTTTGAGAGCGCAGGGCGCAACCCTGGAGATCTCGACTATGTATCGAGCCCGCTCGGACGTGCATGCGAAACCATGGAACTCATCCGCTCGACACTCGGTCTGCCGTCGAACGGCTATCGCCTGGAGCCACGACTTGCCGAAATTTCCTTTGGCGATTGGGAAGGCTTCACGATCGCCCAGCTGCGCACACGCGATCCGCAACGTATCGCCGCGCGCGAGCAAGACAAATGGCGTTTTGTTCCGCCCGGTGGGGAGAGCTACGAAACCGTCTCCGGTCGCGTGAGTGAGTGGTTTGAAAGCTTGACCCGCGACACTGTCGCAGTTGCGCACGGGGGAACTGCGCGAGGGCTCCTCGCGCACCTTGGCATCGCCCAACCTGCGGCGGCACCGCTTGTCGATATTGCTCAGGGAGTCGTGTACGTATTTGAAGGCAGGCGGATGACACGTCTTGCGTAGCGCCAATCGAAAAAGGGAACGGCAACGGAAAAGGCCCTTATTTTTCCGTGGCTTAATGGCCGTTCCGCTTCCTATTAATTTGTCCGTTCACCGCAAGCCACACTACCTGCAGTTCTGGTGAGCAAAGTAGGACGCCGATTGTGCGGCTCCACTGACGAGCGTCGGTCAATTGACCGGCGGCGGAGTGCGCGTTACCTAACCGAACACGCGCGGAACCATTATGTCGTTCAATACTTTCGGCCACCTTTTCAGGTTTACGAGCTTCGGGGAAAGCCACGGACCCGCGATCGGCTGTGTCGTCGATGGCTGCCCGCCACGGATTCCGCTTAAACAGGAGGATATTCAGCGCGAGCTCGATCGTCGCCGGCCGGGGCAATCACGTTTCACGACGCAGCGGCAGGAGCCCGATGCCGTGAAAATCATGTCCGGGGTCTTCACCGACGAGCGCACCGGCATGCAGGTCGCCACGGGCACGCCGATCATGCTGATGATCGAGAACGTCGACCAACGCTCAAAGGACTATTCCGAGATCAAGGACAAATACCGGCCGGGCCACGCCGGCTATACGTACGACATCAAATACGGCATTCATGACTATCGGGGTGGCGGACGGGCGTCTGCGCGGGAGACTGCGGCGCGGGTCGCTGCCGGTGCCATTGCGCGCAAAATTGTGCCCGGCCTGACGGTGCGCGGCGCCCTTGTGCAAATGGGGCCGCACAAGATCGATCGGTCGCGTTGGGACTGGAACGCGGTCGAAAAGAATCCGTTCTTCTGCCCGGATGCGAAGCAGGCCGAATTTTTCGAAGGTTATCTCGATGGTGTACGGAAGGCTGGTTCATCCTGCGGCGCCGTGATCGAGGTTATCGCTGAGGGCGTCCCGGCCGGATTGGGTGCGCCGGTCTATGCTAAGCTCGATGGCGATCTCGCTTCGGCCTTGATGGGCATAAATGCAGTTAAAGGCGTGGAGATTGGCGACGGTTTTGCCACGGCGGCAATGAGCGGGATCGAGAACGCCGACGAGATGCGGATGGGAAATGATGGCAAGCCGGTTTTCCTGTCCAATCACGCGGGCGGCATCCTCGGCGGAATTTCGACGGGGCAATCCATTATCGCCCGGTTCGCGGTCAAGCCGACGTCGTCGATTTTGACTCCACGAAAAACCGTGGATCGTTTTGGCCACGACACGGATGTTGCGACCAAGGGCCGTCACGATCCGTGCGTCGGTATTCGAGCGGTGCCGATTGGTGAGGCCATGGTGGCATGCGTGCTGGCCGACCACTATCTGATGCATCGTGGTCAGGTCGGCGAGGGGACGGCTTGGCCGTTCAAGCCCGGCGCGTGACGCCCCTTTCGAGGTACAGCCGTGGCCGACAGCCATCAACGCGTTGAAGCCGCGATCAAGGCCTTCGCCAAGGGCGAGATTGTGGTCGTCACCGACGATGACGAGCGTGAGAATGAGGGCGACCTGTTCGTCGCCGCGAGCCACTGCACGCCTGAAAAAATGGCGTTCATCATTCGTAATACATCCGGCATCGTTTGCGCCCCCTTGGGTGCCGAACAGGCGCGCCGCTTGCATCTTGAGCCCATGGTTGCGGACAACGAGGCGCCGTTGGGTACGGCTTTCACGGTCTCGGTCGATGTTCGCCATGGGCTGACCACCGGCATCTCGGCGGACGAGCGCTGCAACACCGTGCGCGCACTTGCGAACGGCAACAGCGGGCCCGCGGATTTTGTGCGTCCGGGTCACGTGTTTCCACTCGTTGCCCGAGAGGGCGGTGTACTGATGCGTTCCGGCCATACCGAGGCCTGCGTTGACCTGTGCCGTCTCGCCTCGCTGCCGCCCGTTGGCGTACTCGCCGAGCTGATGAACGACAACGGTTCGGTGATGCGCGGTCCGGAAGTCGCTGCCTTTGCACGGAAACACAAGCTTGCGCAGGTCTCGATTGCCGAGTTGATCGCCTACCGACAAAACCGGGATAAGCTTGTGGAACGTGTGGGGGAATTCCACGTCGCCTCCGAAATCGGCACGCTCAATGGTTATGCCTACGTGACGCCGTTTGACCGCGTGCATCACATGGCCTTCGTCTATGGCGATATCGGTGATGGCAGGGGCGTGTTGGCACGGCTGCATCGGGCCGACGTCATTGGCGATGTCTTCGGAGGTGCCAAGCCGATCCACGCTGCGCTTGCGCGATTCAAGACGGCCGGACGCGGGGTAATCGTTTTCTTGCGCGATGGCACAGCGGGCGTACCGGTCTCCGAAATTCCGCATGAAGGGGACACAGGCGCCGACGCCGCGCGTTCCCGGCAGTGGCGCGAAATCGGACTTGGCGCGCAAATCCTTAAAGACCTGGGGATATCCTCGATCCGGTTGCTGACATCGAGCAAACGAACTTACGTCGGTCTCGGCGGTTTCGGCATAGAAATCGTAGCGACCGAGCCGATCGAAAACTGACTCCAAGATTTTTGGGGTGCGGCTTCTTGGACGACTCTGCAAATGATCTTCGGCCTTTTTTTCGTCGCTGCGTCATGTCAGCATTTGGTCATGGGGACGCGTTCTCGCAATTTGGCCATTGTCGTTGCTGTTGCGGCTCTTGGCCTCGCGCTTGCCGCATCGGCATCACCAACGCCACCCCGTCTTGCGGACGCGCGTAAAAACGCGATCGCTGTCGATGTCGAGCTCGTTATCGCCGTCGATGTCTCCTATTCGATGGATCCGGATGAGCAGGCCTTGCAACGCGAAGGCTACGTCCTGGCGTTGACTTCAAACGAGTTTCTGCAAGCCCTGCGCCAGGGCGCACATGGCAAGATTGCGATTACTTATTTCGAGTGGGCTGGCCAATTCGACCAGAAGGTCATCATGCCCTGGCGTCTGATCGATGGCCCTGAGTCCGCTGATTCCGTTGCCACCGAAATCAGTCGCGCGCCATACCGGCGCGCTTCGCGGACATCCATCTCGGGAGCGCTGCAGTTTGCCAAGCCGCTGTTCGACTACAGCGAATACAAAGGCCTACGTCGCGTGATTGATGTTTCCGGAGACGGCACCAATAATGCCGGCCAGTTGATTGTGCCGACGCGGGACGAAGTGCTCGCCGCTGGTATTACGATCAATGGCCTGCCGATCATGCTCAAACGGCCTTATGTCGGGACTTTAGATATTGATGAACTCGACGTTTATTACGAGGATTGCGTCACCGGTGGCCCGGGCGCTTTTGTTGTGCCCATTCGCGAACGCGAGAAATTCATCGAAGCGACGCGCACGAAACTGGTCCTCGAGATTGCCGGACGGCAACCGGAAGGACGCGTCATTCCAGCCTCGTCGCACATGCCTCGCGTCTCCTGCACAATCGGTGAAAAGATGTGGCAGGAGCGGTGGGGCGGGGGCATCGATTTCCGGTAGTTGAAAAACTACTTCGCAAATTTTGCGACTATTTCCACGTGATGCGAGTAGCGGAATTGGTCAACAGGCTTGACACTCTCAAGCTTGTAGCCGCCTTCGATCAAGATTTTCGCGTCGCGTGCGAATGTCGTCGCATCGCATGATACGGCGACGACCATCGGCACTTTGCTTTTCGCGATTTCGCGTGCTTGCGCCTCCGCACCTTGTCGCGGTGGATCGAATAGCAGACTGTCGAAACGCTTTAGTTCGCTCGTGACAAACGGTCGACGGAAGAGATCGCGCGTCTCAGCTTCGATTGGTTTGAGACCGGGCGTGGTAGCTGCCGCACGCTGCAGCGCTTTTACGGCTTCTGCATCGCTGTCCGCCGCGCTCACACGTGTGATCTCTGCGAGCCGAAGCGCAAAGGTTCCGATTCCACAAAAGAGGTCGGCAGCGTGTTTGACCTTGCCAAGAAATCCCAGCGCAAGCCGTGCCAGCGTCTCTTCGCCGTCTGTTGTGGCTTGCAGGAACGCGGCTGGCGGCAGCGG
The DNA here is from genome assembly GCA_051986235.1 of Pseudolabrys sp. Taxonomy (GTDB): domain Bacteria; phylum Pseudomonadota; class Alphaproteobacteria; order Rhizobiales; family Xanthobacteraceae; genus Pseudolabrys. Next base: position 33,637 of record JBPYDR010000079.1, read on the forward strand.
TACGTGGGCGCGACCGACCCTCAACAAGGGAGTTGTACGCTGCACCACAAGTTCACCATGCCTCGTGAGTCGCGTAAGTCTGTGCATTTCGGCAACGCGAGCCAATGCTGTCCGCCCCTCAGCGATGAGCGCGCCGGAGCCACGCACGTCGATATCGAGCCCGCTGTCGGTAGCGGTTGCCTGGATGTCGAGAGGTTTTCCCGTGAAGCTGAGCGTCTCTGCTATGGCCCATGCGGCTGGAAGCGCGCCAGCGAGCCCGGGCGCCAGAACAGGACAAGCGTCGATGGCGACAATGTGGTGGGCGCGGGGTGCCGTGAAGCCGACTTCCAGAACATCGTGAACGCCGCGCCTTGCGTGCAACACGACGCGCCGGCGGCCTGCACCATGTGCGTCAATCAGGTCACCGACAGGTGCAACCAAATTTGGTTGGGCCAACGCCTCCAGGACAAGCGAACGCTTCCAAAGGTGATATTCCGCAAGCGACCAATGTTGTAGAGCGCAACCACCGCACGCACCGAAATGTTTGCAGATTGGTTCGCTACGTTCATGGCTGGCCTTCTCGATATGCAGAAGATGCCGGCGGTCCGGGTGTCCACGAACTACCTCGACCGTGACAATCTCGCCCGGCAACGCATAGGGAACGTAGACCGGCCCATTTTCAGTTTCGGCAACCCCATCTCCCCGGTGGCCGAGCCGTACGATGTTGAGTTTTTCAGTCAAGAATCGCCCCGAGCAGAAACTCGGCGTTGCCGTCGCCGCCCAAGATAGGTGAGGGGATGACCCCGAGCACACGCCAGCCCAACGATGTCGCGAGGTTGGCGATATCGTCGCAGATGGCCTCCTGCATCGCGGCATCGCGAACGATGCCCTTTTTCGTGGCACCGGGACCGGCCTCAAATTGCGGTTTGATCAACGCAACAAGATGGGCTGGAGGCTTGGCAAGCCCGAGCGCGGACTGGAGTGTCAGCTTCAGCGAAATAAAGCTGACATCGATGCTGACAAAGTCGGGAGGCTCTCCTATGTCGTCGCGAGACAGTATGCGGATATCGGTGGCATCAAGCGAGACAACTTCTGGTCTTGTGCGAAGTATTTTGTGGAGCTGGTTTGTGCCGACGTCGATGGCATATATGCGTCGCGCGCCGCGACCCAGCAGGACTTGCGTGAACCCTCCAGTCGACGCGCCCACATCAAGGCAAATCCGGTTCTTCGGATCGAACCCGAAATGATCGAGGGCGGCCGCGAGTTTGAGGCCGCCGCGGGACACATAGGGGTGTGCTGGGCTTGCGCGCAGCTCGGCGTCCGTCGGAATCTGCTCCGAAGGCTTGAGTACCGTTCTTTCGTCTGCTGTCACAAGGCCGGCTTCTATCGCGGCCTGCGCCTTCGTGCGACTTTCAAAGAGACCACGGTCGACAAGGAGTCGATCGGCGCGTTGACGCGGTGTGGTCATCGATCAGCTCGTTGAGCGAGGAACAAAGTTCCGTGTACGGCAGTTACAATCATGGCGCTTGGGACAGTTGCAACGGGCGTCATGGTTTCTTTGAGGAGCATGTGTATGGCACGCAGATATTCACGGGGCGCTTCGCGGTATGTCGAGCGCGCGATGAAAAAGCGGAAGAAAGGTTCACTCAGAAGCGGACGCAGCGGCAGGAAGGTCACGAGCCGCAAGCAAGCGATAGCCATTGGCCTCTCCGAGGCGCGCAGCAAGGGAAAGAAGGTACCCCGGAAAGCCGGCCTTAAAGCCGTCAGGCGAGTTTGACGGTTTCCGCGTCAATATCCTTGCCCAGAGCCTCGAATACCTTGGCGACAATTGCTTTCGCGTCGAGGCCAGCAGCCGCGTACATGGCCGCCGGTGAATCCTGATCGATGAAACGGTCCGGTAGCATCATGCATCGGATACGAAGGCCTTGGTCGAGCAGCCCCTGATCCGCAAGCGATTGCAGGACGTAGGCGCCAAAACCGCCGACGGAGCCTTCCTCTATCGTCACCAGCACTTCGTGTTCCCGCGCGAGCCGCGTCACCAGTTCGACATCGAGGGGTTTGGCAAAGCGTGCATCCGCGACGGTGGCCGACAGACCCAGCGCCGTGAGCTCCTTGGCCGCCTTCAGGCATTCGCCGAGCCGCGCACCTAATGACAGCAGGGCCACCTTGTGGCCTTCCTGGATTATCCGGCCTTTTCCGATCTCGAGCGGTCTGCCTTCGTCGGGCATAGGCACGCCGAGCCCTTCACCGCGCGGATAACGAAGTGCGCTGGGCCGGTCATCGATCGCGACCGCGGTTGCAACCATGTGAACAAGTTCCGCCTCATCCGCTGCTGCCATCAGTACGAAGCCCGGCAGACAACCGAGATAGGTGACGTCGAAAGCCCCGGCGTGGGTCGGTCCGTCGGCACCTACGAGGCCGGCGCGGTCGATTGCGAAACGAACCGGCAGGCCCTGAATCGCGATATCGTGCACGACCTGGTCATAGGCGCGCTGAAGGAAGGTGGAATAGATGGCAGCAAACGGCTTGAACCCCTCGGCCGCCAGACCGCCGGCGAAAGTCACCGCGTGTTGCTCGGCTATGCCGACGTCGAACGAGCGGTTGGGAAATTCTTTCGCAAAGAGGTCGACACCTGTGCCCGACGGCATGGCCGCAGTTATCGCTACGATCTTGTCGTCCTTGCGCGCCTCTTTGATCAAGCTCTCGCCAAAAACTTTCGTGAACTGAGGCGCGGCCGATTTCGATTTGGCCTGCGCACCGGTCGCGACATCGAACTTGACCACGCCATGATACTTGTCGGCGGAAGTTTCAGCGGGTACGTAGCCCTTGCCCTTCTGAGTTACGACGTGGACGAGGATCGGACCCGCCTCCGCATCGCGCACGTTACGCAACACTGGCAACAAATGGTCGAGGTTGTGACCGTCGATCGGGCCCACGTAGTAAAAGCCAAGTTCTTCGAACAATGTGCCGCCGGTCCAGAAGCCGCGCGCGAACTCCTCCGCCCGTCCCGCTTTTTCTCCGAAGAACTTTGGCAGGTGCTGCGCCAGCTGCTTGCCAATGTCGCGCAGCGTCCGATAGGTCTTGCCGGAGATCAGCCTTGCCAGATAGGCCGACATTGCGCCCACCGGTGGTGCGATGGACATGTCATTGTCATTGAGAATAACGACGAGCCGTTCATTGCGCGCGCCGGCATTATTCATCGCTTCGTAGGCCATGCCGGCCGACATTGCCCCGTCGCCAATAACGGCCACGACATTGTTCTTTTTGCCTTCGAGGTCGCGCGCGACAGCCATGCCGAGAGCTGCTGAGATCGAAGTGGAAGAGTGGGCGGCGCCAAAAGGATCGTAGTCGCTCTCGGCGCGCTTGGTGAAACCCGACAATCCGCCACCCTGCCGTAGGGTGCGGATGCGGTCCCTCCGGCCCGTCAGGATCTTGTGCGGGTAGCTCTGATGGCCGACGTCCCAGATCAGGCGGTCGCTGGGTGTGTCGAATACATAATGAAGCGCGACGGTCAATTCGATGACGCCAAGTCCTGCACCGAGATGCCCGCCGGTCTTGGCGACGGCATCAACGGTTTCGGTACGCAGCTCATTGGCAAGCTGTTTAAGCTGATCGGCCGACAGGTTTTTGAGATCGTCCGGAACAAGGATGCGGTCGAGCAGCGGGGTCTTGGAAGACTCGGACAAGAGCAACTCCAACAGACTTGATAAAAGGTCGGTTTGTACCAGTGCCATAAAACTGGTCGGGCCGAATGACTTACACCAAAAGGGCCCCCGCGGGCAATTCGGCAGGAGGCCCATTTCTGATTGAGAAATAAGGTCAATCTACGTCAAGAGGCGTGCTTCCGGTCGGTTTTCCGTCGGCATCGAGGGTAATCCGTTCGACCCGCGCTTCGGCCTGGCGAAGCAACTCCTCGCATCGCTTCTTCAAGGCCTCGCCGCGCTCGTACAGCGCCACCGATTGCTCAAGCGGCACCTTGCCTCCCTCGAGATCCTTGACAATCGATTCAAGCTCTTCAATCGCGCGTTCGAAGGGCAACTCTTTGACGTCAGCATTATTGGTTTCGGCCATATTCAAATCCGGCGATTCGTGACCCGCATTGACCAGGATAGCGTGGATTCTCTAACCGTGCATCAGCGCGGTCACGTGGGCTGCCACTGAACGCGACAACCCCTGCAAATCGTAGCCGCCTTCCAGCAAAGAGATGACGCGTCCTTTGGTGTTCGTGTCGGCGATTTCCATCAATTTTTTGGTGACCCAGGAATAGTCGGATTCGATCAAATTCAGATTTGCCAGAGGATCTCGGGTGTGCGCGTCGAAGCCCGCAGAGATGATGAGAAAGTCAGGTTTGAATTCCCGAAGGCGCGGGAGGATAACGGTCTCAAACGCTTCGCGGAAAGCGTCGCCGCCGTCGCCGGCCGAGAGTGGCGCATTGACTATGGTATTGTAGTCGCCGCGCTCTCCGATCGCTCCGGTGCCCGGGTAAAGGGGCATCTCGTGGGTCGAGCAGTACATCACGCTTTTATCCGACCAGAAGATATCCTGCGACCCGTTGCCATGATGCACGTCGAAGTCGACGATCGCGGCACGTTCGACACCGTGTTTCTGTTGCGCATATCGTGCGGCGATCGCCGCGTTGTTGAAAAGGCAGAAGCCCATCGGCCGAGCCGTCTCGGTGTGGTGACCCGGCGGACGTGTCGCGACAAACGCATTTGCGGCCTTGCCCGTCATCACGTCGTCAACCGCCTGCATGGCGCCGCCGACGGCGCGTAATGCCGCTTCATAACTTCCTGGCGACATCGCGGTGTCGGCGTCGAGCCGGACAAGGCCTTCGGCGGGTGAGGCTTCGCGGATCGCTTCGACGTATTCCATTGGGTGGCAGAGCGCGATGACGTCGAGGCTTCCGCGCGGGGCCTCGACTCGTGCCAAAGACTGAAACTTTTCGTCCTCGAGCACCTGATCAATCGCACGCAAACGATCTGGCCGCTCCGGATGCCCGGCCGGTGTCAGGTGGTTCAGGCAAGCTGGATGGCTGAGGAGAAGGGTAGTCATTGCCTAGACCTAAACATTCGTGAGCCGTCGTGGAAGTGCTTATCGCGACTTTGCGTCCAGGCTGACTCCCTCGGGTGGACGACTGGTGTCCGGCACAAAGAAATCGATCTGCAGCGGTTGGCTTGGATCGGCGCGATATCGATCAAAGTCGTGGATGCCCTCGCTAGCAAGGAAGCTGTCGTCGATCAGAAAGTTCCCGGTAAAGCTTTTGGGCTTCTGAAAAATGCGGTATGCGGCCTCGGCAATGATCTCTGGTTTTCGCGAACGGCGCATCATCGCATCGCCGCCGAGAAGATTCTTGATTGCCGCCGTGGCGATGGTCGTTCGCGGCCATAGGGCGTTGACCGCGACCTTGCCGCGCAGTTCGCCCGCGAGTCCCAACACGACCAGACTCATGCCGAATTTTGCCATCGAATAGGCGGTGTGTGGCGCGAACCACTTCTCCGCCACATCGAGCGGAGGAGACAGCATCAGGATGTGCGGATTTTCCTGGCGCGTAAGATAAGGAAGGGCAAACTTCGAGACCATGAAGGTGCCGCGGGCATTGATCTGCTGCATCAGATCGTAACGCCGCATGTCGGTCGCCGTGACTGGTGTCAGCTGGATCGCGCTGGCGTTGTTCACGACGATATCGATGCCACCAAATTTATCCGCGGTTTCACCAAGCGCGGCCTGCACGCTCGCTTCGTCGCGTACGTCAACCGCAATGGGCAACGCTCGCCCACCGGCCTTCGCGATCTCGGCGGCGGCGGTATGAATTGTACCTTCCAATTTTGGATGCGGTTCCACGGTTTTCGCTGCGACGGCGATATTGGCGCCATCAGCCGCGGCCTTCAGCGCGATCGCGAGACCGATTCCGCGCGAAGCTCCGGTGATGAAAAGAGTTTTACCATTTAACGACATCGCCCGCCGTCCCGTTACTCTGCCAGCGCCGCTTGAGCGTCAGCAATGCTCCCGGCACCTTCAGTGACGTTGCGTTCGAGGCTGCTTGCCTGGATCGCAATATTTTCCGCGAAGAAGCGCGCAAGGACAGAACGGCTCGTTCCGTCGCCGGCGCGAAGCGATGCAAGCGCCTCTTCGGCCAGCATGCAGCCGCCGGCCGTATTGCCGAACAACCGCAAATAGGGTGTAGCGCCCGCAAGCGCTGCATCGGAAGCCTTTTGTGCGAGCAGCCACCGGCTCGCGCGCTCAAGGCTGTCGACGGCTTCGCCAAGGCGGGTTGCTGTTTCTCCGAATTCGGGCGCATTGCTCGACTGCACCGACTTCACGGTGCGTCGCAGTTCGTCGATATACATATCGACGGTTTTGCCGCCCTCTAACGGCACTTTGCGAGTGACAAGATCAAGCGCCTGGATTCCGTTTGTGCCTTCGTAGATCGCGGCGATGCGCGCGTCGCGGTAGTGCTGCGCTGCACCGGTTTCCTCGACGTAGCCCATTCCGCCGTGCACCTGTATACCGAGAGACGCAACTTCCGAACCAATATCAGTCGAAAACGCCTTAGCGACAGGCGTCAGCAAAGAGGCACGCTCGTGTGCGCTCTTGCGCTCGGCGTCGGTTTTCGCGCGCATTGATCGGTCGATGGCGATTCCAGTCGCATAGCAGATCGCGCGAGCGGCACCGGTCAGGGTGCGCATGGTAAGCAGCATGCGTCTAACGTCCGGATAGGCGATGATCGCACTCGCCGGGCCTTGCTTGCGTTCTCGCGCAAAAGCCAATGCTTGTTGTGTTGCACGCTCGGCAATCCCAACGCCCTGCAGGCCGACGGCCAGCCGCGCACGGTTCATCATGGTGAACATGCACGCCATGCCTTTGTTCTCTTCGCCGATCAGAAAGCCGGCGGCTCCGCCACGATCGCCGTACACCATCGTGCAGGTAGGCGAAGCATGGATGCCGAGTTTGTGTTCAACGGAATGGGCGCGCACATCGTTGCGCGAGCCGTCGGGCAGTATTTTTGGTACCAGAAACAGGGAAATCCCCTTGGTCCCCTGTGGCGCATCCGGTAAGCGGGCGAGAACGAAATGGATGATGTTGTCGGTGAGGTCATGCTCACCGTAGGTTATGAAAATTTTTGATCCGGTGATTCGATAACTGCCGTTGCCCGCGCGCTCGGCTTTGCTGCGCAGCGCGCCAACGTCGGATCCGGCCTGCGGCTCGGTGAGCTGCATGGTGCCCATCCATTCGCCACTGACCAACTTGCCGAGGTACTCCTGCTTGAGCGTGTCGTTGCCATACGCATGCAGTGCGTCGATCGCTGCCATTGTCAGGACCGGTCCGATGCCGAAAGCCATCGATGCCGAGTTCCACATTTCGATGCATGCGGCATTCAGTGCGTGCGGAAGCTCCTGGCCGCCCCAATCGGCTGGTGCCGCAAGACCATTCCAACCCGCCGCAGCCCAATCCGTATAGGCTTCCTTCCAGCCAGGCGGGGTGGTGACTATTCCGTCCTTGAACGGCGTGCCGAATTTGTCACCAACACTATTGAGTGGCGCGATCACGTCGCTGGCGTAGCGCCCGGCTTCCGCCAGAACGGAATCGACCGTTTCCTCATCGAGATCGCCATAGATACCCTCGGCCAGTGCATTTTTCAGGCCGGCGGCGTGCTTTAATGTGAAGGCGATATCGCCAACTGGAGCGCGGTAGCTCATGGCCAACTAATCTAGCCTCGGCCGCAGGCCGGTCAAACCAAGGATTATGTATAAGAGTAGTGGGCGTTGATTGGGCCGGTCGGCGCCGCTATGGTCCGGCCGCCGCGTGCGAGGACAGTTCGGTGCGGCTCTCCGGCACCTGTTGGGGCGTAGCCAAGTGGTAAGGCAGCGGATTTTGATTCCGCCATTCCCAGGTTCGAATCCTGGCGCCCCAGCCAACGCATGCGGCTGATTGAATTGAGTTTATTTCACTTCGCTCTTTGTTCTATCAACGTCATTTCGAAACCGCTTTTGGGCTTCATTTCGAAATTCTGTTCCCGTGGTGTTCGCAAGCCGATGAGCGTGACGTTTGCGCGTTGCTGACAGGGCTCGCTCCAGCGTTCGCTTGGCATAGCCTTCACACGCTTGCTGACTCTTGTGTGCCGAAAGCGCCCGACCTTGGCCGTCTGTTAGTGCTGCCTCCTTCAACTCAGTCATGCCGCCGTGACGGCAAGCATCGAGCGTAAATGTGGAAGGCAGACCAAGTTTGTCGCGCATGATGTGTACGATTTTTTGCATCCCGCTAAAGGAATAAGGCTTAGTCACACCGTCGCGAACCTCGCGCAAGATCATCGGAACTCCACGTCTCGGCAGCTTCGCCAGTACGGCCTCCGCATCAGCATAAAATTCAACTACACCCTCCGACGTTGTTTCTTCGAGCGGGTGCCACACCGTGGCGCCGGTTTTGTGGTGTTCAATCTTGATGTGGTTTGGCCATTCATTACTGCGATAGTCAGACCAACGGAGATAACCGGCCAAGACATTCTCAGGTCGCTGTAGCCATTCAAAACAGATAACTGCAGCAGCTGCGACTTCCGGCTGACCGTGCTCGACACAGCCCCACGCAAATCTATAGACCTGTTCGCGGCTAACTGCTGCCTTTGTTTTCTTTGTTCGGCGCTTGCGGGTAACGCCCTCCCAAGGATTTGGAATCTCCCGGTCGAACTCACTAGGATATAGACGATGTACGACACGCCATGCTCGGCGACACAAAGCCACTGCCTTTTCGCCCTGCCGCAATCGCTCGCCCTGTGGTCCTGCTATTATGATTTCATAAATCTTGTCGGCACTCACCGGAGTTATCGACTTGATTTTGCGCTGCCCGAGCCGGTCTCCTTTTTTCGTCAGTAAGTCGCAAACCAGAAGAATAGTGTGCTCGTAATCGGGACGTGAACGCAGAGATACCTTCTCAGTGTAGGCTTTGCTTTTTTTGTATTGTTGGAAAAGCCAGTCTACAGTGCCATAGGCTGGCGCCCGCTCTCCGATGACTGGCAGGCCTCGCCGCGCAGAATCCCATTCATCAAAGAGTGCATTCAGAATGGCGGCCCGACCGCCACGGCTGTCCTCACCACACGCAACGGTGTAGTCGGTGCCTAGTGGCTCATTCGAAATAGCACAACCAAGCTGCCGAAAATAAGTCGGTACAATCCAGTAGAACCCGACTTGACCACTTGCGAGCACACGAGGCCGCACATAACGGGGCAAGGTAAGCATCACAAGTCCGCGACTACGTCCGCAACCTTGGCTAAGTCCGGAGGAAGAATCGCGGCGTCCAGATCGTCTCTGAGCCATAGCTCCCGCCGCCCCTGTCAATCTTGTTCATGTGCGGCGCGGCCCATTAAATTTACTCAGGGCATTTGAGACAGGTTAACATTCCCTTCTGGGGGTCATCATGCGCCATTTTCACCGACTGACACTTTGTGCGAGCCAAGTAGTAGCAGCCGCGCTGGTTAGCTCAACTCTTGCTGCCACCGACACCTCGTCGGCTAACTATGTGATGCCCGGTTGCCGCGATTTCATCTCATCTAATTCGCTGACACCCGCGTATCCGTTCGTACAGGGTTTCTGCGCGGGCGTAATCCAAGGCCTCATTTATGACAGCCACGATATTTGTCTTCCAAGTGGCGTGGAAAAAGGTCAGGCAGTACGCATTGTTGTCCAATACATCGACAGTCAACCGGCTCGGATGCACGAAAACTTCAATGCGTTGGCGCTTGAAGCCTTGCGTAAGGCATGGCCATGCCAACGGTGACACGAATCCCCCGATCTTCATTTTTAGGGTCGCACACGCTATATCCGCGATATGTTGTGGCGTAGCTCCCGCGGCAGGCCGTTAAACGCGCCTGTTGCTTTCATCCATCCCTGTCAGCCGACTGTCGCTAAGGAGCCGCCGTCCGGTCCTGGTTGGGCGCACGAGCTGAAGCACGACGGCTATCGGTTGCAGATCCATGTGCGCGATGGTCGGGTGCGTCTCTACACGATGAACGGAAATGATTGGACCAAACGCTATCCTCGTATTGTTGAGGAAGCGGCTCGACTTCGTGCGCCGTTGATTATTGACGCCGAGGTTGTCCACTTGTCAGCCGATGGCGTTTCTGATTTCGACGCTTTGCATAGTCGCATAGCCGCCGATGAGAAAGCCATTGCTCTGGCCTTCGATCTTCTCCTCTCGGGTGACGACATCCGGCGCCAGCCGCTAATTGAGCGAAAGAACGCGCTAAAATGGGTTCTCCGCAAAGCGCGAGAGGGCATCCAGTACGTTGAACACGCTGAGGGCCACGGCGACAAACTTTTCGTCGCCGTTTGCAATCTCGGGCTAGAGGGCATCGTCTCGAAGCGGCTCACGTCAGTCTATAAATCGGGACCGTCGAAAGCCTGGACCAAGGTCAAAAATCCGAAATCGCCGGCGGCTACTCGCGCTGTAGATGGTACGTTCTAGTCCCGTGAGGTACCTGAAGTGGACCAAGGTCCAAGGAAGTTCCGAATGATTTACGCGAGGCGGGCGATTCTGCGAATTCTCAAGGAAAAATAAAGCCCGTCTAAAACTCCCCTGAAAGCATGTCATCGCGGTCTTCGGTAGACAGTGACCAAATCCTGAGATGGAGATAGGAGCTATGAATTTTCTGATGCTCGGATACCTCACGGCTTTGGTGCCGTCGCTGGTCGCGCTCGTATGGCTGGCCTGGAGGGTACCCACCTTTAAGTAGGGTTTAGCCGACTCGGCGACGTTGGGATCTAGGGCTTGCCAACCTCGTCGGTGGCAAGCCCCACTTCTTTCACCAATAGGCAAATCGCATGGCCCGTAACGCCGCTTTGCCACGAGTAAAAGCGCCGGAACATGTCTTTCTTTAATGGCGGTTTCGTATTTCGGAGATAAGGATGCCACAAGGCGACCATCGCAATTGGGTTAACTAGATGTCCCTCTTAACTGCCTATTGGCGTTTTCGCGCTGAGGAAGTGCGAAATCTCGCCGATGAGATGAAAGACGCCAAAACCAAGCTCAGAATGGCTAGGTTCGCGCAGGATTACGAACGAATTGCGAAGCTTTTTGAAAATGGGACTCTGAAACTGCAAACATCATCGCTTCTCCACACGGACCAAGGCGAAAGTGGTCAAGGTCGTGGCAGCGTGCAACACAGCGGATCCCAAGCGGCACCCCATCGCCATCGCGTTGCGTCGGCAAGACGATGTCGATGACGCGCTTGTGACCAAGAATGACACCCTAATCCGTCGCGGCAAGCGGTGGTTCCGGTACGATGCCCCGGACAAGCGGTTTTTCAAGCAATTGCAAAAGACACTGTCGGCGTGAGTCATGCCCAATCGGAAGCCGTTGCGCTTTGCGCAAAAAATTGAGGTGTATAGCGCCGCCTTTAAAATTGCCTTGGCGCAAATTCCGGCCGATCAGAGACGTGCGCGGCCGGATATACCATTGCGCGTTCATGCTTCTATAAGACGGCAACTTAAAGCGGGAGCGGCGGACGCTCACACGATTGCTTTCACGGCGCTCAAAGATGTTCTTGTCGCCGATGCGTACTAGCCCCTGATCCATCGCGACTTTGAAAGCTGCCATCGCTTCTTTCGCAGGCCGGGGTGCAGGCGCTAGTGCAGGTGGCCCCAGTCGTCGTTTATGTGGCGGAGACGTGCGGCCTCATGACGACGACGCGAAATCATCTCCCTGACACCATACCCAAGCGCGAATCCGATCAGCAGGGGAATGGTCAAAACGCCCACGAGCGAAAGCATAATGATCTCTCGTGAAAAATCTCGGCGGCTTCTTAACTCTTAGCACCTTCTCGCGGCGCAAATGGCAGCAGCGTTGACTTACTTTTCGCTTCCACAAAAAAGGAAGAGCCGCAGAAGGGGACCACTGCGGCTCTCGCTCCTGTCCGGTGAGTGGCGCTCAAGCCCGGACAGGCGCTCCCCCGAACGAGGTTCATGTTTCGGGGTGCTTGGGGCGCTAACTATTTAGCTAAGGCTAATTCAGCTCTCATTTAAAAATGACATGCGCGAAAAAGTGTCTCAGTGGGAACCACTAGCCGTCTGGCGAATTTCGTATTTGCCGGCCGCGTCCCCCCATCCCCGAACGGCCGGGGTGTACGCTGAGTCTCTGGGCTGCCAACTGATCCTGGCAGCCCCATTTTTTTTACCTATATACGCGAGGTGTAAAGCGTCCCCTAGTACAAGCGTGTTTGAATGATGAAGAACCCCGTCGTCGTCACCGAAGTCGATGAGAGCGAAGAGATTACGGTCGCGGTCAGGGCCGAAGACCTCCTCGAAGGCGACACAGCAGACCCGTGGCGGCATCCCATCGCCATCGCTTTACGCCGGCAGGATGATGTCGATGACGCTCGCGTGACCAAGAACGAGACGCTGGTCCGCCGCGGCAAGAAGTGGTTTCGATACGATGCGCCCGACAGGCGCTTGTTCAAGCAATTGCAGAAGTCACTGACGACGGACTAGGGACGCCGCTGCTTGATCGTGTGACGGCTCACTGGGGGAGAGTAAGCATAAGCCGAATTGCCCGTTGCAAGTATACCGCTTAATGTCGGTACCGTGAGCTGCGGCTGCGCCCCGTAGACCCGCCAGCTTTGTAACAGTGATTGGGCCCGCAAAATCTGAGTCGCCCTGCACTGCTGAAGAGTAAGCGAACCGCAATTAGTGCCGCCGAGATCAACCGAATTCTGAGCGCTGGCGGGCGTTTGCGTCAGCACTATAAGAACCCCAACGAGGGTGGTTATAAATTTGGTTCCCAATGGCACCGACATACTTTCGCTGACTGTTATGCTACGAACACTAGAATCCAATATTGGTTCCAATCCTGCGTCACATGAACGGCTCGCTTCAACTGTCCGAATATCCGGGCGACATGGTTCGCCTGTCCTGTGAGAAATGCGGACGTTCGGGCCAATACCGAAGACAGAAATTGATTGAGCGCTATGGTGCCGACATTCGGCTGCCGGATCTGCGCGAGGAAATTGCAACAGTGCAAGCGTCGAGCCCTGATGCATGACGCCTGCATGGTTCGCTACGTTGATTTAGTCCCCAAAACGCATGACTCAAACGCGGCCCTCATTTTCTGACTCCTTGGCAACTTAAATGCGGTAAGTGGGGACTATTTTAAGTTATGTACGGAATCCGACATACGGGTTGGCACTGTTTTGATGGGACTTTGTGACTTCAGAGATCGACACTGCTAATCTTCCTCTTACATCGAGGGACTTGCGCCTGTGGGTATCCACAAATTGATTGCGAACGGCTCCTTCGGCCCCGATGAAATCGAGGTCATGAAGGCGGCTTATGAAGCCGCCTTGGTCGAGGTGCGTGTCGGCAATCCAGATGATCCGATCACCGATCTTATTGCGAGGGCAATTGTCAACGTGATCGCCATCGGCGAACGCAATCCAGAGATTGTGGCGGAACGTGCTTTGAATGCCCTCGGCGTTCGCAAGAGCACTGCCGCATAGTTAGCGTAGCGGCTTCCGATGCCGACGCGCCCTATAGTCGCTTTCGTGTCCCGAGGCGCTGGCTATCAATATGCCAAAACGCCGAAGAACTTCGTGGTCCAAGAGGTCTTCTAAATTGTCCTCCCGAGCGCAATTGTTACGCACCATCGCGTCAAACTTCTCTTTGAGTAAGTTCCATTCATGGGCTGAATTACTGGGCATGCAGGTACAATAGTAAAATGCCGAGTTGTTTCCGAGAGGAACATCAAAACGCGTTGATAAGTAGGTTCCGTGGTCCTATATCCACTGCATGTTGTGGCGTAACTCTCGCGGTAGGCCACTCAATGTGCCCAGCCGTCATGGACAAATGCACGACGCCTGCATGTACTCACGCCCTAAGTCTCGGTCGCGATCTCGCGCTTTATTAGATCAACATGATCCTCAAAAAGCCTCTGCGTGTCCTCAGTTACCCTTAGGAGGACATCGGCATTGCAGGTAGCAAGCGTGTCTGGTCCTGTTATTTCTCGCAGCCGCTGCGCTCGCTTTCGCTGCTCGTGAATAATATTTTTGCCTTGGGCGGCGTGACGTTCAGCGGCTTCCAGTTCTCGCAGCAAGTCCTGCCGATGCAGGTGGCGTACTTCCTGGCGCATCTGTCGCTGCTCCCCATTCGCTGCAGGCGGGAGCGCGATCGGTCTCTCAGCCACCGACGCCTACGGACAGAGCCGAAGCCGGTGATGCCTATTGACCTAGCACAATTCGGTCGGTCCGTGTGGTAGCGGAACTATTCCTCGCCTCCACTGTTTGGTGTTTAATTGGGTCCTAAAAGGTCCAAATGGTTCAGGGAGACACGAAGTGCCCCATTACCATTTTGTCCTCAAAACACGAGACGACCTGATCCCTGACCGTGACGGCAGCGAATGGTCAAATGATGCTGCTGCGCAGGAAGAGGCCACCCTTGTGGCGCAAGACCTCATGCGCAATCAGGAGGCCAAAAGACGCTCGTGGCGCATCGAGGTTCGCGACCAAGACCTCCTGCCTCGTTCCGAAATCTTGTTTGCAGAAATCGACCAGACGATCGCGCATTTGCCGACTGAAATGCGCGAGTCGCATATCCTTGCCTCACGACGCATCGCAGCTTTTTCCGATGCGATGCTGGCAGTTCGCAAAACAGTGGCCGAAGTGATGGAGACACTAAGCCGTGCTGATGCAGTACTAAGCCGGGCGGATGCCGTGATGACGGTTATTGTCGGAAAGCGAGGATGGCATGCCATATCAAATTGACATCGCCGCGCAGAGCGAGCTGCCTCGCCAACAACCCCGATTGCAAAGCGACAAGAGTAACAAGACCAACCGCTGCTTGTCCGCCTTGTCGCCCCATGCTTTTTCTTTACTGAAACCTTTCCTGACTGAAGTCGTGCTTCGCGAGGGCACGATTTTGTGGGACTCAAACAAGGCCTCTTCAGACGTGTATTTTCCTGTCTCGGGCCTTGTATCAATCGTGCTCGATGCCTCCGATGGTGTTTCCGTCGAGGTGGGCAGTATCTGTAGTCAGGCGGCGGTCGGCGCACTCTTTGAACCGGATCAGCGCGATTTTCACACGCAAGGTGTGGTGCAGCTCGGAGGCCATTTCCTTCGCATGCCTGGTCCTCAACTGATGTTGGCGACCAAGGAAAACAGAGAAATCCAGAATCTCGCTACTTATTGCCGCGACTGGATTTTGATGCAGGCACAACAGACGGCGGCCTGCAACGCGGCGCACACTGCCGATAAGCGGTTTTGTCGATGGCTGTTTCAAACCTGTGAGCGGATGGACAGTGACAGCATTCATCTGACGCAAGAGATAATCGCATCGCTCCTAGCTATCAGGCGCACCACCGTTACTCTCATTGCACAGAAGTTACAGATCGATGGCTTGATCCAATACCGGCGCGGTAAAATAACCGTCCTAGATCGGGTACGGCTTCGCGCAGCCGCATGTGAGTGCTGCAAGAGTCTGGCTCGTCAACACTGGCCATCAACTCGGCTACTCGCTCTAAGAGCGCCGGAGTCCGCGAGTATAATCTTGAGGCCTGCTCAGTTACTTGAGTAAAAGTACGGTACCGGACATAGCCGCCGAAGCGGACATTTGAGAGCCTTGCGGCGTTTCTGCTCGGCGCCATTTGTGACAAGACGATAGTCACTTCGTAATGCTAGGTTGCTGTGCGCCCGGAAATCTGACCGGGCAATACTCAATGGAGCGTGCTGTGGCTACTGGTACCGTTAAATGGTTCAATCCAACAAAAGGATACGGCTTCATTCAACCGCAAAGCGGTGGCAAGGACGTGTTCGTGCATATCTCTGCCGTTGAGCAGGCAGGTTTAAGTAACCTAAATGAAGGCGCAACGATCGACTATGAGATTATCTCCGACAGAGGCAAACAGTCGGCAGGCAATCTAAAGGTGCGCAAATAATCTCTCGGTCGCCCCGCTTCGGCGGGGCTTCTCTTTTCAAGCGTCTAACCTAATGTCCGAGCCAAAATGCGGATTGGTACGTCCGCTTTTGGTCAAAAGCAGACATGTGCATTGCAAGACGGCATGTCTGCTTTACCCCCCGATAGCGGACCTGCATGGCAGGATCATTGGCCTAAACACATCGGGGAGGGGACCAATTGTCATTTCGAAATCATTGATAACCTGTTCATTGAATTACGCTCGTATCCCGCTGTTTTTTCGAAATGTGCGTTGATGTTGCAGGCGGAATAATCGGATTTTGATTCCGCCATTCCCAGGTTCGAATCCTGGCGCCCCAGCCAACATTTCACTCGGTCGTGCAGCTATTTAGTTGTTTTGACTTCTAAATGTTCATTCTGAACAACGACTGCAGTCATTCTGAGCGGATGTACTCTGTACGTTCGCCAACCGGTGAGCGTGACGCTTGCGCGTGGCCGCGGATTTATGACCCGATAGCGCGCGGCCTTGTCCTTCGGTCAACGCGGCTTCTTCCAACTCGGTCATGCCACCGTGACGGCAGGCGTCAAAACCGCACATGTCCGCTTTTAGGGGTAAAGCAGACCTGACTTTTTGCGAGAGTCCGCTTTCGCGGTCGCTGTTGGGTGTAAAGCGGACATGCCTTCTTGCGCTGCACATGTCCGCTTTTGACCCAAAGCGGACACCAGGGAAGACACACGCATCTGCCTTTTTAATGGAGCGGTTACGCATCTGGGCCGAGTACTTGACCCGCGTTCTGATAAGCTCTGAAAACTGGCGTCGTTCTTGACCTCGCTATGGAGGGTTACGTGCGCCGGCGACATTTCATCAAAGCCATTGCTGGTTCAGCAGTCTGTTGGCCGCTCGCGGCAAGCGCGCAGCAGGCGGCGATGCCGGTGATTGGGTTTCTCGGCGTTACCGACGCTAGCGCGCTGCCTGAGCGCCTAGTGTCATTCCGGCGAGGGCTCAATGAAGTCGGTTTTATTGAGGGAAAGAATCTGTCGATTGAGTACCGCTGGGCAGGCGGCCATTACGATCGATTTGCTGAGCTTGCTGCTGATCTTGTCCACCATCAGGTAGCGGTCATTGCTGCACCAGGACCTCCGGCAATTGCAATCGCTGCCAAGTCGGCAACCGCAACCGTACCGATCATATTCGCAATCGCCCAAGATCCGGTGATGCTCGGTCTCGTCATCAGCCTCAGCCGGCCCGGCGGGAATGCGACAGGCATCAATATGTTTACGGCCGAGCTTACAGCTAAGCGGCTCGGACTCTTGCGCGAACTGCTGCCAAATGCCACGCGAGTTGCTGCGCTCATCAATCCTGGAGACGCTGGAGAGACACAGTTGGCGGAAAAGGAGTTGGAAACCTCCGCTCACGCTATGGGGCTGCAAAGCTATGTTGTCAAAGCCGTTACAAGCCAGGGCATTGACGATGCGTTTGCAGCATTTGGGCGCGAGCGACCGGACGCGATCTTTGTGGCGTCAGATGCTTTTTTCGCCAGACGTCGGGTCCAGCTTGCCATCTTGGCGGCAAAGTATGGGATTCCCGCGACTTATTCGTCGCGCGATTATCCAGAAGTTGGTGGTCTAATGAGTTACGGGACAAACCTTAATGAGGGCTACCGCCAGGTCGGCATTTATACAGGGCAAATTCTCAAGGGTGCCAAGGCTTCGGACCTCCCTGTGTTGCAGTTGTCAACGTTCGAGCTTGTTATCAATCTGCAAACCGCAAAATCCCTTGGCATTATTGTTCCACCGACGCTGCTCGCTCGTACCGACGAGGTGATCGAGTAGCATCCCAAATGCTGCACTGCATGAGTCCGCTTTTGGCCCAAAGCGGACATGCCCAGTTGCACCGCACATGCCTGCTTTCGGGGGTAAAGCCGACATGCCTTTTTGCGGGCATCCGCTTTTGCGGTCGCTATTGGGGGTACAGCGGACATGGCTCGTTGCGCCGCACGTGTCTGCTTATGACCCAGAGCGGACATAGACGGCACGCAGATTTCCGCTATTGACCGGCCCGTTTCAAATGATGGGGATGAAGACCGATAGGGATGTCCTTGCGACGTTTGGGAACGTTGGGCGGGTATATCAACGCATGGAAGAACCGACGCCACGCCTGAATAGATTTGGTTAGGACCCACAACGTTCCCACAATGAGCCCATAAGGTCGAGAAGTATCATCGTGCCCATAAGCACACTCTTTGACTGACACCAACAGGCACTCTAGCCGCTTGTTCCGATTGGTTCCAAAGAATTTGGCCGGTGCGATGTCCGCTATTGGCCCAGAGCGTTTTCCGAGAATAGATCGCAACCTAATGGCGCTAGATTGCTCATGACATTTTAGGAATGTCCGCTGCGCGTTTGCGTCATACCGTTTGGAAGAATCGAAACGACGTCCGGGAAAAACCGAGCCGCCGATAGAGGCGGTGCGCATCGACGCGCCCCTCGGCGCTGGTGAGCTCGAGGCCCGAGCAATGATGTTCGCGCGCGAAGTCGATCGCCGCCGTGAGCAGCTTCTGACCAAGACCATGGCCGCGATGCTGAGATGAAACGACTAGACTTGTGATCCTGCAAATCGTTGAGCCCGTGGGAAAATAGAAAACCAGTTCGGCACTGATCAGGCCGACTACTTCTGCTGCCGACTCCGCGACGAGACAGTAACTGGTCTCGCTACGCAGGGAACGAATGAGGCGGTCTCGCGCGTCTGCCTGGGTCGACGGGTAACCGAGCTCGGTTAACAGCGAAGCTGCGTGTTTTGCATCGGCCTCTGTAGCACGCCTGAGTATGACCTTCATGCCGTCTCTCTCCCAGACGATTGGCCACAAGCCGCCCAGTCGGGCCGCAGCGGCGACATCACCAGTTCATCCCGGTTCCTACCGCGGAAGTACGCACTACCCCGTGCGACACCCTCGGCTTGGGAGCCAACAGCCTCGGAAGGGTTTCTCGTCAGCGCCGACTTATTCCTTTACAGCCAGCGCGAAAACCTGAAAACAGCGAGGTTGCAGGGTCTTCTTTCTCTCTTCGGTTGCTAGGTGGCGCCGACGAAGGTGATCGAGTAAGCGGTCGTAATGTCCGCTATTGGCCCAAAGCGGACATCCCTAGTTGCACTGCACGTGTCCGCTTCTGGGGGTAAAGCAGGCATGAATTGCGAGAATTTGCTTTCGCGGTCGCTATTGGGAGTAAAGCGGATTCCATGTTTGGCCTGCGCGAAGCGGTCGAGGATGGGGGCTTCATGAGTTATGGCGAGGACCTCAACGACCTTGGACGCAATTCGGCGTGATGTAGCCTCGACACGTCCTGCCAACTCCAGTTTCTGCGCGTCCCAAATTTGTGCAGTCAGTAGCATTCAAGGCGTGGCAGCTTCGAGTGACCCTTTCGCTTTTCTCGGTTGACGTGCATTCGAGTTGACATAGCTGTTGTTGGGGCTGTTGTTGGGGCTGTTGTTGGGGCAGTGCGATTGAAGGAATCGCTAACAGTCCCACCACCAGCACCACTTTTTTCAGCATCGTCGCCTCCGTGCATAAAGACGCGACAATATAACGAGGCTATCAGTTTATAAGGGATCCGCAAAATCGGGTGCGCGCCCGCTATATTGACTCAAAGCAGACAAGATCTAGTGCGCTGCATATGTCCCCTTTTGGGGGTAAAGCGGACATGGCCCAGATGGGCCTCGGCGTTGGGTCTGCTCGGCTGACGCAGGCGAATACGCGGTCCTCGACCTGCTTAGTGGACGGGAGTAGTGTGCAACTGGGCGCGGAGGTTCGGAGAATCGAATGATCGCCGAACCGCAACAGCAACCTCAAGGCGAAGATCGTAGCAAGGGCAAGCGCAGGCGCGACGAAAAAGCGCTTGACGAGGCTCTAAAGAACACTTTCCCGGCGTCCGATCCGGTTTCCGTTGAGCAGCCAGTTAGCACATGAAACCTGTCCAGAGTGCAACGGCGATGGGGTCGTTGAAAAAGGCACTGACGAAGTAAGGGAGAAATCCGCGCAGGCGATGCTTGCTGGTGATCCAACAGTCGCCCTCTACGTCGCCGCGGTCCTTGCGCGGCGCCTCGACGTCGGCAACCGATCGATTATCGAGGTTAAGCATCAGATTCAATCCGGCGAGCCT
>JBPYDR010000080.1:0-59428 GCA_051986235.1 Pseudolabrys sp.
TGGTGCGGTCGAGAGGACTCGAACCTCCACGGGTTGCCCCGCTAGCACCTCAAGCTAGTGCGTCTACCAATTCCGCCACGACCGCATGGGGAGAGGAACGAGAAGGCCTGGGGCCCGCCGTTCCAATGATCGCTGCCATGTAACAAATAGGATGTTGAGGGACAAGGCCCGCGCCTGCCCCGCAGCCACTTATTTTCGTTGCAGTGTCAGGCTCTTGGGCGGGCCGTCCTGTCAGCCGAGCGTCGCCAGGGGGAATGAGGGTTGTTGACCGCGACTAGTCTATTGCAGTCAACAAAACGCCTCGATAGGTCGGTCGGATGGTATGTATGCGCGTTTTGATGAAATTTTGCAGCTTCGCCGTCATCTGCTTCCTAGTTTATGTCCATTTGGGTCCCGCACGATTGCAACCGCCCCGCACAGGGCTCGGTTGGCAGTTGGATCATTTTCTCGGCTACTTCGCGGCAACGTCAATCGTCTGGCTCGCTTGGCCAAAGCGGCCCTTTGTGGTTGGCGGATTCCTCATGGTCACCGCGGTGGTGCTGGAGGCGCTGCAAGTCTTCACGCCAGATCGCCATGCCGATTTTCACGCCGCTCTGTATGGCGCATGCGGGGCGCTGACACAGGCTTTGCTCGCCGCACTTTTGATTCGCGCACGCGCTGCCTATTACCGCCACAGATTTTTGAAGCGCCAAGTGCTATGAGTTCAGCGAGGCGCCGATGTGGACTCCTGGCAGGTCGAGTTTCTAAATAAGCTGCTATCTGTCGGCGGCACGTTGTGGCGTAACTCTCGCGGCAGGCCACTAAATGCGCCTGCTGCTTCATTCATCCCTGTCAGCCGACTGTCGCCAAGGAATCGCCATCCGGTCCTGGTTGGGCGCGTGAGCTGAAGCATGATGGTATCGGCTTCAGATCCATGTCCGCGATGGTCGGGTGCGTCTATTCACAAACGAACGGTGCCGACTGGTCAAAGCGGTATCCTCTAATCGTAGATGAAGCCGCGAGGCTCAGAGTGACCGCAATCATGGATGCGGAACGAAAGCCAAATGATCGTTAACTCGGCTGTGAAGCTCTTCTCAAAGATTGGAGCACCCTTACCATCCGTGCAAACAACCTCGCCTGCGCGTTTGATTTGTTGATGGTCGGCGGTGAAGACCTCAGGCATTTGCCGTTTTCAAAACGTAAAGCGGCACTACGCAAACTACTTAAAGCTGATCGTGACGGCATCCAGTATGTTGAGCATGCAGCAGGCATAGCGACAAGATGTTTGCCGCGGTTTGCGAACTCGGGCTTGAGGGAATTGTCTCAAAGAAACTGACTGCGCCATATCGGTCGGGACCGTCGAAGACCTGGATCAAGGTCAAAAAGCCGAATTCTGCTGCTGGAACGCCGGCTATGGATGGGACGTTTCAATCTTCAGGTCGAAAGGATAAGCTAGCCTCCTCGATAGCCAAGAAGAGTCCGTAGAATTTTATATTGTCCATGATCGCGCAACACAGAAATGTACTGTCGCCCCCGGTCACGAACATAAGAGCGATAAATTTGGCTTCCGATGCAACTTACAAAACCCGTCGAGAAGCTGAATCCGCAATGAAAGCTATCAAAATGTGTTCTCCCGAGAAATGAACCTAATGGCACGGAAGGCTAAAGCACATTTGAAGCCGCAACCTAGGAAGGTTGCTCCCACTCCACTCGTCAAGAAAGACCCCCTAGACGAATTCAAGAAGACGTCGCCGCATTATAAGTTTGAAACGACACCGGGCGGCCAGCGCATGTTGTCGGCCCCAAACGATAGCGAGCGTTCTTTGCTCAGCTTCCAACCCTATGCACAGCGAGCCTTGGCAATTGCGCAGGAGCATCGCCTAAGGATCAGGCCGCATTCAGTTCAGGGCAGCAGGCTCAAAATACTTTATAATTTAGTCGTTATTTTTCCTTAACCGCCGTCACAATTTTCGGCCTGCAAGCCGGACGCAAGCAGAAATTGATTGCAGGCCGATGCGACGGTAGGTGCTACGCGCCGTTTTTCCCACGGATGTGTTCGAGTACGAATAGTCGGATTGCCGACGAGAGATTACCCTGCTGGCGTGCTCCGTCGATCTGCGTGACCAACTTCGACAGTGTCGCTTCTTGGGCGCGAGCGATTTCTTTCAGGTCACTCCAAAAAGCGTCCTCAAGGCTCACGCTGGTCCTATGGCGACCAATGATGATGGAGCGTTTTACAACCAAGGATTTCATTAGAGCCCCCTTACCCCTTTTTTCAGAATACACCGATTCGAGACGAGTCAAGGAAGTTCAATGACGACACAATGAAACGGCCAGTGACAATGCTATCGCTTCGGGCGCAATCTGTCTCGGCCATGGCTGATGATTCGGACTATTGCAAAGTCGCCGAACACGCTCTCAGCATGCTCAAAGTCGTGTATTTGCGTGAAGGAGCTGACGCAGCCGTGCGGTCAGCAATGCACACGATCGAAGCCGCTGCTGCCGTCATCGAGGATGAGCTTGGCCCCGCTGCGACACGATGCTTTCTCAAAATCGTTGGTGAGGCGCAGGGACTAGCACACTGAATCGCGGCTGCGGAGCTGATCTGCGACCGGAGCGGCGTTCTCCAGGCGAGCTACAAAAGAGCGAGCGCCGCGTTGTGCCAGAGCGAAGCTGATGCATCATCGCAAGTCCCAACACCGACAGAATGAGCGTGAAGCCGATCGTGGTTATGGCGGAGGCCACCATGCCGAAGTTCGTAAAAACCACGGTGTCCATAATTGTCTATGTCCGTTTATTGGACATCGGTTGAGTATTTGATTCTAAGCCATTGATTTAGCTATATGCATTCTCGCTATGGTATGGTGAATGAGTGGTTAACGCGCGAAATACCCTGGTAACCGGACTTCCAGCGCCGACCGGATCGACACCGGTTGAATGGCGTGTCAGCGATTCCCCGGTTTCCTACGAGGACGCGATCGCATCGATGGAGACTCGGGCGGCCGCGATCGCAGCCGGGCGGGCGGCTGAGCTCGTTTGGCTCCTGGAGCACCCGCCTCTCTACACCGCCGGCACCAGCACGAACCACGCCGACGTGATCGACGCTCGTTTTCCTATCTACGAGAGCGGTCGCGGAGGCCAGCTCACCTATCACGGGCCCGGACAGCGCGTGGCCTATGTCATGATCGATCTGCGACGTCGCGGCCCGGACGTACGGCGTTTCGTCGCCACATTGGAAGAATGGATCATACAAACCTTGGCTGCCCTCGGTGTCCGCGCCGAGCGGCGCGAAGATCGAATCGGCGTCTGGGTGCGCCGGCCCGAAAAGGGCAACGGCTTCGAAGACAAGATCGCCGCCCTCGGTATCCGCGTGAAACAGTGGGTGACGCTGCACGGCATTGCGATCAACGTGAACCCGGACCTCGCGCACTTCTCCGGTATCGTGCCATGCGGCGTGAGCGAGAAGCGTTATGGGGTTACGAGTCTGTCCGACCTCGGCGTTCCGGTTTCGCTGACAGAAGTTGATGAGATGCTGCGACGAGAGTTCGAGCCGCTGTTCGGACTGACGGTAGCTCAAACTGTGGGCAAGACCTCAAACGAGCCACCTCTGGCTGATTCCGAAAGATCGGTCTCCGTCCCTTCCCGCTGATCAAGCGCATTGACGCGCGCAGACATTGGTCCGCGTCGGCAAGCTTCAATCATGGCCTCGACAACCGGGCGGGGACCGGCGAAGACGGCTTCAACCGATCCGTCGCGGCGGTTACGGACCCATCCGCGCAACCTGCGTTGCACCGCCTCGTCTTCGACAAAAGCACGATAGCCAACCCCCTGCACCCGGCCCCGCACCACGAGGTGACGAATGATATCGTCACTCACGCGCGATCTCCCGATCGATGGCTCGCGCGCCTGTGTATCGCGAATTGGACCAGCGTTCCACGGAACGGACATAGGGCTCAGGCAGATTCCATTCGCGTGCTGCCAAGGCGATCCGTTCGACATAGCCTGGCTTCGCCATGCCCGTTGCTCGTCGTCGCAGAAGATAGATCATCGCGCACACACGCCGCGATCCATGACGTACGGGCAGATACCGGACATCGTAAAGACCCTGGTGCAGAAACTCGTAGGCGTGAAGAGCCGCGATATCGCGCGGGGTGAGCCGCCACAGAACGCCGTGGACGACGTTACCCCGGTTTGCACTGACCGAACCCCATCCATCAATGCCAACGAAAAAACGGTAATCGTTGAGCACGGCAGCACCCACTGCCCTGGCGCCAGGACAGCGACGCTTCATGGCCGAACGATCCATATTGGAGCCATAAGCGAAATAGAGCGTCATGACCCCGACATAGCAGAGGTCGCCGGGTGGAGTCAGCGCGAGCGGTCGCGGGATCGCCGCATCAAGCCGATCGATCTCCCGCTCATAGTCGCTGGGAGACGCATCCTCCTGATCCGCATCGTATCGCATCGAAATCCGACGCACTTTCAGAAAAATCAACGGCTTAGATTATCGCGGCCTCGGATTTCATGTTGCGGCCTGTCGCAACAATTCACCTTACGTTTTAAGGCTTCCCAAACCTTCCCGGCAACTCCATGCAACATGGATGCGACATGCCGGGACGAATTTGCCGCCTGCGTCCGGCGGATTTCCCGGGCGCATTTAACCTTCGAGGCTTTTTCCACGAACGGTTGCCAGATGTGCAGGCAGCGGTAGACCACTGTGCAAAGAAATAGGAATTCATCAAATTTGTGATAGCCATCACATTTTGTTTGTGAAATCGGCTTTATCAATACGGCACGGGGATGGAGGCTGCTATGCGAAAAGCACTCTTCCTAGCTGTTATGGGTACACTTCTCCTCGCCGCCATGGTCGAAGCTGTGGCCGCTGGAGTAAAGACATCAGCAGTCGGAAACCACTTTTATGCCGCAACCGTCAGAAACCACTTTTACGCGCCGGCCGCCCCAGTCGCGATAGTTATTCCTGCGAGCATGAAAGGCTTTCCGACAGAGCTGCTGCCGCAGTGATTTATCATAACGTTTAGCTGACGGCTCTAACGCTCCCCCGTGATGTTGCACGGGACCTTTCTTCACTGTGATGGCTGTCACAGGCAACGGCTCCCAAATCAGTCAAAGCTGTTTGGGTGAAGGCCGTTCTACGAAACCTTCATATGATGTTCCCTTCCCCGCTGGCATGGCGCTCACCATTGCCGGCGGGGTTTTCGCCAATGGGGTCAATTGGAACGTAGATAGCAGAGGCTCAAGACTTGGATCGCAATACCGCCAGATCGTCCAACAAACCATTGGAAACAACAATGACCCGACACTCGGTGGATGTGTTTGGTCAGCGGTATGCCCTACATATCTATCAATACGCAGATAATCTTTGGATAGCTGTCGGGGAGTTTCTTGGCCACCCACTCAAAACAATGGGCAGAACCGCGCTAAAAGCGGTGCGGGCCTGGCAGAAGGCAGCCAGAGAAAAGCGATTGTTTGGCGAAGTCGGCTCACAGGGATGAATGAAGGCCGTGGCCCCTAGTGATTGGCCTAGGGCACCAAATCAACGTAACTCACCATGCAGGCGTCATACAGGCAATCGGACGCGGATGGAGGCCCTTCAATCTTCGCTACCTAAGCGCAGCGGCCGACTGCTGAAACAGCCGACCACCACTTGCCACAACGCACCCTTGGGGAATGCGTCATGACCGATCTCGGCTCAATCTAGCAAACATTCCAGCATCGGTACGCATTGCAGCGACGGCATGCGGGCACTACGCGCGGGGCCACCACCACGCCCGGCACCGTTACCGCTACGCCTGGCGCCACTACCGCAGCGCCACCGTAGTAAACGCCCCCGTAGTAGCCATTGCGACGGCAGCCACCGTATGGGCCGCGGTGAAAGCCAGGTCCACAGCCACCAGCAACCGGAATTGTTAGATTGGTTTGTGCTTGTTCAAACGGTGCGAGTGGCATGGATTGAGCAGCCGCAATGCAGAAAAAACCGACGCCAATCGTAACTCCCAGAGTGAGAAGCTTTGTCATTCAGCCCTCCCTAAGTTTGTTATGCAAAGGAAGTCTTTCACATACGAGCCGATCAGTCACGGGCTCAGGCGACTAGCAACCGAAAAATAAGCGAGCGACGAACTACGAGACGCGGTTACCTCGGCCTTACCACTGAATCGACTGTGACCGAATAATCACGCTCCGTCTAAGTTTGATGGAACGGATTGTTTGGAAAATAATATCAACGCAAAATTTCCACTCTCTATCCGCTCACCCTGTGTGGGATGGGGAGTGGCGGCTCGGCTGATCTGATCACGCATGCCAAACCCTCAGCCGGGCCGCTGGCTAAGTTGGACGCGAGATGGCCTGACTACTTCTTCAGAAAAACCTTTAGCAGCGTAGCGAAGCCCGTCGCTGGCTCTGGGCAGGCGTCGTGCGACAATGATGCCACACAGCCGCTAGTTTTTTGGATTGCCCTATTGGCGCACCGCCCTGCGTCAACGCAAGGCTGGAAATCAATCCGGATTTAGGCAAAGTGGATTCTCTTCATGAATCTACCCCGCTGATGGCCCGCAGCGTCCCGACACGTTGCGGGCCATTTCCTTTGGCGTAGCCTCTATGGGTGAACACAAAGCCCATCACCATCGAGTCAGTCCGAGCGCATGGCGTTAGCCAGCTCCTTGTCTACTGTCGCGGCAGGCGTGATGGCGGTTGGCTTTGTCACCATGAAGCGACATTGCCGATTAATCTTTTTCAAGCCGCCGAGACAATTGGAGGTATAGAGCGCCGCTGTCGTTGCACTGCCTGCGGATGGCGCAAGGCCGATGTCAGACCTGACTACAGCAAGCCATTGCCACCGCGCACCAGCGTCGGGTGGATAATGCCGCCTTGATGCCGTTTGTGGTTAGTGCCTATAAGGCCAAAGACCCGGCGGTACGCTCGTTACCGTAGGCTCAGGCGTCCCTGCTTCTTGGCTAGACTGCCTTTGAGGTTTGTTCTTTTTCGCCATTCGCCTGCGCTTCACCTTGGTCTTTTTTGCCCTGGTCTTTTTCACCTTGGTCTTTTTTGCTTTGCGCCTTTTAGCCATGCGATTGGCCTTCCCCAATGGCGAAACAGCGCCCGTTAATTCCCTTAGCGGCAGACCCAAACCCAGCCACTGTTCGTCCACCGCCAACAGGCTGAGCTTACGCCTAAGCCTACGGCTGCGCCTACGGCCGGCGCTATCCACCAGTTGCCACCGCAACCCCCGCAGCCCCCGCAGCCACCACCACAGCCGCACCCACCTGCGCACCTAGCTGCTGCACAGCGAGCAGCTGCGCACCTGGCTGCTGCACACCGGGCTGCGCCTCCGCATCTGGCTGCTGCACAGCGTCCGCCGCCTCCGCACCTGCCGCCGCAGCCGCCGCGTGCCGCAAGTCTTATGCCTTGGCCGAGCTGGGATCCGTTTTCCTTGTCGAAGACGTAAAACGTCCCCAAGCTGACGTCGGCAATTTCCTCTTCATCGAGAGTGATGGCAGGACGCAGTGAGGTGTCTTGCAACGATGGTACATTCGCTGTCGGTGCGTTTGCTGCGGCGCCGCCCGCCATCATCAAAGACATCCCGGCGGCTCCCAATGCCGGTAAGCCTACCCGTCGACGCTTTCGCTTGGAAACTTGCTTCGTCCGCGCCATCGTAAAGCCTCCGTCAGAACGCGAAGGGACACTCATAAGCAGGAACCGGAAAGACGCTGTTGGGTTCCGGCTTAACCCCAGCAAACTTCGAGCAGAACTGAGGTTACAACAAGCCATGCGACTCTCAAATATAAAAAGAGTTGGTTTCTGACATATAAGTTGGTTCGGGCGGTGCGCGGATAGGTGCGGGCTCTACTGTCCCCGACTAGAAGCGCAGTGGGGTGCGCCACATGGACGGGACGAAAAGGGCGCCTTTGGTTGTTATCATTCTGGCGTGTGCGGCAATTCTTGTCGGTACACATGCCACCGAATTAATAGGAATCGTGCCGCATTGAGCAAATTTATTTCGTCGTGCGGCGCAGATTGGTGGCGTGGGCCTCGTTTCAGACAAGTAGTGCGCTGTGCCGGAGTTACGGTGCAATACGTCGTCGGTACGAAATTGTGCGTTGTTTGTTATCGGGTCGCCGACATGTCGACGCCGAGAGTGGAGTCAAATTTCGAGCGGTGCGGCAGTTGTCGCGAGGAGATTTGGGTAGCGAGAACGTCACCTGCCGAATTACCGAAAATTTGCATTCAGTGCGTTGAAGAAGGTCGGCCGGTCGTCAGTTCTAACAACTAAAACGTCCCTTCAATCGCCCGAGTCGCGGCTGGCGACTTCGGATTTTTGACTTTGATCCAGGCCGGCTCTTCGCTTTTCCGTTCTTCGTCGGCGCATCGAGGCCGGGGGCGTTTCACGCTGGTCCCGCCGACGCAAGTCATCGTGCAAGAGATCAGGTGCCGTATTTGTCTCCAGATCAGGCGCTCGGCGCCGCCGTCGCGGTTCATCAAGCATGGTCTGGCTCCCTTCTTTCATTGTCGGGAACCAACGCCGCCCCAATCGTGAAGTTCCTGGAATAAAGCCTGTCCGTGTCAGCTGAGCTCCAGGATCACGGCATCCACCGCAAGGCTATCGCCCGGTTTTGCATTGATCTTCTTTACCGTGCCGTCTATTTCCGCACGCAGCACGTTCTCCATCTTCATCGCCTCGATAACCGCCACGGGCTCGCCGGCCTTGACCTCCTCGCCTTCTTTCACGGCGATCGAAACAACGAGACCCGGCATCGGACAAAGGACCCGTTTCCCGGTATCGCTGATCTTCTTTGGCGGCATCAGCCGCGCATAACTCGCCTCGCGTTCAGTATAGACATAGGCTCTGCTTTCAACGCCCCGATAGCTCAACGCAAAACCGTTCGGAATGGTCCGCACCTGCACTGCAACCGGTCGACCATCGATCGTGCCACTCCAGACCACATCGCCTGGCTTCCAATCGGAATGGAGCTTCGAACCGGAGGTCTTGTTCCGCTCAAAGCGAACGTTGATGACACCATTCTCGCGTTTGACTTCGAGCTTCACCTCGCGATCGCCAAGCCACAGAGCGCGTTGGCTTTCGCGCGTGACGCTCTGACCATCAAGCTGGCCTGATATGCGGCGCTTGCGCTCGCCCAGAACGTGGTCAATTGCGGCCGCTACAGCGGCCAGTACTTTACCCGTCTCACCCTCGGGCGCCTGCGCGTGAAATCCCCCGCGAAATTCTTCGGCAATAAAACCGGTGGAGAGTTTTCCGGCCTGCCAGCGCGGATGCGCCATCAGCGCCGACAAAAAGGGAACGTTGTGGCGGATGCCGTCGATGACGAATCGGTCGAGTGCGTCACTTTGCGCTGTAATCGCCGCGCCACGTGTCGAAGCGTGCGTCACCAACTTCGCAATCATCGGGTCATAGAAAATTGAGATTTCGCCGCCCTCGTAGACGCCGGTGTCATTGCGCACCGTAACTCCATGAGCGCTTTCTTCTTGCGGCGGCCGGTAGCGCGTCAACCGGCCAGTCGAGGGAAGAAAATTCCGATACGGATCCTCGGCATACACGCGGCTCTCAACCGCCCAGCCATTGAACTTTACATCGCCCTGCGCGATCCCGAGCTTTTCTCCCGCGGCAATGCGGATCATCTGCTCGACGAGATCGATGCCGGTGATCAACTCAGTAACCGGATGCTCGACCTGCAAGCGTGTGTTCATCTCGAGGAAGTAAAAACTTTTATCCTGCCCCGCGACAAACTCTACGGTCCCGGCGCTGTCGTAACCGACAGTCCTGGCCAGGGCGACCGCCTGATCGCCCATCTTCTTCCGTGTCGGCGCATCAAGCAGCGGGCTTGGTGCTTCTTCGATCACTTTCTGATTGCGTCGCTGGATGGAGCATTCGCGCTCGCCAAGATGGATAACGTTGCCGTGCTTGTCGCCAAGCACCTGAATTTCGATATGGCGCGGATCGGTGATAAATTTTTCAATGAAAACGCGTTCGTCGCCGAACGAAGATTTCGCTTCCGAACGGGCCCGCGTAAATCCTTCGGCAACCTCGTCCTTACTGTGCGCGATGCGCATGCCCTTGCCACCGCCACCCGCGCTCGCCTTGATCATCACCGGATAGCCGATCTGGCCTGCGATCCTGACCGCCTCCGCTTCACTTTCGATCACCCCGAGATGGCCCGGCACCGTCGAAACGTTGGCGGCGGCAGCCACCTTTTTTGACTCGATCTTGTCGCCCATGGCGGCGATAGCCTTCGAGTTTGGGCCAATGAACACAACACCTGCGGCCGTGAGGGCCTTCGGAAATGCCTCTCGTTCGGACAGAAAGCCATAACCAGGGTGTACTGCCTCGGCGCCGCTTTGCTTGCAGGCGTCGACGATCTTTTCGATGACAAGGTAGCTTTCAGCTGCCGGGGGCGGCCCTATGGCCACCGCGGTATCCGCCATCTCGACGTGCAAGGCATCCTTGTCGGCGTCCGAATAAACGGCGACCGTTTCGATTCCCATCTTGCGCGCGGTTTTAATGATCCGGCAGGCGATTTCACCGCGATTGGCAACGAGGATACGCTTGAACATTCCGTGTACGGCCCCAGATGCCGGCCCTTTGGCTTGCGGCGTTACGACACAAAAGTCAATCGCGTTCCTACGGCGGCACAAAGGAAAGCGTGATCCAAAATGTGATACCGGCGGCCGAAAGGCAGGCCAAAACAAAACCCGCCAGACACAGCGCAAAACGACCGCCACCGATGAGCACACCAACGGCGTCGACATCTGCAAAACCCGCAATGGCCGCACTCAGGATCACGCCCGTCGCACCGACGCGCTCTCCGACAATGCGCGCAGCAACAACGACGAACCCGAGAAATATTGCGAAGGCAATCACCGACCAAAAAGCGAATGGATTGCGGAACGTCGTGGGCGTTGCCGGTTTCGTGCGTCGCGCCTGTCCTTGGAGAGGCAAAAAGCCGGCCACACCCGCGACCAACGTCGCAAGTAGCGCCGGAGCGATCAGCCACAGAAGCGCCGGCTGCAGCGCTGCGACGATGACGATCACGCGTACAAAGGAAATTCCACTTGCAATGGCCACTCCCGCGGCCAGAACACCTGCAGGAGCCTCTTCATTTGCCGCGCGTCGCGCGTTGGTAACAGTCACCGCCGTCGAAGAGACCAGCCCACCTGCTGCACTCGACAAAAGAATGCCCTGCCGGGCGCCAAACACACGCACGCCCACGTATCCGAGAAAGGAAACGCCGACGAGCGCGATTGCGATAAGCCATATCTGGCGTGGATTGACCCCGCCAAAAGGGCCGATTGGATCATCGGGTATCACCGGCAAAACGATGAACGTCATCGCCAGCCACACCAGGGCCCAGCGCAATTCGGGCCAGGTGATGCGCGCGACCCAGCTGTGAATGTCTTCGCGTGCAGCAAGAATTCCGGCCGTGACCACGGCCGCAGCGGCAGCAATGCGCATATCGCCGAGGACCGAAAATGCGCCCAGGGAAAACGTCAGAAGAGCTGCAATAACGGTCGTCGCCGAATTTCTGCCCGTGGTGCGACTCTCGCCCCAAGAGAAAAGTATAATAACGGCCGCGAATGCCACTAAGGTGGCACCGAGGAAAAACCCAACGTCCGTGATTGCGCGAGCCAACGCGCCGGCGGCAGCGCCAAGCAGACTAGATATTGTGAAGGTGCGAATGCCAGCCGCCCGAGTTCCGGGCTCCATCTCGCGAGTATGCCAACCGCGCTCTAGTCCGATGAGCAGCCCGATACCCAGCGCAACCGCAAATCTCGGCAATGAGTCCAGAAGGTCCATGGGCGGCCGTTCTCGGCTACAGGAAAAGATCGCGGGACGGTCCGCCACTGTTACAATACTGTCTTACAGCAGGCGTATCCACCACGGCACACCCACGGAGAATCCCGCGTGTCGCTCCGCTTGAAATTACTCGCAGCCGCGTGCGTCGGCGCCCTATTGCAAATTGGGCCCGCGACCGCTCAAAGCCAGCGCAACCTCATTCTGTTCGTTCCCGACGGGCTACGAGCCAATTCCGTAACGCCGGAGACCGCGCCGACGCTCGCTGTCGTGCGCGACAAAGGCGTCAATTTCGTCAATCCGCACTCATTATTCCCCACCTTCACCATGGCCAATGCCTCGGGAATGGCAACGGGGCATTTCCTCGGCGACACTGGCACTTTCAGCAACACGATCTACACCGCCTATCCGGTGCCGACGGCCGGCGACAGCGTCACGCCATTCATCGAAAACGATCCGATCCTCGGCGATATCGACGCGCATTTTTCGGGCAACTTCGTCGACGAGGACACAATCCTGTTCACCGCGCGCCATCAGGGCTTCAGCACGGCGGCGATCGGCAAGCTCGGCCCAACCTTGATGTTTGACCACACCGAGCGCACCGGTGATGCTACCATCACCGTCGACGACTCCACGGGCAGCAAGCAGGGCATTCCGCTGTCGCAAGAAATGCAGGACGCCTTGAAGGCAGCAGGCCTGCCGCTCGTTGCGCCGTCCCGCAAAGATACGCCCGGCGACAATTCCAATGCGGGGAATTTCGAAAAACCCGGCACGTTGGTCGCGAATGTCGTGCAGCAGAAATATTTCGCGGATGTCGCCGCGAAGGTCGTCCTGCCAATGTTCAAGGCGCGCAACAAGCCGTTTGTAATGGTCTTCTGGTCGCGCGACCCGGACGGCACACAGCACAATCAGGGTGACAGCCATCTGAAGGTTTCACCGGGAATTAACGGTCCAACCTCTCTCGCCTCCATCAAAAATGCTGACAACAATCTCGCGGATTTGCGCAGAGCACTTGACGACCTCAGCCTCGCCGCAACGACTGATATCGTCGTCGCGGCCGACCATGGCTTCTCGACAATTTCCAAAGAAAGCAAAACCAGCCCGGCCGCGCAGGCGAGTTATGCGGACGTCCCCGCTGGAATGCTGCCACCCGGATTCCTCGCCATCGATATCGCCAAGGCGCTCGATCTGCCGTTGTATGATCCTGACGACAAAAACAAGATTATCGAAGCGGGTAAACATACAAGCCGTGGCAATGGACTGATCGGCAATGATCCGGAAAAACCGGCCGTTGTCGTCGCAGCAAACGGCGGCTCAAATCTGATCTACGTTCCGGACAAGGACGCCGCGCGTATAGACAAGGTGATAGAGGCCTTGCTGACCCAGGACTACATCAGCGGATTGTTTGTCGACGGTGACATCGGCGCTTTTGCCGGCACGCTGCCCCTTTCTGCGATCAACATGCAAGGCAAGGCCCGTACACCGCGGCCTGCAATTGTCGTCAATTTCCGCTCCTACGCGACCGATTGCGGCCAACCAGTGATGTGCGCCGTCAGCGTCGCTGATACGGCCTTGCAGCAAGGCCAGGGCATGCACGGAAGCTTCAGCCGCGCCGATACTCTCAATTTCATTGCGGCGATCGGCCCCAGCTTCAAAAGCGGTTTTATCAATCGGGCGCCGGTGAGCAATGCTGACATCGGAAAGACCGTCGCTCACGCCCTCGGATTGAGTATTCCGCTGAAGGGATCGTTGCAGGGCCGCGTGCTGGAAGAAGCGCTTCCGGGCGGCGTCGACCCGACGGTGGAAACGTGGACCGAACGCAGTACGCCGAGCGAAAATGGGCTTGTCACCATTCTGGTTGGCCAAAGCGTCGGTAAAACGCTCTATTTCGATGCTGCCGGTTTCCCCGGCCGGACCGTGGGCATGGACGAGCGTAAAGCTGCAAGTCGCTGACGTAGTTCGACCGGGTGGAAAAGGCTTTTCCACCCGGCGCCTTAGTGCCGTTCTTTTCTTCTCCGCCGTACGTATTTGACGGCGCGACAATACTCCTTGGCAGCGTCCCTATTCCCCTCCGACGCCGCCCACTATATTAGGAAGTACACGCGTATCCATTTCAGTGGAGGTTGGTGATGACATTGGCGATCGGCGATACGGCACCTGATTTTGAAGCCGAAACAACGGAAGGCAAAATCCGCTTTCATGACTGGCTCGGAAATTCCTGGGGCGTGCTGTTTTCGCACCCGAAAGACTTCACTCCGGTCTGCACGACCGAACTCGGCACCATGGCCCGGCTCAAACCGGAGTTCGACAAGCGAAATGTGAAAATCGTCGGCCTGTCGGTTGACCCGGTCGACAATCACAAAAAGTGGGCTGCCGACATCAAGGATGTCGTCGGTTTTGCTCCAAACTACCCACTGATCGGTGACACTGAACTCAAGATCTCCAAGGCCTACGGGATGCTTCCGGCGAGCACCTCGGGCACTTCCGAAGGCCGCACGCCCGCCGACAATCAAACTGTCCGCAACGTTTTCATCGTCGGTCCCGACAAGAAGATCAAACTGATCCTAGTCTACCCGATGACAACCGGCCGCAACTTCGATGAGGTCCTGCGGGTCATCGATTCACTACAGATGACGGCCAAACACCGCGTCGCCACGCCGGCGAACTGGAAACAAGGCGAAGACGTGATCATTGCGGGTTCCGTCACTGATGACGAAGCCAAGAAGATATGGCCGCAAGGCTTCAAGGCGCCGCGGCCTTATATTCGGATTGTCCCGCAGCCACGCGGTTAGTCTGACTCAAAGATTGCGCAGCAAAGGCGTGGGCTCTAAGGTCCGCGCCTTTGTTATTTTAATGACGGCTGGGAGCGACGAAGATGAACGAAGCGGCCAACAAGCAACCGCCCTTTGCCGAATTCCTCGGCCTGAAAATCACGCACGTATCGCCCGAGCGGGTAACGGCAGAGCTTCTCGCACGCGATGAGCTCAATAACCGGTTTGGAATCCTGCATGGCGGAGCCCTCATGGCCCTCGCCGACAATCTCGGTGGAACCGCAACCACAGCCAATCTCAAGCCCGGCCAATCGACAACAACGGTCGAAAGCAAGACCAATTTCTTTGCGGCCGTGCCCATCGGCGACGTGGCAAAGGCAGAATGCACGCCACTTCACCGCGGCCGAACGACGATGGTCTGGCAAACGCGCATTACACGCAGCGACGGCAGGCTGTGTGCGCTGGTAACACAGACGCAACTCGTGCTGGAACGCGGAAAACAGTAGTCAGCTCTGCCGCGCGCCCCGGTTGGCGAGTACGACGCCGCCGGCGCAGATCAACATCCCGAGGATAGAAATAGCGTCGAGCCGCTCGCCAAAGAGAATGTAAGCGAACAAGGCTGTCACTACCGGGACAAGATAGAATAGGCTGGCAAAGCCGGTCGCGGCAGACCGGCGGATCAACCAATACATCAGGCCGACCGCTGCGATCGACAGCACCAGCACAAGCCATGCGAGCGCAAAAATGAGCTCACCGCTCCAGTGGATTTCGCGTGTTTCAAACGCAAAGGCTCCAAGCGCAAAAAGAACGCCTGCTCCGATGTATTGAACGAGGTTGCCTGAACGCCAGTCGATCGCGCCGCAGTAGCGCTTCTGATAGAGCGTCCCCAACGTAATTCCGATCAGAGACAGAAAGCTCGCAATCCAACCAAGCGTGGAGCCTGCAAGCACGATGCTGCGGTCGTGCAACACAAGCGCAACACCAAGAAGTCCGAGTGCGAGTCCTACCCACTGCACACGCGTTACCGTTTCGCCCATAAACCGGTTGGCGATGGTCGACGTCAGGATGGGTTGCAGACCTGGAATCAAAGCCGAAATCCCGGCCGGCACGCCTTGGCTGATAGCGGTGAAGACCCCGCCGAGATAGAGGCCGTGGACCAGCGAGCCCGCAGCGAGACTGTGGCCGATCTGGCCGGCATCGGGAGGTCTGGCACCTCCGATGATTGCTATGGCGGCCATGATCAAGACGACGAAAAACATGCGCACAGCGAGGAAAGTCAGCGGTTCGATGTAAGGCAGGCCGTAACGCGCACCGATAAAGCCGGTGCTCCACAGGAGCACGAACAGCACCGGCGCAGTCGTAATCGCCAGTCGGCTTAGACTCATGGTGATCTCGGCGTGGGGGCTATCGGACTGTGGCGGGTGGCGTGGCTATACCACTTTTTTGGCTTGCCCGTACTCTCGGGATGGGGCCCTATAAAGTCACTGGGCCTGAACCGGCCCGCACGGGGATTGGGGCTTCGCGATGAGATTGCTGATGTATTACGTTGTCTTCGTCCTGGTCGGCATGGTGGCGGCCTACCTTATTGGTCGAGCCGTCGAGCAGTGGTCGGCGGGAGCCAGCTTGCCCGTGTTCCTTGCGTGTTTCTTTTTTGTTTTTTGGGCTGCCTGGCGGTTGGCCGTGCGAGTGACCTGATTTCCCGCAGGTTCCCTCACCACCGCGCTTATTTCGGAACCGGCACCATACCTGGCGGGTTTCCCCATTTCGAGACGAAGCAAAGCGCCTCGAACTATGGAGGAACGTCATGACTGATCCACGTTTTACCGATCCGCGGCTGAGCGATCCGGTTATACGCCGCGATGAGAGCGCCGCTGGCGGAATGTGGGGTTGGATTGCCGGTGTGGCAGTATTGCTGCTGATCGGGTTTCTGATCGTCGCCGGCTGGAACAACAACAGCACGACCGCGAGCAACGGCTCTTCGACTACGACGAGCAGCAACACGGCGCCGCGAATGACGCCGCCGCCGAGCACTACGGGTTCCGGGGCGACGTCAACACAGCCACTATCGCCACCGGCATCGACTCCGTCGACGCCGCCGGCTTCCCCCAAGTCGCAATAATACTCGCACGCAGAAAAACGTCCCGGCGCCCTTGGCGCCGGGACCAAGTTATTTGAGTTCCGATGAACCGGTGTTGCGGAACGTGCGGGTCAGCCGAGAACGGAATAGATCCCGAACGCAAGGGTCGCGCTGGCGACCGCCTCTATCGCCTGAAATTCAATTCCTGACAGTTCATTGCTGACATAGGGGAACAAGAGACCCCCGAACGGCAGCATGAAAGCCGCAACGAATCCAACACAAAGCAATTTGGTCAACAGAGCTTCATCGAGCATGAAATTCCCCTTCCCCTGACAATATTTTGCACAGGGATGCGACGTCGGCAATCATTTAAAGGCATCGTCAATCGGAACACGATAACCGTTCGCCAGCCGGTTTGTCTCATTGGCCATTCCCACAACAGCCATGACCTCACCGTGCATCGCCTCCGTCATGCCGGCCTTGCGCGCGGCGAAAGTGTGGCTCGCGATGCAATAAGGGCAGCCATTGGTCACCGAGACCGCAAGATAAATCATCTCCTTGACGAGTGGATCAAGCGCTCCCGGCGCCATGATCTGCTTCACGCTTTCCCATGTGCGTTTGAGGGTCGCCGGATCGCGCGCAAGGTATTTCCAGAAGTTGTTCACGTCCGCGACGTTGCGGGTCTTTTTGATGTCGTCATAGACGGCGCGCACTTGAGATGACGCATCGGCATATTCAATCGGGGTTGTCATGGAAGCTCCCATGCAAAGGCCTTTGGCCACTGATATTGTCATTGCTGGCCCTGAACCGGCAATCCATGATGCGCAGCGGCGACACAGAAAACAGCACCGCCGGAGAACAATTCATGCCGAAGTCACAGGACTATTTCGCTGGCAAGACCATTATCATCACCGGCGCAGCCAGCGGGATCGGCCGCGCGGCGGCACTTATTTTTGCTCGCGAGAAAGCGAACGTTGTTTGTGCCGACATCGACGAGGCGGGCGTGGAAAAGACCGCCGAGAAGATCAACGACATCGGCAGCCAGGCGCTGGCTCTGGCTATTGATGTTACCAAGCGCGCCGCCCTCAAAGATATGGTCCAGCTTGCCATCGACGGCTTCGGCAGCGTGCAATTCCTGTTCAACTCGGCCGGCGCTGCAATACGACGCGCAAAGTTTCTCGAAATCGACGACGCTCTTTTCGACAAGACCTTCGATCTGAATGTCAAAGGCACCTTCTACGCCATGCAGGCCGTGCTGCCGCACATGCTCGCCAACAAGTTCGGCGTGATCGTCAACATGGGCAGCATGGCACACAAACGTGGGGGCCCGGGTTCATCAGTGCACTACGCGGCGGCCAAAGGAGCGGTGGTGACCATGACCATGGGCGTTGCAAGAGAGTTTGCAACGCAGGGGATCCGCGCACTTTCGATCTCGCCTGGGCCGGTCAAGACGCCGTTTCAAGCGGCAGCGAGCAGTTCACCGGAGTTGGTGCAACGTTTCCTCGAGGATGTGCCAATGAATCGCTTCGCGGAGCCCGAGGAGATTGCCGAATTGGTTCTTTTCATGTGCTCGGACGCCTGCGAATTCATGACCGCTGACACTGTCTACGTGAACGGTGGCGGCGGATGGCGCTGATCACGGGTCTCTGGGCATTCAAAAAAGAGTTCTTCGCGCCGTTTTTAGTCAATGCGGCTAGTACCTTCGTTTTCTTCAGCATCTAGAGCATGTCTTCGCTCGTGTCGGGGCAGATTCGACAGCCTTCGGCGGCCGCTATACCCAACCACCGCGCGCCATGATCGCAGCGCAAAGCACGATAATGACAACTGCGCCCAATTCGCCGTGAATGACGTTCCGGACAATTCGCAGCTTTCGTTCACTCACGACCGGCAGCTCTCCCGCCTTGACCGGCTTGCGCCAGGAAAGCAATTCAATCGTCGGTACGATGGACAGAAGTGCGACGGCGATAAAGACGGAGAATTTCGTCATGAAGGCGGGACTATGAAAATAGTAGGCGGCGCCTTTCTCAAAGAAAAACACCCGCAACAATCCAATCGCCAGAAGAAATCCCGCCGACACCCCAAGTACGACGTCAACGATTGGCAACCTTCGCGCGATCGCCATCGTCAGGTTCTGGCGGATGAGTACAAATTCGACGGCAGGCGTCGAAACCAAAGTGAACGCCGCGAGGTGATGGAGAAAGGCAAAAAGGGTCGACATAGAGTGTTCCTCCCTTTTTCATTTAGGGACGGACAGTTGGCGCGCAAGCTGGGGAACTCGTCCCTCAGGCGGTTCGCTCTTCCACGAGTGTCATAATATCGCGCGTGCGGGCGACACCCTCGGGCCACGACCGGTTGAAATCAGTGACCATGTCTTTGAATTCCTCCGAGGCGAGCGCGGCGTCGAGCCTTTGCTTGTCGGCGAACTGATAGACAGCGTAGTGCACGCCCTGCTCTGTCTCGCTCCAGAAGCGCCACGCCTTCTCGCATTTGAAAACCCGGATGGCCCAAGGCAAATGGTCGGTCGAGTACCACTGGTCGAATTTCGTTCGCAACCGCGCCGCAACGACTGCACGAACCATGAAGAGCGACTTGGGCATCGTTAGACCGGCAAGTTGTCGTGCTTGCGCGCGGGCATCTCCACGTGTTTGTTGCGCAACATCGCCAGTGCGCGCGCGATCCGGCGACGCGTCGAATGCGGCATGATCACGTCATCGATATAGCCTCGCTCGGCCGCAACAAACGGCGACAAAAAGCGCTCCTCATATTCCTTCGTGCGCGCGGCAATCTTTTTCGGATCATCCATGTCGGCTCGAAAAATGATTTCAACCGCGCCTTTGGCGCCCATGACCGCGATCTGAGCCGTCGGCCAGGCGTAGTTGACATCCCCACCGACATGCTTCGACGCCATAACGTCATAGGCTCCGCCAAATGCCTTGCGCGTGATCACGGTCACCAGCGGGACTGTACATTGGCTGTAGGCGAACAATAGCTTGGCGCCATGTTTGATCAGCCCGCCATATTCCTGGTCTGTGCCCGGCAAAAAGCCTGGAACATCAACAAAGGTAACAATCGGGATAGCGAATGCATCACAGAAGCGTACAAAGCGCGCCGCCTTGCGCGAGGCATCGCTGTCGAGCACCCCGGCGAGCACCATAGGTTGGTTCGCTACGAAGCCAACGGTGCGTCCAGCGATCCGACCGAAACCCGTGACAATGTTCTTTGCGTACGCCGATGACAGCTCGAAAAAATCGCTCTCGTCGGCAACCTTCAGTATCAGCTCTTTGATGTCGTAGGGCTTGTTGGGATTCTCAGGGATGAGCGTATCGAGGGACTCGTCGATGCGGTCCGCTGCGTCCTGTGTAGGCCATTCCGGAACCCCGCTTTCGTTATTGGAAGGCAGGAAATCGATCAATCGACGCATCTGTAACAAGCACTCGACGTCGTTCTCGAAGGCGCCGTCCGAAACACCCGATTTCGTGGTGTGCACCGAGGCCCCGCCCAGTTCCTCGGCGGTCACAACTTCATTGGTCACTGTCTTAACGACGTCTGGACCAGTGACGAACATGTACGAGGTGTCGCGCACCATGAAGATGAAATCGGTCATGGCAGGCGAATAAACGTCACCGCCTGCACATGGCCCCATGATGACGCTCACCTGCGGAATAACGCCCGACGCGATTACGTTGCGTTTGAAGACTTCACCATAGCCGCCAAGCGCCGCGACACCTTCCTGGATGCGCGCACCTCCCGCATCGAACAGGCCGACGATCGGGCAGC
This sequence comes from Pseudolabrys sp., assembly GCA_051986235.1. Taxonomy (GTDB): domain Bacteria; phylum Pseudomonadota; class Alphaproteobacteria; order Rhizobiales; family Xanthobacteraceae; genus Pseudolabrys. The sequence continues at coordinate 20,426 of JBPYDR010000080.1, forward strand.
GCGCCTTCATCGCCATGTCCTGCACTTTGATGATTTTCTGAGCATGTGTCTCCGACAGCGATCCGCCGAAGACCGTGAAATCCTTAGAAAACAGATAGACCGCACGACCATTGACTGTGCCCCAGCCCGTGACCACACCGTCACCAGGGATTTTCGTTTTCTCGCTCCCGAATTCGTTGGAGCGGTGCTCGACGAACATGTCGAACTCCTCGAAGGAGCCTTTGTCGAGGAACAACTCGATGCGCTCGCGCGCGGTTAACTTGCCGCGCTTGTGCTGCGCCTCGATACGCGCCTTGCCTCCGCCCAGGCGGGCGTCCTCGCGCCGCTTTTCGAGTCTATCGAGGATATCTTTCATTGAGTGGAGCCCTTCCCCGTGGATTCCGGCCGTCGATGCATACCACACCACAGCCGTCGTCCCCGCGAAAGCTGGCATTAGCCGCAGCCGTGAGTTCGGGCTTGGCAGCCCCCTCAAAGCCTGCTTACAAGCGCCCCATGAGTGAACCGCAGACGGCCGCCGAACTCATTCAGCAGGGCCTGGTGCACCACAGGGCCGGTCAGATTTCGCTGGCCATGGACCGCTATACCCAGGTGCTGCGCAATGACCCGCGCAACGCCGACGCGCTCTATTACATCGCGCTTATCGCCTGCCACGAAGGTCAGTTTCAGCAAGGCATCGATCTGGCCCGCCGTTCGCTATCGTTTCGTCCGCGACAGGCCCGGGCACACAACCTGATCGGTCAGGCATTTCACCGGATGGGCAAGATCGACGACGCCCTGCAAAGTTTCGATAGCGCGATTGAATGCGACGCCAACCTGGGAGACGCATATAGTAATCGCGCCAATATGCTGAGCGAACTTGGCAGAAACAGCGAAGCTTTGTCGAGCTTCGATCGGGCTCTCGCGATCGACCCGACTTCCGCACCCGACTGGATCAATCGGGGAGCAACGCTCCATGGTGCCGGGCGACTCGACGAAGCGATTGCCAGTTACGACAAGGCCATCGTGCTCGATCCGGATTTCTGCGTCCCCCATTGCAATCGGGGTCACGTTTTGACCGACCTGGGCCGTGGTGCGGAGGCCCTGGAAAGCTATGAGCGGGCTATCGCGCTCGAGCCAAAGATGGCGGAGGCCTATCTCGGACGCGCATTGGCGCTGAAAAAGCTCTCACGCCTTGACGATGCGCTGGCGAGCGTCGACAAGGCAATCGCAGTAAAGGCGGATGTCGCCAAAATGCATGAGGCGCGCGCGAGTCTGTTGCGGTCACTGGGACGCGAGGATGATGCGCAGACAGCCGATAGGCGTGCCGCCGAACTTCGGTCGAAGAAAAACGAGCCTTCACAAAGCTGACAATTGCACGGCATACTGTGGGGAATTCTTCCGGGGGGCTTTTGGTAACCGAGGACATCGACCATGAATAATGCCAAACCTACCGCGCGCCTGACCACACCGACCGATCTCGGCGCGAATGCTCAAAAGGACATCGCTGGGGCGCTCAACGCGTTGCTCGCGGATACCTTCGCGCTTTACATGAAAACCAAGAATTTTCACTGGCACGTCAGTGGGCCGCATTTCCGCGATTATCACCTGTTGTTCGACGAGCATGCAGAACAGATCTTCGCCACGACCGATGTGCTCGCTGAGCGCGTGCGCAAGCTTGGCGGAACCACCCTGCGATCCATCGGCGATATCACGCGACATCAACGTCTCAGCGACAATGACGCAGCGTACGTCGATCCGCAGGACATGCTGGCAGAGCTGCGCGAAGACAATCAACGCGTGATTACGGCCCTGCGAGAGACCCACGATCTCTGTGACGAACACAACGACGTTGCGACGGCGAGTTTTCTCGAGACGTTCATCGACGACGCCGAACGGCGTGTTTGGTTCCTCTATGAAGCCGGACGACGGGGCGATCCAACCGGACATTGATTCTGAACAGCAGGGCGCTCGCGGCGCCTTACGCGTGCCGAAGACGCGGCTGCCATGCCAGGCCCGTCTTCAGTCGCACTGGACGCGACTAGCCAATAAGATTTAGAACTGAAGCTGCCGCTCTGAACTCAGCCTCGCGATAGGCTCGGCGTTCGAGCGCAAGTTCGTCGCGCCCCCATTGCGTCATCTGCCAATCCTCGTCCACATGCGCAGCTGCCCAGGCTGTATCGACATCGATTGCACCCTGCGCAATCGCCAAAGCCAGCAGTGCCGAGCCCGTCAACGTGGTGATTGAAGAAACCCCTGCGAGGCGCCAGGGGTCGCGCGGGATGACGCGTTGCAAGGCTTCAATGGCTTCAGCGGGTTGCGTCACGTGCACGACACCTTGTGTCGGTTTGAAGTTCGCGCCAAAGGTCCCGCGCGCCCAGGCAAGCACTGGATCCCAAGCTTGCGACTGTCTGTCCACGAGCTTCTTGGGCGTCTCGGCACGATAAAAAAGCAAATCGCTACCGAGATATTTTGCAATCTCCTCCGCGACGGCCTCAGGGTTTTCGCTGACTGCATCAATCACGGCGTTCGCGAGCCGCGTGAGCGGCATTTCCCGCGGGTCGATGGTCTCGCCTTGCGCATTCCATTCCGCCGCGACGGCGGCAGCGAGCGCCGGCGTGGGCGCGACAAAAGCGCGCCGTTGCGGTGTCAGGACAGGTCTGCCGTCGAGCGATATTCCAACACCGTCCTGTGCGTCGGTTAGCTGCGCTTGTTTGTAGAATCGCTTCCGCAAGCGCGGCCGAACGGTTTGGCGCGCCGCTTCCGTTGGATCGAGCGGTTGGTTCTCGAAAATATCGCTAAAAATCTCACGCATTGGGACGGGTTTTGTGCGCCGCAAAATAACGAGGAACTTCGTTCGTTAGGTGTTAATTTAGATTACGAACGTTGAGGACCAAAATGCCATGCTCTTGCCGCTTTCAAGGAGCGAAAAACCAGAGAGAGAGAGAGACTTGTGGTTCGCGGGACTCATACACGGAAGGATAAGTAGCCTTGGTGGGTCCCAGCCAATATTATCAGCCTCAGATTCGTGCCTGAAATGGGCCGATCGGTAAGGAGCGAAGCCGCCGGGGGGCTGCGACGCGACGTCGCTTGAGGTGTGCGGAAGTAGCGGGGCGCGTTTCGAGGAGTCAATGAAGAATACCGACATTTCCGACCCAAACTACTTCCACAAAGTCGTGGACTGTCAGTGGGCTTGCCCGGCGCATACGCCAGTTCCGGAATATATCCGTCTGATCGCACACGGCCGATATTCCGACGCGTACATGATCAATTGGCGCTCGAACGTGTTTCCCGGGATTCTCGGTCGCACCTGTGATCGCCCTTGCGAGCCGGCGTGCCGGCGTATACGCGTGGAGAAGGAGCCGGTGGCTATTTGCCGCCTGAAAAGAGTCGCAGCCGATTACAAAGACGACATTCGCGAGCGCCTGCCCAAGCCAGCAGTCAAGAAAAACGGCAAGCGCGTCGCGTTGATCGGCGCTGGTCCTGCCTCACTCACTGTTGCCCGCGATCTCGCCCCGCTTGGCTACCACTGCGTTGTGTTCGACCAGGACCCTAAAGCCGGCGGCATGATTCGAACGCAGATCCCGAAATTCCGGCTGCCGGATTCCGTTATCGACGAGGAGTGCGGATATATCCTCGACCTTGGCGTCGAATTTTGCGCGGGAAAGCGCATCGACAGCATGAAGGCACTACTGGGCGAGAACTGGGACGCGATTTTCGTCGGTTCGGGTGCGCCGCGCGGACGCGATCTCGATGTCCCCGGCCGCAAGGAAGCCGCCAAGAACATTCATATCGGTATCGACTGGCTCTCCTCTGTTTCCTTCGGACACATTTCCAAGATCGGCCGCCGCGTGGTCGTTCTCGGCGGCGGCAATACCGCGATGGATTGTTGCCGCTCCGCGCGTCGCCTCGGCGGCGAACAGGTTGACGTTGTGGTGCGCTCAGGGTTTGAGGAAATGAAGGCGTCGCCCTGGGAGAAGGAAGACGCCATGCACGAGGGCATTCCGATCCACAACTACCTCGTGCCTAAAGAATTCACGCACGAGGATGGAAAACTCACCGGCATCACCTTCGAAAAGGTAAAGGCCGAATACGATGTCAAGGGCCGCCGCAAACTCGTACCATCCGGTGAACCCGATCAACACTTCCCCTGCGACGATGTGTTGGTGGCTGTTGGCCAGGAGAATGCATTCCCGTGGGTCGAGCGCGACATAGGCGTCGAATTCGATCAATGGGATATGCCGAAAGTCGATTCAAAGACTATGGCGTCCACCCACACAAAGATCTTCTTCGGTGGTGACGCCGCCTTCGGTCCGAAAAATATCATCTGGGCCGTCGCGCACGGGCACGAAGCGGCGGTTTCCATCGACAAGGTTCTTAACGGCGAAGACATCAATGACCGCCCTGCTCCCGCGGTCGAAGTGATGAGCCAGAAAATGGGCATCCATGAGTGGAGCTACGACAACGAAATCGCCCTCGACAAGCGCTACAAGGTGCCGCATCGCGACAAAGTCGTTGCCCTCAGGGATATCAAGGCCGAAGTCGAGCTTGGCTTTGACGAAAAGCTAGCATTCTCGGAAGCTGGGCGTTGTCTGAATTGCGACGTTCAGACCGTGTTTTCGGCGCAGCTCTGTATCGAATGCGATGCATGCGTCGACATCTGCCCCATGGATTGCATAACGTTCACCGCGAACGGCGAAGAAGCGGATCTGCGTCAGCAGCTGAACGCGCCTTCGCACAATCTCACCCAGGATCTGTATGTCCAGGATGGCCTCAAGACCGGCCGCGTCATGGTCAAGGATGAGGACGTCTGCCTGCACTGCGGCCTCTGTGCCGAGCGTTGCCCGACGGGAGCCTGGGACATGCAGAAATTCCTGATCGATATGACTCAAGCAGGGACTTCATGCCGACCGCCGCGCCGATCAGCCGCGTAAACGACTTCGTCGTTCGTTTCGCAAACGTCAATGGCTCGGGTTCGGCGAGCGCGAACGAGATGTTTGCGCGTGCGGTTATGCGCATGGGGGTACCAGTTGCTCCGCGCAACATCTTTCCCTCCAATATTCAAGGCCTGCCGACCTGGTACGAGGTTCGCATTTCGGAGGCGGGCCATCTTGGTGCCCGCGGCGGAACCGACCTTATGGTCGCGATGAACCCGCAGACCTTTGACAGGGATATCGCCGGCATCGAACCGGGTGGTTATCTGTTCTATGATTCGACCAAGCCGATGCCACCATCGAAATTCCGGGATGACATTACGGTTATCGGCGTGCCGCTCACGGCCATCTGTAATCGCGAATATACAGATCCGCGACAGCGCCAGCTATTCAAGAACATCATCTATATCGGTGCGCTTACCGCCCTCCTCGACATGGATGTGAAGGTCGTGGAGCAACTCATTGGCGAACAATACAAAGGCAAGGACAAGCTGATCGAGCCCAATATCAAGGCCCTGCATATCGGTCGCGACTATGCGGTTCTGAACCTGCAGTGCCCGCTCAGCGTCAAGCTCAGGCGCGCCAATGCCGTCGGCGATCGAATCTTCATTGAAGGCAACTCAGCCGCAGCCCTCGGAGCAGTTTATGGCGGCGCGACCGTCTGTGCTTGGTATCCGATCACCCCATCATCTTCGCTAGCAGACGCCTTCACCCGGCATTGCGCCAAGTTCCGCGTTGATGCGGAGACCAAACAAGCCAAATACGCGATCATCCAGGCCGAGGACGAGCTTGCCTCGATCGGCGTGGTGATTGGTGCCGGCTGGAACGGCGCACGTGCTTTCACAGCAACGTCAGGGCCTGGCATTTCCTTGATGCAGGAGTTTATCGGGCTCGCCTATTTCGCTGAAATTCCTGCTGTTCTGTTCGACGTCCAACGTGCCGGTCCCTCGACTGGCATGCCGACCCGCACGCAGCAGTGCGATGTCACGTCCTGCGCGTACGCCTCGCACGGTGACACCAAGCACGTTTTGCTTTTCCCCGAGGACCCGACCGAGAGCTTCGAATTCGGCGCCCGGGCCTTCGACCTCGCCGATCGCCTGCAGACGCCGATTTTCGTCATGCTCGACCTCGACATCGGCATGAACCACCATCTGTCCAACCCGCTCGCCTGGGACGACAGCCGCAAATATGACCGCGGCAAGGTCATGACGGCGACAGAGCTGGAGGCAGGAAAGGAATTCGGGCGCTATCTTGACGTCGACGGTGACGGGATTCCCTATCGCACCTACCCCGGCACGCACCCCACCAAAGGCTCGTTCTTCACGCGAGGCACGTCGCGCGACCGCTACGCGCGGTACACGGAAGAAGGTACCCCTTATGTCGACAACATGCAGCGGCTGATCCGCAAGTTCGAGACCGCCAAGGATCTGGTGCCGCGGCCACTGATCGCGAACGCGGGAAAGCCGACCAAATATGGAGTGATCTACTATGGCTCCACCTCGCCCGCGATGGACGAGGCGATCCATATGATCGAAGCGCGTGGGCATGCGCTCGACCGCATGCGCGTACGCGCTTTTCCCTTCCATTCCAGCGTCAACAGCTTTGTCGCAGACCACGATTTCGTGTTCGTGGTCGAGCAGAACCGCGACGCGCAACTGCGCTCGCTGATCGTCAACGAGTGCGGCATCGACCCCGTACGGCTCGTTCCGATCCTGCACTACGACGGCACGCCCATTACCGCGCGTTTCATCGCCAAAGCCATCGGTGACCACCTCGACAAGCTGACGGTGAAGCCGATGAAGGTGACCTCATGACTTATCTAGCCAAGCCGAAATTCCACCATCCCGATCTGCCGAAGAATTCGCTCGGTTATACGCACCGCGACTATGAGGGCAGCGTATCGACCCTCTGCGCGGGTTGCGGACATGATTCGATCACGGCCGCGATCATCCAGGCTTGTTTCGAACTGTCGATCGAACCGCACCGGGTTGCCAAGATCTCGGGGATCGGCTGCTCGTCGAAGACGCCAACCTACTTCCTCGGCAACTCGCACGGTTTCAATTCGGTGCACGGCCGTATGCCGTCCGTGCTGACCGGCGCGAACCTTGCGAACCGCGATCTGATCTATCTCGGCGTATCCGGTGACGGTGACAGCGCGTCGATCGGGCTTGGTCAGTTCGCCCACTGCCTGCGCCGCGGCGTGAACATGGTCTATGTTGTCGAGAACAACGGTGTGTACGGCTTGACCAAAGGACAGTTTTCGGCCACCGCCGACCGCGGCTCAAAATCCAAACGGGGCTTCATCAATACCGATAATTCCATCGATCTCGTTGCGATGGCGCTGCAGCTTGGCGCGAGCTTCGTGGCGCGTTCCTTCTCGGGCGACAAACATCAGCTGGTGCCGATCATCAAGGCGGCAATCGCACACAGGGGAGCGGCATTTATCGATGTCATCTCCCCCTGTGTGGCCTTTAACAACCACGTCGGATCGACCAAGAGCTTCGATTTCGTGCGCGAGCACAACGAGGCCGTCAACCGCCTCGATTTCATCTCCAGTCGGATGCCGATCGAGGTTAAATACGAACCCGGTACCGTTGAGGTTGTCGAGCAGCACGACGGCTCAAAGCTCGCACTGCGCAAGTTCGCTGCTGACTATGACATTCAAGACCGCACGGCGGCACTCGGTTTCCTCCAGCACCACGCTGCCAAGGGCCAGATCGTCACCGGCCTCTTGTATGTTGAAGCCGAGTCCGAGGATTTGCACGCGCATCTGCGCACGGTGCAGACGCCGCTCAATGCTCTCGGCGAAAAGGACTTGTGCCCGGGTCGGGCCACGCTCGACAAGTTCAACGCGGGCTTGCGCTAGCTTGGAATCTCGTCAGCTCGGCCGTTCTGATGTGCGCATCGCCCCGCTCGTGCTGGGCTGCAATGTGTTCGGCTGGAACGTCGATGAGCCGACTTCACATCGTATTCTCGACGCGTTCGTAGATGCCGGTTTCAACGCTATCGACACTTCGGACAGCTATTCTCGCTGGGTGCCGGGCCATCCCGGTGGCGAGTCCGAGACCATCATCGGCAACTGGTTAAGCACGTCCGGAAAGCGCGACAAAGTTGTGCTCGCCACGAAAGTCGGCGAGGACATGGGAGAAGGCCGTTCGCTTTGCAAAGACTACATTCTGCGCGAGTGCGACGCTTCCCTGCGTCGGCTCAAGACGGACCGCATTGATCTTTATCAGACGCATTTCGACGACGAGGTCACGCCGGTGACGGAGACGATGGAGGCCTATGCTGCCCTGATCAAAGCGGGCAAGGTCCGCATCGTCGGCGCCTCCAACGTAAGTCCCGATCGTTTCAAGGCCTCTCTTGATGCCAGCAGGAAACTCGGCCTGCCGCGCTACGAAACGTTGCAGCCGCTCTACAACCTTTCGGATCGCAACGAATTCGAATCCGGTTACGCAGCGTTGTGCCGGCAGGAGAATATCAGCGTCATCCCCTATTATGGGCTCGCCGCCGGTTTCCTCACCGGAAAATACCGCGCACCCGCCGATGCCGACAGAAACTCTGCGCGCGGGGCTAGACTGAGGAAGTATCTCGATGCGCGCGGCACACGCATTCTGAAGGCACTCGACGAGGTAGCTTCACGACACAACGCGATGCCGGCGCAGGTCGCGCTCGCTTGGCTGATCGGCCGAGTTGCAGCGCCCATTGCCAGCGCCACGAGCGTCGCGCAGTTTAAAGAGATCGCGAAGGCGCCGCAGATCAGATTGAGTGCCGATGACCTCGCTGCGCTCGACCGAGCAACCAACTCCTGAAAACCTCAGGAGCGCCCCGCGCGGCACACGGGACGCCCCTGACGTCGCACGCAACATAACTTATTTGAGCCAGGGCTTTTCTTCCTCGACCCCGGTGGACTCAAGGCCCCTTCCAATTTCCAGAAACCTCTTGAGGCTCGACAGCACGGCCGGCCAGCCGCCGCTGATCATTTCGAAAATCAACTCGTCATATGTGACGGTCATCCGTGTCTGCCCCTTGATCGGCTTAAGTTTGAAGGTGACGCGCGATGGTGGCTCGTGCGGCAGATCCTTGTAGAGTGGCTTCCAGCCGTACAAGAGACGTCGAGGTGGCTCGCTTTCCAGAATGGGGTCACGGTGGGCCTGCTGACCGGCTGGGCTTATGGCCGTCATGTGGTCGCCAGGCTTATCTCCGCCGACAGCCGGTAGCCGAACCAATATTTCTCGGTGAGATCCGCCTTGGTGAGCGCTTCCCAAACCTTTTCAGGCGTGGCGCGGATAAAGGTGGCATAGACAAACTTCGGCTTACTCATCACGTGCCTCCAGTGCTTTTTTCATGTCGCCCAGCGCCTGCAGGCGTGAACGTTCGCACCTTCCGATCCAACGTTCGCCGATCTCGTGGGACGGAGAACAACCTCACGTCCAGTGTCGTAAAGTGTCGTTGAGTCAGGCTTTGCGGTGATTTCTGACCGTGTGGAGTCCGCGTTGTGTCCTCGTGTTATCCCCAGTCTTGGGGAGTTTGGGTCCAAAAATTGCGTCCAAGTCTCACGGCGCGTCTCTGCGAGCGCGGGAGTGGAGTGAGCCACCACGCATCGACGAGGAATAGCTGCGCCGGATAGACACTAGTTTTCAGAGACGAATGGCTCGACCCATTACGCTCGCCTTACGTCGAGGCGCGTCGATAGTGCGGACGACACTCACAACATAAATCATCCGGCCAGTGTTCCCAGAAAAACAGGGCAAACATTAGAATCAGGTGACAATTAATAAGAAACTCACCGCCGTGAGCTGAGGATGCCCAGCGGACAGCAAAATTCGATACAAATGAGTAGCCACCTATACCCGATTCGACACATTGGCCCAAGGTCCAACTCCATGATCGCATGATTCATACATCGCTAAGAACTCGCCTCCATCGTGATCGTTAAGCTAAGGAGGCGATTCTCATGGCAATCATCGGAACGATTGTAACAGCCGGACTTCTAATCAACGCTGTGCTTTTACTTTTCTTAGTCACCGAGGCGCTTCGGAACGAGAAGAAAGCACTCTTTCTCGCACTCGGCTTGTTTTTTGCGATGTGGGGTGAAGTTCTGTGGTACGCAGCCAACTAGCTTTGCATCCGCTAGCGACTCTTCAGTCCCGAAGGAAACGCGAATCACGTAGTTTGCGATGCCTGGAACAAATGCAGGGGGTAATCGCATGGCTAAAAAACGAAAGGCAAAAAAGGCCAAGACAAAAAAGAGCAAGGTGAAAAGGACCAAGGCAACAAAGACCAAGTTGAAACGCAGGCGAACGGCGAAGAAGAACAAACCTGAAAGGCATCCTAATCCAGATGTAGGGACGCCTGAGCCCACGGTAACGCACGTACCGCCGGTTCCGACCGTTTTCGATCCTAACTCATCAGCCACCTCGCCTTGAAATCCGCCATCGCGTCTTCGCGAGTTGCTGACTAGCCGCGCTGACTTCAAAACATCACTGGCTGGTCATTGCGTGCGATGGTTGCGACAGCGTGGTGGATTTGCGTGTTAAGCCGCGTGACCAGGAAGCAATCATTCGTGTGGCGCTACGTGGAGCGCAATGCCCGTGTTGCAACGGCCACGGCAGGCCGCGCATCATTGGCGCGGCATGTTTCGGTTTAAAAATCCATAAGTCGCAGTATCCAGCACCCGCCCGATAAATGTCTGGGCAGATTCGCCGAGGTCACCTTCGCTCGCGTCTCGCACTAGCAATTCTTCTGCAATGTCCTCTGTGACATCGCGCGACCGTCCCTCGGCGGTGTTGAAAGCTACCACCCGTACTGGCTTCGAGTAATCGCCACGGCTGCTATTGCCAACGACATCCCTTTCGGTGGCGTTGGCTTCATCGGTCTCGACATAGGCGCGGCCAAGGGGGCCAAAGTCATTGAGCACCCACATGTCCTGGCCCCTAACGTCCTCCAACGTTGCGGGCCATTTTCTTTTTTCCTAGTAGTTCGCTCCGACGCAATAGAAAGAGCCGCAAACTGAGCCAACTAGCTGCGGCTCTTTGCTTCCGCCCAGGGGGCATCCGAGAGCATGCCAGACGGTCGCAGGATAAGTGTAGTTCCCGACTGCGTTTTGGTCGGTGCTATGAAGAGTAAATTTCAGCGGTTATAAAAAAAAATTATCTAAAAGCTCGTACCGTAGGACGCCGAGGCTGCTGCCGGCTCTTCGGGGGGTGAATTCACAGGGAACTGTGTGCTCAACCCAACGCCGACTTGTTCCTAACCCCTTACTACTCATATAGTCCGCCCGCTTTGACTGTCGCGGTCACCCCCGCGTCGGTCTTACTCGCCCCGGTGGCTGCCGGGGCTTTTCTTTTCGGGGGCTACAACAAGGGCGATTCGGCAACGCGCGAAGCGGAATTGTGTGGGGACTGGCATTCAAAACTGGCTGCCGTTCGCAGTGGTGTTTATGCGGCTGTCGGCGAATCTCCGTCGCGTCTCGCTGTTGTGCGATGTCCTCTGTGACATCACGCGACCATCCCTCGGCGGTGTTGAAAGCAACAACTCGTACTGGGTTGGAGTAATCGCCACTGCTGATCTTATGCGCAACCAAGTGGGCCAAAGTCATCGAGCACCACAAGTGATGGACGAGATTTAGTTGAAGCTAAGCATCAACTTGAAGAACTTGCAGTGATACTTGAAGCTACTGGTTAACGCAGGCGCCTATGTAGCTGCCGCGGTCGCCCCCCCGGCTGACCAAAAACGCCTGCCTGGTGTGCGCAGCGCGCGGCGCGATCTTGGAATGTCTCAGCGCCACCGCGCCCAGAACCTGACACCGTAGGCAAGTTCGGCACTACCCGTCCTCCTGCGCGTTGGGCATCGGCACAACGGTCGATTTCGGAAGTTTTATGTGCTTCACGGTTCCGCTCGGTGACTTGTACTTGGGCGCAAGCCAAGGCTCGGGTTGAGAGGGCTTATAGCCCTTCTTCGGAACCATGATGCTGTAATTGTCGCTCAGAACGCCGTTTTGCGCATGGGCCGGCGCCGTCGATACCGCCGACAGTTTTCTCTCGCATAGGAACCCCGTGGCGGGGCGTCTACTCCTCGGGTGCCTCCTCGATCGGATCGTAACGCTTGGCGTCAAACCCCAACAAATTCCACGACTGCTGCATATGCGGCGGTAGCGGCGCCGATACATCAATTGTCCCGCCGCGCGGGTGCGGTACCGCGATACGCCGAGCCAGGAGATGAAGCTTGTTCTGAAGTCCGCCCGGCAGCTCCCAGTTTTCTTTGGTGAAATACTTTGGGTCTCCAACAATCGGATTGCCGACATGCGCCATGTGCGCACGCAGCTGATGGGTGCGGCCGGTGACCGGCTTGAGTGAAAGCCAGGCGACCCGCTGCGCCGCCGTCTCAACCACCGCGTAGTATGTCACCGCATGGCTAGCGCCTTTTTCCCCATGCGCTGCAATGCGCATGAACGAATCTTCTTCGCGCTCCTCCTTAGCAAGAAACGTCGAAATTCGACCTTGACGCGGCTTTGGCACGCCCGCGACCAGGGCCCAGTAGATTTTGCGCGCTGAGCGTGAACGGAAAGTTTTCGCGAGGGCAGCGGCGGCAAATCGTGTTTTCGCCACCAGTAGGCAGCCGGCCGTATCCTTATCCAGCCTGTGTACGAGACGAGGGCGCTGGCCATCTTGCGAGCGCAAGGCGCCGAGCATGCCATCGATGTGCCGCATTGTGCCCGAACCGCCCTGCACGGCAAGTCCCATCGGCTTGTTGAGCACTAACACGTCAGCGTCTTCGTAAAGCGTGATCGATCGGAGAAAGGCGCGATCTTTGTCCGCTGCCGGCGCGTCATCGCGTGGAGGTGGCGGTGCAATTTTCAATGGCGGAATCCGTACGGAATCCCCCGACTCAAGCCGCACTTTGGGCTGAGTGCGCTTCCCGTTTATGCGCACTTCGCCTTTGCGAATGATGCGCTGGATGTGGCTGAACGACAGGCGGGGAAACCTTGCTTCGAAAAATCGGTCGACCCGCATCCCGGATTCGTCGGGACCGACGGTGGCGGTTTCCACCTTGCCTTCGCTTCTGATCATGCGCGGGGCTGTGGTCGATGATGTCGCGCTGCGGGGATGGACGGAAGGCGACTTTCCACGAGGCCCCTCGCCCGGACCCGCTGCCCGGCGAGACTGAGATCCCTCGCGCCAGCGGCCTTGACCTTTGCCTCGGTTACGATGGCGTGGTCCGGCAGATTGGCGCCCCCCACCTGGTTGGCGTGGACCGGAGCGCTCGCGGCTCATGCTCCGCCCCGCTCATTCCGCAGCTTCGCCCAGTACTCCAGACGCTTTCTGATCTCTCGCTCAAAACCCCGCTCGGGAGGGTCGTAGAACTTCTGACGCTCGAGTGCATCGGGGAAATAGTTCTGACCGGAAAAGGCCTCGGCAGCATCATGATCGTAGGCGTAGCCACGACCGTAGCCCTCTTCCTGCATCAGCCTGGTAGGCGCGTTTAGAATGTGCTTGGGCGGCAGAAGCGAACCAGCCTCCTTGGCAGTGCGCATCGCTGCACCAAATGCCGCATAGCCAGCGTTCGATTTCGGGGCCGTGGCGCAGTAGATCACCGCTTGCGCGATGGCGAGTTCGCCCTCCGGCGAGCCAAGAAAATCATAGGCATCCTTGGCGGCGTTTGCGATCACCAAAGCCTGCGGATCAGCAAGGCCTATATCTTCGATCGCCATGCGTACAACACGACGCGCTATGTAGAGCGGTGGCTCTCCGGCATCCAACATCCGGCACAGATAGTAGAGCGCAGCGTCAGGATCAGAGCCGCGCACCGACTTGTGTAATGCGCTGATCAGATTGTAGTGGCCATCCTGCGACTTATCGTAGATCGGCGCGCGTCGCTGCACGATCTCCTGCAGTTTCGCTGAATTGAAAAATTCATCCTTGCGCGCGGCCCGCCAGACCTCTTCGGCCAAGGTTAGCGCGGCACGACCATCACCATCGGCCATGCGCTTGAGCGCATCGCGGGCTTCGGCATCAAGTGGCAACCGCCTGTTCTCAATATCCTCCGCCCGTCCAAGTAGTTTCTCGATTGCCGCTGCGTCGAGTGGGTGGAAGACGAGCACTCGCGCGCGCGACAGGAGCGGTGCGTTCAGCTCAAAGGACGGGTTTTCAGTCGTCGCGCCGACCAAAATGATCGTTCCGTCTTCCATCACTGGAAGGAACGAGTCTTGCTGCGCACGGTTGAAGCGGTGGATCTCATCGACGAACAGCAACGTACCCTGCCCCATCTCCCGGCGCCGACGTGCTTCCTCGAACACCTTCTTGAGGTCCGCGACACCAGTGAAAATCGCGGATATCTGCTCGAAGTGCAGATCAGTCGCCTGCGCCAGAAGCCTCGCGACCGTGGTCTTGCCCGTGCCCGGCGGGCCCCAGAACACCATTGAACCAAGCGAGCGCGTTGCCAGCATGCGTGTGAGCGCGCCATCGGGTCCAAGCAAGTGGTCCTGGCCAACGACATCGCCCAGTCGTTGTGGCCTCAGCTTGTCCGCAAGCGGGCGCGGCGCATCCTTCTCAAGGCCCGCGGCTGTAAACAGGCTTGCACCGCTCGCTTTGGCGCGGGAGGTCATCCGCTGAATACCGCGGAAATCTTCTGCCCGCCGCGCAGTATTGTGATGCGCCAGCTGCGGTTGGGGGTGCTGGCCAGACGATCAAGATCGCTAGTTTTGCTGATGCGCTGGCCGTTGACTTCCTCAATGACGTCGCCGCGCTGGAAGCCAAGGTTGCTGGCATACGAGCCGGTGTCGACGTCGACGATCGCAACCCCCTGATCGACATTTTGCAGCTGTAGTTCTTCGGCGAGCGCAGGCGAAAGATTTGCAATCTTCGCCCCGGAAAAAGGCGAACGAGAGCGGATCACGATCTCATCGCGCGGTGTCGCAGGCGCGCTGCGCAAGGACACCGTCGCAGATTGCTCGCGCCCTCCGCGGAGAATTCCCAGACGGGCGCTGCCACCCAGCGTCTTCGTGCCGAACCGGTAATCGAAGGCGTTGGGATCATCGACGTCCTGCCCGTCCACCGAAAGAATCAGGTCACCGGCCTTGAGGCCCGCGCTGGCGGCAGGACTATTGGCAGTGACGTTGCTCACCAATGCACCAGCCGGACGCTTGAGACCCATGCTGTCCGCGATCTCCGGCGTGACGGCCTGCAATTTCGCGCCGAGCCATGGCCGCACCACCGCGCTGCCGCCGGTCTTGGCGGAGGCCACGACGACCCGCACCATATTCGCAGGAATCGCAAAACCGACTCCTTGAGAACCGCCCGATCGTGAGAAGATCGCGGTGTTGATACCGATCAATTTTCCAGTGAGGTCAACGAGCGCGCCGCCGGAATTTCCTGGATTGATGGCGGCATCGGTCTGAATGAAGAAACGGTAGTCGGAGATTCCAATCTGCGTCCGTGCGAGTGCAGACACGATACCATGCGTCACGGTTTGGCCGACGCCGAATGGATTGCCAATGGCCAACACCACATCGCCGACCTGCAACGCGTCGGAATCCGCAAATTCGAGCACCGGAAATTGCTCACGTCCATCCTTGATGCGCAGCACGGCAAGATCGGTTCGCGGGTCCTTCAGCACAAGGATTGCCTCAAACTCGCGCTTGTCGGCGAGCGAAACCTTGACCTCATCGGCTCCCTCGATGACGTGATTGTTCGTCACGACCAGGCCGGCAGAATCGATGATCACGCCCGAGCCCAGGGACCGCTGCAATTGATTGCCTCCTCCGCCCGGGACACCGAAAAACCGGCGGAAAATCGGGTCGTCCAGAAGTGGGTTGCGGTTTTGCACGACTTTAGCGGCGTAGACATTGACCACCGCGGGCGCCGCGTGGTGCACGACCGGAGCATAGGACAGGCGCAGTTCGGATTGCGTGGGGAGCCGTCTCTCCTGTGCCGCGGCGGCGGCCGTCAACGAGACGGAAATCAGGATAGCAGTTAGGGTCTTGATAGACATCGGTTCGAATCCCGGCGAATGCCCGAGATATAGGCCTATAAAGGGCTTAAATGAAGACCGCGCGAGGTGGTCCCGTCAGCTGGGTCGGAGGCCTAAACGGAGCTCCTACTCGACTGCCGGGACCGTTCGCAGATAGGCCACAACGGCATCGAGGTCGTCCGGCGTCAGCGTCGCATAATATTGGTAGCCCATCGGGGGCTTGAGCTTGCTGCCGTCCTTGCTGACCCCAGCCGTAATCGCCCGCTTGATTTCGTCATCGCTCCAGGCGCCGATGCCCTTGGTCTTGCTCGAGGTGATGTTGCGCGATACCGAGACGCCCCAAGGGCCGTGAAATTCAAAACCCCCGGCGCCCAGACGACCCCACTGCCGTGCGCCCTTGTCCATAGGCGTATGGCATTCCATGCAATGGGCGATCGTGACGAGATAAAAGCCTTTCTTGAACTTGTCGCTCATCATGCCATCGGTGAACGCCTTCTCGCCACCCGGAACTACATTCTCAAGCTGGGGCATCTTGTAGATCGGGTCCGCGACTTTGTTGCTCACCGGCTTCAGGGTGCGTAGATAGGCGACGAGCGCGTCGAGATCGCGATCGGTCATGATGTGATAGAAGCCTGTCGGCATGATCATCGCCACATGCACATCGTTCGGCCGGATACCGGTGCGCATAAGCGTCTTGAGTTGTGCGTCGGTCCACGTGCCGATGCCGGTCTCCTTGTCGGGCGTTATGTTCGGTGCGGTGACCTTGAATGGCGGCTCGTCCCAGGACAGACCCCCGGAAAAATCCTTGCCGGCGATCGCCGCCGGTGGACCCTTGGGCGAATGGCAGTTGCCACAGGTCAGAATACCGTTGACCAGATAGTCGCCGCGCTTGACCAGATCGGACTGCGCGTCGGCCGTCCCAACCAGCCCAACGCCCATCACAAATGCCAAGATCGCCGCACGAACCACTAGCGCCCCCCAAATCAGCCGATCGATCATAGTGCAGCCACGATCATAGCTGTGTGACAGTGTCGCGCAAACAAAAAGGGCGGCGCCAAGCGCCGCCCTTCGTTATGCAAATCCGATTGGTTCAGGCGGCCGCAGTTGCCGCTTCCTCGACCTTATTCTCTTGGACCGGCCCTGACTCTTTGCCCTTCGCCTCGACGTCTCGGTCGACGAATTCAATCACTGCCTGGGCGGCATTGTCCCCGTAACGGAAACCGGCTTTAAGGACCCGCGTGTAGCCGCCCGCACGTTCCTTGTAGCGTGGTCCCAGCACCTCAAAGAGCTTCTTGACCATGGCGACGTCGCGAAGCTCCGCAATCGCCTGTCGGCGCGCGTGCAGACCGCCTTTCTTGGCAAGCGTCACCAATTTTTCCACGACCGGACGAAGCTCTTTCGCCTTCGGCAACGTCGTGACGATCTGTTCGTGTTTGATCAGGGCCGCGGCCATGTTGGCAAACATGGCACGGCGATGCGCAGGCTTCTTGTTGAGCTTGCGGTGAACCTTACCGTGACGCATCGCGTACTATCCCTTCATTCCATGCGCCGCGCAGCGGCTCAGTAGTGGTCCTCGAAGCGCTTTGCCAGCTCTTCGATGTTTTCTGGCGGCCAGCCCGGCACTTCCATGCCGAGATGCAAGCCCATCTGTGCGAGCACTTCCTTGATTTCGTTGAGCGACTTGCGTCCGAAATTCGGTGTCCGCAACATCTCGGCTTCGCTCTTCTGCACGAGGTCGCCGATGTAGACGATATTGTCGTTCTTCAGGCAGTTGGCGGAACGCACGGACAGCTCGAGCTCGTCCACCTTCTTGAGGAAGGCCGGATTGAAGGCCAGATCCGGAATTGCCTCGGCGGCCGCTTCCTTGCGGGGCTCCTCGAAGTTTACAAATACGTTGAGCTGGTCCTGCAGGATGCGCGCTGCGTAAGCGAGCGAATCTTCCGGAGAGACCGCACCATTGGTTTCGATCGTCATGGTCAGCTTATCGTAGTCGAGGATCTGACCTTCTCGGGTATTTTCGACTTTGTAGGAAACCTTGCGCACGGGCGAATAGAGACTGTCGACCGGGATGAGACCGATTGGTGCATCCTCCGGGCGGTTACGCTCAGCCGGCACATAGCCTTTGCCGGTGTTGACTGTGAACTCCATGCGGATCTCAGCACCCTCATCGAGCGTGCAGAGAACAAGGTCGGGATTGAGCACAACCACATCACCGACCGTCTGGATATCGCCGGCCGTAACGGTTCCAGGACCCTGCTTTTTCACGACCATGCGCTTGGGACCTTCGCCCTGCATCTTGATGGCGATGTCCTTGATGTTGAGCACCATATCGGTGACGTCCTCGCGCACGCCGGCGATCGAGGAAAACTCATGCAGCACACCATCAATGTGCACCGATTGCACTGCCGCACCCTGCAGAGAGGACAACAGTATGCGCCGCAACGCGTTACCAAGGGTCACGCCGAAGCCGCGCTCGAGCGGCTCGGCAACCACCGTCGCAATCCGGGCAGCGTCGCCGCCGACGGACACCTGGAGCTTGTTCGGCCTGATCAGTTCCTGCCAATTCTTCTGGATCACGTCTTCACCTTTTCAGCGGCGCGGCCTTCTCGCGCCTAGCGCACCCCACCCGCCGCGTGGGGAAAATCTCGGCGGTAGCACGCGCGCGGGCCTCACAGTCCGCGCGAAGAAAAATCACACGCGCCGACGCTTTCGCGGGCGGCAGCCGTTATGCGGAATCGTCGTCACGTCACGGATCGAGGTAATCGTGAACCCGGCTGCCTGCAGTGAGCGCAGCGCCGACTCGCGGCCCGAACCAGGCCCCGACACTTCGACTTCAAGAGTGCGCATGCCGTGCTCCTGCGCCTTCTTGGCGGCATCTTCAGCAGCAACCTGCGCGGCGTAGGGCGTCGACTTACGTGAGCCCTTGAATCCCATGGTCCCAGCCGACGACCACGCGATCGTATTGCCCTGCGCGTCGGTGATCGTGATCATGGTATTGTTGAACGAGGCGGCGACATGCGCGACGCCGGACGCGATGTTCTTTCGTTCGCGCCGACGGACGCGGGTGGCTTCCTTACCCATTCTCAATCCTTTCGCGCCTGCGCGCCGTTACGGCGCCGGCCTCATCCTGTTTATCAAGTCGGTCCCGGGGTCTTCTTTTTCCCGGCAATGGTCTTGGCCGGGCCTTTACGGGTACGCGCATTGGTATGGGTGCGCTGGCCGCGAACCGGAAGCCCCTTGCGGTGGCGTAGGCCGCGGTAGCAGCCGAGATCCATCAGCCGCTTGATGTTCAACTGAACTTCGCGCCGCAGATCACCCTCGACCATGTAGTCGCGGTCGACGATTTCGCGGATCTGGAGCACCTCCGCGTCGGTGAGTTGCGACACCCGCCTCTCGGCCGGCAGATTAACCTTGCCCATGATATCCTGGGCAATCTTCGGCCCGATGCCATGGATGTACTGCAGCGCGATCACCACGCGCTTGTTGGTTGGTAGATTGACGCCCGCGATACGAGCCACTTAACTTCTCCTATATCGGCCGGCGGCGCTGACAGCGCCGAATTCTCTAGTCCCTGGAAGGGGATAGCGCAAAGCTTAACACGACGCCCGTCCCCGCCTTCTTGGGGCCCGGCATCGCTTCAAACTCCTGAATGTGCAGCTTATTAAGGGATTCATCGTACTGTCGTCAACCTCCGTCGGGTACGGTTTTTGACCTTTCCGGGCCGAGTTTTGCGCTTTTTCAGGGTTGAGCGCTTGCGCCGTGCACTGGTCTTGGCAGCCGTTCGCCTTGGTGGCTTACGAGCTTTGGCCTTTCGCCGGGCAGGCTTGGCCCTACGCGGTTGCAATGGCTCCAATTGGCCTGCGATTGCCGCTGTGACGGCGTCGATCGACGCCATGCCGTCCACAGTCTTGAGCATGCCTTTGCTGGCGTAATAGTCGACCAGCGGTGCTGTTTGCGCCCTGTAGGCCGAAAGGCGCCCCCTGAGTACTTCTGGATTGTCATCTGCGCGGACCTTTTCGCCCCGGGCAGTCATTTCAGCCACGCGCTTCTCAATTCGCCGAAGGAGAATGCCCTCGTCCACCTTCAGCTCCAAGACCGCATCGAGTTCAAGACCGCGTTCGGCCAACAGACGGTCGAGCGCCTCCGCTTGCGGCACGGTGCGCGGAAATCCGTCAAGCACGAAGCCGCGGCGTGCATCGGGTTGCCCGATGCGGTTAGCGATAATCGCGACAACGACGTCATCGGGAACGAGCTCGCCGCGTTCCATGGTGCTCTTTGCACGCAGCCCGATGGGCGTACCGGCCGCAACCGCGGCACGCAGCATGTCGCCCGTAGAAAGCTGGACAATCCCGTATTTGGCTATCAGGCGCTGCGCTTGCGTGCCCTTCCCCGCCCCCGGCGGGCCGAGCAGGATCAGTCTCATCGCGTCCGACCTCGCAACTTGGATCGCTTGATCAGCCCTTCATACTGGTGAGCGAGCAGGTAACCCTGAATCTGCGCCACCGTATCCATTGTCACGCTGACCACGATCAGAAGCGATGTACCGCCGAAGTAGAACGGAACCGCCGCATACGAGATCAGGATTTCGGGAATAAGACAGACAATGGCGAGATAGAGCGCGCCAACGACTGTGATGCGCGAGAGAACGTAATCGATGTATTCGGCAGTTCGCTCGCCCGGGCGTATGCCAGGAATAAAGCCGCCGTGCTTCTTCAGATTGTCCGCGGTCTCCGTCGGATTGAAGACGACCGCAGTGTAAAAGAACGCAAAAAACACGATGAGCGCGATGTAGAGAATGAGGAACAACGGCCGGCCATGACCGAGCAGCGTGGTCACGGTCGTGAGCCAATTAGGCCCCTGACCCGCGTTGAAGTTGGCAACCGTGGTCGGAAGCAAGAGCAGGGACGATGCGAAAATCGGCGGGATCACGCCCGACGTATTGAGCTTGAGCGGCAGGTGCGAAGATTGACCTTCGAACATACGGTTGCCGACCTGACGCTTGGGATACTGGATCAATAAGCGACGCTGCGCGCGCTCCATGAAAACGATAAAGGCGATGACAGCGACGGCCATCACGATCACCGCGAGAATCAGGCCGGTCGACAAAGCGCCCTGTCGGCCGAGTTCGAGTGTCCCGGCGATCGCCGAGGGCAACTGCGCCACGATGCCGGACAAGATGATCAACGAGATGCCGTTGCCGATTCCGCGGGAGGTGATCTGCTCACCCAGCCACATAAGAAACATTGTGCCGCCGGCGAGCGTGATTGTCGTCGACATCAGGAAAAAGATGCCCGGATTGCTGACCACACTGCCGGTGCCCTGCAGACCGACGCCGATGCCATACGCTTGAAACGCCGCAAGCACCACGGTGAGGTACCGCGTGTACTGGTTCATGATCTTGCGGCCTTGCTCGCCCTCCTTTTTTAGAGCCTCGAGCGTTGGGGACACCGTCGTCATCAGCTGAATAATGATGGACGCTGAGATGTACGGCATGATGTTCAACGCAAAAATCGCCATCCGGTGAATGCCACCGCCGGAAAACATGTTGAACATGCCGAGAATGCCGCCGGCCTGGGTGTTGAATATCTGTTCCCAGGCGTTGGGATCGATGCCTGGCAGCGGGATATAAGTTCCGAGGCGATAAACCAGCAGCGCGCCGACGGTGAACCAAATTCGCTTCTTCAGTTCTTCCGCTTTGGCAAGCGCCGAGAAATTGAGATTGGCCGCCAGTTGTTCCGCTGCAGAGACCATGGCCGCTCGACCCTTCCGCTGTCATGCCCCTTCAGACCGAGGCATCGCTTCTTCACAGCCCTCTAGATAGGGGCGATGGTCCAAAACTGTAGTCCGGGGCATTTTGGACACGCCCGGACCAGAAAAGCGCCGCGGACCAATTATTCGGCGCTCTTCTGCTCGCCTTGCGCTTCGGCCTTAAGCTTGCCGCCCTTCGGCTTCTTGTCGCCGCCTTTGGCCGCTTCCCATGCCTTGCGCTTATTCTTGCCCTTCGGCACCTCGTCTTCCTCTTTCGCCGGCGCAAGAATCTTCACCGAGCCGCCGGCCTTCTCCACGGCGGCAATCGCTGACTTGGAGGCGCGCCAGACCGAAAATTCAATCTTGCTCTTGAGTTCGCCGTCGCCGAGGAGCTTCACGCCGCCCTTCTCGCGGCGCATCAACCCGGCCTTGACCATGGCCGCAGCGTCGACAGGGGCCTTAGCGTCGATCAGGCCGGCGTCGATCGCAGCCTGAATCCTGCCGACATTGATCTCGTTGAGCTTCACAGCGAACGGCGTGTTGCGAAATCCGCGCTTCGGCAGGCGACGATGCAACGGCATCTGGCCGCCTTCAAACCCCTTGATGCGAACACCAGTGCGCGCGGTCTGGCCCTTACCGCCACGACCGCCAGTCTTGCCCATACCCGAGCCAATACCGCGACCAATGCGCATGCGCTTCTTGCGCGAACCCGGCCTGTCGGCGATCTGGTTGAGTTTCATTCGTAACACCTTTTTATTTCGCGTCGCCGACGACCCGCACCAGGTGCCGCACCTTGCGGATCATGCCGCGAGTTGCCGGGCTGTCCGGCAGATCGCGCACGCGGCCAATCTTGTTGAGGCCAAGTCCGATCAGCGTCGCACGTTGGTCGTGATGCCGCCGTTGCGGGCTGCCCACCTGCTCAACCTTGATCTTTTGTGCCTGAGCCATGCGCTATTCCTCAGTCGGCCGCGGCTTCCGCGTCGCCGTCACGTCGGCGCGACTGCAACGTGGAAACCTTGATGTTGCGACGTGCCGCAACCGAACGCGGCGAGTCCTGGTGCTTGAGCGCATCGAAAGTTGCGCGCACCACGTTGTACGGATTGGACGAGCCAAGCGATTTCGCAACGACGTCCTGCATGCCGAGAGTCTCGAACACTGCGCGCATCGGACCGCCGGCGATGATGCCGGTGCCGGGAGGCGCGGCACGGAGGAAAACCTTGCCTGCGCCGTGACGTCCGAGCACGTCGTGATGCAATGTGCGACCTTCGCGCAACGGAACACGCGTCAAGCCCCGCTTTGCCGCGTCAGTCGCCTTGCGGATCGCCTCCGGAACTTCACGCGCCTTGCCGTGACCGAAACCGACCCGACCCTTTTGGTCGCCAACCACCACCAGCGCGGCGAACCCGAACCGCCGCCCACCTTTGACCACCTTCGCCACGCGATTGATGTGCACCAGCTTATCGGTGAACTCGCTGTCACGCTCTTCACGGTCGCGGCCGCCGCGCTCACGATCTCGTCGAGGTTCATGTGCCATGTTTGACCAATCCGTTAAAAGTTGAGGCCGCCTTCACGCGCGGCGTCGGCCAGCGCCTTGATGCGTCCGTGATAAAGATAGCCGCCGCGGTCGAACACGACGTCCTTGATGCCTTTTTCCTTGGCTCGCTCGGCGATCAGTTTGCCGACTGCCTTAGCCGCGGCGATGTTTGCACCGGTCTTGGCTCCATCGCGCAGCGACTTCTCGACTGAAGAGGCCGCAGCCAATGTCGCGCCCTTCGTATCGTCGATGAGCTGAGCGTAGATATGCTTTGACGAGCGGAAGACCGATAGCCGCGCACGTCCTCGCGCCGCGAGCTTTATCTTGCGTCGCACAGTCGCGGTCCGTCGTGCGGTCCGGTCAGTTAATCTCGACATGGCGCGTCCTCTTACTTCTTTTTTCCTTCCTTGCGGAAGATGTACTCGTTTGCGTACCTCACGCCCTTGCCCTTATAGGGCTCGGGCGGGCGATAGCCGCGGATCTCGGCAGCGACATGGCCGACTTTCTGCTTGTCGACACCGCTCACGATGATTTCGGTCGGCTTCGGTGTCGCAATTGCGATCCCTTCCGGGATCGGAAAATTCACGTCGTGGGAAAAGCCGAGTTGCAGCTGTAGGGTCTTGCCCTGCACTGCGGCGCGGAAGCCGACGCCTGTGATTTCCAACCTCTCCTCGAAGCCTCTGGTCACACCCGACATGACGTTCGCGACCAGAGTCCGCGAAGTACCCCACATCGAACGCGCGCGCTTGGTCTCGCTGCGCGGCTCGAGCTTGATCGAACCCTTGTCCAGGGCGACCGAAACATCGTCATGCACGATGACCTGCAAGGCGCCTTTCGGCCCCTTGACCTTGACGGTCTGGCCTTCGACGTTGGCGGTAACGCCGGTCGGGACCGTGACTGCTTTTTTGCCGATGCGTGACATCAGAACACCGTGCAGATGATTTCACCGCCCACATTCGCCTCTCGCGCTTCGTGGTCGGCCATGACGCCCTTCGGCGTCGACAGAATGGCCACACCGAGGCCATTGTTGATGCGCGGCAGGTTTCGCACTGCCACGTAAACACGCCGGCCCGGCTTCGAGATGCGCTCGATCTCTCGGATCACCGGCTCACCGTCGAAATACTTGAGCTCGATCTCAAGTTCGGACCGGCCGCTCGCATGCGCCACGCTGGCGTAGCCGCGGATAAAGCCCTCGGTCTTCAGCACCTCAAGCACACGTTCTCGCTGCCTGGAGCCAGGCATCGAAACCTTCGACTTGTTGCGCATCTGGGCATTTCGGATGCGCGCGATCATGTCGCCGATCGGATCATTCACCGCCATCGCGCCCTCCTCACCAGCTCGACTTCACAAGGCCGGGGATCAGGCCTTTGGAGCCAAGTTCGCGCAACGCGATACGGCTCAGGCGATGCTTCCGGTAATAGGCGCGCGGACGGCCACTGAGCTCGCAGCGATTGCGGATCCGCGTCCGCGACGAATTGCGCGGCAATTCAGCCAGCTTCAGAGTTGCGGCAAAACGCTCCTCCGTCGGCAGCTTCTTGTCGTGTGCGATCGCCTTAAGCTTCGCGCGCCTGTTGGCGAACTTTTTCGCCATCTTGCGCCGCCTGTTGTTCTTCTCGACCGAACTCTTCTTAGCCATACTTTCGCTCCTTGCGGTTCCGCGTATAAGGCCTGGCCTTACTGCCGGAACGGGAAGTTGAACGCAGTCAACAGCGCGCGCGCCTCGTCGTCGTTGCGTGCGCTGGTGCAAACGGTGATGTCTAGTCCCCAGGTATCGGTGACCTTGTCGAAATCGATCTCCGGAAACACGGTGTATTCCTTGATGCCGAGGCTGTAGTTGCCGCGGCCGTCGAAACTCTTCGGGTTGAGGCCGCGGAAGTCGCGGACGCGGGGCAACGCGATGTTCACCAGCCGGTCGATGAAATCGTACATGCGCGCCTTGCGCAGCGTGACCTTGCAGCCAATGGCCTGTCCGTCGCGCAGCTTGTAAGTGGCGATCGATTTGCGCGATTTGGTGATCACCGCCTTCTGGCCCGCGATCAGCGACAGATCAGCGGCCGCACCGTCCGCCTTCTTGCGGTCAGCAACGCCCTCACCGATGCCCATGTTGAGCACGACCTTCGTGATCTTGGGCACCTGCATATTGTTGGTGTAGCCGAACTTCTTCGTCAGCTCGCCACGTATAGTCTGCTCGAACTGGGTCTTCAGGCGCGCAACATAGTCCGAGCGCTCGCGCGGCCTCTTCACCTTCGGCGCGTCGCTCTCCTTCGCGCCTTTGGGCGCGCCGCCATCCTTGGCGCCTTTTGGGACGCCCTGGGGCTTTTGCTGCTTCTTGGGCTCGTTGCCCTGCTGCTGAGTATCAGCCATCGATTTCGACTCCGGAACGCTTCGCAATGCGCACTTTCTTGCGCGCGTCGCCTTCACCGACAAACTTGAAGCCGATGCGGGTCGGCTTGCCATCCTTGGGATCTGCGACGGCCAGATTGGACAGGTGAACCGTGCTCTCCTTCGAGATGATGCCGCCCTCCTGCTGCGCAGTCTGGCGTTGATGGCGCTTGACCATGTTGACGCCGCGCACAAGCGCGCGATCCTGATCGGGGCGCACCTCGATCACCTCGCCCTTACGGCCTTTGTCACGGCCGGTGAGAACTACGACTTTGTCGCCCTTGCGGATTTTGGCGGCCATCACAGCACCTCCGGGGCGAGCGAAATAATCTTCATGTGGTTCTTGGCGCGCAGCTCGCGCGGCACCGGCCCGAAGATTCGGGTTCCGACCGGCTCCATCTGCGGGGTGATCAAAACTGCCGCATTGCGATCGAAACGAATAACCGAGCCGTCCGGGCGCTTGATGTCCTTGGAGATGCGCACCACGACGGCCTTCATGACGTCGCCTTTTTTGACGCGGCCGCGCGGAATCGCCTCCTTCACCGAAACGACGATGACGTCGCCGATGGTGGCATACTTGCGCTTGGACCCGCCCAGCACTTTGATGCACATGACGCGACGAGCACCGGAATTGTCGGCCACGTCGAGGTTAGTTTGCATCTGGATCATGATGCGGCTCTCACTGTCTGGTCGCTAACGCTCATTGAACTTTTTGCTTCTTCTCGCCACGGACGACTTCCCAGCACTTGAGTTTGGAAATCGGCCGCCGCTCTTCAATCCACACCATGTCGCCGACCGCATATGTGTTGGCCTCGTCATGCGCGTGGTACTTCTTCGAACGACGAATGGTCTTTTTCATTGTTGGGTGCGTGAAACGACGCTCAACGCGCACAATCACGGTCTTGTCCTGCTTGTCGCTCACGACAACGCCATGCAGTGTACGCTTCGGCATCTCGAACCTCTTATTCCTTCGATTTCGACTTGGCGCGCGACTTCGGCTTCGCAGCAGCCTTAGGTTTGGCACCCCTGGTCTTTTTCGCGGGTGCCGGCGTCGCCTTGGCCTTCGGCGCGGGCTCAGGCGCACCGGCGCGCTTCTGCGCCGCAATCGTCTTCATGCGCGCGATGTCGCGCCGGATCATGCGCACGCGAGCCGTATTCTCGAGCTGACCGGTGGCCCGCTGAAAGCGCAGATTGAACTGCTCCTTCTTCAGCTTGAGCACTTCGTCATCGAGCTGATCGAGCGTCATCGCTCTTACGTCGGCAACTTTCATGACATTACTCGGCGACACGTTCGATAAATCGGGTTTTGACCGGTAGCTTGGCCGCGGCGAGCTCCAGCGCTTCCTTAGCGACATCGACGGGAATGCCGTCGACCTCGAACAAGATGCGGCCCGGCTTCACGCGCACGACCCAAAGCTCTGGCGTACCTTTGCCTTTGCCCATGCGCACTTCGATTGGCTTCTTCGAAACCGGCACGTCGGGAAACACGCGGATCCAGACGCGACCCGATCGCTTCATGAAGCGAGTGAGCGCACGGCGTGCGGCCTCGATCTGGCGCGCGGTAACGCGCTCGGGTTCGAGCGCCTTTAGGCCGTATTGGCCAAAGGCAAGCGTGGTGCCACTCGTGGCAACACCACGAATGCGTCCCTTGAACGCCTTGCGGAACTTCGTGCGGATCGGTTGCAGCATGACTTAATCTCTGTTCGCTCTCTCAGGCAGCCGTTTCGCGACGCGGCCGACCGGTATCGCCTTCAGCGAGCTTCTTGTCCTGTGCCATCGGATCGTGTTCGAGGATCTCGCCCTTGAAGATCCACACTTTCACTCCGCAGGTGCCATAAGTGGTGAACGCCGTCGCGACGCCATAATCGACGTCGGCGCGCAGCGTATGGAGCGGCACGCGGCCCTCGCGATACCATTCCATGCGGGCGATTTCGGCGCCGCCCAGGCGGCCGGAGCAGTTGATGCGGATGCCTTCCGCGCCAAGACGCATCGCCGATTGCACGGCGCGCTTCATCGCACGGCGGAAGGCAACCCGACGTTCGAGTTGCTGGGCGATCGATTCGGCCACGAGCTGGGCGTCAAGCTCCGGCTTGCGAATTTCAACGATGTTGATCACGACGTCGCTGTCAGTGAGCTTGGCAACCGACTTGCGAAGCTTCTCGATGTCGGCGCCCTTCTTGCCGATCACTACACCTGGACGCGCCGAGTGGATTGTCACACGGCACTTTTTGTGCGGCCGCTCTATCACGATGTGTGAAACAGCAGCCTGCTTGAGCTGCTTCATCAGCTCTTCGCGTATCTTGATGTCTTCGTGCAGCAGGGAGCCGTATTCGGCTTTGCCTGCGAACCAGCGCGAATCCCAGGTGCGGTTGATCCCGACACGCAGCCCGATCGGATTGACTTTCTGACCCATGCCTACTCCTCAGGCTTCCGCCCGCGCCTCGACCTGACGCACCACGATGGTCAGGTGAGAGAACGGTTTTAAGATGCGTCCGACGCGACCACGGCCGCGCGGGGTGAAGCGCTTGATGACCAGCGCTTTGCCGACGTGAGCCTCGGCGACGACAAGGTCGTCGACGTCGAGGTCGTGATTGTTCTCGGCGTTGGCGATCGCCGATTCCAGGCACTTGCGCACGTCTTTCGCGATGCGCTTGTGCGAAAACTCAAGATCGGCGAGCGCGCTCGCAACCTTTTTTCCGCGAATCAACTGCGCGACGAGGTTGAGCTTCTGCGGGGAGATCCGCAGCATTTTGCTCACAGCCTTCGCCTCATTCTCGCTGAGGTCTCGCTCGCGTTGGCGCTTGCCCATGTCGTTACTCTTCTATTCTATCTCTCAGCTCGTCGCCGGCGCGGCAGCGGCCGGTGCCGCCGGAGCGGCGCCCGGCGCGGCAGGTGCGGCTGTGCGTTTAGCTTTACGGTCGGACGAGTGGCCATAAAACATCCGGGTCGGCGCGAACTCGCCGAACTTGTGACCGACCATTTCTTCGTTCACCAGCACCGGAATGTGCTTCTGCCCGTTATAGACGCCGAAATTCAGCCCAACGAATTGCGGCAGAATGGTCGAGCGCCGGCTCCAGATCCTGATCATCTCGTGGCGGCCCGATGAACGGGAGGCCTCTGCCTTACGCAGCAGATAGCCGTCGACAAAAGGACCTTTCCAAACTGAACGCGTCATAGCTTCGTGTTCCTACTGCTGCTTCTTTTTACGATCGTGCCGGCTCGCAATAATGAAGCGCTCGGTGCGTTTATTCTTGCGGGTCTTCTTGCCTTTGGTCGGGAATCCCCACGGCGTCGTCCAGTGCTTACCGCCCTTGGTGCGGCCGCCATGCGGATGATCGACCGGATTCATGGTGATGCCGCGGTTGTGCGGCATGCGCCCTTTCCAGCGTTGGCGTCCGGCCTTGCCAATCGCGGTATTCATATTGTCCGGATTGGAGACGGCCCCGACCGTCGCCATGCAGCGACCATGCACCAGGCGCTGCTCGGACGTGTTTAACCGCAGGATCACATAATCCTGGTCGCGGCCGACGATCTGCGCGTAGCTGCCCGCCGAGCGCGCGATCTGCCCGCCCTTCCCGATCTTGATCTCGACATTGTGCACGATGGTGCCGACCGGGATATTTGCGACCGGCATGGCATTGCCCGGTTTCACGTCCGCGTGCTCAGAAGCGACCACAGTGTCGCCGGCAGCAAGGCGCTGCGGCGCGAGAATGTAGGCGAGTTCGCCATCCTGATACTTGATCAGCGCGATGAAGCCCGTGCGGTTGGGATCGTATTCCAGGCGCTCGACAGTCGCCGGCACATCGAATTTCCTGCGACGGAAATCGATCCGTCGGTAAGCCTGCTTATGGCCGCCGCCGCGGAAACGCGAGGTGATACGCCCGTGATTGTTACGGCCACCCGTCGAGTTCTGACCCTCGGTCAACGACTTGACCGGTGGGCCCTTGTGCAGGGTCGAGCGATCGACGATCACCAGCTGGCGCTGGCCCGGCGTCACCGGATTGTATTTTTTCAACGCCATCGCAACGCTCTCCTTACAATCCCGTGGTCACGTCGATCCGGTGACCTTCCTCGAGGGTCACGATCGCGCGCTTCACGTCGGACTGTTGCCCAATTCTGTTGCGGAATACTTTCCACTTGCCCGGCCGCGTGTGCGTGTTGACGCTTTTGACCTTGACGTCAAACAGCTTCTCCACCGCTTCCTTGATCTGCGGTTTTGTGGCGTGCTTCGCCACCTTGAAGGTAACTTTGTTGTGCTCGGAAGCCATGGTCGCCTTTTCGGTGATCACCGGGGCGATGATGACGTCGTAGTGGCGCGGATCGCTGGTGCTCATTTGAATCGCGCCTCCAGCGCATCAAGCGCAGCCTTGGTCAGCACCAAAGTCTTACGCCGCAAGATGTCGTAGACGTTGATGCCCTGCACCGGCAGCACGTCGATGTTGGGAATATTGCGCGCAGCGGCGCGGAAATTCGTTTCGATATCGGCACCATCGATGATCAACGCGTTCTCAAGCCCGAGCTTGTCGAACTGCTTTGCCAGCGCTTTCGTCTTGGTGTCTTTCACGGTCGCCTTATCGAGCAAAATGATGCCGCCGTCCTTGGCCTTAGACGACAGGGCATGCTTGAGCGCAAGAGCACGAACCTTCTTCGGCAGTTCGATCGCGTGACTGCGTACGACGGGGCCGAAAGCGCGGCCGCCGCCGCGGAACTGAGGCACGCGTGCTGAGCCGTGACGGGCGCCGCCGGTGCCCTTCTGCGCATACATTTTCTTGCCGGTCCGCCAGATTTCAGCGCGACCCTTGGTCTTGTGTGTCCCACGCTGGCGCTTGGCGAGCTGCCAGTTAATGCAACGTTGAATGAGGTCGGCGCGCGGCTCGAGTCCGAAGATCGCATCGGACAGCGTGGCCTTGCCCGCATCCTTTCCATCGAGAGCGACGATCTTGAGTTCCATCACTCGCCCTCCTTCTTCACAGCGGCAGCGGCCTTATCGGCAGCCTTGGCAGCTTTATCGGCGGCCTTCGCAGCTTGCGCGGCGGCCTTTGCCGCCTCATCGGCAGCGCTGGCGGCCCGCGTCGCCGCCTGCTCTGCAGGCTTGGCTTCAGACTTTTGAGCCGGCCGCTCCGTTTTTCCTTCGGCCGCCTCGGTCACCCGGAATTTGCCGGGCTTCGGAGCTTCCTTGGGCAGTTTTTTCTTCACGGCATCGCGCACGGTCACCCATCCGCTTTTGGCACCGGGCACCGCGCCCTCGACCAGGATGAGACCTCGCTCGACGTCCGTCTGTACGACCTTGAGATTGAGCGTGGTGACACGCTCAACGCCGAGGTGACCCGGCATCTTCTTATTTTTGAACGTCTTGCCCGGATCCTGACGGCCGCCAGTGCCGCCGATCGAGCGATGCGAAATCGAAACGCCGTGCGACGCTCGCAGGCCGGCGAAGTTCCAGCGCTTCATGCCGCCGGCGAATCCCTTGCCGATGGTGATGCCGGAGACATCGACGAACTGGCCGGGAATGAAGTGATCAGCCGTGATTTCCGCGCCGACCGGAATCAATGAATCGTCGGTCACGCGGAATTCGGCAAGCTTGCGCTTAGGCTCGACGTTCTGCTTGCCGAAATAGCCGCGATCAGCCTTGCTCATGGTGCTGGAACGACGCGCGCCCGATCCGAGCTGCAGCGCAACGTATCCATTCTTGTCCTTGGTGCGGTGAGCGACCACCTGGCACTGCGCAAGGCGCAGCACCGTCACCGGCACGTGCTCGCCGGCGTCGGTGAAAACCCGGGTCATTCCGACCTTCTGTGCGACTACACCCGAACGCATTGCTAACCCACCCCGGCCCTAAAGTTTGATCTCGACGTCGACGCCGGCAGCGAGGTCGAGCTTCATCAGCGCGTCCACCGTCTGCGGTGTCGGATCGACGATATCCAAGAGGCGCTTGTGCGTGCGCATCTCGAACTGTTCGCGGCTCTTCTTGTCGACGTGCGGCGAGCGGTTCACCGTGAATTTCTCGATTCTGGTCGGCAGCGGAATCGGTCCACGGACTTGCGCACCAGTGCGCTTGGCCGTGTTCACGATCTCTCGCGTCGACGCATCGAGGATGCGGTGGTCGAACGCCTTGAGCCGGATCCGGATATTCTGGCCGTTCATTGTCATTTCTCTCGTCCGTCGTGCCCGCCCGTTGGCCGGGCAACCACGGAATGGCTAACTTAAGTAATGCGGATGGCCGGGTTTTTGCCCGGCCATCACGCCTCGACACGTTACTCGATGATGCTCGCCACCACGCCGGCGCCGACCGTGCGGCCGCCCTCGCGAATGGCGAAGCGAAGTTTCTCTTCCATGGCGATCGGCACGATCAGGTGCACTTCCATCGCCACGTTGTCGCCCGGCATCACCATTTCCGTGCCTTGCGGCAGGTGCACCACACCCGTCACGTCGGTGGTGCGGAAATAGAACTGCGGACGATAGTTGGTGAAAAACGGAGTATGACGGCCGCCCTCTTCCTTGGTGAGGATGTAGGCTTCCGCCTTAAACTTCGTGTGCGGCTTGACGGAGCCGGGCTTGCAGAGCACTTGGCCGCGCTCGACTTCCTCGCGCTTGGTGCCACGCAGCAGGCAGCCGACATTGTCGCCCGCCTCACCCTGATCCAGCAATTTGCGGAACATCTCTACGCCTGTGACAACAGTCTTGGTCGTTGGCCTGATGCCAACGATCTCGACTTCCTCGCCAACCTTGATGATGCCGCGCTCGATTCGGCCCGTGCAGACAGTGCCGCGACCGGAAATCGAGAACACATCTTCTACCGGCATCAGAAATGGCTGGTCTTTCGGCCGCTCGGGCTGCGGAATGTACTCATCCACCGCCTTCATTAGATCCATGATCGTTTCTCTGCCGAGCTTCTCATCACTGCCTTCGAGCGCCTTGAGTGCCGAGCCCTTGATGATCGGGATCTTGTCGCCCGGAAAATTGTACTTCGACAGCAGCTCACGCACTTCCAGCTCGACCAGCTCGAGCAGTTCCGGATCGTCGACCATGTCGACCTTATTCATGTAAACGACGAGCGCCGGCACGCCGACCTGCCGTGCAAGCAGGATGTGTTCGCGAGTCTGCGGCATCGGGCCGTCTGCCGCAGAGACCACCAGAATGGCGCCATCCATCTGCGCTGCGCCTGTGATCATATTCTTTACGTAGTCGGCGTGGCCTGGACAGTCGACGTGCGCGTAGTGGCGCTTGTCGGTCTGATACTCGACGTGCGCGGTCGAAATGGTGATGCCACGTGCCTTTTCTTCAGGCGCCTTGTCGATCTGGTCATAGGCGGTAAACGTAGCGCCGCCCTTTTCGGCCAGCACCTTGGTAATCGCCGCCGTCAGGGTCGTCTTGCCGTGGTCGACGTGACCGATCGTCCCGATGTTGCAATGGGGCTTGGTCCGCTGGAATTTTTCTTTGGCCATGGAACTCTCCGTTCAGATCCTTCTGTTATCCTCGTGCCCGATCACGCGAATTTTTTCTGTACTTCGGCTGACACGTTCGCCGGCAGCTCCGAGTAGTGATCGAATTGCATGGTGAATGTAGCGCGGCCCTGAGACATGGACCGCAGGTTATTGACGTAGCCGAACATGTTCATCAGCGGCACCATCGCGTTGATCACGTTGGCATTGCCGCGCATGTCCTGACCCTGAATTTGCCCGCGTCGCGAATTCAGATCGCCGATGACCGAACCGGTGTAATCCTCCGGTGTCACGACTTCGACCTTCATGATCGGCTCGAGCAGAACAGGCTTCGCCATTTGCAGCGCCTCCTTGAGGCACTGGCGCGCGCAGATTTCGAAGGCGAGCGCTGAAGAGTCGACGTCGTGGTACTTGCCGTCAATCAGTGTGACCTTCAGGTCGACCACCGGGAAGCCGGCAACCACACCCGAGCCGAGAACCGACTCGAGACCCTTTTCGACGCCGGGGATGAATTCCTTCGGCACCGCACCGCCCACGATTTCGTTTTCGAAATCGAACGGTGTGCCGGGCGGCGTCGGCTCGGCGATAATCTTGATCTGCGCGAACTGACCAGACCCGCCGGTCTGCTTCTTGTGGGTGTAGCCGTGCTCGACACGATGCGTGATCTTTTCGCGGAATGCCACCTGCGGCGCACCGATATTGGCATCGACTTTGTACGTACGCTTCAGGATGTCGACTTTGATGTCGAGGTGAAGCTCGCCCATCCCTTTCAGGATCGTCTGACCACTCTCCTGATCGGTCGACACGCGGAACGAGGGATCTTCAGTCGCGAGTTTCGCCAAGGCGACACCCAGTTTCTCTTGGTCGGCCTTCGACTTTGGCTCTATGGCAATCTCGATGACCGGATCCGGGAATTCCATCTTTTCCAGAATGACCGATTTCTGCGGATCGCAGAGCGTGTCACCCGTGCGCACTTCCTTCAGGCCTGCGAGCGCAACGATGTCGCCGGCATAGGCTTCCTTAATGTCCTCGCGGTTGTTCGCATGCATTAACAGCATGCGCCCGATACGCTCTTTGCGGTCCTTCGTGGAATTGATGACGCCGGTACCGCTGGTGAGTGTGCCGGAATAGATACGGCAGAAGGTAATCGTGCCGACGAAGGGGTCGTCCATGATCTTGAACGCAAGAAGCGCCATTGGCTCCTTGTCGTCGGCTTTGCGGATGACTTCGTTACCCTTGTCGTCAACGCCCTTGATGGCCGGAACGTCGCGCGGGCTCGGCAGATAATCAACGACGGCGTCGAGCAAAGGCTGGACGCCTTTGTTCTTGAATGCCGACCCACACAGCACCGGGAAGAATGCGCCCGTGATGACAGCCTTGCGGATGAGTTTCTTGAGCGTTGCCTCGTCGGGCTCCTTGCCTTCGAGGTAAGCGGTCATGGCAGCGTCGTCGAGTTCAACCGCCGCTTCGACCATCTGCTCGCGATACTTTTTGGCGTCGTCGAGCATGTCGGCCGGAATGTCGATGTCGTGATACTTGGCGCCAAGCGACTCGTCGTCCCAAACCACGCCTTTCATGCGGACCAGGTCGACAAGACCCTTGAAGTTCTGTTCGGACCCGATCGGAAGCTGGATAGCCACCGGCTTCGCGCCGAGGCGCGTCTTGATGTCGTCGAGACACTTGAAGAAGTCGGCGCCGATCTTGTCCATCTTGTTGGCAAAGACGATGCGCGGAACTTTGTACTTGTCACCTTGGCGCCAGACCGTCTCGGTCTGCGGCTCTACGCCCTGGTTGGAATCGAGAACGCATACGGCGCCGTCGAGCACGCGCAGCGAACGCTCCACCTCGATGGTGAAGTCGACGTGCCCGGGCGTGTCGATGATGTTGAGGCGTTTCTCTTTCCAGAATGCCGTGGTGGCGGCTGACGTAATGGTAATGCCGCGCTCCTGCTCCTGCTCCATCCAATCCATCGTCGCGGCGCCTTCATGCACCTCGCCGATCTTATGGCTCTTGCCCGTGTAATAGAGGATCCGTTCGGTCGTCGTCGTTTTTCCGGCATCGATGTGCGCCATGATGCCGAAGTTACGGTAGTCCTCGATGGGGTGGCTGCGGGGCATAGGGGGTCAGTCCTCGAAACTTTTCTGCTGTCACCAGCGATAATGCGAGAAGGCGCGGTTGGCTTCCGCCATCTTGTGAGTGTCTTCGCGCTTCTTGACTGCGTTTCCCCGATTATTGGATGCGTCGAGCAGCTCCGCAGAGAGTCGCTCGGTCATCGTACGTTCGTTGCGCTCGCGCGCCGCCGCAATAATCCAGCGGATGCCGAGCGCCTGACGGCGCGACGTGCGCACTTCGACAGGCACCTGGTATGTGGCGCCGCCGACGCGACGTGAGCGCACCTCAATCGAGGGCATCACGTTATCGAGCGCCTGTTGAAATACATTGAGCGGATTTTGCTTGGTCTTGCCCTCGATCATTTCGAGTGCGCCGTAGACGATGCCTTCCGCAACGGACTTCTTGCCGTCGTACATGATGGCATTCATGAATTTGCTGACGACAATATTGCCGAACTTCGGGTCCGGGATGATGTCGCGTTTTTCTGCG
This sequence comes from Pseudolabrys sp., assembly GCA_051986235.1. Lineage (GTDB taxonomy): Bacteria > Pseudomonadota > Alphaproteobacteria > Rhizobiales > Xanthobacteraceae > Pseudolabrys. The sequence goes on from JBPYDR010000080.1 coordinate 56,014, forward strand.
GCGTGACGGCGAGACATGACGCTAATCCTTACTTGGGCCGTTTGGCGCCGTATTTCGAACGGCGCTGCTTGCGGTTCTTCACGCCCTGGGTATCGAGCACGCCGCGCAGGATGTGATAGCGAACGCCCGGCAGGTCTTTCACGCGGCCGCCGCGAATCATCACGACCGAATGCTCCTGCAGGTTATGGCCCTCGCCCGGGATGTAGCCGATGACTTCGAAGCCGTTGGTCAGACGCACCTTCGCAACCTTGCGCAGCGCCGAGTTCGGCTTCTTCGGCGTCGTCGTATAGACGCGCGTGCAAACGCCGCGTTTCTGCGGTGACGACTCAAGCGCCGGCGCGGTATTGCGCGCCTTGAGCGGGTGCCGTGGTTTGGCAATCAACTGATTGATCGTCGGCATCGTTGGCCTTCGCTACTCTCGTTCCCTGGGAAAAGCGGGACACGATCGTCCACGCTCGCCCTCTGCATCGTACGGACGCACCGCGCCCGCATTGTTTGGGCGGATCGCCCCGGCGTTGCGCGCTCTGCTTGCGCGCAAAACGAAATCGCGCCATCCGCCAGATTGCGGCAGGGCGCTCTTCCGTTCGGACGACCACGTTGCGGTAAGGCACCGCGGTCGCTCACTTCTAAGTCTGACAGGTGCTGTCAGTAGCAGCGTTTGAGCTTCATTCGTCGAGGCGATGCGCCGGTAAGCTTTCGAGAAAACATAGCATTCTCAAACGCCTAGCCGGGCGGCCGTTCCGAGCAAGCGAAGCTCACCGCCTGCCGAAAAAGTGTGGGGTATGTATCGACGCGACTCCGCCAAGTCAAGCGGAAATGGCCGATAAATCGAGATTTCGAAGGGAGCCGGAGAGCAGAATACCTAAGAAATCGCTGACAGATCACGGTTGTGCGGTGACCCCGGTCTGCTTGATGACTCTCAGGTACTTTGCACTCTCATTCTGCACAAAATCCTTGAACTGGCCGACCGACATGGGCGTGACGACCGCTCCAGCCGCTTCGAGCCGCGCTTTAACATCAGGATCCTGGATCACCCGGTTAATCTCATTGTTGAGGCGGTCGACGATCGCTTGCGGGGTGCCGCGGGGCGCGAAAAAGCCGGCCCAAAGCGTGAAGTCATAGTCCTTATTGCCGGTAAGCTCGGCCACGGTCGGGATGTCGGGCGCCGCCGGCGAGCGCGCCGCCGATGACAAGGCCAGTATCTTCAGCGTGCCAGCCTTCACATGGGGAGCTGCCGCCGGAAAACCCGGAAAATAGAAGTCGACGTGGTTGCCGATGAGGTCATTCAGCGCCGGTCCGGCGCCTTTGTAGGGAACATGAGCAAGATTTTCGTCAAACTGAAGTTTGAGCAGTTCACCTGCGAAATGGCCTGGCGTGCCGATCCCGGCGGACGCGAAGGTCATTTTTGGCTTCCCTTTCAACGCTGCCAGGAACTCCGGCATCGTGGAATACGGCGCTTTGGCCGGAACAACGAGCGCGAGCGGCACGACGGCCGCAAGCGCAATCGGCATGAGGTCCTTATCCGGATCGTAGTTGAGGCCCTTGAGCCAATGCTGGTTGACCGCCATTTCGCCGGTCTGGCCGACCAACAACGTGTAGCCATCTGGGGCGGCGGTAGCCACCGAATGAGCCCCAATAGCCCCGCTGGCACCGGCGCGATTCTCAACGACGACCGACTGCCCTAGCGTGGCACCAAGTTTGTCGACCACTGAGCGCGCGACGATGTCTCCGGTGCCGCCCGCCGCATAAGCGACGATCACTTGGATTGTCCGGGTTGGGTAGGGCTGGCTCCAGCCCTGTCCGCCGACACAGACATTGACTGCGCAGGCGACGAGGCAAATAGCCAATGCGCGAATGGCCGACATTGCGATCCTCCTATTTCCGCCCGTTGGATCGGGGCTTATTTGTTCAACGGCGTTAACGTGCCGCAGCGTCTCAATGAAAGCGAGCACCGCGCAAGGCTTTTCTGATCTGAACCGAGCATCGCCAGCGCAAATGATTAACGACCTGACGCCTACTTCAATGGGTTCCCCCTCCCCGCCATCAACTCAGGTTTGGCCCTTAACAAAATCGAACAGCGAAACCGGGCAACGCCTCGGGGTCTTAGTTTAGCCGCCCCGCCCATGGCGCATGCTCGTTTCATTGGCAATCTCACCAACGTAGTGAGCGGCTATTGGGCGACGTAGCCGCCATCAATCGTGACATTCGCTCCAGTCACAAAGGTCGCCCGATCCGAACACAGCCAGACGATGAGTTCAGCTACCTCCTCCGGGCTACCAATACGTCCCATCGGGTGAAGGGGGTCCATCATCTGGCGTGTCTTAAGTTGTCCCTTGCTCGCCTGGGCGACCAATGAATCCAGCATGCGGGTTTCAATTCCCCCGGGACAGACGGAATTCACACGTATGCCTAGCTTCGAATATTCCAACGCGGCATTTTTTGTCAGACCGTTGATTGCATGTTTGGACGCGGCGTACGGCCCGAGCCCGGGAAACCCGATCAGCCCGGCAGCTGAGGCAAGATTCACGATCGCGCCGCCGCCATTCTTCACCATCCAATCGATCTCATACTTGAGGCAAAGGAAGGTGCCCTTGGCATTCACCGACATGACCTTGTCGAAATCCTCTTCCGCTTGCTCAGCCAGAGGAACGATTTTCCCTTCGATGCCAGCGTTATTGCACGCGCAATCAAGCCGACCGAAGGCCGCCACGGCACTTGCAATCAAAGCCTCGACCTCCGCAGCCTCGGTGACGTCTGCCTCAACAAAAATTGCGTCTCCCGCCTTTTGTCTGATGAGAGCAGCCGTTTCGCTGCCTCCATCGCTATTTAAATCGGAGACAACAACCCTGGCGCCTTCTTCTGCAAATTTGAGCGCAGCAGCACGGCCAATCCCCGCCCCCGCGCCGGTCACAAGAGCTACCTTCCCAGACACAAGGCCCATTGGCTCTCTCGCCGCCCCCAATATTCAAAATTCATATAGGCGCGCAGGATTGTCCGCCAGAATGCGCTCGGTCAATTCGGCTAGCGATGTCAGCCTGATACGTGCGTTCAGCGACCTGCGGATACCGGTCTGGCGGTCCAACGATATGACATGGCTGTCGCAGCGCATGGCGGTTTCACGCGCGCAGCCGCGCCGCGACGGCCTCACCGGTTTCGCGAGTCCCGAGGCGACCCCCGATATCGCCGGTCGACTCTTTTGCGGCAATCGCCGCCCCTACTGCGTTTTCGATCGCGGCCGCGGCAGCCTGGAATGCATTGGCCTTCCTGCGTCGGCCATGCCAGGCAAGAAGCATCCCAACCGACAAAACCAGGGACAGCGGATTGGCTACATTCTTGCCAGCGATATCGGGCGCCGAGCCATGCGCCGCCTGCGCCATGCCGTGATCGGTCCCCGCGTTGAGCGAGGCAGCAAGGC
>JBPYDR010000081.1:0-3018 GCA_051986235.1 Pseudolabrys sp.
CCCCTGAGGAAGCTCGCCGACAGGCTCTGATCCGGTTTGGCGGAACGGAACAGGCTAAAGAACGGCATCGCGAGGCCCGCGGCTTGCCGCCCCTCGAAACACTGCTTCAAGACCTTCGTTTCGCCTCTCGCATGCTGCGCAAGTCTTCTGGTTTCACGACTATCGCCGTCCTTACGATCGCTCTCGGCATCGGCGTAAATAGCGCGCTCTTCTCCGTCATCAACGGCGTGCTTTTGAATCCTTTGCCGTTTCCGAACGCCAACCGCATCGTCTCGATGTTTCAAGACAAGCCAAACTTCCCCAAAGGCTCGATCTCTTACCCGAATTTTCTGGATTGGCGGCAAGACAACCGCTCCTTGGAATCCATCGCCGCTTACCGATGGGCTGACGGCACCATCCGCGGCCTGGGCGAACCAGAGGAGGTTCATGGGCAGCGGATCTCTGCAACTTTCTTCCCAATTTTAGGGGTTCAACCAATCCTTGGGCGCAACTTCAGTGAAGACGAGGACCGCCGCGGCGCGAACCCCACGGTCATCATATCGGAGGGTCTGTGGAAGCGAAAGTTCGGAGCGGATTCGAATGTACTCGGCAAATCCCTCAATGTGGGCGGAGCGGTCCGCACTGTCGTCGGCGTAATCCCTTCCTCGTTCCGGCTGAATATCCAGAACTTCCAGACCGCCGACGTTTATGAACCGCTCGGGCAGGAAGAAGATCCAAAGTTTCATCAACGCAACTCCTTCTGGGGCATGGACGCCATCGGCCTGCTCAAACCTGGCGTCCCACTGCAACGGGCGCGAGACGACATGAAGCGCGTGAATGCGGGTCTCGCCGGCACCTATCCCGACATCGACGCGGAAATCAAGGCGAACATCATTCCGTTAAAAGAGGAAATCGTCGGCGAGATGCGGCTGACTCTACTGGTGCTTTTCGGCGCGGTCGCTTTCGTACTGCTGATCGCCTGCGTGAATGTCACCAATTTGCTCCTGGCTCGATCGACCGCCCGACGCCGCGAGTTTTCCATTCGGGTAGCCGTAGGTGCCGGCCGACCGCAGATCGTCCGTCAACAGCTTACCGAGAGTATACTGCTTGCGCTCATCGGAGGCGGGCTTGGCCTGGTGCTGGCTAAATGGGGAACCTCGGCGGCCCTCGCCGCTATGCCGCGCACTGTTCCGCGCGCCGAGGAAATCGGTCTCGATCCGCGCGTCCTTCTCTTTACTTTCGGTATCTCAGTTGCCGCCGGCATCCTCGTCGGCCTCGTGCCGGCACTAAGGACTTCTGCTGGTGACGTCGGTGCGCACCTTAAAGATACGGGTCGCGCCATTTCCCCATACCGCTCACACACGCAAGCGGTCTTTGTAGTTGGCGAGATGGCCATGGCATTAGTCCTATTAATCGGTGCCGGCCTAATGATTCGTACGCTGGCCTATCTCTTGGGGCTCAACCCCGGATTCGATCCGCACAATGTGCTCACCTTTGGCATCGATCCGCCTCCCTCGCTGGCAGATCAACCGTCAGACGCCATTCGCGCTGAACTTCGTGCGATACACTCCACAATCTTGAGTGTCTCCGGAGTCGAGTACGCGTCGTTGCATTGGGGGGCGCATCCCATGCAAGGCGATGACGAGGTCGGCTTCTGGCCGGAGGGCCAGCCGCAGCCCGCGCGCGAGGCAGACTACGCGAGCACTTTGGAATACGTCGTCGAACCAGAATACTTGCAGACCATGCGTATTCCGCTGCTGCGCGGACGCTTTATTACAAATGAGGACAATGAGCGCTCCGAACGCGTTGCCGTCATTGATAACAGTTTCGCGCAAAAATATTTTCCGAGTCAGGACCCCATCGGTAAGCACATCCGAATCTTTGATTACGACGCCGATCCGGGCCAGCGCACATGGATCCTTTTCACGATCGTTGGCGTTGTAGGCCACGTGAATCAATTTGGGCTGGCTGATGATGCAAGGCAGCCGTTGCAAGCGCAGATGTACAGATCGCTGATGCAAGCCTCCGACCTGTTTACGAGGAACGCCGCTCAAGGTGTAAGTGCCTTTGTGCGGTTTCAATCCTCAATCGACCCGGAAGCCTTCTCTCGAACCATTCGTACGACCTTGCTTGCACACAATGGACAGATGGTCGTTTCAGAAAACCAAACTGAAGAAGAGGTCGTCGCTCAATCCATTCGCGGCCAGCGTTTTTCCTTCATTTTATTAGGCGTTTTCGCGGCGTTAGCTCTGCTGTTAGCCAGCGTCGGCATTTACGGGGTGCTCTCCTATCTGGTTGGCCAGCGCCGCCAAGAGATCGGGGTGCGCATGGCTCTGGGCGCGGAGCGGCGCGACGTGCTGCGCCTGGTGCTAGGCGACGGCCTTCGCATGACCTTTGTCGGAATGGCTATCGGTGTCGTCACTGCCCTTATCCTCACGCGACTAATGGCCAGCATGCTCTACGGGGTTCAGCCGACCGATCCTGTGACGTTTGCAATAGTCGCTCTGTTTTTGTCGTGCGTTGCTTTGTTTGCCTGCTATATCCCGGCGCGCCGCGCTTCCCGCCTCGATCCTATGGTGGCCCTTCGCTACGAGTGAGATCCGAACTCGATTACGCTGCGCTCGGCAGCGCTCGAGGATTATTGTTTGTCCGACCGGATCGTGAAGGCAAGGAGGGATGACGACCACCAGTCTGTCGCAAGGATTACGGTTAAGGATTAACGAGCCTGAAAACAGCTCACGAAACGGTAATAGCTGCAACCTCGTAATCTTCGACACGCGGAATGGCAAAGCGCAGCACGCCGTCTTCTTGGTGGAAGGGCAAGGAGCTTTCTGCGCGCAACAGTTCGACGGCCTTAACCGTCACGGTCTCCGGCAACCTCATGCTCACGTTCTGACCGATCACCGGGTAGACGGAGCGAAGCCAGCCGTGGTGCGAATTTGGGTTCGTGTAATTGAGCAGATGCACTGCGTATCCCGGCGTCGTCTCCCAGGCAAATACTTCGAGGAATCCGTCGCCCTCGACGTGCACCATGCGTTC
>JBPYDR010000082.1:0-11441 GCA_051986235.1 Pseudolabrys sp.
GTAACTCTCTTTGCATATGCGCCCCCGCAACGGCCAGGGCCGCGCCGTTACCCGCGTCCATCAATGCATACAATATCATCGTCGCCAGGAGAACGCGCGTGCGGAAATCGCCGCCCTAAACTCGCACTAGGGCAAGGGCATTGCTGTCTCTGGCATCTCGATCGGGGTGTGGCTCGTGCATTGGGGACTGTGATTTCACTTCGCGAGCTAAATAGAAACGATGAGGAGTAACAATATTCAATCATGGCCTTCCGATCGGTTGGGCGACTAGTTACCTCTGCAGTAAAATGTCAGCTAAAATCGAGCCAAATTCGCGACGCGCCGTTCTAGCTGATCGCCCGGCTTCGTGACGTTTTTGACCTTGAGAACACGCTGCCAGCGGCCCAAATCCAAAGTCGTCGCCTAGATACCGCCAACAAGGGAGGATTCCGTGCTCGAAAGACGGGAATTCATGCACGGCGCCGCGGCGATCGCTGCCGGTTCCGCATTGAGTTTGACGGCTACTTCGGCGCAAGCGCCAACCACGGGCGACCCGAAAGGCGAAACGCCGCCGCCGCGCAATTGGGCTGATCCTTCGACCGCGCCTTATCCCGATGCCGCATTCGAAGTCTTCGATCCGCGCTTTGCCGCCTACAATGCTGGTACGACGTCGTTGCGGCGGATAGCCAGCGGCGGGATTTTCACGGAAGGACCGGTGTGGTTCGGCGACCAACATCGGCTGATCTTCAGCGACATTCCTAAAAACCAACTGTTCGAATACAATGCGACGACCGGAGAAGTCCGGGTTTTCCGCGATCCATCGAACTATACCAACGGCAACACGCGTGATTGGCAAGGCCGGCTCCTGTCGGCCGAACAGGGCACTCGGCGGGTGACGCGGACCGAATATGACGGGTCAATCACGGTGATCGCCGACAAGTACCAAGGCAAGCCATTGAATTCGCCCAACGGCGTCGTCGTCAGGAAGAACGACAACGCGATCTATTTCACCGATCCGTCCTATGGCATCAAGGGCGACCACGAAGGCAACAAGGAAGAGGCCGAATTGCCGCGCAATGTCTATCGCGTCGATGCTCGATCGGGCGCGATGAGCGTCGTCGCCGGTGATTTTAGCATGCCGAACGGCCTGTGCTTTTCGCCTGACGGGTCAAAAATGTACATATCCGACACCGGTATCCTGGGGGGACCGGAACCCAGAGCGACTCTGATTCGCGCCTACGACGTGGAGGAAGACGGCAAGCTCACCAACGAGAAGCTGTTTCATGACTTCAAAGACACCGGCACCGGCATAGCCGATGATATGCGCGTCGATATTGACGGTAATCTCTGGTGCGCCGGCGGGTGGTCAGAAAACAAGAACTTCAACGGCGTGAGCGTCTTTGCTCCAGACGGCAGCGCCATAGGGCGCATCGTGCTCCCGGAGGTCGCGGCTAATTTGTGCTTTGGCGGGCATCATCACAACACGCTTTACATCTGCGCCAGCACGTCGGTTTACGCGATTGACGTAAACACGCGCGGAACCGAGCTTTAGTTGAATTTGGGAGGACAAGACCCGCTATTGCCCATTACGCTTAAAGGTGCATTACGTCGGCGAAGGTGTGGTGATCTCGTCGACGACAGCTCCGTTTGGTGGCCGCACCAAAAGGACCTTGTCCTTGCCTTTCACATATTTCAATCCCTGCAGCCCATCTATAGTCGCCACCGTCGGTGGTAGCGGGTGCTCATCGAGTGTCTGTTTATATGTCAGCAAGCTCCCGGGTTTGAGCGCCGCCGCCCCTTCAGGCGCCTGAGAACTTTCGGCCATCACTGCCTCGTAAACCTGCTCGCGCTGTTGCTCGTTAAGTGGCAACGGCCACGCCGTTGTTGGAACGCGGTCCAGTACTTTATTTCGGTTTGAGAATTTCTCTGGCATAGTTTGCATCGTGGCGCCGAATGGCCCAGCGTCTCCCGCAGATGAGACGCCATTGTCCGGCGTCATTAGCGCAGCGCGGGCATCTTCCTGAGATGGTTGTTGACCCTCTGCCGCAGCATCGCTCCAAGGATGAGGAGCACTACCGGGATTGATCTGACCCGTATCGGGCACGAAACCGGGGTCGATCGTCCACGCTTTTTCGCCTGCTGTCGCTGCGGCGATAGAAATTGCCGCGGCCGCCAGGAATCCGGCCGCCGCCACGATGATAGTGCGGTCTTTCATCGCCAACTCCTTTACCTGCTATTTTCCCGTCGTTTGCGGCTGCGCTTCCGGGATTATGTCAGCTATTTTGCCCGTCATTTCATTTACCAGAAGAATTTGATCCTTCATTTTCGAATATCCGTAGTCGGCAAGCTGCGGAATCCGCTGAGTCAACTCCGACGGAAGACCATCGGGCTTGACGCCTTTCGGTAGTTCGGCGCCGATTTTTGGCACGAAATCTTGGGCGGATTTGGTAGCTTTGAGCTTGAACTCGACCTCCGTGTCCTTTGTCAGCAATGTCTGACGAATTTGCTCGCGTTGCGTGTCAGTAAGGTGCAGCTTCGGCAGGGACGGGTTCTGCGGCACGAGATTGCCGCCGTTCTGTTCGACCGCGCCGCGCGTGTTATCAGCGGCGGGCGATAAGGCGCTCATCGCCAACAGGAAGGCTGAGCACAGGAGGAGATTTCGGATTGCCTGCATGGCCGAGCTCCGAAGTTGCGACACTGCCGTCGCCCGGCTGGTAAACGAAATAGCAGCCGACAGTGTTCCGTCAGATTCGACGGCAGCCGCCATCGACCGGCTTCCCTTACGTTCAAACGCGCGCGTAAGGCGTTGCGAACGCCTGGTCCACCGGCTCTTGCACGCTGTTGAGAACAACCTTCCAGATTGCTGCAAGCGCAATAGCCACCAGGCATGCAACTACAAACGCTTTCATGGCAGGCTCCCTTTCCGCGTCAGTAGCCCGTGCGGAGAACACTCCGCGGTGGCTAGCGATCTGCTGCCTCGCCGGCAATCACTCTGCGGGAATAGCACGGGCAGAGTTGTTTCCGCGTTCCATCTCTTTCGCCAGCCATAAGCTGTGATGCTCTTTGGCCCAATTTACATCCACGGTGCCTTCGCCCATTGCTTGGAACGCCCCTTCCATGCCGATGGTCCCGATGTAGATATGCCCCAGCATGAACGCGACAAACAACGTGGCTGCCACGCCATGGATCATTTGGGCGGTTTGCATGGCGTCAATTGTTGTGCCGTAAAACGGGAACATCAGCACGTAGCCCGTTGCCGCGACAATGCCTCCTCCAAGCACCACGACCCAATACACTACTTTTTGACCGGCATTGAAGCGGTCTGCCGGCGGCTGCCTATCGCCAACGATACCGCCTCCCTCCTTAAGCCACTCGATATCGGTCCTATTCGGGATATTGCCTGCAAGCCACATCAAGAAGATCAGCACCACCCCAATCGTGAATGGGAAACTCAAATAGTTGTGGGCGAACTTCGCCCATTCAGACCACAGCGTGAATCGCTCAGCTCCCATCAGTGGCAGCAATAACGGACGGCCGAACGTGATGTTGAGGCCTGAGATCGCCAGGATGATAAAGCAGACCGCGGTCATCCAGTGCACAAAGCGCTCAAACCAGTTGAAACGCACGATCTTGCGCCCGGAAAAGCCGCCTTCAAGCTTCACCGACCCGCGAATGAGGTAGAAGATCACGATGATCGCTAAAAAACCGAGAATGGCGATGCCGGCTATCCATCGGAGGGTAACGTTGTGAAAGCGTTCCCAATTGCGGCCGGCCGGATGCTCCAGGACGTAGGATTTCGTATCGGGAATAGTACCGAGACCCTTAATGGTCTTGAGCTGTTTGAGTAGCTGTTGTTCTTGCACGGCGCTGGCATTGGGATCGACCTGTGCGGACACCTGCAAGCTCGCCGGCGCAACGAGTATAAGTACAAGCCCGAGTGCTGCGGCGATCGTGCGGATCCGCGCCAAAAGCATCGCCATGCCACGCCTCCTAACGCCTCAACTTGTTGTTGGCAGGATGCAAAAAGTCCTGCCGTTGCACGTCACGTTGCGATCGTCTCGCCATAAGCTGTCTGCCAACCCCAGGCGCCGGAGCCATATCCGCGTCTCGACACGCGCTCCTTGTAGATCTGCGCGATGACGTCTCCGTCACCGGCGAGCAATGACTTAGTCGAGCACATCTCTGCACACAGCGGCAGCTTGCCCTCGGCCAGCCGATTAGCGCCGTATTTCTCGTACTGGGCCTTGCTCCCATCCGCTTCCGGGCCGCCGGCGCAATAGGTACACTTGTCCATCTTGCCGCGGGAACCAAAGTTGCCGATCTGCGGGTATTGTGGCGCCCCGAATGGACAGGCGTAGAAGCAGTAACCGCAGCCGATACATAGATCCTTATTGTGCAGAACGACGGCATCCGCCGTGGTGTAAAAGCAATTCACCGGACAGACCGCGGCGCAAGGCGCATCGGTGCAGTGCATGCACGCCATCGAAATTGAACGTTCGCCGGGTTTCCCATCATTGAGCGTGACAACGCGGCGGCGGTTGATTCCCCACGGTACGTCGTGCTCGTTCTTGCAGGCAGTGACGCAGGCGTTACATTCGATGCAGCGGTCGGCGTCGCAGAGGAACTTCATTCGCGCCATGGGCCGGACTCCTTAGGCCGCTGTGATCTGACAAAGGGTGACCTTGGGTTCCTGCATGCCGGTTGCAGGATCATATCCGTAGGTCGTGATTGTATTGGCGCTCTCACCGAGCACGATCGGGTCGGTCCCTGCCGGATAGTTGGCCCGCAGATCCTGACCCGCGAACCAACCGCCGAAATGGAATGGCATCCAGGCAACGCCCTTACCGACGCGCTCGGTGACGAGCGCCGTTACCTTGGCCTTAGAACCATTTTCCGCGCCGGTGACCCAAACAAGCCCGCCATCCTTGATGCCGCGATCAGCCGCGTCGGCGGGATTGATTTCGATGAACATCGTCTGCTGCAGCTCGGCCAGCCATTTATTAGATCTGGTTTCCTCGCCGCCACCTTCGTACTCGACCAATCGGCCGGACGAGAGAATGAGCGGGAACTGCTTGGCGATGCCCTGGTCGACAGCCGCCTTTTGCACTGAAAAACCGATGTTCGGCAACCGGAACTGTTTGGCGTCCGGTAAGGTCGGGTATTTTGACACCAGCTCGACTCGCGGCGTGTAAATCGGTTCTCGGTGCACTGGAATCGGGTCCGGCAGGCCAAAGGCGTTCATGCGCGCCTTGGCGTTGCCGTAGGGGACGCAGCCGTGCATCATGGCAACGCGCTGTATCCCGCCGGACAAGTCAGTAGACCAAGATACGGTATCGGGCGTGGTGGGATTGATCTTATTGATTATCGCCATCTCAGAGTCGGTCAAGTCTTTGTCCCAGCCGAGCTTCTTCAGCACGGCCAGCGTAAACTCGGGATAGCCGTCTTTGATTTCCGAACCTATTGGATACGATCCCTCGGCGAGCATGTTGACCTTTACTGTCGTGCCATCGGGCCGCATTTCCTCGCGTTCGACACCGAACCGAGCACGGAAACAACCACCGCCATCCATTACCGCGAGGTTGGTGTTGTAGAGCAGCGGCGTGCCTGGGTGCTTGACTTCTGGTGTGCCCCAGCAGGGCCATGGCAATCCGTAGTAATCGCCTTTGTTTGGTCCCGTATTGGCCCGCTGCGTAAGCATGTCGAAATCGGCTTGATGGGCCATATGCGACTTAAGCCGTTCCGGCGATTGCCCGCAGTAGCCGGTCGAAAAGCTGCCGCGGTTCATCTCGCGAAGAATGTCCTCAGCGACCGGTAGATTATTTTCCACCTGGATGTTCTTGAACATCTGATCGGCGAAGCCGAACTTCTTGGCCATTAAGTACATGACCTCGAGATCGTCCTTCGACTCGAAGATCGGCTTCACGATCTGCTCACCCCACTGTAGCGCACGGTTGGATGCGACGCGCGAGCCGCGACATTCAAATTGCGTGGCGACAGGCAAGAGATACATGTTGTTGTTGCGGCCAGCCTGCACGGCAAGCGAGGTCCAGGTCGTCGGATGCGGGTCGGCAACGACCAGCAGTTCGAGCGCTTTGAGGCCTTTGAGCGATTCGGGGACGCGGGTGATACTGTTGCTGGCATGACCCTGAACGAAAATCGCCTTAACATTGTCTTTCTGCGCGACCTGATCCTTCGGCAGGAGGACCGCGTCGAACCAGCGCGTGAGCGGGATGCCGGGCGCCTCCATGATCTTTTTGTCGTCGAACCGGCTGAGCAGATAATTGTAATCGACCTCCCAGACGCGCGACCAATGCTTCCAGGCTCCCTCGGCGAGCCCGTAGTAGAAAGGCAGCGTCACGATATCGAGGCCGACGTCGGTGGCGCCCTGCACATTGTCGTGGCCGCGGAAAATGTTGGCGCCGGTGCCGGGTGCGCCGACATTGCCCGTCAGCAGCAGAAGAATGCAGCTCGCGCGTACATTCGCGGTGCCCACTGTGTGCTGAGTTTGGCCCATGCACCAGATCAGCGTGGACGGCTTGTCTTTCGCGAATATCTCGGCGACGCGCTTGAGCTGCTCGCCGGGCACGCCGGAAACACGCTCGACTTCCTCCGGCGTCCACTTCTCCATTTCCTTGCGTGCGTCCTCGTAGCCGTAGACGCGTTGCTTGATGAAATCCTTGTCCTCCCAGCCGTTCTTGATGATGTGCCACATGATTCCATAGAGCACCGGAATGTCTGTGCCCGGGCGCAGGCGGACGTATTCGGTGGCGTGCGCCGCGGTACGTGTCAGGCGCGGATCAATAACGATCACGTTCGCCTTCTGCATTTCGGCGCCTTCGAGCAAATGCTGCAATGACACCGGATGCGCTTCCGCCGGATTGCCGCCCATGATCATCTGGGTCTTGGCGTTGCGGATGTCGGTGTAGCTGTTGGTCATCGCACCGTAACCCCATGTATTGGCCACTCCGGTGACGGTCGTTGAGTGACAAATACGCGCCTGGTGGTCGGTGTTGTTAGTGCCCCAGAAGGCTCCAAGCTTTCGGAACAAATAGGAGCCTTCGTTCGTCATTTTGGCCGAGCCCAGCCAGTAGACCGAATCCGCGCCGGATTTGCCGCGGATCTCCATCAGCTTGTCGCCGATCTCGTTGACAGCCTGATCCCAGCTAACACGGGTCCACTGGCCGTTGACGAGCTTCATTGGATATTTCAGACGGCGCTCGCCACTGACGAGTTCGCGCACCGACGCACCCTTGGCGCAATGCGACCCACGATTGATTGGCGAATCCCAACTCGGCTCCTGCCCAATCCACACGCCATTGGCGACTTCAGCCGTGACGGTGCAGCCTACAGAACAGTGGGTGCAAACGTTCTTGCGAATTACTGCGCCAGCGCTGAGCGGTCCGGCCGCGGCGGCGTCGGCTTGGCGAACTGTCCCAGGCGGCATCGTTCCGAGAATGGCGAGGCTGCCCGCGCCGATACCTGAACGCCGTAAAAATGCTCGCCGGTCAAGAGCCGTGCTCTGGGCGGCGAGTGCTACAAGAGAGCTGCGGCGCGCTTGGCGATCTGTTCTCTTGACCAGCACGACTGTCTCCCTCACTTCGGATAGTTGTTGACGCGGTAAAATGCCTTAACGTCCGCGGAATTCGCGTCGTAACGCGCCTTGCGTTTTTCATCATTGCTATCCGAATCGGCCTGTGGTTCGGCGATCAGGGCGCCGGAAGTCACCGCTGCGCCGGTGCCGACGCCCAGTGCACGAAGAAGATCGCGGCGGTCAACCCGAGCCTTGCTTTCCCGTCTCATGGCCAGTCCTCCTTGGGGACGCTTGGTCCTCGATCTTCCTAATCTCACGACGCTAGACGAAAAGCCTGGGTTTCAATTTCAGTGAATACCCGGCCTACAGTGCCCACTCGCCGGTAGAATTTTGCCGCTTCGGCGTGTTCGAGATCGGTAAAGAAGTGCCCGATCCACGGCGCCATGTGTTTTTCGAAGATCGAGCGGCTCGACTCCTCGGATGCGTGCAATTGTCCGTTCGCGAGACCGGACATGATTTCGCACAATATGCCGGCATGATCCTCAGGCTCTGCAACGCCTTCAGCGCGCGCGATGTCAATGCTGGTCAAGTCCTCGCGCAATCGCGCGAGCGGCCGTTCGTGCAAGAAGCCAGTGAGATAGTAGGAGGCATAAGGTAGAAGCTCTCCGCGGCCAACGCCGATGAAAAGATCGAAGAATTCGCGCTCGACTTTAGTAGCGTCAGCGTATTTCGCGGCTTCGGCCAATTCAAAATGAGCGACCCCGAGCGGCGTTGCGTCTCCCCGCACTTGCCCAATCTGTTTGAGCAAGCTCGTGTCGGGTGCTCGCGTGAGTAATCGTGACAGCAGCGCGTATTCCTGCGCACGAGCGCGATCAATGTCGTCGATAGCCTGGCCGTCATAGAGATCGGGCCGCAAAACCGAACGAGCAACGCCGGTCGCGTTCTCGACTTCCAGAACGCGTGCCGCGGGCACCCTGGTCCAATTGGAAACCGACGGCTGAGAAATTCCGATCCGGCGCGCAAGCTCCGTGACGCCGCCGGCGGCATGAATAGCCTTCTGCAGTCCACGGTCGAGCATGACCATACTTCCTGCTCACGCCACCGCGTCCCCCAGCGTGAACAAGCGGAATAATGGAAGCTAACGCCGCGTCGAAGCCCCGGTCAATAGCCTCAGGCTATATTAGCTGCTGTTGCATCTTCGAGAGAACGTCCGCTAGGCATCAGTGTCTTTTTGCACCGCGGCATGTTTTGCGTCGCGCGGGGGCTCTTCCGACGTCATGTCAGGTCCCGCACTTTCCACGGCGCCAGGCAATGGCAGCAGAGGCTTCGCTTCGCACTGAACCATCGGAGCTCTTAGCGGTTCAGAAGCCGCTTTCGGTAATTCGCCTATGATTTTCGAGGCCAAGCGCGCCACATCTTTCGCGTCGATGGTTCCGAAGCCGGAAATTGCGTCGGGGTTGTTAAAGTCCCATCCGTTCTCAACGAGCCCTACGAAGTCCCTGATCGCAGGATCGGAGGTCCAAGCGCGCCGCAGCGCTGCGCGGGTCAATTCCGTTGGAACCTCCGGATGCAAGAACGCGGCGATGTCGGTATTTGCACCGATTGAATCGACTGGCGGGAGACTGGCTACATCGAGGGGTTGCCCATTTGTTGCCGATTCTTCGCCCTCTTTCTGAATTGCCGCAGCACTGTCTTCGCGATTAACGCGCGATTGCTGGCTCCCCGTCGGCTTCGGTGTCGACGGTTCCCCTTTGGCGAGTTTGCGCCTGGACCACCGCTCCAGAAATCTTTTTAGTTCGGTCATGGCTTGCTTTTATTGTTTGCCGGCGCGCGCCGCCCCATGGTCTCAGGATTGAAACGATCGCGCTCCCGTTTCACAAACACCTGCTCTGCACAGTGCTCCGAAACAAAGGCCGCAACCACGGCCTCAATAGCGTGTGGCAGCGAAACAGTGTCGACGAGGTCGCTGCCGATTCCGGCCCAGGATTCGCCTTCTGCCGGATCAACCGTGACGCCCGCCAGAGTATAGGGTGGGTCGCCTTCGGTCGGTCGCAGAGCGACCCACAGCAGTGGGTTCTCGACCAGCAGATTCTCACGATAGTTGCCAGCTTCCGAGCGATAGAGCTCGATATTGGCTATACCAGCAAAGAATGTAGTTCGTTCACCGTCGTCCGACAATTTGGTCCAAGCCGGAGCATCAGGCACCCCGCTCAAGGCACTCACGGGGCGCCAGAGGGAGCCGCCCCAAGGACTGGCGCCCTTGCTGCGCTCTATGACTATTCCCACAGAAATGGCTTTGAGCGGACTAGTAATGCTCAAGTCATCGCCTCCAGATGCTTGACCGGTAATCCGGTCACCAGATTCTGCGGCTTCATGCGTATCAATCTGTGGGGCGTCATAGCGAGTATCAAGTAGACTGGCTCGCTTTTGACCTTATCAAGCATGAGGTGACCATCGCGGAAAGTTAGACCGAATAAGCCGATAACGTCGGCCTTCTTGTCGTTGTCGGGCATCTCGCTGTTCCACAGGGCATCGCCAATTTTGGTCGCGTCGGCATCGAGCCCGACATACCAGATTACGGGCGCATCGCGGAGCTCGGTCAGCGGCTCTATCGTCACGGCTAAGCCAAGCAGGTGCGCTATCCATAACTCCATTGCTTTGGCAAGCGCGGCGAGGCCCTCATGACCGCGTGTCAAATCGAGCGCCATGTCAAAACGATCACTGCGCTCCCAATAGGTCTGAACGTTGCTGTCGTTGACCACATCAATTTCGGCATCCATCGGCAGGCCGAACATTGAACCTAGCGGCGACACAGACAATTTGTCACCTCCCGCAATCGTTTCATCGTCGGCCGCAATCAACGAGCCTTCGTACAAGGTAACGCGCTGAGTTCGAAAGAAAAGCTCACTGGCGCGGAGTACGCGCGCATCACTGACCTTATCGAGCGCGTTTCGAAGAATTACATGGACAAGCTGGTCGATGAATAACGGCGGCGTCTTGCCGACACCGCGGCGAATGAGATTGAGGTAAGCGGCTTCGAGCGTTTTGTGTCGTAGCAGATGATCGCGGAAGGCGACCAGCATCTGCCAGTTCTCGCGCGCGTCTGAATCGAGAATCGCCGTGATGTCGGATGCCGCAACGGGCCGGCGGGGATCGGCGAGCAGCGATCCGTACAAATTGTGCTCAGCGCGACAGGCATCTGCCGGCGGGATCAGTTCGCGCCGCGCCAGATAAACCTTCAGAAAATCGTCGGTGACAACGTAACCGCCGCTTTCATCCCGGTCGAGAAAATGATGGCCGGAAGATAGCCAAAAGTCAGTCATTTCCGCTCGCGTTCGCTGAGAGCTACCAGATCCTCACCAGGTTTCGCTGAGGAATCGAATACGAACGCGTCCGATGTGTCGAGACGGAGGGTGCGCAGCAGCTTCATGGCGGCGCGCTATTTTCCTATATCGAGCCACGAGGGCCTCGCCAGCCGTGCCGCTAACGGCATGCGTTCGGGTTTGTCGGCAGTGTGAATAAGCAGGTCGCCGTTATTGTCGATTTCGGAGTGTGGGCCGCTTTCGCGTGAGAGCCGTTCAAAATAGGATTTGGTGATCGCCGCAAAGCCGCAATCTTGCCAAGCATCTAGCTTCCGCATGAAATTGCGCGCGAAGCTCTCGACGATGTGACTCGAACTAATTTCGACGAAGCCTTCCTGATCCAGCGCAGTGATATCGGGTGTCAGCCCAGGATCGACGTCGGTTGACGACGCCGTGCGGATCATGCCGCCAAATACCAGCCACGGGGGAATCGTGTTCTCGCCGACTTTTCTCGGCCACGCCAATTGTCCACCCCCGACTAGCCCCCAATTCACGTAGAGTGCGTCTGGCCATTCGATCTGGATGGCGGTTTCCGGCGGCGCGATCCCGGCGAGCGCATCGGCGAGTGC
>JBPYDR010000083.1:0-2914 GCA_051986235.1 Pseudolabrys sp.
GACGATGAGCATTTCTGGATCGGCGGCGACAGCGTTCGACTCCGCCAGCAAGGTGGTCGATTTAAAGGCGCTGCAGGCCGAGGTTGACCTTGGCGCGCCGATTGCCGAACTCGATCGCGATCTCGTCGGGCTCGCACCGGTCAAGCAGCGCATTCGCGAGATCGCGGCGTTTCTTTTAGTGGCGCGAGCGCGCCAGGAAGTCGGACTCACCTCCGATCCGCCTACATTGCATATGGCCTTCACCGGCAATCCAGGCACCGGCAAGACCACGGTGGCGCTGCGTATGGCGAATATCTTGCATCGTCTCGGCTATATACGCAAAGGCCACCTCGTCTCCGTCACGCGTGATGACCTCGTCGGTCAATTTATCGGCCACACTGCGCCGAAGACCAAAGAGGTGCTCAAGCGCGCCATGGGCGGGGTACTGTTTATCGACGAGGCCTACTATTTGCACCGTCCGGAAAACGAGAAGGATTATGGGCAGGAAGCCATCGAGATCCTTCTGCAGGTGATGGAAAATCAGCGCGAGGATCTGGTGGTAATCCTGGCTGGTTATCGCCAACGCATTGAGAACTTTTTTATATCGAATCCCGGTTTTCGGTCGCGGATCGCACATCACATCGACTTTCCCGATTACGACGCCGGCGAGCTCTTAGCCATCGCCGAAGTGCTGGCTGCTCAGAGCGACTATCGGTTGAGCCCGGCTGCGCGTGAGACGATGATCGATTATATCGCACGACGGCGCGAGCAACCGAACTTCGCCAATGCCCGCTCGATTCGCAACGCGCTTGACCGCGCGCGACTGCGCCAAGCCATGCGGCTGTGCGCCGGCAACGGCGTGGCAAGCCGTGAGGCTTTACAAACCATAGAAGCCGAAGACATACGAGCGAGCCGCGTGTTTACGACATAGGCGCGCCGCGCGACACACGGGAGGCAATCATGCGCGATCAGCCCAGTCTAGATGAATATCTGGAAGCCTGGGCAAATACCGGCGATCTCCACCGCGCCGTTGCTTCTACTTTGACGGAGGTGGTGGGCGCCTGCCGGGAGATTGCCGCACTTGTCGCTACGGGTTCTTGTGTCGGCGATCTTACCGCGGGTAAGCGGGAGGGTGTGGGCGGCGATTTTCAGACCGAGCTTGATTTGCGCGCGCAATATCTTCTGGTTAAGGCACTTGCGCGAGCGCCGGTCGCTGCCGTCGCCTCCGAGGAAATGGAGGCGCCTTTGCCGCTTAATCCCGGCACTCCGATCAACGTGGCGCTCAATCCGGTCGACGGTTCGTCCAATATCGAGACCAACGCGTCAATCGGCACTATCTTTTCTTTGCTGCCTGCGCCTGCCGACAGCAGTGGAAACGATCCGGCGGTCTTTCTGCGCGCAGGTCGAGAGCAGTTGGCGGCCGGCTACGCGATCTACGGACCGCAGACCGCACTTGCGTTGACGCTTGGCGCCGGCACCGACCTTTTTATTCTCGATCCAGCGCGTGGACAGTTCGTCCGTAACCGCGCCAATGTCCGTGTGCCGCCGCAAGCGCGTGAGTTCGCCATCAACGCGTCCAACTACCGCCATTGGGACATACCGGTACAGACCTGGTTCAACGATTGCCTAGCGGGCGCGGACGGTCCACGCGCGGACAACTTCAACATGCGCTGGACCGCGTCGATGGTCGCCGAGGCCCATCGCATTCTCGTTCGCGGCGGGGTGTACCTTTATCCTAGCGATGTACGACAGGGATATCGGAACGGTCGGCTGCGGCTGATTCATGAGGCGAACCCGATCGCGTTCCTGATGGAACAAGCCAATGGCCAAGGCTCGACCAGCCGCGAGCGCATCCTCGATCGGGTGCCGCGCCTTTTGCACGAGCGCGTGCCGTTCGTTTTCGGAGCACGCCAGGAAGTAGAACGGATCGAGCGTTATCACCTCGGCAGCTCGCCAAAGGCGGAAACATCGCCGCTGTTTGGGCAGCGCGGGTTGTTCGTCCGAGAAGCTTAGCTTGAGCCGGGATGGCGCGCAGTGTCAGTCAAACATCCCATTATTTCGGTCACGGGATCATCTGGTGCCGGCACCACGTCAGTGCGACGAACCTTCGAGCAAATTTTTCGCCGCGAAGCAATTTCAGCAGCCTTCATCGAGGGCGATGCTTTTCATCGTTACGATCGCGCCGGCATGAAAGAGGCGACTTATCGGGAGCGGAAAAAAAACAACTTCACCTTCAGCCATTTCGGTCCTGAGGCGAACCTCCTGGAAGAACTCGAATCGATCTTTTGCGAGTACAGCGAGCACGGCACAGGTCACACCCGCCACTACGTGCACGACGTCGAGGAGTCGAAAATTTTTGGCCAGCCACCGGGTACGTTTACGCCCTGGGAGGACTTTCCGAAAGAAACCGAGTTGTTGTTCTATGAAGGACTCCATGGCGCAGTCGTCACTGACCAAGTAAACACTGCCCAACACGCGGACCTTAAGATCGGCGTTGTCCCAGTAATAAATCTCGAATGGATTCAAAAGATTCATCGTGACCGGGTGCAGCGCGGTCACTCCGAGCAAGCGGTCGTCGAAACGATTCTGGGCCGCATGCCCGATTACGTGCACTTCATCTGCCCGCAATTCACTCAGACCGACATCAACTTCCAACGCGTACCAACCGTGGATACCTCCAATCCATTCATCGCCCGCTGGATTCCCACGCCGGACGAATCGATGGTGGTCATTCGTTTCCGAAATCCGCGCGGCATCGACTTCTCCTATCTCGTCACGATGATTCACGGCAGCTTCATGTCTCGAGCGAATTCCATTGTGATTCCCGGTAACAAGCTTGACCTCGCCATGCAGCTCATATTGACGCCAATGATTCTCAAGCTCGTCGAAAAGCGGCGACGCGCCATTCAGCACGAGTCCGACCGATGAACCTGAT
>JBPYDR010000084.1:0-8455 GCA_051986235.1 Pseudolabrys sp.
GCGACGCCGCGGCAACCGAGAATACGCGAGATCGCGACGCCGCCGCGGCAATAGTTTCCCGTTGATGGCCAGACTGCGCGCTGGGACGTCGGATTGAATAGACCGGTAACAAGCCGGGGTACCAAGCAGCCGTAGGCTGCGAGCACCTTGTGGGCGCCAATCAATGGAAAGTTTGCTCCGACCAAAACAACGATGGGCGCCTTGACCCCGGTAAGATGCGGTGGCAGCACGACATGGACCGGCGTTTCCAGCGTGTTTTTGCGATCCGAGGCATTGAACCAGTGGACTCGCCAAAGATTGGCGCTGTGCGGTGCGTCGGGGTCGATACCGGCAAGGTCTGGTGCTTTGCCGTTTGCTGCCGTGACCGGACCAGCTAAGTCGCTCCACGTGGGCAAAAAACCACCAACGTCTTTCAATCGGCTGATCGCGGCATTGCGGCGAGCGCGGTCGACAATCTCGGGCGCAATCAACAGACTCATCGTGCTGACCCAGGTTTTAACCGTCGATCCCGCTGTTCGCCCGCGGAAAAGCAACAAGGCCCGATAGTAGGGTTATCCTATGTTTAGAACAATAGGAATAAGGCTTTACACAGCGACGTTGGCTTCGATCGGCGCGTTCATCGCGGTTGAATGACTCGCGTGAGGAGAGGCGTTAAACGATGCGCGATAACGCTCGTCCGGCACGCTGTCATACGACGTGGTACGCTGGCGCGGCACCCTGCCGATCGAGTGGATGATGTCCTCCATTGCACTGGGGGTCACTTCCTGGCCGTGAATGGCTCCCGCGGACCGCGTGATGGTCTCGTCCATCAAGGTGCCGCCTAGATCATTGGCGCCGGCGTCTAGACAGACCTTCACACCGTCAGGGCCCATCTTTACCCATGATGTCTGAATGTTCGTTAGCACAGGATGGAACACCAGCCGCGCCACGGCATGCATCAAGACTGCTTCGCGGAAAGTCGGCCCGCGTCGCGCGCCCCCCTTCAGGTAAATGGGCGCCTCCATGTGAACGAAAGGCAATGGCACGAACTCGGTGAATCCGCCCGTCTCCGCCTGGAGCGTGCGCTGTCGCAGCAGATGCCGAGCCCAATGGCGGTAACCATCAATGTGTCCGAACATGATCGTCGCTGTTGTCTTGAATCCCACCCGATGCGCCGTACGCATCACGTCAAGCCATCGTGCGGTATTGATCTTGTCGGGGCACAGGAGGGCCCGAACTTCATCATCGAGAATTTCGGCAGCCGTGCCGGGCAAGGTACCAAGGCCGGCTTCCCGCAATGCGATCAGAAACTCTTCAATCGATAGTCCGAGTGTTGCCGCGCCCTGATGCACCTCGAGCGGCGAGAACGCGTGAATGTGCATTGCCGGCACGGCGGCGCGAACAGTTTGGCAAATCTCCAGATAGGTTTGACCGGTAAAATCAGGGTGGATACCACCCTGCATACAGACTTCTGTCGCGCCGCGTTGCCAAGCCTGCCGCGCGCGGGCGGCGATTTCTTCGAGAGAAATGTTGTAAGGCCGCCCACGCAAATTATCGCTCGTTTTGCCCTTTGAGAAGGCGCAAAATCGACATTTGAACGTGCAAATATTGGTGTAATTAATGTTGCGATTGACAACGTAGGAAATGGCGTCGCCGCAGGTCTCTCGACGCAAAGCGTCGCCTGCGGCACACATCCTGGCAAACTCATCACCACGCGCTCCAAACAGGCGCACGATCTCAGCTTCGCTCAAGCCTCGGCCCGTGATAGCGCGATCGACTATTTTGCCCAGATCGCCGGTTATAATCCTGGGACTCGATAATCGCCGCGCCTCGTTTGGCAATGGCGCCATTTTACCAGGCGACCAATCCTCGATGCGCGGCCAGCCATCGGCATCGATGCGGTCGAGGACGGCTTTGTGGAAAGTGGCGTCGACCCACGTGTGGTAGTCAGCCGCAAAAGCTGGGTAGATAGCGAGGCGCTCGTGTAGGTCTTTGCCGGCATTGTTGGTCGCGCGCTCGAGCTCCAGCAAATCTGGCCAAGGCGCTTCGGGATTGACATGGTCTGGAGTGACCGGTGACACGCCGCCCCAGTCGTTGATACCGGCGCCGATCAGTTGTCCCAGTGCGCCGGGACTCAAATTGGGAGGTGCCTGAATATTCATCGTCGGCGAGAAGATCAGCCGTGCGATCGCGATTGTCCAAAGATGCTCTTCGAGCGCCGGGGCTGACACGTCCGCCATCCGGGTGCCCGGCTTGGGACGGAAATTCTGTATGATGATCTCCTGGATGTGCCCATAGGTCTCATGCACGTCGCGCAGGGCCAGCAAAGCATCGATACGCTCTTCACGCGTCTCTCCGATGCCCACCAAGACGCCGGAAGTGAATGGCACTCGCTGCTCACCGGCTATACGAATTGTCGCCAGTCGAGAGGCGGGGTCTTTGTCAGGAGAACCGTAATGCGCTGCGCCTTTCTCCATGAGCCGGGGAGACGCGCTTTCCAGCATCAGGCCTTGCGAAATTGCTACTTTACGAAGAGTGCTGAGATTATCGGCATCGAGCAGCCCCGGGTTGACGTGAGGCAGTAACCCGGTTTTCTCAAATACCAACCGAGCCATCTCCGCGAGGTACGAAATCGTGCTCGTGTGACCAAGACGCGCCAGCGCGTCGCGGGCTTCGCGATAGCGAAGCTCGGGCTTATCGCCAAGCGTGAACAGTGCTTCCTTGCAACCCTTGTCGCGACCGGCATGGGCAATGGCCAATACTTCGTCACGCGCGAGAAATGCTCGCTCAAGCTCGCGGGGTGGTCGCGCGAAGGTGCAATAATGGCAGACATCCCGACACAACCGCGTCAGGGGAATGAAGACCTTGCGCGAATATGAAATCAGCGCCCCATGAGCGCGGTCACGCCGTTCGCTTGCAGCCCGCAGTAAAGGGTCAAGGTCACGCAGAGCCGTCAGACGAAGAACTTCATCTCGGGTCAGATTGCGATCGTCGGGAAAGTCTTCGAGTGGCAGCGTCGCACGGCGCCGACGGTTAACGCTGCTCATCCAAGTGAGGAGCGCGTGAGTACGGGTCTTTGATTGCAACGCCACGAAAGCCGTCAAGTCTTGAGGCCGGTCGATGTCGAGTTCAAGTTCGCCTGAGGGCAATGCGCAAACCTCAAGGCCATGCCCTCGTGCCGCATCACAATGCTTTCTAAAACTGCCCGGTCCGAAACATAATGGCAAAGACCTTGCCGACCCACAGGCAAGCAAGTTCGTGCCACCATCCATCGCTTTAATGATCGCCAGCGAATAGGGCGTTTTGATTGCGTTGACTGCCTGCGCAACGGCGCCGCATCTGACGTGGGGAATGTCGGAAGGCAGGATCAGTACACCTGCGCCATCGTTCTTCAGAATGTGATCAAGGCCTACTCGGATCGCCGCATTGATTCCATTGCGAACCCTATCGGACACCACGTGACAACCATGCTGTTGCGCGAGCGCGGCAGCGGTATCGTCGGGAGTAACGATGACGATTCCCGCGAAATGTTCACGGCAGCGCGCGAGTACATCGAGTACATCTTCGAACATTGCACGCGCCAGACGTGCCCGGTCGGTCGCGTCAAGCACGGGCGACAGACGCTGTTTCGCCGCAGAGAAGGCCTTGACGGGCACCAGCGCCCATATGTTGGAGCGGGAGTTCATTGAGCAGCGCGCAACGCTCGTTCGGGCGGCGGCTGTCGGAGGTTATCGAGGTAGGCAATGACTTCCCGAGCAAGCCGCGTGCGATCGGAAAGGCTTTCCATTTTTGTCCGCGTCGCCAATATCGGCGTCCTGATGCCGGCAACGTCACCGCCATCCGATTCGTCGATGACAAGCGCGTCAATGAGATCGCGGTAATGGGTCAAGATCGCTTGGGTATTCACCACACGGCCGAGCTCACGCATGATCTTGGCAGTTGGCCCTTTCACCGCATTGCCGCCGATGATCGGGGAGACAGCGATCACTGGTGCACTGGCATTCTTAATGGCGCGACGAATTCCCGGCACCGCTAAAATGGGATCGATACTCAGGTACGGATTTGAAGGACAAATTAGGATGGCGCGAACATTCGATCCTGACAACGCGTTGATAGCTTCAGCCGATGGCTTCGCCTGCGCTGCGCCGTCAAAGCGAATGCCTTTTACGGCCGGCTTGCAGCACCGCCGGACAAAATAATCCTGAAAGGCAAGATCGCCCTCGACTGTTTCGACGATCGTGCGTACCGGATGATCGGTCATTGGCAAGATTTTCGCAGAAATGCCAAGTGCATGGGCACTTAAGCTAGTAACGTCGCTCAAGCTTTTCCCGCTGCGCAGCCGTGCTGTGCGCGAGACGTGCATCGCGAGGTCGCGATCACCAAGCCGAAACCAAGTCGCCCCGCCGAGCTGGCCAAGCTCTGTAATGAAATTCCATGTTTCGTCGGCGCGTCCCCAGCCGCGGTCTGGATCGGCGACGCCACCGAGCGTGTAAAGGACCGTATCGAGATCGGGAGAGATGTGCAGCCCAAGGTGCTCGAAATCGTCACCCGTATTCACGATCAAAGTGAGCGTCCCGGGCTCAAGGATGGTGTATAATCCGAGCGCGAGCTTGGCGCCGCCGATCCCGCCGCACAGCGCAACGACCCGACCTGTCCGTGTGCCAGCCGTCATCTGAATAAATCCAGTTCTTTGCGGCGCAGCAAGGCCGCGGCAGGCAATGGCGGCCCGTTGCAAACGAAACCGCGTATGTGTACCGCCGGCAGGCCTTCCGCTGCTTGCCCCATCAGCAATGACCCTGCAGCCGCGACTTCATCGGCCACCGCCACCTCCGTCACTTGCAATTTGCGGCCGAATAGATCGGGGATGCCGACCATATTGCGCAAAGAGGGCACCCCTGCGGCGCCAAGCGCGACACCGACGACACCGTTCCGCCAAGCCCTGCCGAAGCTGTCATTAATAATCACGCCGACATTGGCCCGGCAATCGTTGTCAATCTTCGCTTTCAACGCTGCAGCCGACCCGTCCGGATCCCGGGGCAGCAGGATGACAAAATCATCATCCGCCTGCCCGGAATTGGATTGGTCGATGCCCGCGTTGGCCATGACGAAGCCGAGCCGGTGGGCAACGATCAAGACACCCTTGCAGTAACGAATCACGTCGCTCGATTCTGAAAGAATGACTTCGACAAGACGCGGATCTTTGTCAACTTCCCTCGCCAGAGCTGATGCTCGAGGCGACGGAATGACTTCATTGAGTTTGACGATCCGACCTTCTGCTTTCGAGACAATCTTCTGGGCGATGACCAGGA
Source organism: Pseudolabrys sp. (assembly GCA_051986235.1). GTDB lineage: Bacteria > Pseudomonadota > Alphaproteobacteria > Rhizobiales > Xanthobacteraceae > Pseudolabrys. The sequence goes on from JBPYDR010000084.1 coordinate 5,289, forward strand.
TGTCACCGTCCTGGACCGCGATGTTTGCCCTTTGCAGCGCCGCTTGTAATAGGACCGCAAGGTCATCGCCGGGCTTGACGAGTGGAAGCCCCGCCAAAGCAGTCAGCGTGAGTGTTGGAGAGTTCATTTCGACTTCATCGCGCATCGTCGGATGGCAGACCGGTGATGCGGATGCCGGCGCCAGCGATCTTGTAGCGCCGATTAATCGCAATCAAGACTGAGGTTAATGCTTCAGCCGCGACCGCATTCGCGAGTGCTCCGCCATCCACTCCGCGCGTCGCGATGACGTCTGCAAGCCTGATGATCCGGGCGCGCACCTCCACGTCGTCGGAAAAGACCAACACGTCACAGTCCGCCTTATGACCGTCATGCAGTTTCTTGGCACTGACGTTATGAAATGCTGCCGCGACGGATACTTCGCCCCCAAGCCTGCGTTGAGCCGCCAATGCCGGTGAACCCGCAGGCGGCAAATGAACCACCGATACCTTTGGCGGGACGAGTGGGACGACGGCGTCCACCAGAATCTTGCCAGCCATGACCGGCGCAATTTCCTCAATGATTCTGTCGTGGTTAGGATAGGGCACGCACAGTACGACGACTTCGGCATTCCGCGCGGCTCCGCGGTTATCGTCGCCGCTGACACCGGTACCGGTTTGCAGCGCCAGTTGCTGGGCGGCAGCGACCGCTCGCTCCTTCGCCCGTGATCCTATTGCGATTGGATAGCCCGCGACGGACCACAGACGGGCCAGCCCGGATCCAAGGTCTCCTGTCCCGCCGATGACGGCGATTCGCGACTTGCCGCTATCCATGGCGCCCGTCCATCAAATCAAGCGATGACGCTAAGGTGCTATGTTTAGAAACACAATACCTTTTACGGCTTCGCCGATCCAACGCCGCACCAGTCGCAGATGGTCAGGGCCATTACTTTGATAGCAGTTTGGTAATCGTCGACGCTCACATATTCGTCGTCGGAATGCATGATTGCCGTCGAACCGGGACCGAAGATCACGGTCGGGGTGTTACCGTAGAGATTGAGAAAGCGCGTATCCGCCGCGCCCTGGCGACCGCTGATCTCCGGGTTTCGACCGGTGATCTCTTTAAAGTTCTTGCACACGACTTGGACGATGGGATGATCGCGCGGGATTTCCGATGCTTGCGCATCATAACCGACGAAGCGGACTTTTGCGGGGTGGTCCTTCAGCCATGGATCTTCCGCCGATACGCGCGCGATGTGCTCCACCAAAGTCTGTTTGACACCCTCATGGTCTTCACCGGGTACGGTGGCCATACTGCCCTTCAGTAAGCAGGTCGCAGGAAAGGAGCTTGGGAAGTTGCCTGAATGGAACGCCCCAATCATGCAGGGTATAGCATCGATCGGTTTGGGATAGAGCGGATGCTTGATGCTGGCGACGCGCTTAGCCTCAAGTGCCTCGACCGCCTTGGTGATCTTGTAGCCAAGCTCGATTCCGCTCACCCCTTCATAACGGCGCTGGATGCCCGCGGGTTTTCCTTGAGTTTCGATTTCAAACCAAATGCGACCGATACAAGCCGGTTGCACTGCAAGCCCACTGGTCTCTCCAGAAATTCCGGCATCGGCTTTGTAGCCGCGGATCACGGTATCGAGCGTGCCATGACCGCTGATTTCCTCGTCTACGACGATGTCGATGTAAATATCGCCCTTCGGCTTGAGTCCATTCTCGATCACGTTCTCGATCGCCATGATATGACTGGCGACACCGCTCTTCATGTCACAGGAGCCGCGTCCATAAAGCCGACCGTTCTTTATCGAAGCCGACCACGGATTATCGCTCCAGCCTTCGCCGTTGCCTACTGGGATCACGTCGGTATGACCATTAAACAGCAAGGACCGGCCGCCGCCGTTGCCTTTCCAAATGGCGACTATATTGGGTCGTCCTTCATAACCGCGATCGACCGGGATATAGCCAGGATGTTTCTTAAGTTCCTCCCAATCGCTTTCCCAGATGTCAACCTCCAGTCCTATCCTTGTAAGGTAGTCAGCGAGGAATTTCTGGATCTTGCCCTCGTCACCGGTGACGCTCGGAATTGAAATCATCTGCTGGAGAAACTTGATCGACTTATCGTGATTGGCATCGATCTTCTTTAATAGTTGTTGACGAGTGTCGACGCTCATTGTCGCTCCTTCTCCTTGAGTGAATCCGCAGCCAATACATGGCGCGAGAGAGTTGCGTTTCCCATCAGGCCGTTCTCACGACGGCACTTTCTGGGCATGCCGGCGCGTGCCATAAGGCTTGCGATTGATTGTGGTTGTGGCTCTCCTTCGAGGGCCATTAGAAGCTGCACGTGAGGGCGCCAGCAAATCAATGTGCAACTGGATGGCGTCACTGCGGTAGGTGATGTCAGCGACATAAATGGCGATGTCGTTCCGGTCGATTAATACGCATCGACATTCGGCCGTCGGTGCGCCAAGTGCGATTTTCAAGAGATCAGATGTAGTTGGGTCGGCACTGCCGATGACCACGGTTTGGTGGGCATGTTTGATGCTGATGTGTTTCAGACCGGCAATCACCGATAATGCGGGATGCTGGCGAAACACGTCGGGCGTTCGGCTATAAATAGTCTTTGCAAGATGCAAGTTCACAATCCCGTAGGGTTCGGTGTCTTTATATTGGACGCTTCGCTGGAATACATAGCTCGTTGCGAGTTTGCCCTCTCCGGCGCGCAGCACCGGAAACTTTGGCGGTTGATCAACTTTGATGCGTTTGAGAACGTTATCTTTGATCGATTCGATCAAAACATCCCAGGTGGTGGCCAACTTAAACCAGTGCCGCTCGGCGGGTTTTTCGGCGGCAAACGTGCCGCTGCCCTGCTGAGAGCGTAGCAGGCCTTCCTCGCGCAATATGTGAACCGCTTGCCGCACTGTCACGCGGGCAACCTGAAACTCGCGCTCCAGTTCGAGCAAGGTGGGGATCTTCGCGCCCGGATGCCATTGTTTAGTCTCGATCCGCCGTCGCATCACAGAAGCGACTTGGATGTATAACGGCACGCGACTGCGATCATACGCCCTGGAAAGGTCAGACATCTCCTCGAACTGCCGTTTGTTTCAGCCCACCGATGTTTTGAGCACTCAGCGCATCTCAAAATCAAGCCCAATCATACTATCATCTCATCAACCAGCACAGTAGGTC
>JBPYDR010000085.1:0-5109 GCA_051986235.1 Pseudolabrys sp.
ACTCCCGCCGAAACGCATGGGGCTGCCGACACCGGCACAGTCATCCTGCAGGCCAATCTTGTCAACGCAGACAGGTTGCCCTGTGGTACTCAGGTCCGGCGCGCCCCTTTCGGTGCCGCTCGTCGTCGCCATACGCGCAATGTCGTGACAGTGCCCGGCTTCGCCGAGCAAGGCCGGCCCGAACGGCGATTACGTTTACGTCGACGGGGACGGCAAGAAGGTGAACGGGTCGACGACCAGCAAGCCGCACGGCGCAACTGCGTCAGGTGGTGGTCACGACGGGACAGTGCCGGCTCGATAACGCAGCGACGTCGCCGTAGAGCAAAAAGCGCCGCACGCACAGAACTAAATTGATCCCTCGCGCGCGATAAGCAAGGAATTGAAGTTGCAAAATTGCAACAGGCACTCGGATTTTATTGCCAGTCACATTTCGGGCCAGAAAAAGTCTCCTCGCCCACTCAGCATTTGCTCGTGAAAACGGAGTAGTACGAAGATGAACGCACAGCCGCTTCCGATTGCTCCCGAACGCTTGCGGATGGCGACCACCCCCGTTGCGATTACTGCGACGAGCCGGCTGTTTGGCCTCAATATTGCGGACTGGTCACTGATGGTCATTGGTCTGGCGGCGACAGGCCTGCTGCTGCTCATGCTCATTTCATTTCGATAGCTCACCGAACCGACAGATAGAGCCGGCCAGAGGCTTTAGTTCGGTTAATTGCGCAATTGTCACACCCGTTCCTTTTTCAATTTCAACCAGAAAAGTTTTTCCCCGCAGAACATGCGGAAGGCGGCGCCGCATAGTGCGGGTGTCGCGATGATAGAACGTGACGAGGGTCGGATTGCGTTGCCCGCGCTTTATGCCGCCTACAGCCCGACGGCGGCGGATGTCCCCTGAGCGAGGCCCTTCTGCCGTTGCGCAGTCTCGCAAAGTTTCGGCCGACAAACCTGCGCTTATCCAGGTACGCAAGCTGACGCCTTACCCGGCTTGACCCAATGCTGTTCTATGCTAGGGCAACATTGGCACGCTGTCCGCAAAGCCCCAGCGCAGTGGAGCCTAGGCGGCTGCGGGCAACCTCGAGGAACAAATCGACGTGAATTCGCGTCCGCCAAAATCGCGACCGAAATCTCGGGTGGCTCAGCGATCCGTCCGGCAAAAACGGACTGGCGCTCCGAACGTTGCGACCTTTTCAGATCCGCCGCCGCAGAGCTCGAGCCTGACCGATTACGACCGTCACCACCTTACCCTTTATGTGCGCCTGCTCGATGCCGCCGAGGAGGGGGCGGACTGGACCGAGGTGGCGCGCATCCTGTTCGGGCTCGATCCAGAGCGAGATGGCGCGCGCGCGCGCTCCGTTCATGACAGTCATTTGGCCCGCGCGCGATGGATGGCCGAGCATGGCTATCGCGATCTGTTAAGATCAGCGATGCATTGAGCCAACCTGGATTTGGCCGCAATTGCGCGCTACAAGCTGTCCTTGGGTAGCCTCAGTACGTGCCAAGCCCGTTGTTGGGGGGTTAATATGCCTTCGGGACCAGACTGGCGGTCGGCGACCGCCTACGCATATCTCAACAATCTCAGTCCTTCCGAGTTGGCTTGGGAATTTTTGCGACGCAATCCCGACTACCGTCGCGATTATAGAGCGACAGCCGCTGATGTTGAGCCGCCGGCGGAATTTCCCGAACTGTTTAGGCTGCGTTGGGGGTTGCCGTTTCGCGATCGATCCCAATCTGCGAGGTGATCAGGCGCCGGTCGTCTTCCTGCCGCATCTCGATCCCGGTGCGGCTCTGCTGGCGGCGGCACCGGGACCTTTCAACGATGTGAAAACCGTCGGCACGATCACGCCGACCTTTCAACGCAGCACGCCTGACTTCACCTATTGGATCATTGAAGACAGCCACGGACGCTTGCCTGTGGTACGTGTCCACGAGGTAAGCGCATCGGCGCAGTCTGCAGCCATTATCCCGATTGATGCTGACTTCACGACACGCCTTGGCGCATTATTGCGCCTGCGCAATTTCATGACCGGCCGCTTGCACACCCGGCCGGCGGAACGCCTGACCAAGCAGCGACGTCAAAGGCTTGCACTGACCTTGCGCGCCCTCGATGGACATCTGGCCCATGCAAGCTATCGGGTCATTGCGCAGGGCCTGTTCGGCCGCGCGCGCATTCCGGCCGGCGCGGCCTGGAAGACCCATGATCTGCGCGACCGCACAATTCGCCTCTCGCGCAACGGGTTGAAACTCATGCATGGCGGATATCTCGACCTGCTGCGCTTGCCGCAGCCACGCCACCGAGCTCCGGCTCTATCGGATCGTGCGCAAGCGCGCCGATCGCCGACCGGGTGGCGGTGCTTTGAGGTGGCTCTATAGGCCAATCCGGCAGTCTCCGCTTTGTCTTCGAATGTGCGACATCGTGGGCCGCCAATACTTGGCGCGGAGCCGGCTCATGCCGAGCTGAGGCTGGCATCCATACGAGATGACGATAGTCAGATCGTGGGGCTGACCGTGACTGCGCGCGACATCACGAACCGCAAACGCGCCGAGATCGAACATGGACGGCTTATGGAGCTCGAACAGACGCTCCGCCAAATTCAGAAGATGGAAACGCTTGGGCAGCTGACGGGGGGTATTGCCCACGACTTCAAGAACCTGCTCATGATCATCATCGGTAATCTGGAGATAGCAGACAGGTCTTTTCCTCGCGACGATTCGGTCATTCGACGTGCCCTGGAAAGAACACGGTTGAGCGCCGATCGAGCAAACGTGCTGGCCCAGCGCCTGCTCGCGTTTTCACGACGCCAATCGCTCGATGACAAGCTTGTTCAAGTCGACGAGCTCATCTCGTCCATGGCCGACGTTTGGCGCCAGGCGTTGGGCGGCACGATCAGGCTCGAGATAGAGTGCAGCGGCTTGACGCTCAAGCGAGGCGGCGATCACGCTGCGAATACCTGCCCTTTGCGGGGTGGCGAAAACAGCTCCCCCTGTCTTCGCCATTCCCGTGCGAGTGTTGCTCCGCCAAGGTGGCCGGCGATGCGCCGCCGCTGCCAGGTGGCCGCCAAACTGCGACGGAGGCTCGCTCATGACCAATCCACCTGCCGACGCGCCGCGCTTTCTGCGCACGCCAGAAGCCGCGCGCTTTCTCGGCCTGTCTCACCGCACCTTGGAAAAGCACCGTAGCTACGGCACCGGCCCAACCTACCGAAAGCTCGGCGGCCGCGTCGTCTACACACCCGACGATCTCAAAGCCTGGGTTGATCGCGCCGTTAGAACCTCAACCACCGACGCGGTCGCGGAGAGGGTGTTCCCGGCCAAGCGCATCTTGGCCGCGGGAATGACCCGGCCATATCGCCGCTGACGCTGTCCGATCCGCGCACCACCGCAGCTGGCAGAAAGCCCGGCTGCACCTACAGAAGCTCTCACGATGAGACCCCGCCTTGCAACGCTCGCCGTCATGTCCGCCGGCGCCACGCTCGTCGCCTTGGGCATTTGCGTCAAGCCGATGCCGCGTTTGGTATGGAACGCCTCCGCGAGTGTTCCGATCGGGCTCTATGGTGTTCGACGCGTCGGCAAAATTGTTGCCGGGATCTTTGTTGTCGCCACCGCGCCGCGACCGCTTGCGACCTTTCTTGCCGCGCGGGGTTACTTGCCGATCGGCGTGCCCTTGGTCAAGCCTGTCCTTGCGCTGCCCGGCCAATCCGTTTGCCGCGACGGATTGCACATCACCGTTGACCGCATCGCGGTGGGTGAAGCGCTCGCGCACGATTCGCGCGGGCGTAGATTGCCGGTTTGGCGGGGCTGTCGCGTTATTGCGCCAAGCGAAGTCTTCCTGATGAATCCGCAGGCGGTGGCGTCGTTCGACGGGCGTTACTTCGGCCTGCTTCCCGTCTCCGCCATCGTCGGCCGCGCCATCCCGTTGCGGACATTCGGGGCGATAAGACCATAACGTGTCGGCAAGCTTCGCTGCCGCTATCGAGGCCGAACGCGAGCAGTGGAAGGCTTCTTGCCAGAACGTCGGCGATGGAATCGATAGCCTCGATAATCATCTGGTCAACCATTCGAGCTTAAAAGCCTCGCGAATGAGAGATTGCCGGGTCTAAACGCGGCGACGAACTAGACAAAGGCGGGCGCAATAGTCTGTCATTTGCTGATTACGCGCTTACTTCTCAGACGACGTGTGGGGGCGCCAGGCTACACGCTTCTGCATCGCCCAATTCGATCTGCAGGGTCGGATGTGCAATCTCAAATCTGTCGTGAAGCTCGTGGGACAGCGTCCGCAGAAAGTTATCGCCGGGGTGACCCTTCGGCATGACCAGATGGCACGTCAATGCCGTCTCGGTCGTGCTCATGGCCCATATGTGCAAGTCGTGAATGCCTTCGACGCCCGGCAATCCGCGCAGATATGCGGCCACCTTCTGCGGATCAATTCCCGATGGAACCGCGCTCAAGGAACGATTGACCGCCTCGCGCAGTAGACCCCAGGTTGCCCAAATGATGACTGCCGATATGATGATGCTCGCGGTCGGATCGAGCCAATTCCACCCGGTCAACAGAATAAGAGCGCCTGCGACGACGACGCCTAGCGACACCGCGGCATCTCCCAGCGTGTGCAGAAACGCGCCACGGATGTTGAGATCGGCTTCTTGGCCCGACATGAGAAGCCACGCCGAAAGCCCATTGATGACGATAGCTGCGGCAGCAACGACCATGACGGTTAGTCCTGCAACTTCGCCGGGCGCGGACAACCGCAGGATTGCCTCCCAGGCAATGCCGCCGGTTGCCACGAGCAAGATCACACCATTGAGCAGTGCCGCGAGAATAGAAGCCGAACGAAATCCGTAGGTGTATCGTGCCGTAGGATTTAACTTTGCGAGATGGTGGCCTGCCCATGCGATCATTAACCCCAGGACATCGCCAAAATTATGGGCTCCATCGGCAAGCAGCGCAACGGAATGCGCAGCTATGCCGTAGAATATCTGTATACCGACCAGGCCGGCATTGAGAGCAGCCGCAATCGCGAAGATGGTGCCAAAATCTTCGCGCGCGTGAGCATGACTGTGGTCATGCCCGCCATGATGGCGGCTGTGATCCATGCGTGCGATATAGGCGATG
>JBPYDR010000086.1:0-3996 GCA_051986235.1 Pseudolabrys sp.
GCGCTCGTCAAAATCTCGCGCATGGCGAAAGCGGTCCCCAATGAGACAGCGGAATCCCATCCCGCAACCGCGCCTCTTTTCATCGTGAATCCGCTCTCTGGACACGGAATGGACAGCCTATTCTCCACGCATCCATCGACCGAAAATCGCGTTGCCGCGCTCGATAGATTATCGCGTGACATGGGTCTCGGCGGGCTTGCCGTACCGCGTCCGTCCACTTCGAGTGCGCCGTCCGGTCCTTGGAGCGAAGGCGGGGGGGCTTGGTAAGGCCGGTCATGATCAAGCGTTCATAAAGCGCGAACGAGGAGTTGGACCGAACGTCTCGGCGGAAGCGACTTGGACGCGATGCACGCGTCTCTCGAATCGGGTCTAGGTCTAGACGTGACGACCTCGTTGTAGGGCTAGCTTGCGTAGTTGCGCTTTACCACAAAGCAGCCATGGTCACAGTGCGCCTAATGCTATCGACCGGAGCAGTGCTTGAGCGGTCATCCTGGCAGTCATGTTTAACCCATAGAACGAAAATGTTTGAAGTGTCGTGCAGGCATACTGATCGCCTATTTCTTGAAGCAGCTCCGATGCAAAGAGGGCGCGACTTTGCGGAATGCCAGTCAAATCAAAACCAATGAGTCAACAGTATGTTTAATCGCGACGAGCTCGAATTTTGTCTGAAACTAATCACCAGTGAAGGCAATCCAAAAGTCGGCTATGATCCAAGGACAATCGCGACTTATCTGCGCTTGCAGGCATCGTCGGCCTTCCGCGCCAAGGATTACAAAAGTTCCGCTTGCCTAGGAGCGGCCGCCACGGCAATCAACGAGGACGCACGCAATAATCACACACCCGACTGGAAGCGTGCGCAAATTTATATGGCGAGGGCATTTGAGTAGAGACTTCGTATTAACTGATCGTTGCGAATACTTGCTTCCTTGCCATGACAGATGTGCCATTTGATATGGCATTGGCGCCTCGCAAATTGCCACATGGGCGGATACGACAGCAGGTCGCCACTCAGGCCCTATAGCGGCAGTTTCACGACGACAGCCGTATCGATATGCCACAATCTTTGATGAGGATGAAATCAGACGCGGCCGACTCGATCGGCGATCGGCCGCCTTACTTCGTTTCTTTGCGCCGCTGTAAATTCCGTCGTGCTATGCCACCATCCAGCGCAATACGGGTGCTTGCCGGACCGCACTGAGTTCGGCGAACAGCCCGTCCAGACCGAGCACATGCCCTGCCCGTTTAAGGATGAGGTACACAAGCACCCCCGCATACACGATGTGATAGTCGACTAGGTAGTTGTTGACGTTTTCGATGAACGGGAAGTCCATATGCGCGGTCCAATATAGGAGCATCAGCATGATCGCGAATGGCGCGCTGACGCGCACCAGTAGACCAAAAATGAGCGACAATCCGATCAAGAGGTGCCCGTACTCAACCAGGAACGTCAACGTTGGCGCGACGGCTGGATTAGTAAATGGCGCGTAGATTTCGTGGAACGTTTTGACATTGTTGAGGAAGCCAACAACGAATTTGTCGTCGCCGAAATGGTAGATACCGGCCCACAGGAACGTCCATCCCAAGCAGAGACGAAAGAAAAAGATGAGAACCCGCTCGGTGTTAGAGTTGGAATTTTGCTGTGACATCGCCCTTCTCCCTCCGTTGAAAACCGCAGCTCCATGAGTAGATTACTGTCGCTTGCGGCCGGCCGCGTTGCGCTAGATCAAAAATTGGCAGATTAGTGTGGCTAGTCTGAGTTTAGGCTTCGCAGTGCCTTGAAGACTGCGCCGCGGCTTCAGACAATCCTTGTAAACGGGAGGCGGCTTCCGTGGCCTAGAACTCCTCCGGCCGTAGGTGAAGAATCTCGCGGGTGGTCGCCCTCGCCACCGATGACTTGCGGTGTGTAATTCGCTCAAGTTTTCGTTGGAGCTGGAGGAACTTGAAATGCGAACCTCCCTGGGCGCGGATCTGCTACGCGTTCCTGACGTCGCTGCCTGCAATTGCCTCGTCGTCGATCGAAAATGCCGGGCACGAGCGGATTGAAACTGATTGGCGGGTAGCGCGATCGCAATATTGCAGCGCCCGCGGTTCTGATCATTAGCCAGCCCAGCACGGCGTTGAGCGTGCGTGCCACAAGCGCGCAGGTGTCGATTGTCGAGAAGTCGCTCCTCGGCAATGCGCTGCTTGACCGCTTTCGCGAGGCCCTTTGCGTGCGCAATCCCAAGCGGAAGGTTGACGACTTCGGAAATCAAAGCGGTTCTAATTCAATAACGACAGCATCGGGCGAATCGAAGCTTGATGAAGACTAGCCGCGCATTCAGTTCCCGGAGGCGACGATAGAGGTTAACCCTAGTCGCCTGGCGCAGCTATTCAATTCACTGACCCCCCTTCTTTTCAGGCCGCGCACCGCGGTGCGTCAGCATGGGCAAGGTCTTCAAGGCGGGGCGCATCAGCGATCAGCTTGTGAGCGTCGTACGCGTGGCGACGTTCCTGGCGCCGTCGCCGGGCCACCGGCCCGCCGAGTTGCTGAGACTTGCGCAGAGGGAGGTTCGCCCTGGCCTACGCAATATTCCTTAAGGAGAGAATCTGAGTTTTGCATCTGCTGGCAGAGACTTACCAAGGTCGGCGCAGTCGATCAAAGCACCCATGCTTGCCGCAGCCGCCCAAGCTACTATTTGCAGCCATGCTTTTCCCCCGGTCCGCATGCGCGGCAGTGCTTTGCCGTCGGCCGGCGGTCCAATCGATAGCGCTCATGAGCCGCTCGCCGAGACACTACGCCTGAACGGCGCCACCATGGCGTATCCGCGCAACAGCGAAATCTCGGGCGAAGGCGAACCGCCGAGTTTCTCTACAGAGTCATCAGCGGTTGTGTGCGCAGGTGAAAGATCTTGGGCGACGGCCGACGACCAGACCGGCGGTTGAACGCGAATTACATAGCGAAGGGGAAGGCAATGAAGATGCAAGTCAGAGACGTGATGACGCGGAACGTCATGTCGGTTGCGCCGGATCAGTCGGTGCTTGAGGCCGCAAGATTGATGCTGGGCAATCGCATCAGCGGTCTTCCCGTACTCAATGCAGGCGGCAAGCTTGTGGGCATCGTGACCGAAGGCGACTTTCTGCGCCGCGGGGAGCTCGGCACCCAGCGGGAACGGCCCAAATGGCTGGAATTCCTGATCGGGCCAGGTCGTCTTGCGTCCGAATACGTGCACTGTAGCGGGCGTAAGGTCGAAGAAGTGATGAGCCCCGATCCGTGCACGGTGACCGAGGACGATACGCTTGGGACCGTCGTCGAACTGATGGAACGTCGCCACGTCAAGCGTCTGCCGGTGCTGCGCGGTGCACGCCTAGTCGGCATTGTCAGTCGGGCCAATCTCATGGCTGCCTTGACCGAATTCGTTCGTGCCAGCCACGGTCCAGCGCCAGATGACGCCACGGTTCGCGACCGCATTCTCACGGCGCTCGCCGATGCGCGCTGGGCGCCGAACATCCAAGTGACGGTCGAGGATGGAATCGTCCAATTGTCCGGCATTATAATGGACGAGCGCGAGCGCCGCGGCGTGATCGTCGCCGCCGAGAACGTCGCGGGTGTTAAGGAGGTCCATGACCATCTGGTTTGGGTTGAGCCGATTTCGGGAACGACCTTTTCATCCCCCGAAGACGAGGCCGCAGCGCGGACTGGGCCGCGCGCAGGATAGCGCCCTGGCGATGCGCTGACAGGCGGCGATTTGATGCCGGCAGCTGCCTTTAGGCGGCCAACGATAGACAAGCACAGGAACTGTACTATGCGTGAGCAACTTCTCAACTGGGTTTGCCTGGACGCCGAGGCCGACGGCGAAAGCCAAAAATGTTTCTGATCCGAACTGGCTCCGCCATTTCTTCCTCTGTCAGCGCGTCCGTTATCTCCGGCGGTGTCCTGTACCAGGGCACCGCGATGACGACGACCCGGGGACCGCCATACTCGAGGACGGCGTTGCGAAGTCGGCGAGCGCGATTATT
>JBPYDR010000087.1:0-2191 GCA_051986235.1 Pseudolabrys sp.
TTTCGCCGGCCCCGCCGCCACCCCGCAGGCTATCCAGGAGGTCCGCGTCAAGCTCGGGCTCGACAAGCCGCTAATCCAGCAGTTCGGCCGTTATGTCTCCGATCTCGCCCACGGCAATCTCGGTACCTCACTGACCACCGGCCAGCCCGTAAGCACGGACCTACGGACTCGCTTGCCGGCTTCGGCGGAGCTAACACTACTTGGCCTATTGGTCTCGATCGCGATCGCAGTGCCACTCGGAATTCTGGCGGCGACACGACCCAATTCAGTGCTCGATCATACTTGCCGAATTATATCGACAACCGGAGTGTCGTTGCCGGTATTTTTCACCGGACTGATCCTGATCTATGTCTTTTATTATTTGCTCGGCTGGGCGCCGGCGCCGCTTGGACGCCTTGATGTTTTTTACGAGACACCGCCGCAAGTCACCGGTTTTTTTCTGATCGACAGCCTGATCGCGGGCGATCTTCCGGCGTTTGTAGCTACACTTAAACAACTCATTCTGCCGGCACTCACACTCGGCGTCTTCTCCCTGGCGCCAATTGCGCGCATGACTCGGGCGTCGATGCTCGCGGTACTGTCCTCGGACTTCATCCGCACGGCACGCGCCAGCGGGTTATCGACCTGGACTGTCATTATCACCTACGCGTTCCGCAATGCCATGCTCCCGGTGATCACTACGCTCGGTATGGTGTTCTCGTTTCTGCTTGGCGCGAACGTGCTAGTCGAAAAAGTGTTTGCGTGGCCCGGTGTGGGTTCATATGCGGTGGAGGCACTGCTTGCGTCCGATTTTGCTCCGGTTCAGGGCTTCGTCCTGATCATGGCGGTAATGTACGTCGCGCTCAATCTCATGATCGATATTCTCTACGGCTTGATCGATCCGCGAGTAAGGCTCGAAGCATGACCGACATTACGGCAGCAGTCCCCCGTGAAAGCCGAGTTGTTTCGCTGTTTCGTCACTCGCGCTATGTGCTCGCACAGAATCCCGTGACCGGTTTTGCATTTGTGCTGTTTTTACTGCTCGCCTTGACAGCGCTGTTCGGACACCAGTTGGCGCCTTATGATCCGCTCGCCAGCAATACCGCGCAGGCGCTTAAGCCACCGAGCGCGCAACACTGGTTCGGCACCGACCAGCTCGGGCGCGACGTCTTCAGCCGCGTCATCGTTGCTACTCGGCTCGACTTCTTCATCGCAGTCGCCTCCGTGGCGCTAGTTTTCCTGGTGGGCGGGCTTGCCGGCGTTGCCGCCGGATTCTTTGGCGGCTGGACTGATCGCATCGTCGGCCGCATTGCCGATACCATCATGGCGTTTCCACTTTTCGTTCTCGCGATGGGCATCGTCGCGGCCCTTGGCAATAACGTGCAGAACATCGTGTTCGCGACCGCGATCGTAAACCTTCCTCTCTATGCGCGCATCGCGCGGGCTGAGGCGAACGTCCGCCGTGAAGTTGGTTTCGTTGAGGCGGCGCGGCTATCCGGCAATGCCGATTGGCGCATTCTTATCAGCCAGATCCTGCCGAACGTCTTTCCGATTCTGGTCGTACAGATGTCGTTGACCATGGGGTACGCAATCCTCAATGCCGCGGGCCTATCATTCATCGGACTAGGCGTGCGGCCGCCTACGCCTGAATGGGGGATTATGGTGGCGGAAGGGGCCTCATTTATGGTCTCGGGTCAATGGTGGAATGCGTTCTTCCCCGGAGCCGCGCTTATGATCGCCGTCTTCTCCTTCAATCTGCTCGGCGACGGGCTCCGCGACATAGTCGATCCGCGGAGGCGCACATGACGACAGCGCCAGCGCTGCGCGTTGAACGGCTCTCGGTGGAGTTCCGCACGCGCTCTGGGATCGTGCGGGCGCTCGATAATGTGAGCTTTAGCGTTCGCAAGGGCGAAACGATTGCACTGGTGGGCGAATCGGGATCGGGAAAATCGGTCACCGCCTACGCGGTCATGGGCATTCTCGATCCTGCAGGCCATGTCACCAACGGACAGGCCCTGTTTGGCAAGATCGATCTTCTTGCCGCCAGCCCAACACACTTGGCCGCACTACGGGGCCGCGAGATCTCGATGATCTTTCAGAATCCGCGTACCGCGCTCAATCCAATTCGATCCGTAGGCCGCCAAATTGCCGACGTCCTCATCCGTCACGGCAAGCTGCCACCACGGGAAGCGCTGCTGCAGGCGATCGAAAT
>JBPYDR010000088.1:0-4426 GCA_051986235.1 Pseudolabrys sp.
CGGCGGATCATTTCGGATTATCTGATCGCCGCCGGCGAAGTTGTCTTTCACATTCTCGGGCCCGATCATGTCGCTCGAGCCTCCATGACACCCGCCGCCAGACATGGCGCAGATGGGGTGCTCACCTATCCGGTTGACGGAGACGAGCCAACGATGCTTCCTCATGATTAAATCGGTCTGCGAGATCTCGTGACAAACTTTTCCGATTTACTTGCTCGCTCGCTGCTCCTCACACGGGCGGATGCGATCATTGCCGCCGACCGCGACGGCATCATTCGCTTTTGGAATCCTGGCGCGGAACGCATCTTCGGTCATGTCGAAAACGACGCGATCGGTCGGTCACTTGATTTGATTAATCCCGAGCGGTTGCAGCAGCGTCATTGGGAAGGCTATCGACGCACCATGGAGAGTGGAAAAAGCCGCTACGGCGAGGGCGATCTGTTGTCAGTGCCTGCACTCCACAAAAATGGCAGTACCGTTTCTATCGAATTTACCGTCATTCCACTGACGGATGAGTCCGGGAAGAGGATCGGCATGGCCGCAATAATGCGCGACGTGACCAAACGTTTCGAGGAAATGCGCGCACTAAAGCGCAAGCTGGCAGGCGCCGCCACCCCGTGAGCACGCGGACGTCCACGGCTGGATAAACGCATCGCGCGCGGTTTTGTCTGGCAGCAGGCCGTGAGTTGTGCCGACCGTCTGAATGCCCAAGCGGGTGTCCCGAGTAAGACATGCTTTTCTGAATGCCTCCTTCAGAAACGTGCATGAACCGTTTCCCTGCGACATACGACTAACCGACGTACCACTAAACTTGCGTCTCAATTGGTGTGAATGTCAGCGCAGGCATCAAGTGTTTGTATGGGAGCAGTGTTGCGTTTCGCATGGGCTCGAACCGTTCGGTCGATCTGACCTGCTGCACCACGCAAAAAGCGCCCGGCCGCCCCAAAGCCGCGGACGACGGCCCAAACCCGCAGAGCAGGATTTCACGACGCATCCTTAGGGTCGGCTCGCATTTGTGTGCGCCGTCTACAAGTCAACACGGCATTCGTTGCGTCGTCCGAGCAGGGAGATAGAAATGTCCAGTCAAGACAAATCAGACAAATCGAATCTGAAATCGGCCGTACTCAATCGCCGCAACATGCTGCTTGGCGGCGCGACAATAGCGGCAGTAACGACGGTCGCAACGAGTCGCTCGATTCAGGTGGCGCAGGCACAGCAACAGCTCGGCGCGCCGTCCGGGCAGAAACCAAATTTCCTCGTCATCTTCGGTGACGATATCGGTCTCACCAATATCAGTGCCTATTCGATGGGGCTGATGGGCTATCACACGCCGAACATCGATCGCATTGCCAAGGAAGGGATGATCTTCACCGATTACTACGCCGAGCAAAGCTGCACGGCGGGGCGATCAAGCTTCATCACCGGGCAAGCGACGCTGCGCACGGGCTTGTCCAAGGTCGGAGTGCCCGGTTCGTCAGTCGGTATACAGGCCCAGGACATCACTATTGCCGAAGCGCTCAAGCCGCTTGGTTACGCTACGGGCCAGTTCGGCAAGAACCATCTTGGCGACCGTAACGAATACTTGCCAACGGTGCACGGCTTCGACGAGTTCTTTGGTAACCTTTACCACCTCAATGCCGAAGAAGAACCGGAGAACTTCAACTATCCGCGCGATCCTGCTTTCCGTGCAAAATTTGGACCGCGGGGTGTTCTCAGATGCAAAGCAACCGATGTCGATGACCCCACCGTCGATCCTCGCTTCGGCAGAGTCGGCAAGCAGACCATTGAAGACACCGGACCGTTGACCAGGAAGCGGATGGAAACGATCGATGATGAAACTTCGGACGCGGCGGTCGATTACATGCACCGGCAGGTCGCCGCCGGGAAGCCGTTCTTCTGCTGGATGAATACGACGCGCATGCATTTCCGCACGCACGTGCGGCCGGAGCATCGCGATCATCCGGGCCTAACGGCCAGGACGGAATATGCCGACGGCATGATCGAGCACGACGGAACCATTGGCAAGCTGCTCAAGACGCTCGACGACCTCGGCATCGCCAATAACACAATCCTTATCTACACGACCGACAATGGCCCGCACATGAATTCCTGGCCAGACGCAGCGATGACGCCGTTCCGCAGCGAGAAAAACACCAATTGGGAAGGCGCCTTTCGAGTGCCCTGCATGATTCGCTGGCCGGGCCATATCCGGCCAGGTCAGGTGTCCAACGAGATCGTCAGCGGTCTCGACTGGTTTCCGACGCTGCTCGCCGCTGCCGGCGATGCCAGCGTGAAGGACAAGCTGCTTACCGGCTATGACGCGGTCGGCAAGACCTTCAAGGTCCATCTCGACGGCTACAATCAGCTTCCCTACCTCACCGGGCAACAACCGACGAGCGCGCGTAGCAGCTTTATCTACTTCAACGACGACGGCGACCTTGTTGCGTTGAGATACGACAACTGGAAGCTGGTTTTCGAGCAACAGGAAGCGCAGGGCACCTTGTTTATCTGGGCGAACCCGTTCACGAAGCTGCGGGTCGCCAAATTTTTCGACCTTCATGCCGATCCGTTCGAGCGGGCCGACATTACGTCGAACACCTATTGGGACTGGCTCATCGACCACGCCTATATCGCTTACGGCGCGCAAGCCTACGTTGCGAACTTCCTCGCAACTTTCAGAGAATTTCCGCCGAGCCAGCGCGCCGCGAGCTTCACGGTCGACCAAATCATGGAGGAGTTGCAAAAGCCCTCGAAGGACTGACAAAAATTTTCTTTCTTTAGTCCGGGCTTCCCTTTACAGGCGTCGCCGAACGCGTAGGACAGCATGTCGTCAAATGCCGCCCCAATCGCGCGCGGAGAGGGGTCGCGACTTATGTCAATGGGCATGGATTTTGTCACTTGTGACAAACAATGATACGGTTTGTACTATTCATCGTAAAAGCCAACCGAGAGGGGAGAATCTTGATGCGTAGGATTGTAACGGCCGCGGCTGCAGCGGTCGCGCTTGTTTTTTCGGGTTTATCTGCCGCCGCCGTGGAGTCGACCTACAAGGCAAGCTCGACAGCAGCTCCGGAAGCGGTCTGGAAGAAAATCGGCGATTTCTGCGGCATTGCGACTTGGCATCCGGCCGTCGAAAAATGCGTGCTTTCGGATGGCGGCAAGACGCGAACGCTTTCGTTGAAGGGCGGCGGGACGATCGTCGAGAATCTGGTCAGCCGCGACGATAAAACGCATAACTACACTTACGAAATAGTGTCCAGTCCGCTGCCCGTGAGCGACTATGTGTCCACGATCAAGGTCCTGCCCGACGGCTCCGGCTCGTCGATCGTTTGGACGGGTAACTACAAAGCCAAAGGGGCCAGCGACGCCGATGCGAAGAAGGCGATCGACGGCATTTACAAGGCAGGCGTCGACACACTCGCGAAATGATATGGTTTTCTTCTAGTGCTTCATTCGATGTGAAGTAAAAATTCTGGAGGCCGCCTTAAAGGGCGGCCTTTTTACTTAGCGACCCAATTGCGCGCGACCCGAGTTTTCTCGACTGTTTTGCTATCGAAGCTGTAGCGGGATTCTCAACGTGGCTCCCATAAAATGCCCGGAGGGAATTTCGCAAGCGCAGCCGGTAACCTACCGGTCATTCCCGTTCGACGGTGGCGACGCGGCCTTTCTCGATGGCAAGCGCCAGCTTGCCGTGCTTGAGCGCGAGCGCTTTCTCGCCGAACAATTCGCGCCGCCAGCCGGTGAGCGCGGGAACGTCCGCGGCATCGTCGGCGGCGATGCGCTCGAGGTCGTCCACCGTGGCGATCACCTTGGCGGCGACGTGATGCCGCTCCGAAATCATCCGCAGCAGCACCTTGAGCAGTTCGACCACCGCGGCGCCGTTCGTAACGGGTTGCGTGCGCACATGGAGCGGCAGGGTCTTGGAATCGCGCGCGAGTCCGCGGTTCACCGCGGCGACGATCGCGTCGCCCCAGCGCGAGCGTTCGAAGCCCTTCGGCAGCGAGCGCAAGTTTTTCAGCTTGTCCGCATTGCTCGGTGCTTGGATTGCGATATCGCCAATGACCTCGTCCTTGAGTACGCGCGCGCGCGGCACGTTGCGCGACTGCGCCTCGCGCTCGCGCCAGGCGGCGACTTCGATCAGCACGGCAAGCTCCTTCGGCTTGCGTACGCGCGTCTTGAGCCGCTGCCAGGCATTCTCCGGCTCCATGCGATAGGTCTCGGGCGAAGTCAAAATCCGCATCTCGTCTTCCACCCAATTGGCGCGGCCGCGCTGCTTGAGATCCTCGACCAGCCGGAGATAGACGTCGCGCAGATGCGTCACGTCGGACACCGCGTAGCGCAGCTGGGCGTCCGACAGCGGCCGCCGCGTCCAGTCGGTGAACCGGTGCGATTTGTCGAGCATGTCGCCGGTAATGCGCTGCACCAG
>JBPYDR010000089.1:0-2151 GCA_051986235.1 Pseudolabrys sp.
AGCCTCGGTACGGACGTGCCGACGCTCATTGCGCTTGTGGTTTGCTTGATCCCGACCACCATTGGCGCCCTGCTCGCCGCTATCGGCATTGCCGGGATGGACCGGGCGCTCCGCGCCAACATCATCGCCAAAAGTGGACACGCGGTAGAGACCGCCGGTGATGTCGATGTTGTCCTTCTCGATAAGACGGGGACGATTACTCTTGGCGCGCGGCGCGCGTCGCAGTTTGTGCCGTTGAGCGGGGTAAGCGAACGAGAACTCGCAGAGGCGGCAGAGCTTGCCTCGCTCGCCGACGACACACCTGAGGGGCGCTCGATCGTGGCCCTGGCGCGGGATAAATACCGCGTCCAGGGCCCCGACCCTGCCACCATCAAGGCCACCTTCGTTCCGTTTAGCGCGCAAACACGGATGAGCGGGATCGATCTGTTGTCCGACGGGCGCCAGATTCGCAAAGGCGCACCGGACGCCGTGATTGCCCATCTGCGCCGGCTCGGCGCCGCGCCACCGGCCGGAATCGATCTGCAGATTGCCAACGCGGCGGCGGAGGGCGCAACGCCGCTGCTCGTGGCCGACGGAAGCCGGGCGCTGGGGGCGGTTGTCCTGCAGGACACGCTCAAGCCCAAGATTGCCGAACGCGTTGCCCAGCTGCGCCAGATGGGCCTGCGCACCATCATGGTGACCGGCGACAACCGGCTCACGGCCGCGACGATCGCCCAGCGCGCCGGGGTCGATGAATACCTCGCCGAAGCAACTCCGGAGCGGAAGCTCGAATATCTGCGCAACGAGCAGGCCGAGGGCAAACTGGTCGCCATGATGGGCGACGGCACCAATGATGCTCCGGCTTTGGCACAGGCCGACGTCGGCCTGGCGATGAACGCCGGTACGCAGGCGGCGAAGGAAGCGGGAAACATGGTCGACCTCGACAGCGACCCGACCAAGCTCATCGAGGTCGTCGGCATCGGCAAGGAATTGCTGATGACACGCGGGGCGTTGACGACGTTCTCGATCGCCAACGATGTCGCCAAATATTTTGCGATCGTGCCGGCTTTGTTCGCGGCCACGCTGCCCTGGCTCAAAATCATCGACATCATGCACCTGCATTCGCCGACCTCGGCGATTCTTTCGGCCGTGATCTTCAACGCGCTGATCATCCCGCTGTTGATCCCGGTCGCGCTCAAGGGAGTCCGCTACCGCCCGATCGGTGCCGACGCACTCTTGCGCCGCAACTTGCTTGTTTGGGGCCTCGGCGGCGTGGTCGCGCCGTTCATCGGCATCAAACTCATCGACATGTTCATGGTTGCTCTGCACCTAGTCGCCTGAGGAATAAAACGAGGAGAAGCGCCATGTTGCGCTCTTTGCAGAAAAGCTTGCTGCTGATGGCCTTCGCCGTGGTTCTAACCTGCGGGATCTATCCGGCGATCCTGTGGGGCATCGGCCAAGGCTTCTTTCCGTTCTCAGCTAACGGCAGCATCTTGAAAGGGCCGGACGGCAAACCGGTGGGCTCGCTGCTCGTCGCGCAGCCCTTCACGAAGGATGAGTATTTCTGGCCGCGGCCCTCGGCCGCTTCCTACGACGGCACGGCCTCAGCTTCATCGGCACTTGCGGTTTCAAATTACGGACTGCGTGACCGCGTTGCCCGCACGATCGCACCCGTAGCGACCTATGCCGAAGGAGCGAAGAAAGGGCAGCCGGTGGCACCGGATGTGGACGCATGGTTCGCGGCCGACCGATATGGCGGAAAACCCGGCATCGTTGCGCAATGGGCAGACGCACACAACTCGCTCGCCCAAGCCTGGGTGAACGCCGATCCGACGCATGCGGCCTATGTCGACAATTGGGCCAAGGCGCATCCGCAGGTGGTCACTGACTTCGTCAAGGCAAATCCCGCAACGCCCCAACCCAAGCCGAGCGATCTTGCCGTGGTTTTCTTTGAGCACTTCTCGAAGGAGCATCCCGGCATGTTCCTCTCTGCAGTCACGCAGAAGGATGCCAGCGGCAAGGACGTAACCGCAATCGCGCCGGTAAAATCAGGCTCCGACATCGAAACGACGTTCTTTTTGATGTGGCGCGAAGAGCATCCGGACGTGCAGTTGCAGAATGTGCCGGGTGACTACGTAACGGCCTCGGGCTCGGGTCTTGATCCGGACATCA
>JBPYDR010000090.1:0-2095 GCA_051986235.1 Pseudolabrys sp.
TCGTTTCGCCATCGCCGCGCGGCGCACGGCGATTCTCGACCAGGGAACCGCGCCCGAGGCAATGGCCTCCGCTGCCGCCACGATGCAAGACCGCATTCCACGGTCATTTGAACCGGCAGTGATAACACTCGGTCCGACGCAGCCCATGTCTGTGGCAGCTGATCGAGGCGAATGTCCGCTTTTGGCACTTAACGGACATCACGATCGTTCCGAACCATGTCCGCTTTTGGGGGTAACGCGACATCGCTCCAATGGGCTGTAATGTCCGCTAATGACCCGAAGCGGACATCGGCATTTCCGCGAGACCAGACATAAAAAGGGCCGCCATCAAAGCGGCCCTGACCGTGAATAGACGTCGATTTCAAGTCAACTACCGAAACCAATCTGGCCGCTGACGGGCGCGGTCACGGCACGCTCCCGGCGCCCGCGGCCAACGTGCCGACGTCGGCGACACTCGGGGCGTTGAGCGCAAGAAACACGGCTTCGGGGATCAGCACGGCGAGGAACAGCATGACCGCGATCAGCGTCGCCAGATTGTTGGAGGCGCGGTAGGCACGGCGCCGATGGGTCACTGTTCGACTCGTCGCGGACATGACGTGAGTAGTCATAATCAGTCTCCTTATTCAGTCTCCTTCAACGCCCGCATCATGCGCTCGAACAAGCAATTAATGCTTCGGGCATTTCCGAATAATCGGCGACGTGATGATCTAATTCATCACCCCTGGTGATAAGTCTGGCCAATGCAAGGACCTGCGGACGGTGCGATCTTCGTCAAGGGGGATGCGCTTGAGCTTCGTGCGCGCCATCGATTGCCTTCGCCCGACATTTGCGGGGCTAACCCGTCACTTTCAGGCATAGGTCGCCGAACGGGCAAGGACTGGCGACCCGATTTACTTCGGTCACGAACGAAGCATCTCTAGTAGTAATTGCGCGCTGCCTCGCACATATTGGCGGTTATGTCGAATGCACCGCAAATCGCGGAAATCGCTGCGCTGGTCGGCGATCCCGCGCGCGCCAATATACTCGTCGCGCTGCTCGGTGGCCGCGCGCTTACTGCAACAGAGCTTGCTTGTGCCGCCGGCGTATCGCCACAAACCACCAGTAGCCATCTTAGCAAATTGTCCGCCGCGCGGCTTATCAACCTCATGAAGCAAGGCCGCCACCGTTATTATCGTCTGGCTGGTCCGCACGTTGGCCAAATGCTGGAAGGCATCATGCAGGTCGCGATTGACGGCCCACCGCGCTACCAGCCGCACTCAAAAACCGATGATCAAATGCGCCGCGCCCGCACCTGCTACGATCACATTGCCGGTGCGCTCGGTGTCGACCTTGCCGACTCGATGATGGCCCATGATTTCGTCGTACTTGGCGACGAAGCGGGAGAAGTAACTCCGGCTGGCATGGAATTCTTTACAAGGCTTGGCGTCGATCTTGCCGCTGCGCGTGCAAAGCGCCGGGTGTTTTGTCGCCCTTGTCTCGACTGGACGGAGCGACGCCCACATATCGGGGGCGCAGTCGGTGCGGCGCTGGCCAAGCGTTGCTTCGAGCTGAAATGGCTTGAGCAGGTTCGCGACAGTCGTGCACTCGCCATCACATCAGCGGGCCGTCGCGGCCTTGTGGAAGCGTTTGGTCTTTCGGTCTGATGCTGCTCCACACCTGACCGCCATGCAGTGCATTGCCTCCCTGTTCCAATAAACCACTTCGATCGGGATCGAAGCTTCTCCCGAAACTCGCGTGTAACTAAGCAACCGTTGGCGCGTTGCCCTCCGTCGATGCAAATCCGATCCGAGGTCCGATATGGTGCGCAGTGTTTGTTTACAATCTCTGACGTTTTCGACCGCGAACGCACGCCGCAGGAAGAACGAATCTCTTTCGCGTTCCCAACTTCCAAGCTTAGTGACCCTTGTCGCCATGAGCCTCGGTTACGGGATCGTTCAGCTCGATGTCACCATTGTCAACACTGCCCTCAACAGCATAGGCGCGTCGCTTGGCGGCGGCATGTCAGAGCTGCAATGGGTCGTAACCGCATATACGATTTCATTTGCCGCCTGCATTCTCACCGCTGGCGCCTTGGGCGATCGTCTAGGCTGCAAGA
>JBPYDR010000091.1:0-2298 GCA_051986235.1 Pseudolabrys sp.
CGATGGCCGCCTCCGCGGCGCTCGCCAAGGCGACCGGCATCGGCTTCACCACCGCGCCGGCGGTTTCGGTCGAGGAGTTCGACCGGCTGGTAGCGTAGGCGGCGAACCGATAGGGGTCGGGAAGCACGTATCTTCGCGCCGACCCCTGAAAGCCAAGCTCCGCGTCTGGGGGCCCAGGGCTCTAACGGGCGCCGGTTTCCCTTGGCCGATTTGCTGACGATTTCACGCCCAAGATTCAATTCAAAGCCCCCATCTTCAGACGATCGACGGCGTCGGAACCACAGTCTTTCACATTGGGTAAAGGTGAGCGCCTGTGATTGACCGGGGCGCTTCAAGGTCCAGCCGGTCGCGGGGGTGCCAGTCTGTTGGCAAAATCGAGCCCGATCCAGGCCGAGGACAAAAGCACGATCAGCGCGATCACCGCGAGCAACAGGGCAAAGGCGATTTGGCAGATTGACGTACTCGCTGATGCTCCGGATCGAGGTCAATTGTGCCACGACGCGGGGATCAAGCATCTGCTACACGATCGGCTCGTTCTTGGTGACGTCGGCACGCTCGACCGTCGAACCGTCCGGTCTGATGACGATGGCCGCAGAAAGTCCGCGGCCTTTCACCTGCGCAGTGAGAAATTGCCGGAATTGCTCCCAGTTTTGACCGGACAGCGGCTTGGCGCGGCTGAGGTCGTACGCCATTGCTAGGATCTCGCCGCGAATAATCTGGGCGTGATCCGTTCTCCATCGGCGAATCCAAACTATTGCGATCCGGGTTCCATTGATCTCAATATCGGTCCCGTGCGCGAGGAGGCGGCATTAGCTGCCGACCTGATTGTTGTAACGCGCCCAGCATTTGTTAGAAAGTCGACCGGTAACTTCACATCGCGCGAGAATTCACATTGGATGTGATGAATGTCACAGAGCCGCATTTCTGCGCGACGTATTCCCGCGCTCGGTTGCAACTTTCTCCCTCGCCCGGCGCACGATGCGCCACTCGCCGTCCGCGAGGTTGTACCCATGTCGCCGCAGACGCTCCACAGCGCACGAATTGCGTTGTCGCTGAGAAAGCGCTCGCGATTCTGCTGGCTGTGGCGGTGCATGTCGACAAGTGTGTGAGGGGAGGGCAAGGTGACCACCGATTCGCTGCGATCGCATGACCGGCACATCGGCGACGGTTGCGGAATCAGCAACTTTTCTATATGCAAGAAGCTGCTCTTGTTTGATATCTTAGCCTTGGCTCCTGTGCTTATCATAGGTCGGGGCCATTTTGGTTAGGGCTGCCCAAAATGAATTTTGCCCAAATGGGGCAAAGTCCCCGGCATCAGTTCAGCCACACGTCGTCGTCGGGATCATACTGGGTGTTCAGGCGTGCGCTTGGCGTCCGCTCCGCCCGCGCGGACGTGCTCAAGACCGTCCAGACCCGTTGTGCATCATTGCGCTAGCAATGGAGAGCGGAACGGCAGCGATCGCTGGAGCGTCGATCCCGCGTCGAAAAGCCAAATTATGTCAAAGGCTTGATCCCAAGGTACAGGCGCTAGGTAAGAAGGGTCGTTGAAAAGACTAACGAATTTTTTTGGCATCGGGATTAAGGATCGCGTCCGACTCCCGCTTGTCCGTTGAATAAGGAGCATGTTGTAGTGCAGCGGGGCGACCCTATTTCGCAGGAGATAAACATGCGTTTTGTGATTGTTGTGGCCGCGTCGGCAGCGCTGAGCGTGTCTGCGTTTGCGCAACCTGCTGGGACCGGTGGTTCTCCACCGCCAACCACACCGCCAGTAAGCACTCAACCTAATCCTGCGCCGAACCCGACAGAACCAGCAGGCGGTCAATCCTCTAATACCCCGACGTCGAAGTACGCGGAATGTCGCAAAGAGGCGAGAGCTCAAAATCTTCGCGGTCCTGATCTGCGTGATCATATGCAAATCTGCATGCTGGAAGCTCGGCTGAATTGTTTGAAAGAAGCTGTCGCCCAAAAGGTACGCCCGGGGTTCCCTCGCAGACGGTTCATGAGGAGGTGCATGGGCTAGCACTTTCCTCGTTCGAGTTGGCGCGCGAGGATGTAGGCGCGATTGTCACCGCGTTTTAATTCTTCTTCGCTCGGCACACTTGACCGAGCGCTGTGCCGGATCTTTGGCCACCAGCATGCGCGCCATCTCGGTTCACCTGAACACATGACCAGACTCCGCGGCATTATCACCCGGCCGCTTCATGAACTCTTCGGTGTTTGTCGGCGGCAATGACCGGATGTCCTTCCGCAATGCATGTCCCTGATCTCGCGGAGGAAGCGATCAGCCATTACTGCCCT
>JBPYDR010000092.1:0-6726 GCA_051986235.1 Pseudolabrys sp.
GGCGGCCTCCTTCCCCGGCCTCCCTCGTCCTTGCGCGACGCTCAAGTATATTTTGGGTTAAAGGAGGAAAAACGCGTGGAGGCGGTCTGGTAATCGGAACCAGCGGTGACACGGGGCGAGTTAGTTCTGCTGAGCGGGGGTCAGAGCGTTAGAGCCTCGTCCTGAGACAGGAATAAGGATCACGGCCATGGAGATCGAAGGCACGACATTCGGAACTATCACGATCGACGGAAAGACCTATGAGCACGACGTGATCATTCGCCTCTCTGGCGAGGTGGTGAAGCGGAAGAAAAAGCTGTCGAAGAAGTACTACGGCACCTCGCACGTGCTCTCTAAAGACGAAGCGAAGTTCGTCTTCGAGAGCGGATGCGAGCAGCTCATTCTCGGCTCGGGCCAGATGGGCAATGTGCATCTCTCGCCGGAAGCCGAGGCTTATTTCGCAAAGAAGGGCTGCAAGGTTCTGTTGCAGCCCACCCCCGAGGCGATTGGTGCGTTCAACAGGTCGCATACAAAGAAGATCGGGCTTTTTCACGTGACCTGCTGAAACGAACGCCGCGACAGCGCTGGTCGGACAAGCGCTTCTCTCGCGCAGGTGTTACGAGTTTTGGATGGTGAAGGCGTGCCGCAGCCAGGTCCACGAAGGCGTTTATTCATCAAGCATCGCCACTGCGCGGATCGGGCTTCCGGTACCTCCTTTGATCTTGAGCGGAAATCCGATGAACTTGAATCGGCCTTTTCCGATCAACTTCTCCAGGTTCATAAGGCCTTCGACGTGAGTGAATCCCATGTCACGGCAGACGTGATGCACCTCGAAATTGTTGCGGCCCGGACGGCCTGGGCTGACCGCCTCGACCCCA
This sequence comes from Pseudolabrys sp., assembly GCA_051986235.1. Lineage (GTDB taxonomy): Bacteria > Pseudomonadota > Alphaproteobacteria > Rhizobiales > Xanthobacteraceae > Pseudolabrys. The sequence goes on from JBPYDR010000092.1 coordinate 858, forward strand.
AACATCTTGATTTTCTTGTGCCCGAGCCAGGTCGCCGATTCTCTGGTCAGGCCGGGGAAATCAGTGAGATATCCTTCCGTTCCATAGCAACGGCGATGAAAATCCATGTGCAGAAGCACCATGTCGTCCGCCTGGATCGCCACGCCGGCCGCGGCCTCGGCCGTTTCCAGATCTTCGATCAAGATGTCGGACTTGAGCGGCTTGTGCGACAAGTCCAGGCAGATTGCATCAAGAAAGAAACTCTCGAGCGGTAGCTGGTCGATGCTCGCAGCTCCTGCGCGTGCATCGAAATGAATGGGCGCGTCGACATGGGTGCCGGCATGGTCCCCAAGCGCGAGCGACATCGTGGCGGAAGAAAACTTGTAGCCATCGGCCTCGCGCACTTCGTCGTGCGTGCTGAACGCCGTGATAATGATGGAAGGGTGGTTCGGCAATCGGGGCATCTTGTGGTAGATCTCCTGGCTCAAGTCGATGAATTTCGTCATTCTTCTCCTCCTGAACCGACGCCCAGAGGCCGCTTGGAACGAACTCAGCCGGCGTGCTTCACGCCGCAACCTAGTCTAAGCGACACGCAGTGCCGCCCTGCCAATGACTTCGCCCCTTTCCACACGTGCGTGCACCGCCTCCGCCTCTTCCAGGGGGCAGACATCGGTAACGAGCGGGAAAACCTCGCCGCGCGCGACCAAGTCGCATGCCTCCAGGATGTCGGTGCGTGTGACGTAACGGCTACCAAGGAAATCTTGTTCCTTGTTGAGCATGTCCATCGCAGATGCGTGGAACGACTGGCCGGCACCGCCGAGCGTGACCAAGCGGCCGTGACGGCCGAGCGCCTTGGCGCCCGCTTCCAGCGTCACGGTGCTGGAGACGTAATCTACGACCACATCCACCCCCTCTCCGCGGGTCAAATCGAGCAAGGCTTCAACGACATTACCGTTGCCTGGATCGACGACCGCATCGGCGCCGGCCTTACGGCAGGCGTCGAATTTGTTCGCGGCAATTTCGACAGCAATCACCCTCGCTCTTGCCCATTTTGCCATCATCAACTGATGGATTCCGAGCCCGCCCCCGGCACCAATCACGGCAACAGTTTCACCCGGCTTAATATGCGCGCGGCGCAACACCTTGTAGGGCGTCGCCAGCGCATCGGTGATGACACCGATTTCGGCTGGATGCCTTTTGTAATCCAGGGCTTCCGGCAGCTTGATGAAAATATGAGCGGGCAGCTTGATGTATTCGGCGTAGCCGCCATCGCAGTTGAACCCGACGTTGCCACCACCGCTGGTGCATAGCGGCTCGAGGTTTGCAAGGCACCATCGGCAGTGGCCGCAATTGAGATAGAAATAGGCGGTCACGCCGTCGCCAACGGAGAGCCCGGTCACGCCGGGGCCGATCTCGACAATCTGGCCGGCGATCTCATGGCCAATAATGCGCGGGAATGGAATGCGTCGTCGTCCGGCCTTGGCGTGCTGGATCGTCAGCCCGGAACCGCAGGCGAGGACGCGGGCGACCGCCTCGCCGGGGCCGGCAACCGGGTCGGGCCGATCGATAAGCTCGAATGGCACGTTCGGCCCTCGCAACAACATCGCTTTCATGGACACACTCCCCTGCGGATGGCCAATTCAATGGCGTCGCCCTGCGACGAGGCACCGGAACAACGGGTGCCGTGGAGGCCAATTTCCTAGCATGGCCGCCGTCGCACCAGAATTTAACTGGCGAGACCTGAAGGAAACTGGCACGATTTCCACGCCCATTTCACCAATTGCGGATTTAATTGGTGACCTGATCGTCACCGTAATCCAAAGCATGCGCCTGGGAATCCAAAGCATGCGCCTGCTGGAAAGATGCAAGACCCCGAGGTCAGCTTGAGCCCAAGCGGGAGGAAACCATGCTTTCACACAGGCCAACCACCAACAGAATAATCGCGGCTGCTACGATTGCGTGGCTGGCGACGGCGTCAAACGGAATCACTGCCAGCTTGACGCCGCAGGAACAGAAGCTGGTCGAAGATGCCAAGAAGGAAGGTGCGGTCACGGTTCTCAACCCGATTTTCAGTGATCGCACCGGCGAGCGCCTGGGACAAGCTTTCATCAAGCGCTACGATCTAGGATCCGACTTCAAGTTCAACAACCTGCGCAAAGGCACTGGGCAGACCGTGGCTCAAGTGCGCCAGGAAATTGTCGCCAACAAATTCACGGTCGACATTCTGCTGGTCAGCGCGCCCGGGTTCTTTGACGAGGCGGCTAAGCGCGGCGCCTTCGAGGCGCTTGACAGCGGGTATTGGAAGAACCACGCCGAGCTGACAAAAGCGGCCGGACAATACGCCAATTACCCTTACGTCGTCGTGCCGTTTGCCTACTCGTTCCAGCCGATCTGGAATAGCTCCTGCCCCGGCATGTCGAACTTCAGCGCCGCCAACTACGGCGATGTAGTCAAGGCGGATGTCAAGGGCAAGACAATCGCCTCCGATCTCACCAAGAGCTTCACCTATACCAATACAGCACTATCGCTGCAAGAAAACGGAGTGCTCAAGCTCGACGAGTTCTGGGACAAACTCAAGGCGACCGATCCCCTGGTCGAGTTCCGCACTGAACCGAAGATGCAGATGGTCATCACCTGCCAGCGTCCACTCGACATGTGGAACCTGTCTGGGCGCGTCTATCAGAACGTGCTCAAGAAGCCCGACCTCGCCAAGGTGCTCAAGATCGGCCGCTACAGCGAAGGCCAAGTGATGCTGGGCAACCAGGCCGCTGTGATCAAGGGCGCACCGCATCGGAGTGCGGGCAAGCTTTTTGTCGAATTCATGCTGAGCAAGGACGGCACCGACATCTTCATCGAAGGCGAGGCGATGTATAGCTTCATGGCGGGCTACAAGCCGCCGCCGGAGACCGTGCCTTACGTCTTCGATATGGAAAAGACCAAGCTGCTCGGGTTGAAGGACTGGGTCGCCGCGGCACAGCTCGCCAAACCGGTGCGCGACCTGTGGCAGGCTAAGTTCCAGTAACCTGGCACCGAAGAGGTCGACTGCGCTTTAACGGGACAAAGTCGTGAGCGTTCACACAATATCCACAGTCGTCACTGACGCGCCGCTTTCGAGCCGCTGGCGCAGCCTGGTCACCCAGGAATCGGTCGCGACTCTGATCGTCAGCGTGATAGTAGCGGGGGCGGTGTTGCTGCCGTTGTTCACGCTGATCATCAGCAGTTTCCAGGTGCTCGATGCAGGCGGCTTCGACACCACCTGGGGGCTTGACAACTATCGGGCACTTTTCACCGATCGCGTCATTCCGAAGGCGTTCGTCAATACGCTTTTGATCAGCGCCGGTTCGACCGTGCTTGCGACTTTGCTTGGAGTGTCGCTCGCCTGGATCAACGCCCGCACCAACTGTCCATGGCGCGACCGGCTCGAGCCGTACAATCTGATTCCGTTCTTTTTGAGCCCATTCGTCGGCGCGATCGCCTGGCATAATCTCGCCGCGCCCAATATCGGTCTCATCAACGTCTGGGCGCGCGATTACCTGGGCGTCAGCGGCCATTTGATCAACGTCGACAACATTTACGGCGTGATCTGGGTGACCGGCATTTTCTTCTCGCCCCTGGTCTATCTCTTCGTTGTCGGCTCGCTCAGGCGCATGGACCCGGCGCTTGAGGACAGCTCGCGCACCGCTGGCGCGGGATTACTGCGCACCACGCTCACGGTCACGCTGCCGCTGGTTGCGCCCGGCATCTTGTCGGGCGCGATCATAGTGTTCGTGACCAGCGCGGGCGAGTTTGGCGTGCCGTTCAAGCTCAGCGCACCCTACGGCTGGGAAACGCTCACGACGCAGATCTTCTCCAAGGCGGTCGGCGACGATGCTAACCACTATCTTGGCGCAACCATGAGCATGGCTCTCGGCGCCATTACCGCATTCTTCATCTATGTCCAGCAGCGCTACATCGCGCCGCGGTCTTTCACGACGGTAACCGGAAAGGGGTTCCGCCCGAACGTGGTCGATCTCGGCCGGTGGAAGTGGGTTGCATTCGGCTACAACATCACGTTCGTTCTCATCGCAGTGGCGCTGCCGATTTTCTGTCTCTTGCTGGTGAGCCTGCACCCGGTGTGGCAGGGCAGGATCATCCCCTCCGCCATGACCTTTCAAAACTATGAGAAGACGCTGTTTTTCTGGCGCGCCGACAGCATAAAAGCGGCGACCAACGGCATATCCAACAGCTTCATCCTGGCTTTCTCAGGCGCCACCATTGCCATGGTGCTGTCATTGGTGGTGAGTCACATGATCCATCGCAGCAAGGGCTTTGGCGCGCGGCTGCTTGACTTCCTCTGTGTCGTGCCGATCGGCTTTCCCGGCATTGTACTCGCAATGGGCGTATTAGTGACCTACATCAAGACCCCGATCTACGCCACGCTTTGGATCATTCTGCTTGGCTATATCACTCGCTTCTTTCCCTACGGGCAACGCAATGTATCAGCAGTGATGCTTGCCATCTCCGCAGAACTCGACCAGAGTTCGCGCTTGGCGGGAGCGTCATGGTTCACGACGCTGCGGCGGATCACCATTCCGCTGTTGAAACCCGGTATCTTTGCCGGCTGGGTGCTTCTGTTCATTATCTTCCTGCGCGAACTGTCGATCTCAATCATCCTCTATACCTCGGGCACCGAGACGCTATCGGTCGGCGTCTACTATCTGGTCAACTTCGAGAACGAAGCGCTGACCGCGGCCCTGTCGATCGCGCAGACGGTGGTCCTGCTCCTTTGCGTCATTATCTTTCGGCGCGTCGCCGGCCGCGAGGCGCTGACAGCGTGACGGCAGCGTCATGCAGATCGCAGAACATTCAGACCGGTACGTCGAGGTGCAGGGTCTCGTCAAGTTGTTCGGCAACGATATCGCCGTGAACGGGATTTCGTTCAGCATTCCCTGCGGCAAGTTCCTCACTCTGCTTGGGCCTTCCGGCTGCGGCAAGACCACAACGCTCATGAGCATTGCCGGCCTACACGGCATCGACGCCGGCACCATTCGCGTCGGCGGCGTCACCTACACCTCGAAGGCCGAGGGAATTTTCCTGCCGCCCGAGAAGCGCGACATCGGCATGGTATTCCAGAGCTACGCGATCTGGCCGCACATGACAGTGATGGAAAACGTTGCGTATCCGCTGGAAATCCGCAAAGTGGCGCCCGATGAGATCCAGGTCCGGGTGGCCGAGGTGCTGCGGCTCGTCAGCCTGACCGAGATGGCCAGCAAGCCCGCCACGCAGATTTCCGGCGGTCAGCAGCAGCGCGTAGCGCTGGCGCGGGCGATTGTCTCGCGCCCGCGTCTCCTTCTGTTTGACGAGCCACTCTCCAATCTTGATCTCAAGCTGCGCGAGCAGATGCGCGTCAAGCTCAAGCGCATCCAGCACGAAGTCGGTATCACCTCCATCTACGTCACCCATGATCAAGCCGAGGCGCTAGTCATGAGTGACGAAATCATCGTGATGAGCAAGGGTCGTATCGAGCAGAAAGGCAGCCCACACGACATCTACGCCCGGCCGGTCAATGCCTATGTCAGCAACTTCATCGGCGTAGCCAACCTGCTCACGGGGCGCGTCGTGCAGGTCACCGCGCCCGGGCGGGGCGAGGTCGAGCTAATGGAAGGAGCAACACCGGTCAGGCTGCCCTGTCTGCTGGGCGAGCAAATCAAAGCAGGCCAGCAGGCGGTGGTCTCGGTCCGGCCAGAGAGCGTGCAGGTCTCACACGACGGCGGTGCTGGTGGCCGCATCGAGGGTGAGGTGGTGCAGGTCATCTTTCTCGGCAATTGCGTGGATTGTCGAGTGCGCTGGGGCTCCTTCGAGTGGAAGGTGCTCGCACATCCGCGCGCAGGGCTACACAAGGGCGAAAAGG
>JBPYDR010000093.1:0-3784 GCA_051986235.1 Pseudolabrys sp.
CGCGGCGAACCAAAACGGGTGAAGTACAGGTCGGCGTAGAGCCGGAGGGCATGGTCATGAGCCCCGACGGCAAAATTCTCATCAATACGTCCGAGACCACGAATATGGCGCACTTCATCGACCCCGAGAAACAGCAGGTCGTGGCCAGCGTTCTGGTCGGTCAGCGCCCGCGTTTTGCAGCTTTCACGCCGGACGGCTCGGAGCTATGGGTCACCGCGGAGGTTGGCGGCAATGTCAGTGTGGTCGACCCGGTCAAGCATACGGTCACCCATAAGATCGAATTCGCCATTCCGGGCATGCGGGCTGATCCCATTCAGCCGGTCGGCATCAATATCACCCGCGACGGCAAATTGGCTTTCGTAGCGCTCGGACCGGCAAACCACGTCGCCGTGATCGACACCAAAACATACAAAGTCATAAAATATCTTTTGGTCGGCGAGCGCGTCTGGCATATGGCGTTCACGCCCGATGAAAAGTATCTTTTGACGACCAACGGTTTGTCAAACGACGTTTCCGTCATCGATGTTGCCGGGCTTACCGTTGTCAATACCGTCCAGGTCGGTGAGTTGCCCTGGGGCGTTACGATTTCGGATCATTGAGGAGTTGCGATGAAACGGCTTGTTCTTTTGTTAACTTGCACAGCACTATCGTCTGCAGCGCTGTCGTCCGCCGTGCGTGCCGATCCACGATTTCCGGATTGGCCCTGCATTCAGTCAAAAGTGCCCGAGCTCTCCGCCGCGACGGTGTGGAACGGCCCATCGATCGCCGATGTCGGCAACAGCTGGCAAGACGACGATAAGGTCAAGGAACTCGTGGCGCAGATTTCGGCGCGTCGTACGCCACTCGACGCTGCACAAAAGGCGATCGCCGCGTTCATCGTCGGCACGCCCGCTGAAAAACAACAAAAGGCAAAGCTGGTTTTCGCAGGCGTCTTCGACACGCTTAGCAGCGAGCGCAATGAAGTGATGGATGGCCTTGAAAGAACGTCGCGCAACGAGTTGGACCTCGCGGGAAAGATCAAAACCGATGTGGCCGATTTACGCGATCTGGAGGACAAGCCCGACGCGGATCAGTCCAAGGTCAAAGATCTCGCGAACGAAGTCGAATGGAGCACACGAATTTTCGAGGACCGGCGCAAAACAATTCGCTACGTCTGTGAGGTGCCATCGACGATCGAGCAGCGCTTGTTTGCGCTAGCGCGCATGATTCAACAAGCGCTCAGTTGAGGTCTACTCGGCGCTCGCTGGCGCGGGCTCCGCTTCCTGCAGTGGAAGCCCACGCGCTTCCCAGCCATCGGTGCCGTCCGGGAACCAGGCGACCTTATGATAGCCCATCGTGAGCGCGCGCTTGGCGGCATTCCAGGACATCCAGCAATTCTTCTGACAATAAAAAACAAGCCATCGCGCCTGGTCGCCCGCAGTAACGCGCCCGAGGCCGTCGCGCAGATAGTGCTCGGTGGAATCGGCGAGCGCGCCATACCCGGTATCGGGCAGCCATACGCTGCCGGGGATATCCATTCGCGGCTTCTCGTGCCAGATCGTGCCGGCCGGCAAATTCGCCGGACGCGGAGCGTGGGGGAGGACGTCGACGAAAGCCGCGCCCGCCTTCCAAAGCGCTTCGGCCTGATCCGTGGTGACAACGCGAGCGCCGGCGAGTGTCATCGGGGTCGGGCCGCGATAGTCTTGCATGCGATAACCCGGCGGCTCAGGCACCGAGTCCTGACTCCAGGCGGCGATGCCGGCTAGCCCGACAAGCGACAGCGCCAACGGCAGCGCCCGGCTCATGGCTTCTGCGTCGAGGTGTCCGTGGCGGTGATGAGTTGATCGTTGTCGTTGAGGAGAGGCACGCCGTAATCAAGCATGATCTTGTTGATGGCCGGCTGGTTTTCCGCGATCAACTTGTTGAGTTGCCTCTTCCAGTTCTGGTCGGATGGGCGAACGCCCATGACGATTCGATAGTCGAGATGCGGACCGCTTTTTTCTTTCAGCAGCGGCGTCATGTGCATCGGCGGATTGGCGTGGGACGCGTAGTAGCCGGCGATCGGGCCCCACAGCACTCCGGCATCGACGGCACCCGAATCGATGTCCTTTATCATCGCCTGCACCGATGAATCGTAGCGAGTATCGACCACCAACGGGTACGACTTGGCCCGGGGCATCAGACCGTCTACGACAAAATCGGATGCGGGAGGAGTACCGGCGACGACCCCGATCCGCTTATCTTTCAGGCGTTCGTCATCGAGCGTTTGGATCCCGGCAAGTGCGCTGTCCGATTTGGTTACCAACGCATAGGCGGAGCGGTAATAGGGATTGGTCGGTTGTACCAAGTCACTACCTTGCGCGAAACCCATGACGACATCGCAGCGGTATGATCCAAGGGTATTGCGCACAAATCCGGTCGCTCCGGGATAGTAGGTGTAGGAAAGGGTCTTGCCGAGCTTCGCCGCCAGAAGCTCCGCAAGCTTGTTTTCAAATCCTTCGCCTTTGTCGTTCGAGAACGGCAAATTGTTAGGATCGGCGCAGACCCGCAGCACCTTTGGATCAACCAGTTCGAGGCCGCCCCCCACGATGGTGTTGGCGTCGGCTCCTTCCGCCGGGTAGGCCTGTCCTAGCGATTTAACAGGCAAAAGAACGGCGCCCATGACGCAATACACGGCGATATAACCGATGGTGCGGCGTCGCGCCGCTGCTGTCGCGGTACGCACTGTCACTCCGGCCCCATGCACGTATTCTCCCAGTTTTTGGCGGCTTCAGGCTTATCGGCGTGCTTTGCGGGCCGCCCGCGCCCAAGCGCGCCATTCGCGCGCGCTCTGAGATAGACGTAGATATTATCGATATAGCACATCACGTTCTTATCAGTGCCAAGCGCTGGCATCACAAGATCCTGCGCTGCGGTCACATCCCTCTTACCGCTCGCAACGATGCCCAGAAAATCGCTGTAGCTGATGTTCTTCAGTGCGTCGACCAGCGACGGCGCGTAGGATGATCCCAAGCCATCTGGCCCATGGCATCGCAGGCACTCGGAACTGTACCTTACAAAGCCGGAGTAAGTGTAGAAGTCGACGGTGCCGTCCGGTTGGATGCTATAGGTCGGATTGCCCTGCGCATCATAATACTTGCCGTCTTCGTTTTTGACTGCGGCCGGATCTCCAGGGGGATCCGCAAGCGCTGCGCCGCTGCAAACAAGCACACCCAAAAAAGCGAACGCCATAGCGCCGGCGAGTGATTTCACGGCCAAGATCCTTACTGAGTGAATTTCGTTTACAATTAAAAGTTCCTCCGGCGCGCCGGTTTTAGTGGCGCGCCGGAGGGGGATTGTGCGTCAGCGTTGGTCGTGACGGCTCACGGCAGTGTAAAGACCGTGAGCTGGCCGCCGAGCGCTGTGTAATTGCTCAGTGCGGCATAGCCGCCCACCGCACCCAAGCCGGCGTGCGGGTCAGTCAAGCCAGCCGCAAGGCCGATGCCGGCCCAGCCGCCCACGCCCGAGAGCACGGCAATGTATTGCTTGCCGCCGTGTTCGTAGGTCATGACGTTGCCGATGATGCCCGACGGCGTCTTGAACTTGTACAGTTCCTTACCCGTCTTGGCATCGACCGCCTTCAGGTAGCCTTCCAGCGTGCCGTAGAACACGACGCCGCCCGCCGTCGCCAGCGCACCTGACCACACCGAGAACAGCTCCGGATCAGACCAGACGATCTTTCCGGTCTTGCCATCCCAGGCAATGAAGTTGCCCATGTTCGACTGGCCGGGAGGTGGATACATCGACAGCGTCGCCCCGACATAGG
>JBPYDR010000094.1:0-5077 GCA_051986235.1 Pseudolabrys sp.
TCGACGCACGGCTAAATGCCGTGGCAGACGCCATCAGGACAGTTCGCCCCAGCCTCAAGAACTTCTACGCCTCGCTGAGCGACGATCAGAAGGCGAAGTTCATCATGATGCGGCCGCCTGAAAATTAGCGCCCTTTGCGCTGCGCCAACCTCAGCCCGGCGTTTTGCTGCGGTGCAATGAAATAACGCACATCGCTTCCTTCCTAATTCGCGCAACTTACACGTAGATCAGCCCTTTATTTTTTGTCACACCATCTACCGAACATTTGAGCGTTACCTATTTCCCATCGATCGTCGCGGCACGTAAACGAGAGTTCCAACGATGCCGACATATACGTTTAAGTTGTTAGATGATGGCGGTGGGGTCACGGACGACATCGGGCTTCGGCTGCCCGACACCAAAGCGGCCTATGGTTATGCCCGTGATGTTGCGTTCGAACTAATGGATCATCGCGAAGCTGCCACTCGGTCCTGGAGATTGGATGTTTATGAGAACGGAGCCAAAAAGCTCTTTGGGATCCTATTCGCTACTATCGACGAGACGCTTAATCATTTGAAACCCGATAACCGTAAGTTGGTTGAGATCACCGCTATGCGTCGGCGCTTGCTCCACGACACCTGTCATGCGGCATGGATCACGTGCCGCGAATCTCAGGCGCTTATTGCCCGTTCGCGAGGTAAACTCCACCTCGTGGCTGATCGTGGAGAGAAAACAATTCGCGATTAACTTCGCGAATCAACGCGTCAACCGACGCGGACGCGATACGCGCTACAAGAAATTCGATCGACGTAATGAGACCTGAGTAGCGATCAGTCGTTACTCTTTTTGGTCAGCGGTGTCGTGACTGATGCCCTTCGTGTAGCTGCGCGCAACGGAAAGCCAGTGATCTTCAAGTTTCAAAAAATCCTGCTTTATTGGATCAGTTTGAGTAGCAGCTTTCTGCGCACAATCTTTGGCCTTTACAACACACTTTCTGATTTCCTCGGCTAGGTACATTGCAAACTTTTGTCTCTTTGGCGGCTGTTGCGGCGCCGGACCCCGAGGGATGGAGGGATGCAAGGTCGGAGGCCGCGGACGTAAACGGGGTGGTCAGCCTTGGCCTGTCGATTCGCTAACTTGTTGGAGCGATTCCGGTTCCGGAGTGCGTACGCCTTCTCTCACATGAAAAAGGTGTCGGACGGAAGTGTTCCTTAAAATGGAACGGATGTGTTTCGGAACGAAGGGTCATCCAGATAGTTTTTTTAGTTAAACCGATGCAGGCAATGAGCCGCGCCGGTATCTACTAAACATCGGCGCAGCAAAACAGTTGAGGACGGAATTGCAAAGTAGGCTGCGGCTGAACTCTAGGGCGAAAATTGGCTAGCCGCAGCACGGAACCCCGTCGAGCGGCTTCACACGCGGAGAGTAGAAATGTTAAGCCTCATCATTACGCTTTTGATCATTGCCATCATCGCCGCCATTTTAGGATTTGGCGGAATTGCGGGAGCGGCGGTGGGCATCGTAAAGATCATATTCTTTGTAGCCCTGGTGCTGTTCATTATCTCGCTGCTGACTCACGGCCTGCGCGGCGGATTCGGGCGGGGGCCATAGACGCTGTCGGTCGGACGTCCGGGAAAAAGGAAGGTCGCAGTCAGAACGGCTTGCGCACTCTACTGAGGAGCCAGCCGATACCGAGTGCCAGGATTGCCGTTGTGCAACGCCAGCCTAGGGACCAAGGTTCCTTGACCAAGGTTCCTTGGGAGGTGCGGCGCCAGCTTGGGTTGGGCCGCGCATCCCAGAGCCGGCACGATCGCTGGCTTGCCACGCGTTTTAATTCCTTACGCATACTCGCGGCAGAATTGCCGACCTTCTCGACGATGCTTTGCAATTGGTCGCAGGAGATTTCCGAGGTGCTTGATCCGGTACTTAACCTCGGTCTCATTCTCCATGGAGTTTGTTGCGCGTTTCGCCATGTGAACCTTAAGTGGAGCGCTGGCGATACCGTTCCTGAGTGGCGCTGCAGCCGGAACCGCAATATTCCAATGGGTCGTTTCCGGAACGATGACCGCTCGGCCTGGTTGTTTATGCGCCTAAGGCAAAGGAGGCCACAACATGCGTGTTCTAGCACTCGCGATAGCGGCCGCTTTCGCAATCGGTCTAACGCCGGTTCCTGTGATGGCGCAGGACACAACGACCGTTATCAAGAAACATCAAGACGCTGATAACGACCATTCGAAGGTAATCATCAAGAAAAAGTCGGACGAGCCTGAGAACAAGGTAATCGTCCATAAGAACTATCAGTGAGTGACTTCTGACTGCCCGAGCTTCGGCTTGGATTTTTTGTCGTGGCGGTTCGAGATTTCCACCGACTAGGGCGGCGGGAAGCGGCGAATATTGTGAAATTACCTGAGCTAGGCGCAGGGCCGCCGATTGAAGGCGCCGACAATAAGCGACGAGCCATTCTTGAGCGATTCAAACTCGCGATTCAAACTCGAAGGAGGAAACCATGACTGGTAACGTTTTATCTCGGCGGGCCATTTTCGCGCTGGCGGCGCTGGCCTGCGTCGGGTGGGTCGGCTCGGCGACAGCCGCGGCGGTCTCATTCAAGGTGCCGCTAAGTGGTGCGGACCAAGTACCGCCAGTGACCACCGCGGGCAATGGAACCGCGGACCTGACATGGGATCCGAGCACCCGCGTCATCACCTGGGACATCACCGATAGCGGACTGACCGGTCCGGTTACCATGGCGCATTTTCACAATGGCGCGGAAGGAAAGAATGGACCGGTGGTGATCTGGCTCTCCAAGAAAAACACCGAGGCGACCGGCGCGATCAAGGGCGAAGCCACATTGACCCCGGAACAGGCACAACAGTTCGAGGCCGGCGACTGGTACATCAACATTCACACCAAGGACCATCCCGCCGGCGAGATCCGCGGACAGGTAAAGCCTCCGAAAAGCTAATAAGAACAGTAGGCTCGCCTATAGGAAGTTGGCCAAGGCGGCGGCTACCAAGGTACCGCAGCCGAGGAACAATAGTGCGCGCAGCATTCCGGCTTGCGTGGGAGGACGCACACCCAGCGGGAGCACCTTGCGTCCGGTAATCATGGGCAGCAGTAAGTTCTGGCGCTTGGCCGCCCAGTATAGTCCGATGGCCAGAACGTGGAGGATCATTGCCACCAGCAGCGCCTGCCATAAAACGTCATGCAGCGTGGTGATGAAATTGGCGACCGGCACCGGAATGAGTTCAGTGAACGGACCCGCATCGGCGACGTCGTTGTTGGTATAGATGCCGGTCAGCGTTTCAGCGAGCAGGAGCGCCAACAATAGCAGTACCATCCAGCCGCCCGCCGGATTGTGGCCAACCTGACGGTCGGGCTCTCGCCGGAACAGCCGGACGAGATGGCGCGCGGCGCTGCGCGGTGCGGCGAGAAAACGTGCGAACCGCGCGGTCTCGCTGCCAAAGAATCCCCAGAGCAGCCGGAAGACGACGAGCGCGAGCAGCGCGTAACCAGAATATGCGTGCCAGTCCATCCAATTGAGCCGCCAAGTTGCATAGGCGATGGCGACCAGAATCACCGTGAGCCAATGGAAAACACGCGTCGGCACGTCCCAAACCACTATCTTTTGCATTGCCTGTCCACTTCGCCGGTCGAGCTGCGAGGCGCCGTACACCGTGAGCGACTGAAAGCCATCAACCGCCGGATTTGGGCAGCGTTCGATGCTGCCAAAGCCGGCAACGGTTCAGGACGCAATGCGTTCATCCTAGGGGTCGTGGAAGAGGCTCGCCAGGATGCCGATGCCCAACATGAACAACCGAACCCGGTTCCACATCGGGTATTGGCTCATCGCCGTGGTAGGTCTTTTGCTACTGCAATATTTCTTCACGAATGTGCAGCGGGTCGCGTCTATACCTTACAGTCAGTTCGAACAGCTGTTGCACGCGGGCAAAATTGCGCAAGTCGGCGTGTCCGATCGGTATATCCAAGGCAAGCTCAAGGAACCGCTGCCAGGCGGTAAAACTCAGTTCGTGACCACGCGGGTTGACCCGCGATTTGCCGACGAGCTGCAAAAATACGGCGTGACGTATACCGGCGAGATGGAAAACACCTTCGTGCAAACGATCTTGTCATGGATCGTACCGGCCGCGTTGATTTTTGGCTTGTGGATACTTCTGGCACGACGAATGGGCAGCGGCGGGCTCATGTCGATCGGTAAAAGCAAAGCCAAGATTTACGTCGAATCCGATACCGGAGTGAGATTCGATGACGTAGCTGGCGTTGACGAAGCCAAGGACGAACTGCTTGAGGTCGTCGAATTCCTGAAAAACCCCGATCAACATAGCAGGCTTGGCGGGCGCATGCCGAAAGGCATCCTACTCATCGGCCCTCCCGGCACGGGAAAGACGCTGTTGGCCAAAGCCGTCGCCGGACAGGCCAAAGTGCCGTTCTTTTCCATCTCAGGATCCGAGTTCGTCGAAATGTTCGTTGGCGTGGGCGCCGCGCGCGTGCGCGACCTATTTGAGCAGGCACGCACCAAGGCGCCCGCCATCATCTTCATCGATGAACTGGATGCCCTCGGCCGGGTCCGTGGCTTCGGTCTCTACGGCAGCCATGACGAGAAGGAGCAGACGCTAAATCAGCTGCTGGTGGAAATGGACGGTTTCGATTCGCGCAGCGGCCTCGTGATCTTAGCGGCGACCAATCGTCCGGAGATTTTAGATCCGGCACTGTTACGCGCCGGACGCTTTGATCGCCAGGTGCTGGTCGATCGACCTGACAAAAAAGGACGCGCTGACATTGTCCGCGTCCATATCAAAAATACCAAACTCGCGAGCGATGTCGATCCAGACAAGGTCGCGGCGCTCACGCCAGGTTTTACAGGCGCGGATTTAGAGAATCTCGTCAACGAGGCCGCGCTCTTGGCGACGCGGCGCGGCGGCGATGCGGTTACCATGGACGATTTCAGCGACGCGGTCGAACGCATGGTCGCCGGCCTCGAAAAGCGCAACCGGCTGCTCAATCCAAAGGAGCGGGAGATCGTCGGCTATCACGAGATGGGTCATGCCCTCGTTGCGATGTCATTACCTGGCACCGACCC
>JBPYDR010000095.1:0-2083 GCA_051986235.1 Pseudolabrys sp.
CGCGATTGGTTTTCCGAAGACCTGCCGAACGACAAGCTCAATCGCATCACCAAAGTCGGCGAGGACTTTGGCGAACCGTACTGCCATCAGGGCAATATCGCTGACATCGAATTCGGCTGGGGCCATAACTGCAGCGAATTCACGCCGCCGGTCGCGCTCCTAGGTCCGCACGCCGCGGCGCTGGGCATGAAGTTCTACACAGGGAAGATGTTTCCCGCCCAATATCGTGACCAGATCTTCATTGCGCGCCACGGCTCGTGGAACAAGTCCATCAAATTCGGCGGCGACATTGCGCTAGTAAAGATGAACCAGAATGGCACGGTGAAATCGGTTGAACCCTTCATCACCGGCTTTCTGGTCAACAACAAGTACATCGGGCGTCCGGTCGATGTGTTGAATATGCCCGACGGCTCCATGCTAGTTTCCGACGATTGGAACGGCGCGGTCTATCGCGTCAGCTACGAGTCCGTGCGGACCTCCGATCGTTAGCGTCGACAGGCAGTCAGCCAATTACCGAGGACGGAGCGCCGTCCTGGATTAAGCGGAGCGCGGGGAGGATGATGCAAAGATTCCTCGCGGGCTTGGCGCTCGGCGGGGTTGTGATGTTTCCGGCCGCTGCGCAAACCGTCAAGGAACGGTTGCCCGTCTGCCTCGCGTGCCACGGTGCGAATGGACAGTCGCAGACCGCCGGCGTACCCTCGCTCGGCGCCCAACAGGCATTCTATGTCACTGTGCAGCTTTTGATGTTCCGCGAGCGTATGCGCTTGGTCGACCCTATGAATGAAACGGCCAAGGGACTAAGCGACGATGATCTACGCAGTTTTGCCGACATCATCGCGAAGCTGCCCGCGCCGCAACCAGCCGTCGGGCCCCGCGACGAAGCGCGCATCGCGCGGGCTCGCGCATTGGTGAAGCAAAATCACTGCAACATATGCCATACGCCAAGTTTCGCGGGGCAAGAGAACGTGCCGCGTATCGCCGATCAGCGAGAGGATTTTCTGATCAAGGCGTTGCGCGGCTACAAAGACAATTCGCGCCGCGGCTACGATGACTCTATGGCCAATGTCATCGCGCCAATTTCCGATACCCAAATATTGGACCTTGCCTATTTTTTGGCACGTGTGCAGTAGGCCCTGGACCAGCATTTAATCGTGATAGGTGCTAGGCAGTCGTAATGACCAACATCATGGCACCGATCGCCAAGGTTTAAGGTCCCAATGGTGAGGACCGACGTTCCCTCTGCTAATCGCGTGCGGAAGCTGCCAAGCCCCGTAACTTCGATCAGGTCGTCACGCCCAACTGTTCAAGGCACCCTTACTGGCGACCCAGACTTGCACCTAGCCTGTGGCGCGGACGTTTCGGCAATGGCGTTGCAACCGGGACGTCGTCATCAACCCCACTCAAGACAGGAGCACTCTGATGACCGACGAGCTATCTGCCCCATTGTGCCAGGCGTCGAAGCTGACTGGAAATGCTGGACGTTGAAGACGTAATTGAAATCCGCCCGCGAACCGCTGAGGCTGGCGCGTTCGTTTGTCGTCCCAAATGATCCGCCTTCGGTTGACAGCGTGACCTGCGGCGCACCGTTTCCGCTCTTGGTCGGGCTCGATATCACCCGCTGATCGCGTCCAATCCATAGAGTCCGATTTGCGGACCGCGCAGGACTTCGATGCGCTCGACGACGTGCCCGCAAGCGGATTGTCCGCGCTTGACCATCACCGCTACGGCGTGTGACTGCCGCGGTCCAATGCGCGGGAACTGACCGGAATTGCTGACGGAGGGCGCCGCCGATGCGGCCAAGTGCTATTCTCGCGAGTAACGGCTTGATCTCCGAGGTCGCAAATGCCTGCCAGAATCATCGGCATGATCGGCGTTGCGCCGCCCGTGAGCGACGCCACGTTGCACATCATCGAAGGCGCGCTGTCGGCAGCCTATGTGGTCGAGTCGGCGCAGGCACACGAAGCGGCCGGCTTCGATATGGTGCTGGTTGGCTATTCGTCCTCGTCGGCGGAGGGCTTTCTCGTCGCGCTGCACGCTGCGGAGCGAACGGAGCACCTCGCGTATCTCGTGGCGCATCGACCGG
>JBPYDR010000096.1:0-3400 GCA_051986235.1 Pseudolabrys sp.
CAACCCAAAAGGCAACGTGCATGGGCCGGCCATTGCCCATGAAGAGACGATCGTCCTCGAGATCTACGACGGTCCGCATTATCCGGAAAAGCCTTCCTGGTATACCGATGAGCGCGACGCCCACTGACCGCGATCAGTCCGTCCGGACGCCGAGCACCTGCTCATGAAGATAAGCTTCGACGGCGCCGGCGACGTCATCGTCGTTACCGGCGGGGGAAACGGAATTGGCCGGGCACTTGCGATCGCAGCGTGCGACGCAGGTGCACGCGTCGTCGTGTGCGATGTCGATCAAACGGCGATAACGCAGCTCGCGGTCGAGCGCCCGGCGATTTCCACCCGCCTTCTCGACGTCAGTGACCACAACCGCGTGTCGGCTGTCTTTGGCGAGATCGAAAGGGAATTTGGCCCTGTAGATGGGTTGGTCTGCGGCGCAGCGATTCAACCGCGCTCCGCGCTAGCGGAGATGGACGTGAATGAATGGAAGCGCGTTATCGACATTAATCTAAACGGCGTGGTCTGGTGCTGTCAGGCGGCAATCCCGTCAATGGTGCGCAGGCGCAAAGGAAGCATTGTCGCATTCTCTTCCGGCCTGGCTCACCAAGGTTGGCCCAAGGCGTCTGCCTATGCTGCGAGCAAGGCCGGGCTGATTGCCTTCGTCAAAAGCATCGCCAAGGAAGTCGCAAAGAATCGCGTCCGGATCAATCTCATCTTTCCGGGTGTGATCGACACGCCGCAATATCGCGCCGCCAACGAGGGTGGCGACGACGAGAGATGGAGGACGACGCTTGGCGTGGGTTCACCACAGGACGTTATCGGCCCGCTGTTGTTTCTGCTATCGGACGCGGCCACCATGACGGCTTCGGTCCTCAGCCGCGACTTCGCCTATCCGCGAAGCAATTTTGAAGGCGCGCCGTGAAACCAATTCTCATCGTCGGCGCCGGTCCGGTCGGGTTGCTCACCGCCTTGGCGCTTAAATTCTACGGCTTGCCTTTCAAGCTGTTTGAAGAAGACCTCGAATTCTCCAGCGACACGAAAGCGGGCACCACCCTGACACGCACGCTGGAGGCCTGTCGTCGCTACGGCGTCGCCAATGCGGTTCTGGCGAAGGCCGTCAGGCTGGATGAGATCGGCGAAATCGAACGGGCGACCAATGCACGACGGGCGTCGGTTATCACGGCATTGTTGGCGGAGGAGACTCGTTTTCCGTTTGTTATCAACATGCCGCAGCATCACCTCGAGCCCATTCTGGCCGACGCCCTCAAAAGCTCGCATGCGCACTGCGTCTTTCTTGGCCACAAGCTTCTGTCGTTCGCACAGACCGATGCCGGGGTTGTTGCGCGTTTTCAAACTGACCAAGGTGAAACGATCGTAGGAGGTTCTTATCTTTTGGCCTGCGACGGCGGCCGCAGCACCGTGCGCGGGCAGCTCAACATCGACGTTGAGGGCAAATCGCTCGATGTGCGGTACATGCTGGTGGATGTCGATGTGGATCTCGATGTCACCAATCCGCGAGACTACCCGTATCTCGCCTACTTTTCCGATCCAATTGAGTGGATGATCCTGGTGCGGCAGCCGCATTGCTGGCGTTTCTTATTCCCTCTTAAAGGAACCGAGGAAGCCGGCCGCGCCAGCCTAGAGCAAAAAGTGAGGCACTTCGTCGGTGAAGTGAGCCAATTGAGCGTGCTCAACACCGTCGTTTACCAGGTTCACCACCGCATCGCGACCCAATGGCGCGCGGGTCGCGTCTTTCTGATGGGCGACGCCGCACATCTGATCACGCCGATGTGGGCCCTCGGCCTGAACACCGGCGTTCTCGACGCTATCAATCTGCCTTGGCGGCTTGCATGGGTGGCGCGCGGCTGGGCTGAAGACAGCGTACTTGACGGATATGAACGCGAACAGCAGCCGCTAGCCGCCCGCGGTTCCGGCGAAATGGCTGAAGCAGCAGCCAAGGTGATGAATGCGCAGCAGGCGCAGACCGAGGTGATGAGCGGTTCCGATTGGGCAGTGGCCATGACCCGCTCACTGCTCGGCGTCCGCTTAGATGTTGAAGGCACTGGTACCTGGTCACTGGTCAAATCCCAACTCGAGCCGATTCGCGTCGGCGATCGTCTTCCGGATATGCGGCTATTCGCTGGCAACGGTAAGGCAGTCATGACCCACGATCTCAGCGACGATAGCTTCGTCGCTTATTATTTCACTGACGTACGCCGACGACCCGAGTTGCCACAAGACAGCCTGCCCGGCCTCCGCGGCTTCGCGGTGTCGCGGTGGGATGTGCCGCTAAACGACTGGTTGCGCGATAGGTCGCTCTTCGATGTGGGCGACAAATTCAGACGGCGGCTGGGTTGCGGCGCCGATACCATCGTATTGGTGAGGCCTGACGATCACGTCGCGGCAATTTTGCCGTTCGAGCGCGATATAGTCGCCAAGATCTACCGCAAGATCTGCGGCCGGTAATCCGCTTCGGCCGCAGTCGAGAAACACCACCGCCGCGCACCGGCGCGGCGATGGCCCCGGCATCGCTATTTCGAAATCAGCATCGGCTGCAGCGCTCCCGATTCGTTCGGGATGACCTTAAGATCAGCCTTGTAAAGGATCGGCTGTGCGTATTGTAGCAACGGCAGCACATAGCCCTGTTCAGCTATATACCGATCCACGTCCTTATAACCCTGAATCCGCTTCTTCTCGTCCTTTTCGCCCCAAAGTGGACCAAGCTTCGCGTCCAGATCGTCAGAATGCCAAGCCGAGTGGGGCGACTTACCGAACATCGCGTGGCCGGTGGACGTACTCGGATCGCCGATTGCGTTGCCCCAATTGTAGAACGCCGCCGGCGCGAGCTTGTGCGACATGCGAAGCTCGAAATGCTTGGCGATCTCGTACGTCTCGATGTTGGCGTCAATGCCGACATTGCGCCACATCCCTACGATCGCCTGGATCATTTCATAGTCTTTTGGTTTGAAGCCGCGCGTGGTTTGGATGGTAAACTTGACCGGCTTGTCCTTTGAATACCCGCTAGCGGCAAGCAGCTTTTCGGACAGTTTTGGATCGTAGGGCACTTTGATTGATGGATCATAGGCCTCGTAGATCGGCGCCTGCAGCGTATCGATCGCAACCCCGTAGCCGCGCAGCAAGCGCTTAATGATCGTCTGTTTATCGACCGCGTGGCACATGGCGAGCCGAACATTCTTGTCATCCATCACGCCACCATTGGTGATAAAAATCATGCCGATGTCCGAAATCGGCGTGCAAGCACCCTTCAAGCCGGCCTTGCCTTTGAGCCGGTCGTATTCCTCATAAGGAATGTCGAGAGTGACGTCAGACGAGCCGCTTTCGATCTCAGCCACGCGACTTGTGGCATCCGGAATGAACTTGAAGACCACCGTCTCAAACGCCGGCT
>JBPYDR010000097.1:0-171112 GCA_051986235.1 Pseudolabrys sp.
ATCGCCGCAAGGCAATGTTGCAGGACATCGCCGTCCTGACGGGCGGGCAGGCGATCAGTGAAGACCTCGGCATCAAGCTTGAGAACGTCACGGTCAACATGCTTGGCCGCGCCAAGAAAGTAATGATCGACAAGGAGAACACCACGATCGTCAACGGCGCTGGCAAGAAGGCCGACATCGAGGCCCGTGTCAGCCAGATCAAGGCGCAGATCGAGGAGACCACCTCGGACTACGACCGCGAGAAGCTGCAGGAGCGGCTTGCGAAGCTCGCCGGCGGCGTTGCGGTGATCCGCGTCGGCGGCGCGACCGAGATCGAGGTGAAGGAACGCAAGGATCGCGTTGATGACGCGATGCATGCGACCCGCGCCGCGGTCGAGGAAGGCATCCTGCCGGGCGGCGGTGTCGCCCTGCTGCGTGCGGTCGAAGGGCTCAAGCGTATCAAGACCGACAACGAGGACCAGAAGCACGGTGTCGAGATCGTCCGCAAGGCGATCCAGACTCCGGCTCGTCAGATCGCCATCAATGCGGGCGCTGACGGCTCCGTCGTGGTCGGCAAGCTGCTGGAGAAGGATCAATACTCCTACGGCTTCGATGCGCAGAACGGCGAGTACGGCAACCTCATGACCAAGGGCATCATCGACCCGACCAAGGTCGTGCGTGCGGCGATCCAGAACGCGGCATCGGTTGCCGGCCTCTTGATCACCACGGAAGCTATGGTCGCCGAACTGCCGAAGAAGAAAGAAGCGATGCCGGCCATGCCCCCGGGCGGCGGCATGGACTTCTAAGCGACACGCTCACGAACATGCAGAGGTCCGGGAAATCCCGGGCCTCTTGCTTCTTCGCCTCTTGTGCCGCGAAGGATGCAGCGACTCGCTCAAAATGAAACGACCACACGAAAAGGCGCGCGTTCATCCGGCGTCGCCTCATCGCAGTGGCCGTTGTGGCGACAAACACTACACATCGCCACTTGCAAACCACAATATCCTTCTGACATGACAGCAGAATGACGAAGCGACTGGGCAATATCTACGCTGGAATTGGCGGCTGGACCTACGAGCCCTGGCGGGGCGTCTTCTACCCAAAGGGCCTGCCGCATGCGCGCGAGCTCGCCTATGCCGCCGAGCACCTGACCGCAATCGAGATCAACGGCACGTTCTACCGCACCCAGAGCCCTGCGACGTATCGCAAATGGGCCTCGGAAGTGCCGCAGAATTTCGTCTTCTCGCTGAAGGGCCCCCGCTACGCCGTCAACCGCCGCGTGCTCAGCGAAGCCGGCGATTCCATCAAGCGGTTTCTCAATTCCGGTGTTACCGAACTGGGCCGCCGCCTCGGCCCCCTCCTCTGGCAGTTCACGCCGTTCAAGAAATTCGATGAAGCAGATTTCGGTGGCTTCCTTGAATTGCTGCCGAAAACGTTCGATGGCCACACGTTGCGCCACGTCGTGGAAGTGCGGCACGACAGCTTCAAGACGCCGGCCTTCGTTGCGCTGCTGCGCAAGTTTTCGATCCCCGTCGTGTTCGCCGAGCACGACAAATATCCGGCCATTGCCGATATCGCTGGCGATTTCATTTACGCTCGATTGCAGAAAGGCGACGAGAAGCTGAAAGCCGGTTATGCGCCGAAGGCACTCGATGCCTGGGCCGCGCGAGCGAAAACCTGGGCGCAAGGCAGTGAACCAAAGGACCTGCCGCGCGTCGACAAGACCTCGGCGAAGAAAGAGCCGCGCGACGTCTTCCTCTATTTCATACACGAAGCGAAGATCCGCGCGCCGGCCGCAGCCATGGCGCTGATCGAAAGATTGAAATGAAAGCGCGGAAGAAGACGGCAAAAAGCCATCCGCTGTTCACGACAGGCTATGAGCAGGCAAAGCCCGCCGGCGTGCTTTCCCCGGCCGAGGGCCGGCGGCGGCACGCAGCGGTGACACCGATGCGCTGTGGCGCATCTACGACAAACACATCAATAAAGCCGAAGCGCAGAAGGAACTTGACGAACTGGTAGCGCTGATCAAATCGGGTAAGCGAATTGCGCTGCTTTGCTATTGCCGCGATCCGAAGACCTGCCATCGCCGCCGTATCGTTGCGAACGTGAAAAACCGCACGCGCGTCAACGTTGATGATCTTATCCCGCCGCTGTTCTGATCTATTCGGCGGGCTGCGGAGCGCTTTGCTTGTCTTCGATGTTAATGATCGTTGCAACAAGCGCGAGCGTTGCGATGAAAAGCAAAAGCGCGATGACGGCGTTAACGCCAAGCACCAGCGCAAAGCCACCGCTCTCGTGCAGCAGCGAAATCATGCCGATTGCCGCGCCAGCACTGATGAACAGCAGGAAATAGCGCACGGCATAGACGCGGCCGCGCCATGCGTCAGCGGTGTAGCGGGCCATGATCATGTCGTTGACGGTGACCTGCCCGTAGATCGCGGCAATCGCGATCGCCAAAGCCACCAGAAGCGCGACGTCGGTGCTGTAGGCCGCCCACAGATTGCCGAGAAAACCGATCCCGGTCACAGCGGCGAATATAACGTGCGGAGGAACCCATTCGACCACACGACCCACAGTGAGTTGCGCGAGCGCACCACAGACCAGCACGGCAGTCGCGATGCTGCCGACAAGAATCAAGGGCAAGTCTGCGGACAGACGTTCATCGACAATCTTCGGCAGCGCGATGGTCAGCACGTTAAACGTGAGGCCCGCGCTCAATGCGATGACGATGAACAAGCCGAACAGCATGACGGCAAGGCGCGGGGTGAGCGGAACGGCCGGCTTCGTCTGGCGCGTATTGACGTGATGACGATCGTCCGGCGTCACCCAGAGGTAGAAAATTCCGGTGGCGACCAGGATCGCTGCTGGCGCAAAGAAAGCGGCGCGCCAGCCGAACCACGTCGCGAGCGCCGCGCTGATGCCGGCGGCAAGCGAGACGCCGAGATTTCCGCACACCCCGTTGAATGCCAGCGTCCGGCCGCGCGCATTCGATGCCTCGATCAACATTGCCATGCCGACCGGATGATAGATCGACGCGAACATGCCCAGCGCGAACATTGCAATTGCAAGCCCTGTGAGGTTCGGGGCGAAACCTGCCCCGGCGAGCGAAAGGCCGCAGCCGATGTAGAACGCCGCCATCATGTTGCGGCGGCTCCAGCGGTCGGCGAGCCAGCCGGCCGGCAGCGAGAACACACCAAAGGCGATGAAGGCTGCGCTCGAAAGCGCAATCAGTTCGCTGTAGGAGCGCCCATAGACAACCTGAAGGCCGATCACGACCGTCGGGTAGATCAGCAGTACGAAATGATCGAGCGCATGCGCCCAATTCAGAAATGCGATGGACCGTTGGCGGGCCCGATCATCAGCAGTTTGGCTCGTAGAGGCGGTCATCGACGTCCCGGCAAAATGCAAGTCAATGTGCGATTCACTGCATATACCCATTGATAGTCCTTGTCCTACTCGCAAGCCGCAACCCTCCCCCGCTCGGACGACCTATCACTCACAGGTTGTGCCAGCATTAACGTTCAATTTGCAGCGTTATTCAAAGGCTGAAGACATGCTGGGAGGCATTTACCTCGGCCCGGTCGTCGAATATTTCGGGTTGGGGGATATCGGCATCTGCGTTTGGGCTCTCACATAACCAGCATGAAAGCCGAGGATACCGAATGGTCGGCTGCCGCCGGCTGGGCTCAGGACTCCCAAGGGCGAGCAGCGAGTCCTTTTCTGCGACTCAATATGTTGAAGCGGCTTTAGTCGAGTGTGCGGCGGAATCTCGTGACGGCAATCGTCATTGCCACCGCCATCAAGATAAACATTGCGAACGCGTCGTAGCGCAAGTCGGACAGGTTCGAGCCTTTCAGCATGATCGCACGCACGATGCGCAAGAAATGCGTCAGCGGCAACGCCTCACCGATCCACTGCGCCCAGACCGGCATTCCGGCGAACGGAAACATGAAGCCCGACAGCAGGATGTTCGGCAGAAAGAACATCAGCGCCATCTGCATCGCCTGCAGCTGATTTTGTGCGATCGTTGAAAACGTGTACCCGATCGAAAGATTGGTGGCGATAAAGAGCGTGCTCAAGAGAGCGAGCATGATCAGGCTGCCGTATATCGGAACGCTAAACAGTAATACGCCGATCGCTATGATCATCGTTGCCTGCACGACACCGACCAACACGTAGGGAATGATCTTGCCGAGCATGATTTCAAATGGTGTGATCGGCATCGACAAAAGATTTTCCATCGTGCCGCGCTCGATCTCGCGGGTGACTGAGAGCGCCGTGAAAATCAGCATAGTCATGGTGAGAATCGTGCCCACAAGTCCCGGCACGATGTTGAGCTGGGTTATGGCGGCAGGGTTGTAACGAGCATGGGTACGAATCTCGAACGGCATATTGGGGTTGTCCGGGACATCGCGATCATGAGAAAGCGCCGTCTGGAGCACCTCTCCTAGAGCACCGAGTGCGGTACCCGACGCGACAGGATCGGTGGCATCGGCGATCACAAGCATCGATGGCTTGTCACCGCGGCGCACCGAGCGCTCAAAATTCGCCGGCATCTCAATGGCAAACAGCACAGAGCCCGAGGCAAGCAATTGATCGACTTCGGCCTCACTATGCGGCAAGTGGGTGACGCGGAAATATTTCGTGTTCTCGATCGCAGCCAGGATGGAGCGAGAGAGGTCGCTGGTTTCCTGCATCAGCACAGCGGTGGGCAGATGGCGTGGCGTGGTGTTGATCGCATACCCGAACAACAGCAACTGGATGAGCGGGATCATAATGATCATCGCAAAGGACACGCGATCACGTCTGAGCTGGATGAACTCTTTCACCAACATGGCCCAGGTTTTGCGCCAGAACCCCTCGCCGGGAAGACGCCTTGCCTCCTGCGCTGAAGGGAGCATGTGCGTCATTGAAAATTGTCCCGCGCCTTGCCCATCAGATCAATGAACACATCCTCAAGAGATGGCTCTGACCGCTCCCATTCAAAGTTCTTTTGCTTGCGGTACGGTGCAATAGCAGCTTCGAGTGCGGCCTCGTCGCGGCCGGACACGTGCAAGTTGGTGCCGAAGGGCGCCACCATATCGATACCAGGCTTGTCAGTGAGTTCGGTCGTGAGTTCGGAAAGCCCTTCGCCATTCGGGGCGCTCACGACATAGGTCGTCAAATGCGATGACTTGATCACCTCATCGACAGTGCCGCGCGCAAGCAGCTCGCCAAAAGCGATGTATGCAATCTCGTGGCAACGTTCGGCCTCGTCCATGTAGTGTGTCGATACCAGCACCGTCAGTCCGTCAGCAGCGAGCGCATGGATCTCGTTCCAGAATTCGCGCCTCGCTTTGGGATCAACGCCGGCAGTCGGTTCATCGAGCAACAACAGTTGGGGGCTTGGGAGCGTGCAGGCTCCGAGCGCCAGCCGTTGTTTCCAACCGCCGGAAAGCTCTCCGGCAATCTGCGCTTCCCTCCCCGTAAGACCAACCCGTTCGATTGCAGCGCGGGCGGCAGCGACGGGATGATCGATGCCATACACCCGTCCGATGAATTCCAGGTTTTCCCGTACCGAAAGATCCTGATAGAGGCTAAAGCGCTGCGTCATGTAACCGACCTGTTGCTTGATTTTTTCGGTTTCCGTGCGGATGTCATAACCCAGGCATGTTCCGGTTCCCTCATCCGGCGTGAGAAGACCACAGAGCATGCGAATCGTGGTCGTCTTGCCGGATCCGTTTGGGCCGAGAAAGCCATAGATCGTGCCGCGCTTGACCTGCATGGACAGGTTGCGCACCACCGCTCGGCCACCAAATTTCTTAGTCAGGCCATGGACATCGATGACGATATCGTTCGCATTCATCAAGGCGACTCTTGTCGCAGCGTAACCGTAACCGGCTGACCGACGCGAAATTTGTCCGGCTGTTCCGGCCGCGCCTCAATCAAAAACACCAGCTTGGCGCGCTCCTCCTGACTATAGATAACCGGCGGCGTGTACTCGGCGCTCCGCGCGATAAAGCTTACTTTCGCGGTCAGGCCTTTTTCGCAACCGTCGCAACTCACGTCGACGATATCTCCGAATTTGATCGTTGGAAGTATCGCTTGCGGCGCAAAAAAGCGAATTTTGAGGTTACCAGGTGGCAGCAGTGCGACAACGGGCCGACCTGCCGGCACAGTCTCGCCCGGGCGATAATAAATCTGCTCAACAGTCGAATCCCCGGGAGTGTAAGCGTTCCTGCGCGCGAGCCGCGTCTGCGACCAATCAAGGTTCGCCTTTGCCTGGCGTAGTGCGGCCTCGGCGTCGTCGTAGGTTTTTTGTGTGCCGGCTGCCGACTTCAACAACTCTTTTGCGCGATCGAAGCCCTGCTGCGCATTTATGACAGCTGTATTTCGCACCACGACGTCGGCCTTTTGCAAATCGTCGTCTACGGTGAAAAGGAGGTCGCCTTTGTTCACGCGATCACCTTCGCGAACCTTCAACGTCTCCACGCGCCCTTGCTCATCAGGAGAAACGAATATCAGTTCGGCCTCGACCCATCCCTGCAGCACGCGGTCATTGGTTTTGCTGCAACCGCCGAGTACGAGCGCGGCCAGCATGACAACCCCGACGCCAGCGAGCTTTATTCTCATTTTGCTCTCCTTGGCGCAAATAACAATTCGACATGGGTCTTCATCATTTTGCGAACGTCGAGCGGTTCAAATCGTTCGAACAGACCGCTCCAGACAATCGCCACCAATCCCGGTGCGGCGACAATTTGCGGATAATCTACGAGCCCTTCTGGAATCTCGCCACGCGCCGCGGCGCGGCGCAACAAGGCGCGCACTGCTCCAATGACTCGCGACAGCACTTCCCGATAATAGAATTCTGCAAGTTTCGGAAAACGCCGACCTTCGGTAATCATGAGGCGGATAACGTCTTTCCTGCGCGTTTCGTAGACCTCGCGCACAAACAGATCGACGATGCGATCAGCCAGCAAAGCGACCGGTACGTCGGCCTCACCCATGGCCTCAATAGTACCGACAAGCGGAGTGAGCATGGTCCGGATCAACTCCTGAAACAGGCTCTCCTTGTCACGGAAGTAGAGGTAGATGGTTCCTTTGGCGACGCCTGCCCTTCGCGCGACATCGTCGAGACGCGCGGCCTCAAATCCACGAATTGAGAATTCATCAAGCGCCGCAGACAAGATTGCGTCGCGACGTTCGATGCTCCGTGTCTTGCGTGCGGGGCTGCCGGGAAGACCGCCCGTCCGCGCCGCGTCCGCTGCGCGCTTGCGTCGGCTTGCGCGCTGGGCCGGTGCCTTGCGGGACCTCGGTGGATGCAACATGATTTGCCACCAATAATGACTGACTGGTCAGTCATTATTTAAAGCAAAAAACGCCCCGCCGCAAGGCCCACAGATTCTCCTTGAATATCAGTTGCTTGAATAAGGCGCGGCGGACTGCGCGTCTCTGGCGGCGCGGGCGGTATTGACCGCAACGAACATCAACGTCGCAGTCGCCAGCACCAAGGCTAAGACCACAAGCGCACGCATCACAGGCGCATAGACGTTGGCCATTGCCCTCCCCTACCCGAGCAAGTTTCCAACATAGGAGTGAGTCGGGTTGCACGATCAACGATTCGAATCTCAAGCGCGCTCGATTTCAGCCTTGACGGCAGAAAGCGACTCGGGCGTGTCCACGTCAGTGAGCGCTGCGTCTCCAGAAACTGGCACTTCGACGACTGCCTCGGCATAATTGCCGATCAAGTGGCGTGCGCCCACGTCACCCTGAATTGACATCAGATCGTGAAAGAAACGGCGTGACCAGACGACGGGATTGCCGCGGCGACCGTCGATGCTCGGCACCACCACGAGCGCGCCACGCTCAGGATCGAAAGCAGTGATCAAGCGGTCCATCAATGCCGCATCGACCTGCGGCATGTCTGCGAGACAAATAATCGCCGCGTCGGCCTCCTGAGGAACGCAAGTGATCCCTACTTTAAGCGACGTGCCGAGGCCTTCCAAAAAATCGGGGTTGTGGACCAAACGTACCGGTAGTCCCTTCAATGCAGTTTCCACTTTTTCGCGCTCGTGCCCGGTAACGACGATCACGGGCTGAGCACGCGAGGCAACCACCTGCTCTGCTGCAATGCGTACCAATGACTTGCCGCCAATCTCAGCCAGCATCTTGTTCACCGCTCCCATGCGCGTTGAACGCCCGGCTGCGAGCAGTACAGCGGCGACGCGGCGCCCCACCTCGGGCGCACGTTCCTCGCGCGGCTGCGGCCGCGTCACGATCTCCATCAACAAACCGCCGACGCCCATGCCCGTAATGTCGGTACGCGTGACAGGCAGACCCGCGAGCAGTCGCATCAACACCCAATCGAAACCGTTCTCCTTGGGACTGCGCGCGCAACCGGGAGCACCAAGGACGGCCTGACCGCGTGCCGTACCGATCAGCATCAGGTTTCCGGGATCAACGGGCATACCGAAATGTTCGATTTCACCGCCGACGGCTTCGACCGCCGCAGGTATCACATCGCGGCGGTCCGCGATGGCTGAAGCTCCGAACACGATCACAAGCTCAGCACCCGCTTTCAGCAATTCGTCAATGGCCCGAGCAAGTGCCGCCTGTTCGTGCGGCACACGCAGCTCAGCAATAATTTTCGCGCCAGCGGGCGCAATTCTTGTTGCAGTTATTTTCAGGGTTTTGTCGATGACCTTTGGCGACAGGCCCGGCAATAAAGTAGAGACAACCCCCACTCTTCGAACCTTGTAAGGCGCTATGCGAATGACAGGCTTCGCCTTTGCCGCAGCGGCGACTGCTTGGTCGCGCGCGGATCCCGGGACAGCGAATGGAATGATCTTGACCGTTGCGATCATCTCGCCTTCCACCACCGGCTTGTAGGCCGGCAGCGTCGCTAACGTGATGGCTTCATCGACCCGGTTGAGCGCATCGATTGAATTCTTATCGACGACCAGAATGCCGGCACTGTCGGCAAAAAGATTGCAACGGCCGGTAAAAGCACGGTCGGCGCGCACGCCTTCGTCCCGGATTGCCGCAGCAATATCGGCGGCGGCCTGATCTTCAGACACGTCCCCAGGATCGACCTGCGCCACCGTAATTTCTCTGACGCCGGCCGCAGTGAGTGCCGCAACTTCGGCACGCCCGATCTTTGTGCCCTTCTTCAGCACCAAGTCGCCTTGCCTGATTGAGTGAACGGCCGTCGCGCCGAGCGCCTCAGCGACAGGAATTGCTCCAAACTTCATGTCGCCTCTACCTTTTGCCGAAGCACCTGCGTGATCTCGCCCATGATGGCTACCGCGATCTCCGCAGGTGATATGGCCTCTATATCAAGACCGATAGGCGCGTGAATACGCGCGATGTCGGCTTCGGAAATTCCAGCCTGTTTGAGACGCTCGACGCGTTTTGCATGGGTCTTTCTCGATCCCAGTGCACCGATATAAAAACAGTCGCGCGATAAAGCATGTTCGAGCGCGGGGTCGTCTATTTTCGGGTCGTGCGTAAGAGCCACAAACGCCGTGTAGTGATCAATCGAGAGCGGCGGGAGTGCCACATCGGGCCATTCTGCGATCACCTTCACGTCCGGAAACCGCTCGATCGATGCAAAGGCCGTCCGCGGATCCACGATCGTCACGTCGTAGCCAAGCAGTTGACCAATGGGCGCAAGCGCCTGACTGATATGAACGGCTCCCGTAATGACAAGTTTTGGCGACGGTACATAGACAGTCAGGAAAACACGCCCTTGCGGAGTGTCCTCCATACCGCTCTTGCCCATACGCAGCCGCTTTTCCAGCACATCCTTCAGCGCATCATTCTTCACATGCGCGGCCTTCACCAGACGCTGCGCACCGCTCGCCGTATCGGTGACGAGCACTGCTGCGCGGCGTGCAGCGCGCTCGGCGTTAAGGTCATGCAGGACGTCGAGTTTCACTCAGCCCACCTTCTCGACATAGACCCGGATCGTTCCGCCGCAGGACAGACCTACCTTCCACGCGGTCTCATCGGCGACACCGAATTCGAGCAATTTTGGTTTGCCATTGTCGATCACGTCCATCGCTTCGGCGACGACCGCACCCTCGACACAACCACCTGAAACAGACCCGAGAAAATTACCCTCATTGTCGATCACCAGATTGGAGCCGACAGGGCGTGGTGCCGACCCCCATGTTTCGACGACGGTTGCAACCGCCACGTCGCGACCCGATTTGCGCCACTCTTCAGCAGTTTTGAGAATGTCTTCATCGCGAGCCAGCATGAAAATTCCTCCGTCAGGCGACCTGTCTCAGCACGTGTTTCGTGTCGAAGCCCCTGCCCGATGCGCCAGACAGGGCACGAACCAGATCGGTCATGGACTCCAGATTGTGAATCGGCCGTAGTTCGTCAACGTGAGGCAGCATCGTTTGCACGCCTTTGGCGCGTGCTTCGAAGCCGTGAAAACGAAGCAAAGGATTCAGCCAGATAAGCCGTCGGCACGATCGATGGAGCCTATCGATCTCGAAGGCGAGCGTGTCGTCGGCGTCCCGCTCGAGGCCATCTGTAATCAACAATACCACCGCACCTTGCGTGAGCACACGACGCGCCCATTGCTTGTTAAATGTGTGCAGCGAGGTGGCGATCCGAGTCCCTCCGGACCAGTCGGTCACATTTGCCGAACACGCGGCGAGAGCTTCATCGGGGTCACGTTGGCGGATTGCACGGGTTACGTTCGTCAACCGCGTGCCGAACAAGAATGTGGTCACACGTTTGCGGGCGTCCGTGACAGCGTGCAAGAAATGCAAAAACAGACGGGTGTACTCGCTCATCGAGCCGGAAATATCGAGTAGCGCAACAATCGGTGGCTCTTTGACGCGGGGACCGAGATACCTCAGATCGATCAGCGCACCCCCCGCCTTCATGCTGGCGCGCAAGGTGCGCCGGACATCGATGATGTGGCCATGTCGGTTTGGCGCAAGTCGTCGGGTCCGCACCTCATCCAGCGGTAGCGTCAAACGTGCGATGGCCTCTTTCGCCGCGGTAATCTCAGCCGCGGTCATCTGTGCAAAATCTTTCTTTTGTAGGATTTCTCGATCGGAAACGGTCAGCCTCGCGTCGAGCTCGACTTCGGACTTGCTTTGGTCCTTTTCGTTAATGCCGGAGAACAGCGCCTCCTGAATTCGCTGCGCGCCGGGCGGTGGGGCCTTCGGGCTGCCAGGTACGGTTTCCGGCAGCATCGAAGCAATCATTTTCTCGATGTAGCCGCGTTTGCGAAAGAAAATCCGAAACGCCTGATCAAAAAGAATCGTATGCTCATGGCGCTTCACGAACACAGCGTGCAGCGTCCAGTAGAAATCGTCGCGCGTACCGACATTTGCGACACTTAGAGCCTCCAGCGCGTCGAGCACCGCACCAGGTCCCACGGGGATTCCGGCCGCGCGTAGGGCGCGCGCGAAGTAAAGGATGTTTTCGGAAAGGCGGCCCTGAGGAACGGCCATGAGCCTACTCCGCCGCCCTCAGCTCCGACCTCACCTCGTCGAGCAATGCTTTCACCTTGGTGCCGTCGAGACGGGCAATGTCGTCCTGATATTTAAGTAACACACCCAGCGTGTCCGATACGGTCGCCGGATCGAGCGCAACAACATCCAGCTCTGTGAGAGCGCCGGCCCAATCCAGCGTTTCGGCGACGCCAGGCGATTTGAAAAGATCTTCTTTGCGCAACGCCTGGACAAATGCCACGACCTGTTCGGAGAGCTTCTTTGCGATACCTGGGACCTTGGCGCGTAAAATCCTCAGCTCGCGCTCGGCACTGGGATAGCCGACCCAATGGTAGAGACAGCGTCGTTTGAGAGCATCGTGCACTTCACGAGTCCGGTTGGAAGTAACAACAACAATTGGCGGATCAGCCGCCTTAACGGTACCAAGTTCCGGTACAGTCACCTGAAAATCGGCGAGCACTTCCAAGAGGAACGCTTCGAAAGCTTCGTCAGTGCGGTCGATCTCGTCGATCAACAGAACAGGTGGTCCAGATGAATCGGGCTCAAGCGCCTGCAGGAGCGGTCGCTTGATTAAAAAACGCTCCGAAAATACGTCGTGTTCAATGCGTGTCCGGTCACCCCCGCCTTCAGCTTCCGCCAATCGGATGGCGATCATCTGAGCGCCGTAATTCCACTCGTAGACAGCAGCGGAAACATCCAGTCCCTCATAACACTGCAATCGGATCAGACGCCGCCCGAGCGTCGCTGCCAAAACCTTGGCGATCTCGGTCTTGCCTACTCCTGCCTCACCCTCGACGAACAACGGCCGACCCATGCGCAGGGCGAGGTACAACACCGTCGCCAGCGATCGGTCCGCGATGTAGTCGGCCTTGGCCAACAGATCGAGGGTTGAATCGATTGAATTAGGCAGAGTCTTATCTGTCATGCGGGGACTTTATCCTACCACTCGCGTGTCTTACATGTGGTGATCGAAGGACCCAAGAGCCAGGACAAACCCATGACGAAGGCCGAGACCATCGACAATCCCGCCCTGCAGATGCCCACCATCGATCCAGGGGTAAGGATCGGCCATGTCCACCTGAAGGTTGCAAATCTGCAGCGAGCCCTGGATTTCTACTGTGGGGTGCTGGGTTTTACGCTCACCACCGGCCGGCCCGGTGCGGCCTTCATATCGGCCGGCGGGTATCATCATCACTTTGGGCTCAATACGTGGGAGAGTCTGGGCGGCTCGCCCCCACCCCCGGGCAGCACGGGTCTTTACCATACTGCAATCCTTTATCCGACCCGGCGGCTGCTGGCGGACGCATTGCGTCGGCTAATCGTCGCCAAAATCCCGCTCGAAGGTGCGAGCGACCACGGAGTCAGCGAGGCACTCTACTTGCGGGACCCGGATGACAATGGGGTCGAGCTCTATTGGGATCGCCCAAAAGAAAAATGGCCGAAGAAAGCAGACGGGTCGTTGCAGATGTACACCAATCCGCTTGACCTGCACGATTTGCTTGGCGAGCTCGATCGCGCGCCGGCGTGATTGACGCGGTGTGCGTTGCGAACCGACTAAACAGTCAGGCGCACATACGCCAAGAATGCTGCTATCAATACAACAATTAAAAGCGACAATATCTGCATAGCGAGCCTTCCGAGCGAAATTGATGCATCCGCTCGGAAACGCAGTTCCAACCGCAATTGTTCCGCCGTGAGTCGACGTCAGGCTGTTGCCTTTGCCAAGGCACGCCTAGCCAACACTCCGACAAGATGTGCGCGATATTCGGCACTGGCGTGAATATCGCTGTTCATACCAGTTGCCGGTATCGTCATGCCTTCGAGGGACTTCGCTGCGAAGCGTTTTTTCAATGCCTCTTCAAATGATTTGACCCTAAACACGCCGTTGGCGCCAGCCCCTGTCACCGCAACCCGGATCTCGGAGCCGCGCTTAGACACAAAGACGCCAACCAGCGCAAAGCCCGAGGCCGGATGCTTGAATTTCTCGTACGCTGCTTTTTTCGCAACCGGAAAACTGATCTTGGTAATTATCTCGCCATCCTCGAGAGCGGTCGAAAACATCCCGGTGAAGAAATCATCGGCCGCAATGCGGCGCTTATTTGTGATGATCGTCGCACCAAGCCCGAGGCACGCCGCAGGATAGTCGGCATTCGGATCGTTATTGGCGATCGAACCCCCGATGGTCCCGCGATTGCGAACCTGCGGGTCGCCAACGGAGCCCGGCACGGAAGCCAGTCCCGGCAGCACCTGTTGGAGCACCGGTGAATTAGCCGCATCGGCGTGGCGGGTCATTGCCCCGATCACGACCGAACGCCCTTTCTGCTCGACACCAGCCAAGCCTTCCACCAACGACAGATCGATCAGCGCGGAAGGGTTTGCCAAGCGTAACTTCATCACCGGCAGCAGCGAGTGTCCGCCGGCGAGCAGCTTTGCTTCCGGGTTGCGCGCCAGAAGGCCGGCAGCCTGGCGGACCGTCGTCGGACGATGGAAGGTGAAATTGTACATTGCTGTCTCCCGTTCCTACGCGACTTGACGCGGTTGCGGCCGCGAAAGCGCCGACCACACCGCTTGCGCAGTCGCCGGCATCGCAAGGTCTTCTGTGCCGAGTGCGTCGGTTATGGCGTTGATAACTGCTGCAGGCGAAGCGATGGCGCCAGCTTCACCACAGCCTTTAATCCCAAGCGGATTCGATGGTGCCTTCGTCTCTGTCAGTCCGACTTTAAAGGATGGCAGGTCATGAGCGTGCGGCATCGAATAGTCCATGAGTGATCCCGTCACCAGCTGGCCGTCCTTGTCGTACACGGCGACTTCCAACAACGCTTGCCCGATACCCTGTGCGATGCCGCCGTGAACCTGACCTTCCACGATCATCGGATTGATCACCGTGCCGAAATCATCGACGGCCGTCCAACTGACGATCTCTGTTTTGCCGGTGTCGCGGTCAATCTCGACCTCGCAGATATGGCAACCGGCAGGGAATGTGAAATTAGTCGGATCGTAGAAGCTCGTTTCCTTCAATCCGGGCTCAAGCTCCTGCCCGGCAAATTTGTGCGCGATGTATGCGTTGAGCGCGATATCGCCCCAGGCTGCCGATTTGTCTGTGCCGGCGACGGTGAATTTGCCGTCTTTGAAAACGATGTCGCCCTCGGCTGCTTCGAGCATATGGGCGGCTACTTTCTTCGCCTTGGCCTCTATTTTGTCGAGAGCCTTTACGATCGCGGACATGCCGACCGCACCCGAACGCGAGCCGTACGTCCCCATGCCGAACTGCACCTTGTCAGTATCGCCGTGCACTACAGAAATGTTTTCAAACGGTATGCCAAGACGCTCCGAAACGAGTTGAGCAAATGTCGTCTCGTGCCCCTGTCCGTGAGCGTGGGTGCCGGTCAGAACCTCCACGCTTCCGGTTGGATTCACGCGTACTTCAGCGCTCTCCCACAGGCCGACACCGCAACCGAGCGATCCGACGGCCTGCGAGGGAGCGATACCGCAGGCTTCGATGTAGGTTGAGTAGCCAAGACCACGCAGCTTGCCGTTCCGCGCGGCGTCGCGCTTGCGCTTGCCGAAACCTTTCACATCGGCAATCTCGAGCGCCTTTTTAAGCGACGCATTATAGTCGCCGGCATCGTACGCCATGATCACCGGCGTTTGATGCGGAAATGTCTTGATGAAATTGCGCCTGCGCAGATCGGCTGGATCGATCCCGAGTTGCCGTGCCGCCACCTCCACAAGCCGTTCAACCACGAAGGTCGCTTCCGGACGACCGGCCCCGCGATAAGCATCGACGGGTACCGTGTTCGTGTAAACGGCGTCGACTTCACAATAGATGTGAGGAATATCGTACTGCCCTGACAGCAGCGTCGCATACAAATAGGTCGGGACCGACGATGAAAACGTCGACATATAAGCGCCGAGGTTTGCGATCGTCTTGACGCGCATCGCCAGGAACTTGCCGCTAGCATCAAGGGCCAGTTCAGCATGAGTAACGTGATCGCGCCCATGCGCGTCGGTGATGAATGATTCCGATCGATCGGCCGTCCATTTCACCGGCCGGGCAACTTTTCGCGCAGCCCACAGGCAAACGACCTCCTCCGGATAAATGAAAATCTTCGAACCGAAGCCACCGCCGACGTCCGGCGCAATGACACGAAGCTTGTGTTCGGGCGCCATGCCGACAAAGGCCGCAATCACCAGACGAGAGACGTGCGGATTTTGCGTAGTGTTCCAAAGCGTGAGCTGATCGGTACCCGCATCGTATTCGGCAAGCGCGACACGCGGCTCAATGGCATTCGCAATCAGACGATTGTTGACGATGTCGAGATGAGTCACGTGCTTTGCGGATGCAAAGGCCGCGTCCACTGCTTTGGAGTTGCCAAGCGACCATTCGTAGATCGTGTTTTTTGGTGCAACATCGTGAATTTGCTGACCCGATTTTGCTTTGGCCGGATCCACAACAGCGGGAAGCAATTGATAGTCGACCTTCACCTTTTCGGCCGCGTCACGGCCTTGCGCCTGAGTCTCTGCGATGACGACGGCAACTGCGTCACCAACATGACAGACCTTGTCCGCGGCAAGCGCCGGATGTGGCGCCATTTTCATCGGTGATCCGTCTTTTGAATGAATCATCCAACCGCAGATCAAATTGCCTATCTTGTCGGTCGCAAGATCTTTCCCGGTCAGCACATCAATCACACCGTGCATTTTCTTGGCTTCAGAAACGTCGATGCTCCTGATGCTTGCATGGGCATGCGGCGACCGCACAAATA
Organism: Pseudolabrys sp.; assembly: GCA_051986235.1. GTDB lineage: Bacteria > Pseudomonadota > Alphaproteobacteria > Rhizobiales > Xanthobacteraceae > Pseudolabrys. Next base: position 16,202 of record JBPYDR010000097.1, read on the forward strand.
CCGCGCGGGTCTCGCCCGGTCTGATCACATCATCGGCGTATCGACCCTTGCCGGTGATAAAGCGGAGATCTTCTTTTCGGCGCACCGCCGCGCCGATACCCGTCGCGCTCATGGCGGTTTCTCCCACTGTTCTTGTGTTATTCAGCGGCCTGTCGTGTGCCACCCTTTGCCATTGCTTTGGCTCCCGCTGCGATGGCTTTGACGATGTTGTGGTAGCCCGTACACCGACAAATATTTCCGTCGAGTTGTTCGCGGATCGTGTGCTCATCGAGATCGTTGCCGCGCCGCCGTACGATATCGAGGGCTGCCATGATCATTCCGGGAGTACAGAAGCCACATTGAAGCGCGTGATGTTCGCGAAACGCCTCCTGCATCGGATGCAGCGGGCCGTTCGGCTCTGCGAGACCTTCGATTGTGGTGACCTTGGCGCCCTCGCATTGCAGAGCGAGGGTGGTGCAAGACTTGGCCGCAATCCCATCAATGTGAACGACGCAAGCACCGCATTGCGAGGTGTCACAGCCGACATGTGTACCGGTCAGCCGCAAATTCTCGCGCAGAAATTGCACCAATAAGGTGCGCGCTTCGACATCCCCGCTGACGGCTTTACCGTTCACCGTCATGGATACGGCAGGCATGGCTTCCTCCCAATTTAGGGCCCAAACGCCCTTTTTTCGCCTCCCGCGGCCGGGACGGCAGTAGTTCAGGTGTGAAATCGAGGCGATTTCGACCGAAATAAGTCTGAACCCCCATTATAGCTTCGGTCAAGGGATTCCAGCAATGCGGCCCACTTCATCTTCTACTGGAGGTTGATCAAGTAGTCGCAACCGTAGTCGCAAATTTCTGGAAGAAATCATCCGCAACTTTTTTGGCGGCGCCGTTGACAAGACGCTGGCCAAGTTGTGCAAGCTTGCCGCCAATTTGTGCTTCGACGCTGTAAGTCAGCAGCGTGCCGCCATCTTTTTCGGTCAGCGCGACCGTCGCCCCACCTTTCGCAAAACCGGCCACGCCACCATCGCCTTCGCCGGAAATTTTGTAGCCGTTGGGAGGGTTAAGATCACTAAGATGAACCTTACCTTTAAAGCGCGCTTTTACTGGACCGATTTTGGTCGTCGCAACAGCCTGGAATTCAGTGTCCGAGGTCTTGTTGAGTTCTTCACAGCCCGGGATGCACGCTTTCAGAACGTCGGGGTCGTTCAGCTTTGCCCACACAACCTCGCGACTGGCCGGCAGTTGAACCTCGCCCGTCATGGTCATTGCCATCACGCGTCTCCTTTACAAGCATCACGCGACAGACCGGCTTACGCCCTCACGATGGCCATGAAAAGACCTTTGCAAGGATCGCGCGGCGCACTAAGGGTGTCGCTCGATCTAGTGCCTAACAATCAAGATTTTAGGGGAGGACCTTAATGCCGACAATCAACGCAGACGATGGGTGCCCGATCAATGTCGAGGTCGAAGGTCGCGAGGGCGCGCCGATACTCATGCTGTCGAATTCGCTCGGGACCACACTCCGAATGTGGGACGACCAGGCTCCCGAATTTGCGAGGCACTTCCGGCTTGTTCGCTACGACCGTCGCGGGCACGGTCAGTCCGGGGTGCCGAAAGGCCCCTACTCCATGGAGCGGTTCGGTCGGGATGTCCTGTCGGTGCTCGACGCGCTGAAAATCAGAAAGACCAATTGGTGCGGATTATCGATGGGCGGCATGGTAGGACAGTGGCTGGGGGCGAATGCTCCCGATCGCATTGAGAAGCTGGTGCTCTCCAACACCAACTATCACTACGCCGACAAGACGCCGTGGAACGACAGAATCAAACTCGTAAAGGAGAAAGGTCTCGGTGGACTTGTCGGACCGAACATGGAGCGATGGTTCACAAAGGACTTCCGATCACGGGCGCCGCAGGCAATCGCCCGTATGACGGAGTTATTTCTTACAACGAATCCGGAAGGTTATATCGCATGTTGCGAAGCAATTCGCGACATGGATTTCACGTCCTCAAATCCACGCATCACTCTGCCGACTTTGGTCATCGTCGGGAAACACGACCCTGCCACCCCACCCTCAGCCGGCGAAGCGATCCAAAGTCAGGTCAAGGGTGCGAAACTTGTGAGTCTCGATGCGGCGCATATTGCGAACATCGAGCAGCCCAAAGCGTATACTGAAGCCGTGCTCAATTTCCTGCACTGAGGCGATTCATGGATGACAAGGAACGTTATGAGCGCGGAATGGCCAAGCGCCGCAAGGTGCTCGGCAATACGTGGGTCGATCGGGCGAACACCAAGAAGAATGCGTTCAATGAGGAATTCCAGGATTTCATAACCCGGACCGCCTGGGGCGAAGTCTGGACGCGGCCGCACTATGATGAGCGGACGCGCCGCATTCTCGTGATTGGCACGATGCTCGCACTCGACAAGTGGGAAGAGTTCCGAATGCATGTGCGGGCGGCGCTCACGGAGGGCGGGTTCAGCGCCGACGACATCAAGGAGATCATCCTGCAACAAGCAATCTATTGCGGAGTACCGGCTGCCAACCACGCTTTCAAGGAAGCTGCCGAAGTAATCACCGAAATCGCAAAGAGCAAATAGCCTAACCCGCTTCCACCTCCCTCGTCATTTCGGCCTGAAAAGGCTTCAATGAAGTCATGGCCACCTGATGGGGATTTTCCATACCGAAGGTGAAGCTGCGGACCGGTATGCCGAGTGTTCAGCTCGACAAAGCCGAGTTCACAAGGCGATTTCGAGAAAGATTTTGCGACCCCGATTTTGAGCCGCTGAGGGGCAAGGTCGACAAGATCGCCGAGACCGCGTGGTCCACCTATGACAAGTACCACAAGTCGCCACGTTTAACGAAAGCATCATGCAGTGGAACCTGTTAGCAATGTGAATGACACAAATGCAAGCGACCGCGGGCTTGAGCGCTCCGAAAAACGCGGCGAGCTTTATCAGCCCAATCGGCCCTAAATTGAAAAGTCGACCGATTGCGAAAACAAATTGCGAACGCCACACGTCTTCGAGGCCATACGAAGGCGACGTGAGGATACGCAATCCGTCATAACCCCAGGCCAAAGCGAAATACAGCGCAATTGCGACGGTAGCGGCAACCGCAACATTTGAGATTTTTCGCGCGGATTCCTCCTCAATCACGTGAGGACTCACGCGTAATCCAATTGCGAAGTTCAAAAGAAACCGAGCCTTTACCTTACCCGTTAGGCACTTAACCCTTTCGATTAACGAGACGGCGTCGAAGTTCCAATTCGGATTTGCGCAGAAAACGGGTGGGCCCTGCCTGCGCACGCTCCTACATCGCGCTCAAGCAGGGCGACCTATCTGAAAGAGACACTATGACAATCGCACACACGAACAATGCCGCTCTGCGGCCCAGCCTTGTGTTGCTCGCAACGTCGCTTGGAGTTCTGCTCGCGCAAATCGATACGTCGGTCGTTAACCTCGCGCTCAAAAGCATTGCGGTCGATTTGCGTGCCGGTGTCAGCCAGATGCAATGGGTCGTGGATGCGTACAACCTCGCCTACGCCTGTTTGCTGCTTACCGGTGGGACACTCGGAGACCTTTATGGTCGCCGCCGCATTTTCTTGCTTGGTATCGTGCTGTTCACGGGCGGGACTTTGGTCTGCGCGTTTGCGCCCAACGCCATAGCCTTGATCAGTGGACGTATCGTCAGCGGCATAGGTGCGGCGTTTGCGTTGCCAATGTCGCTGGTTTTGCTCACGTTGGCCTACCCGGACCGCGAAGAGCGTGTCCACGCGTTGGGCATTTGGGCCAGCTGTAATGGTCTCGCTTTTGTCATCGGTCCGACAGTAGGTGGCTGGCTCGTTGATAGCATTGGTTGGCGCAGCATCTTCTATATGAGCTTGCCCTTCTGTGCAGCGGCGTTGCTGCTTACGACGCAGGCTATCAACGAAAGCACGGAACCCGAAGGCCGCAGGCTCGACCTGCCCGGCCAGGTTCTTGCCGTTATCGGGCTGGGAGGATTTGCCTTTGCCGCGATCGAAGGCTCTCATTGGGGCTGGAGCGCTCCATTGATCTTTATGATTGCGGGAGCTGCGGTTGCGATGATTGCTTTCGTATGGGTTGAGGCGAAAACGCCGGGCCCTCTCTTGCCACTTTCGTTATTTGGTCAGCCGGTTTTTTCCGCCGCCCTTGCGGTAGCCGGATTGATGACATTTGGCATGTACGCGCTACTCTTCATCATGCCGCTCTATTTTCAGACTGTACGTCACAGTAGTCCTTTCATCGCCGGGCTCGAATTACTTCCGATGTCGGTCAGTTTTGTCGTGGTGTCTCAACTGGTGGGCTTTTTCACCAATCGATTCGGCCCCCGCGTGGTGATGACAGCAGGAATGGCCTGCATGGGCCTGGGCGCGCTGGCGCTGGCCGCCATTACTCAGAATTCCGGACCCGGTCCGATCGAAATGGCCCTCGTCATCGTTGGCATTGGTCTTGGTCTGAACACTGCGCCGGTCAATGGCGTCGCTGTCGCAGCCGTTCCGCCTGCGCGATCGGGAACTGCTTCAGGGATCCTCAACACAGCGCGTATGGTTGGGGCGACACTTGGCGTCGCAATCGTCGGCTCGCTCTTTGCCGCTTATGCCGGCCAACAAGTCACCACGAGTGAGAGCTTTTTGACCGGGTTGCGCGCGGCTATGACCGCAGCCGCTATGGCGGAATTGCTTGGCGCCGGTATTGCGTTCACGTTTATTCGCGCGAATTCGCTTGATGCACAGAAGTAGCTTCAGCCCCCGCGGCCGTCCCGAAAGGACTGCGGCGTCATACCCGTCTGTTTGCGAAAAAACCGTGTGAAGTGTGAAGGGTCTGAAAAAGCGAGGTCGTAGGCGATTTCGTGAATTGCCTGGTTTGTAAACACGAGTTGCCGCTTGGCTTCCGTCAGAACACGTTGGCGGATCAGGTGACCGGCGGTGACACCGGTTGCGCGTTTGACATGGTCATTAAGTCTGTCGGCCGTCATGGCCAGTTTTCCAGCGTAAAAGCTGATGAGACGTTCTTTTCGAAAATGTTCATCCACGAGCCGTCGCAGTTCATCGACCCGAGCATCTGAACGCGAAAGGGTCACGGTACCGCTCCGCGCGCGGGATACAGCGAGCCGCACCACTTCGATGGCAATCAACGCAAGCAGGCCGCGCATCGCCAGGCGGTAGCCTTCGCGCGCCAACGCACTCTCTTCGTGCAAATCTGCGCAGAGCGTAGACAGTCGCTTTGCTTCCGCCGCACCTGCGAGCGGCAACAGAGGCTCCGTGGCGACCGCCTTGAGCCGTGCCAGCGCCTCTCCCGACTGATCGCCGAGTGCATCAGCGACATCTTCGGTAAAGCTAACGACCCAACCGTCGGTAACCTCGGGCGTAAACCGGAAGCCATGCGCGGTCGTCGCCGGCACCAAAATCAAGGCCGGTGCGGAGAACCGCGCCGTTGTTGTCTCGAAGCTGAACTCGCCACCACCTTTCTCGATGAGCAACACCTGAAACAGATTTCGGTGACGGTGAGCGCGGATTGTCCAGTCGTGAATTGACGATCGCGAAGAGATGGTTTCGATATGGATAAAATCAAAAGCGGAGTCGTCAGGCGGATCGCCGTACAAGTGAAACAGCGGCAGCGACGACACCATGCTCATCCCACAAGCATATGTGAGCATGCTTGCGAGGCCAACAGCCGACGGGAAAAAATGAAAACCCCGCCTCGCGGCGGGGCTCCCATGTTTCTCTATCCTGCAGCGTTAGCGGTTCTGTTGACCACCCTGCTGGTGACCACCCTGCTGCTGCTGGCCGGGTTTCTGCTGTCCGCCACCCTGCTGACCACCCTGACCACCTTGCTGTTGTTGGCCGGGCTTCTGGTTCGGGTTCTGATTTTGATTCATTTTCACTCTCCAACATGGTTGGAAGCGCTCTGATCACGCGCGCTCCGTAACTGGTAACAATGCGTGAGCGGGTGTTTTTGTTCCCATCAAATGCCCATCCAATATGGGGAAACGCCCATCGGAACCTCGCGCGACCGGGAGTGTTCCCCTTCAAACAAGAGGAGAACCGACGATGGGACGATATTTGTTGCTTTGGCTGCTCGGCATTCCGATCCCTATTCTGGTGCTGATCTGGTTCTTTGGTGGCCTTCACTAGCTTCGCTGCCAGCGTGCGGAGACGGGCACGACGTTTATGGGCCTGTCTCAGCAACGCTGGTGTCTGTGGCGCCCCGCCACGTCCTCCACGACAAATTCCGCTTGATAACATCGCGCCCGCGCCGCGTTGCCGCTCCCGCTATGCCCTGTTAAGCCTCTAATATCGGGGCGATCGGTCTGGGCCGGATGGAAGGCGTGGGGATGGAATGGAAGTCTTCCTACAACAACTAATCAACGGGATTACGCTCGGCTCAATTTATGGCCTGATTGCCATCGGATACACGATGGTCTTCGGCATTATCGGCATGGTGAACTTCGCCCACGGCGATGTATTCATGGTGTCGTGCTTCATCGCGCTCGTTGCTTTCCTGCTGCTCGTCAGTTTTCTCGGTAGCTCGTCGATCGCGCTCGTTCTATTCGTCATGCTTATCGTGGCGATGTTGTTTACCTCGCTGGTCAACTGGACGATTGAGCGACTCGCTTACAGACCCCTGCGCGGTTCGTTTAGGTTGGCGCCACTGATCTCAGCAATTGGAATGTCGATTTTCCTTTCCAATTTCGTGCAGGTGACACAGGGGCCGCGCAACAAATCGATTCCACCTATGGTCCAGGGTGAGTTCGTTCTCTTCACAAAAAACGATTTTCCGGTCACTCTTTCGGTCAAGCAGCTCATAATCTGGGTTGTTACCGCAGTTCTGCTGGCCTGTTTCTGGTATCTTGTCACAAAAACGCGGCTTGGCCGCGCGCAGCGCGCCTGCGAGCAAGATCAAAAGATGGCGGCCCTGGTCGGGGTCGACGTCGATCGCACCATTTCGATGACCTTTGTCATCGCGGCCGCGCTCGCTGCCGTCGCCGGCACGATGTATCTGATGTACTACGGCGTCGTAAGCTTCGCGGACGGTTTTGTCCCGGGTGTGAAGGCGTTCACGGCCGCCGTTCTCGGTGGCATCGGCTCTCTGCCGGGCGCGGTCATTGGCGGCATTTTGATCGGCCTTATCGAGACGATGTGGTCCGCGTACTTTTCAATCGATTACAAGGATGTTGCAGCTTTCTCTGTCCTCGCGATCACGCTGATATTCCTGCCGCAAGGTCTGTTTGGCCGCCCGGATGTCGAGAAAGTCTGACATGGCGAGCGATGGGCCAGCCAAGCGCGTCGACACAGCTCGCGCTCTCCGAGACGCGGGCATCACGGCACTGCTTTCTTTCGGACTATTTCTACCGCTGGTCGGCTTCCAGACCGTCACTGATGTCCGCAACGACCTAATCCTTATCACCCGTTGGCCGTTACTATCTGCGGTTGTTGCCTTGGTCGGCCTCGGTCGTCTCACCTACTCGCTTTCCGTCGAACCTTGGTTGAAGGAACGCGCGCTACGGCCCGCTGCCGAACCTTCGGCATGGCGTACGCAGATCGGAAAGTGGATTGTCCCCTTTGCAATCGGGTTCGTTGTCGTTTACCCGGCGATCGTCCTAGCTACCGCGGGCTTTGGCCGAGCCGTCAAATGGATCGATAATTTCGGGATCCAGATCCTGATCTACGTCATGCTTGGATGGGGTTTGAACATCGTCGTAGGTCTCGCCGGTTTGCTCGACCTAGGCTACGTGGCGTTCTACGCGGTCGGGGCATATGCCTACGCGCTGCTTGCTAAAACCTTCGGCTTTTCCTTCTGGATCCTTCTGCCACTTGCCGGAATTCTCGCATCATTCTGGGGGATATTGCTCGGATTTCCGGTGTTGCGATTGCGTGGCGATTATCTCGCGATAGTCACGCTGGCGTTCGGTGAAATCATTCGCATCGTACTCATTAACTGGGTGGATTTGACCAATGGCTATGCGGGCATCACGAGTATTCCGCGCCCGACTTTCTTTGGCATCCCATTCAACGCAGATGATGACGGGTTCGCCGCGGTCTTCGGACTGGCGTATTCGCCGATCTATCGCACCATTTTTCTGTATTACCTGATCCTCGCGCTCGCCTTCCTTACCGCGTTCGTCACCGTCCGGCTGCGGCGACTCCCGGTCGGCCGCGCGTGGGAAGCGCTGCGCGAAGATGAAATCGCCTGCCGCTCACTCGGCATCAACACGACCAACACCAAGTTGACGGCGTTCGCCATGGGCGCGATGTTCGCGGGCTTTGCGGGATCGTTTTTTGCCGCACGACAGGGCTTCATTTCGCCGGACTCGTTCACGTTTCTGGAGTCCGCAACCATTCTTTCAATTGTTGTGCTTGGCGGTATGGGCAGCCAGATCGGCGTCGCGATCGCCGCTGTTGTGATGATCGGCGGCACTGAAATCATGCGCGAGCTCGATTTTCTGAAATTGATTTTTGGAGCCACATTCGACCCGACCCAGTACCGGATGCTCCTTTTTGGACTTGCGATGGTGCTGATCATGATCTGGCGGCCCCGCGGTCTAATTGCGACGCGCGAGCCATCGGTCGTTCTAAAGGAGCGCAAGGCAATCGCCAGCGACCTCGTGAAGGAAGGTCACGGCTGATGTTAGATGCGCATGATTTGTTGCTGCAGGTCGAACATCTGACGATGCGCTTTGGTGGCCTTGTCGCCGTGGAGGACCTGTCGTTCTCCGCGCGACAGGGAGAAATCACCGCCTTGATAGGACCGAACGGCGCGGGGAAAACCACAGTGTTCAATTGCATCACCGGCTTCTACAAGCCGAGCGAGGGACGCATCGCGCTGCGCCATGGCGATGTCGGCGCCTGGGATTGGCTCGAGACGCTAACCGACAGTGGCGGACGCTCCGTTAGACGAGCGGCGGGCGGCCTATTTCTGCTCGAGCGAATGCCCGACTACCTCGTGGCGCAGCAAGCGCGGGTCGCCCGTACATTTCAGAACATTCGCCTTTTTCCGGGCATGACCGTGCTCGAGAATCTGCTGGTGGCTCAACACAACGATCTGATGCTGGCATCCGGCTATACCCTTCTTGGAATTCTTGGCTTTCCTTCCTTTGGAAGGGCCCAACGCGCGGCGATTGAGCGCGCGCGGGAATGGTTGGACAGGGTCGATCTGACGGCCCGCGCGGATGACGCCGCGGGCGATCTGCCTTACGGCGCGCAACGCCGCCTCGAGATCGCGCGGGCCATGTGCACCGATCCGGTGATGCTCTGCCTTGACGAACCCGCGGCCGGCCTCAACCCGCGTGAAAGCGCCCAGCTGAACGACCTCCTGCTCAACATCCGGGAGAAGTTTGGCATTTCGATCCTCTTGATCGAGCATGACATGTCCGTGGTGATGGAAATTTCGGACCACGTCATTGTGCTCGATTACGGTGTTAAGATCGCCGATGGCGCTCCAGCGGCTGTCCGCGACAACCCGAAGGTTATTGCGGCCTATCTGGGAGTCGCCGACCAGGATGTGGCCAAAGTCGAGGCGGAGGTCGGTCTATGACCACCCCACTCCTCACTGTGCGAGGCGTCAAAACCTTCTACGGCCGGGTTATGGCCCTCAAAGGCGTGGACCTCGATGTCAACGAGGGAGAAATCGTCACTTTGATTGGCGCCAACGGCGCTGGAAAATCTACATTGATGATGACGGTCTGTGGCAATCCGCGCGCGCGCGAAGGTACAATCGATTTCGCCGGCCAGAACATCACACATCTGCCGACACACGAGATAGCAAAACTCAAACTTGCGCAGTCCCCCGAAGGCCGCCGGATTTTTTCCCGAATGACAGTGCTCGAGAACCTGCAGATGGGCGCCACAACCGCTGACCCATTGCATTTCAAGCGGGACCTTGATCGTGTATTGACTATGTTTCCGCGGCTGCAGCAGCGAATCGCGCAACGCGGCGGGACGTTGTCGGGCGGCGAACAGCAAATGCTGGCGATTGCCCGCGCTTTGATGGCACAACCGCGCCTTCTTCTGCTCGACGAGCCTTCGCTGGGTCTGGCGCCCCTGGTCGTGCTGCAAATCTTTGATGCCATTAAAATGCTCAACGCCGAGGACGGTCTGACAGTATTTCTCGTCGAGCAGAATGCCTACCACGCCCTTAAGCTCGCGCACCGCGGCTACGTCATGGTGAATGGGTTCATCACGATGTCCGGCACAGGACGCGAATTGTTGGAGCGTCCGGAAATCAAGTCGGCCTATCTTGAGGGAGGTCGGCATTGACGCAAATTGCCGCATCTTTTTCGATACCTGAATTCCTCTACGAGGAAGGGTCGTTCGGCGTTTTCGTGCTGGTCACTCTCATTCTCGGTGGCGGAGCAGCGGCATTGGCTGGCCGAGCGATTGCCACAACCTGGCGACCGTGGTGGCAAGTTGTCGTGTACGGCTTTGTTCTGGCAGGGGCGGTTCGCTTCATTCATTTCAGCCTTTATGGTGGCACTTTTCTGTCGCTCCACTACTACCTCATCGACGCGACTTTCTGTGAATTCTTCGGTTTTCTCGGCTTTCGGGCCGCTCGCGCAAGCCAAATGCTTACGCAATATCGCTGGCTCAATGAGCCCGACGGCCCGATGCGCTGGCGCCGCAAAGTCGCTTGACGTAATATCGCCGAGAGAGAAAGTTGCCGCCTTAGTTTGAGGGGGAATACAGATGAAAAAGATCACTACGTTCGGCCTCGCGTTGGGTATCGCGATCGCAACCGCGGGGGTTGCCACAGCCCAAGTCAAATTCGGGGTCGGTGGGCCGATTACCGGGCCGAACGCGGCGACCGGAGCTCAAATGAAGAATGGGGTTGACCAGGCCGCGGCCGACATAAACGCCGCCGGCGGTATCCTCGGCCAGAAAATAAGCGTCTCCTATGGCGACGACGTTTCCGATCCAAAGCAAGGCGTCTCGGTTGCAAACAAATTTGCTGCCGACGGGGTGAAATTCGTCATCGGCCACTACAACTCAGGCGTCACCATTCCGTCGTCGGAGGTCTATCAGGAAAACGGCATCCTGCAGATCACGCCGGCTTCGACAAATCCGACGGTGACTGAACGCAAGATGTGGAACATCTTTCGCGTCTGCGGCCGTGATGATCAACAAGGACAAGTTGCGGGCGAATACATCGTCAAGCATTTCAAAGGCAAGAAAATTGCCGTCGTGCACGACAAGACTACTTACGGCAAAGGTCTAGCCGACGAAATGAAGAAGACAATCAACAAAGCCGGCATGAAAGAAGTGCTCTACGAAGGCATTAACACCGGCGAGAAAGATTTCTCGGCACTGGTTTCCAAGATCAAGCAATCGGGCGCCGACTTGATCTATTGGGGCGGCCTGTACACGGAAGGTGGACTGATCGTCCGACAAATGCGCGATCAAGGCGTAAAGGCGCCGTTGATGGGCGGCGATGGCATCACCTCCGATGAATTTGCCTCGATTGGCGGTCCGGGCGTGGAAGGCACGTTGATGACGTACGGTCCAGATCCGCGCAACAAGCCGGATGCCAAAAAAGTGGTCGAGGAATTCCGCGCCAAGAAATTCGAGCCGGAAGCCTACACGCTTTATAGCTATGCTGGCGTGCAGATCATCAAACAGGCTGCCGAAGCCGCAAAGTCGCTCGACCCAAAGAAAGTCGCCGAGAAAATGCATTCAGGTATGCCGTTCAAGACCGTGCTCGGCGATATTTCCTACGACAAGAAGGGCGACATCACGAAACTCGACTATGTGATGTACATCTGGAAAAAGGATCCCAGCGGAAAGATCACGTACGTCGAGTGCCCCGGCTCCGATTGCACCAAGGTCAAGTAGTCGATCGCACTGAATTCCGAAAGCCCGCCGATCGGCGGGCTTTCTTTTTTTACCCTATCTTTCCAAGAACCGGAAATGTTTCGAGCAGCCATACGCTCATCTGATTGACGCTCCCGGTCAGAAAGGCGATCCCCGTCAACACCAGCAGCGCTCCCATCACTTGCTCCATGCGATGAAGATAGTTGCGGAAGCGAGACAGAAACGCCGCGAAAGGCTCTATTGCGAATGCGGCGACGATAAACGGAATCCCGAGGCCAAGCGAATATACTGCCAGAAGGCTCGCTCCTCTGCTCACCGTTTGCTCGGACGCCGCGACAGCGAGAATCGCAGCCAGGATAGGTCCAATGCATGGGGTCCAGCCGAAGGCAAATGCGAGCCCGATGATGTAGGCCCCCCACAACCCGACCGGCTTAGCCACATCGAGTCGCTTCTGACGATGCAGCAACGCAATTGGCGTCACGCCAAGGAAGTGGAGCCCCATAACGATGATGACTATGCCAGCAATGGTAGCGAGAGGCCCCGAATAGGCGCGGACAAGCGTCCCGACGACGCTTGCGCTAGCTCCGAGCGCCACAAACACGGTCGAGAACCCCAGGACAAACAGGACCGCCGCGACCACTGTTTCGCGCCTGACCCGTGGCTCTGCCTCCTTCTCCGCAAAACGCTCGAGCGAGGTACCGGCCAAAAACACGAGATAGGGCGGCACAAGCGGCAGCACACAGGGAGATAGAAAACTGACAATGCCAGCGACCAGGGCGGCCAAGAAAGTCACTTCGCTATGCATGGCGTCACTAAATGCGACGCAATGTGCCCGCTTGCAAGCCCTTACGATCACTTCGCCGAAACGTGATTTGGCGTGATAAAGTTTCCGCTGGGAGACGCTATGGCGCGCAATCTGATTACTGACGTTCCCGGCATTCGTGTGGGCAATGCCGGCGATGCCAAGCTCGGCTCTGGCGTCACGGTTATTGTGTTCGAGAACCCCGTGACCGCCAGCGTAGACGTCCGCGGGGGCGGTCCGGGTACGCGTGAAACGGCACTCCTCGACCCCGCGCAAACGGTGGAAGGAATCGACGCTATCGTCCTGTCCGGCGGATCCGCTTTCGGACTCGACGCCGCGTCAGGGGTGCAGGCGTGGCTTCGCGAGAAGGGTCGCGGCTTTCAGGTGCGTGAGGCCCGCGTGCCGATCGTGCCGGGGGCAATTTTGTTCGACTTGTTGTCCGGCGGCGACAAGAATTGGGGACGCTATCCCCCTTATCGCGAACTCGGCTACGAAGCTGCAAAACACGCAAGTGCAGATTTTGCGCTCGGAAGCGTTGGCGCGGGACTGGGCGCCACAACCGCTAACCTCAAGGGTGGTATCGGTTCGGCAAGCGCAAAGACACGCGCCGGCATTACTGTCGGCGCGATTGCCGCGGCCAACGCCGCTGGAAGCATGACAATTGGCAACACCCGGCATTTCTGGGCCGCCCCGTTCGAGCAGGACGCAGAGTTCGGCGGACATGGCTGGCCGCCATCACTGCCTGCCGACGCCTTGGCGTTTCGCAGCAAAGGTTATCCGGGCGAGAACACAACCCTTGCGGTCGTCGCCACCGACGCCCAACTCACCAAGGCACAAGCAAAGCGCGTGGCCGTAATGGCACAAAGCGGGTTGTCGCGTGCGATCCATCCCGTGCACACGCCACTCGATGGTGATGTTGTATTTGCAGCAGGCACAGGCACCACGTTCCTGCCCGACCCTGTATTCACGCTGAGTGAACTCGGCGCGCTCGCGGCCCATGTGCTTGCCCGTGCCATCGCACGCGGCGTTTACGAAGCGACCGCATTGGCATTCCCCAGCGCAATGCCGAGTTGGCGCGACCGGTTTGGGTAAATTACAGAACCCAATGGGTGGGCTGTGCGTTAGCTATATATGTCCGCGACTGCCATCGATCACATTCACTACGATTGCGCGAACGAGCGCCTGACGGTGTCCTTTGCGAACGGCCTAATCTACGAGTACGTCGATGTGCCTCCGGAAGTAGCCGCTTCATTCCAATCGGCTTTCTCCAAGGCCCTGTTTTTCAACGGCTATATTCGCGACAGATACGATTTCCGGGAACTCGTGTCCGCACGCTAACTAAATCGCTCCGCACGGTAAGGCGCTGGATCGCAGAACGGCAACTCCCCGGCCATCATCTGCGCAATCATACGTCCGGTGGCGGGACCGAGTGTGAGGCCCCAGTGGGCGTGACCGATTGCCAGCCACAACCCGGCATGTCCGGGCGCGCGATCTATGACGGGTCGAGAATCCGGAAAGCACGGCCGGCTCCCCAGCCATGTTCTCCCGTCGACTTGCTCCCCCAGCGGGTATAGCTCGTGCACCCGTGGCATGATGCGAAGAAACTGCACCGGAGTGGGAGCTGCATCGCGCGGCGCAAACTCTGCACCGGTAGTTATGCGCATTCCCTGCTCCATCGGGGTGATCAGATAGCCAACGTCAGCATCAAGCACCGGCCGCGACAGGCTCGCATTTCCCTGGGACCGAAAGTGGCGGTGATATCCCCTCTTAACTGCAAGCGGCAATCGCAGACCGAGCGCACCAGGCAAATCCGTTGCCCAGGGCCCGAGTGCCACCACGCACTCCTGGGCGTCCAGCGCACCTTCCGCGGTGTCCACCCGCCAACGATTCCCTGTCCGGTGGAGCGATCGCGCATCGCCCGCAACGAGCACACCTCCCAGCGCGGCAAAACGCGACGCATAGGCTCGGGTCACCCCCAGGGGATTGCTGATGCTCGCCGCCTCTGGCCAGAACACCGCCTTGGCAAATACCGAGTTGAGTGAGGGCTCGAGGGCCTGGGCTCCAATTGTGTCGAGTGCATTCAGCGGCAAGCCAAATTTGGCCGCGAGGTCGAATTCGGCCGCTAGTCCGGCAAAACTGCTCTCGTTACGATAGACCTTGAGCCAGCCGGTCTTGCGCAGATAGCGTGTGGCGCCGCTCTCGGCCATTAGCGCCTCGTGCTCGGTCACCGCATGAGAAAACAGAGGGCGGATCAGCCGGGTTGTCTCCAAAAGACGATCCGGTCGCGAGGCCGCGCGGAACGCCAATAACCATGGCAGAACGTGCGGCAAGAATGAGAGATGATAGTTGGCCTCGCTGGCGCGCTTAAGCGCGATGCGTAGCAGTGCGTCAAAATGAGAAGGAAACGCCGGCGGAAATATTGTATTGCCCTCGATGATACCGGCGTTGCCGTAGGAAGTCTGTTCGCCGATCCCCGTGCGGTCGACCAGGGCAACACTGAGTCCGCGTTTTGCGAGATGCAGCGCCACCGACGTGCCGACAATGCCGGCACCGAGAACCATTGCATCAGTACGTGCCACACGCACCTCCAGGAAGCCTTGTCCTTATATAGGGATTGCCGCCGCCGAGAGCGCCATCAAACACCTATACTTACGGCGGCCGGAGTTTCCCCAAATGAAATTGTTCAGCGCCCTCGCGGCCGCACTCACCCTCTGCGGCCACCATGGGACGCTTATAGCAGCAGCATCGAATCGGCCTGGCGGTGCCGCCCCTGCGGCGTTTCGGCCGCACCTCGGCGAGGCAATCGCCGTCATGCTAACCCTCGCCTTTCTCCGCGTTGATCCGGTCGAATTACGTCGGCATTGGACGCAGCCCGGCCTTATCGCCGCGGCGACGGTTTGATTGGACAATGCTCATCCTGCCCGTCGTGCTCGGCACGCTCCTCCTCACATTCAAACTCGATCAGAAGATGCACGGTTTATATTTCTTGCTCGTGCTGCAAATGTCTGCACCAGGCCTGATGTCATCTCCGGCTCTCGCAGCATTGCTCGTCCATTCTGGTCACCAAGTTTACCGCGCTTGCATTCTTGCTCGCACTCGCCTCGATCGCCGTACTGCGATCGTGTTCAAACGTGCGGGGCGAGCGCGCAAATTCGCGATCGGCCTGATCGCCGGGAACCGTGCTGCGCCCTCGCTGCCGCCGTCATTCGCCTCACAGCGGGTCGCCGATTTATCGTTAACAAGCCGGTGTATTTGCGTGGCTGCGGCGTTGCCCGTTTAACCGCCTCGTGTTAGGCGGAACGGCGTCTGGAGGCCCCAATGCCCCGCCCGTTAGTTGTTGCACCGTCGATACTTTCCGCCGATTTCGCCAAGTTGGGGGATGAGATCCGTGCGATTGAAGCTGCGGGGGCCGACTGGATCCATGTAGACGTCATGGACGGCCACTTTGTCCCGAACATATCGATTGGGCCCGCGGTCATTCAGGCAATCCGCCCGATTACTAAGAAAACACTCGACGTCCATCTAATGATCTCGCCATGCGATCCATATCTTGAGGCTTTCGCGAAGGCCGGGTCGGACGTCATTACCGTTCACGTCGAAGCCGGTCCGCACGTTCATCGCTCGCTGCAAGCGATCCGCAGCCTCGGCAAGAAGGCCGGTGTCACCCTAAACCCTGCCACACCGGTGTCGAGCATCGAGCATGTGATCGACTTGGTTGACCTCGTTCTCATTATGTCGGTCAACCCAGGTTTTGGGGGGCAGGCGTTCATTCCCGCAGCCATCGACAAGCTGCGCGACGTGCGGACACTGGTTGGGGCACGCCCGATCGATATCGAGATCGACGGCGGAGTCACTTCTGACAACGCGGCTCGTGTCGTGCAGGCTGGGGCGAATGTGTTGGTCGCCGGATCGGCCGTATTCAAGGGTGGCAACTATAAGGGCAACATCGCAGCGATCCGCAACGCTGCAGCCCTCGCACGCGGGGAAGCAGCGTGACCATCGCGCGTTATTCCCGTCCGGAAATGACCGCGATCTGGTCGCCGGAAACCAAATTCCGAATCTGGTTTGAGATCGAAGCTCACGCTGCGGACGCCATGGCGGAGCTCGGCACTATCCCAAAAGAGGCCGCAAAGAAAATCTGGGAAAAAGGCAATGCCGCGAAGTTCGACGTCGGCCGCATTGATGAAATCGAGGCAGAGGTCAAGCACGACGTCATCGCTTTCCTGACCCATTTGTCCGAAATCGTCGGACCGGAAGCGCGGTTTGTGCACGCAGGTATGACCTCGTCCGATGTGCTGGATACCTGCTTCAACGTGCAACTCGTACGGGCCGCAAACATCCTCCTCGCTGATGTCGACAAACTCCTTGCTGCACTCAAACGGCGCGCCTTCGAACACAAGTTGACGCCGACCGTTGGACGCTCGCACGGCATTCATGCCGAACCGACCACCTTTGGTCTCAAACTGGCTTACGCCTATGCCGAATTTTCTCGCGCTCGTGAGCGTCTTATCGCTGCACGGAAAGAGGTCGCAACTTGCGCCATCTCCGGGGCGGTGGGGACATTTGCGCAGGTCGATCCGCGCGTCGAAGCTCATGTAGCCAAGGCCATGGGGCTCGCGGTAGAGCCGATTTCGACGCAGATCATTCCGCGTGACCGCCATGCTATGTACTTCGCCACTCTCGGCGTTGTTGCGTCTTCGATCGAGCGGCTCGCAACTGAGATTCGTCATCTGCAGCGCACCGAAGTTCTCGAGGCGGAAGAGTTCTTCTCCGAGAAGCAAAAGGGCTCCTCGGCAATGCCGCACAAGCGAAATCCTGTTCTTTCGGAAAACGTCACCGGGCTTTCGCGCATGGTGCGGGGTTACGCCCTGCCAGCGATGGAAAACGTCGCACTCTGGCATGAGCGCGACATCTCGCATTCTTCGGTCGAGCGCATGATCGGACCCGATGCGACGGTGACGCTCGATTTCGCCCTCGCGCGGCTTGCCTCAATCATCGACAAACTCGTCGTTTACCCGGCCGCAATGCAAAAGAACCTAGATAGGCTCGGCGGACTTATTCATTCGCAGCGGATACTCATCGCACTTACACAAAAAGGTGTTTCGCGCGAAGACGCCTATCGTCTCGTTCAGCGCAACGCCATGAAGGTCTGGGGCGGCGAGAGCGATTTCCTTTCGCTGCTTAAGGCCGACAAGGACGTTCGGGTCAAGCTCTCGGAAAAAGATCTGGAAGCCAATTTCAACCTCGACCATCATTTCAAACACGTCGATGCGATCTTCAAGCGCGTGTTCGGAGCCGCCTGACCTCGCCAGCGCAATGTTGCATGCCCCGACCATTCTGGTTTTTGATTCAGGGCTCGGCGGCCTTACGGTATTCCGCGAAACGAAAGTCGCGCGTGCGGACGCACGCTTTGTCTACCTCGCGGATGACGCTGGTTTCCCTTACGGCGATCTGACCGAGGACAAACTCGTGGCTCGTGTCACCGAGGTGCTCGCCGACGCAGTCGATCGGCACAAACCGGACCTGGTTGTCGTAGCCTGCAACACGGCATCCACGCTGGCCCTTGCGCAATTGCGATCGCGCTTTGCGGTGCCCCTTGTCGGCACCGTACCGGCCATCAAGCCGGCCTGCGCCAGATCAAAGAGCAGGCGCGTTGCCGTGCTGGGGACGCAAGCCACGGTCGGACGCGAGTATACGCGCACGCTGATCCGCGAATTCGCCGACGGCTGCGACGTGCATCTGGTCGGCTCACCACGGCTTGCCGGGTATGCGGAAGCGGAGCTGACCGGCGAGGCAGTCAGCGACGACGCCCTCAAAGCCGAAACCGCCGGTTGTTTCATAAACGCCGATGGGCGGCGGACTGACACGATCGTGCTTGCTTGTACCCATTACCCCCTCCTGCTCGATCGCTTTCGCGCCGTCGCGCCATGGAACGTCGATTGGCTTGATCCAGCACCGGCAATAGCCCGTCGGGTCGCTGAACTGCTGCGTGAGCGGCCCTTGCACTCGGTATCCAGCGCTCCAGTGATCGAATTCACATCCAAGCGGACGCCCTCCCCGACACTCACGCGCGCGCTTGGCTCGTTCGGTTTTTAGCTAGAGACATGTGGCCATACCTCGAGCGCGCCCCGCCAGATCATGTCGAATGAAACGTAAAGAATGATCGCAAGCCCGATGTAAGCGATCCAGCGATGCCGGTTGAGCAGTCGGGCGATGAAGCTCGCCGCCACGCCCATCAGAACGATCGAGAGCACCAGACCGAATACCAAGGCAGCTGGATGGTCGCGCGCGGCCCCCGCCACCGCCAGGACGTTGTCGAGCGACATCGAAATATCTGCGATCACAATTTGCCAAGCCGCCTGCGCAAATGTTTTGTGTGGCCCCTTGCCGTCCCCCGTTGACAGAGCGGCATCTGCTTCCTTGTGGTCAGGACCGCGCAGCTCACGCCACATTTTCCAACACACCCAAAGTAGTAGAATGCCGCCGGCGAGAAGGAGGCCCACGATCTCCAGCAACTCGATCGCAATACCGGCAAAAGCTATTCGCAGGATCGTAGCGGCGATAATCCCGACGAGAATCGCACGTGAGCGCTGCTCTTGAGGCAAACCTGCCGCGGCAAGACCAATCACGACCGCATTGTCGCCGGCAAGCACCAGATCGATCATGATGACCTGGATAAGCGCCGCGATCGCGCCCTGCGAAAATATATCGAGATCAATCATCCGCCCTGCTCCGGGGTGGCGTCAGCCGCATGTATTCAACGATCGCCTCGATCTCCCCGAGAATAGCGGCGGCACAGCCGACAAGGGTAAATGCGCCGGCGAGATTCCACGCGGAAGGTGGAAGGCACGGGCTCCTGGGCCTATGCAAACTGGCGGCCAGGGCCAGACAAGCCGCTGCCGCGAGTGCGCAAACACTGAAGGCCGGCAACACAACTGGCCGCGGCAACAGGACGACTAACGTGACCATCGAGACGGTCACGCTCGCCACGAAGGCCAGAATTGCGAACCGCGAGTTGTCGGCGTCTGGGTTCTTGCGGGGAGATCTCTGGAGAAATTCGGTTCGGCGCATCGGGCCCTGCTGCGGATATTATCAGTCCGACATCGCAGCCACTTGGCTGCCAGAGGGGCCCGGCCTGATCACTTTTAGATGGCCTATTGACGCCCGCTCGACAAACAAGGGACCTGCGACCAAGCAGCTCAGCTGTAAATTAATACCCCCGGCTACAGGGTTTGACAGGCGCGACGATCGCTCCTAAAACCCGCGCGCCCGGCGGATTTCAGGTTCGCCGGGCGTTTCGCGACCCGCGGCAAGGCCTTGCGCTTACGAGGTTTTTGCCTGTCAGTTCCGGCCCTGGCCGGGACAGAGGAGGGCGCGATCCTCAGCAACGGCAAACGACAATCGAGGACGCGAATGACCAAGCGCATGGAATCCAAGTACAAGATCGACCGCCGGATGGGCGAGAATATCTGGGGCCGACCGAAAAGCCCGGTGAACAGGCGTGAGTATGGCCCCGGCCAACACGGCCAGAGGCGCAAGAGTAAGCTCTCCGACTACGGCGTACAGCTCAAGGCCAAGCAAAAACTGCGTGGCTATTATGGAAACATCTCCGAGCGGCAGTTCCGCGGCATCTATCAGGAAGCCCGGCGCCTCAAGGGCGACAGTGGTGCACACATGATCGGCCTGCTTGAGCGCCGACTCGATGCGCTCATCTTCCGCGCCAAGTTCGTTCCGACGGTGTTTGCTGCGCGCCAGTTTATCAGCCACGGCCATATCCGCGTGAATGGCAAGCGCGTTACCATCCCGAGTTATCGCGTAAAGGTTGGGGACGTGGTTGAGGTCAAAGAGAAGTCGAAGCAGCTGGCGTTGGTTTTGGAAGCCCAGGCTTTGGCCGAACGTGACGTGCCCGACTATATCGAAGTCGACGGGTCGAAACTAACCGCCAAGCTCGCGCGCATTCCGGTGCTCTCCGATGTGCCCTATGCGGTCCAAATGGAGCCGCATCTGGTGGTGGAATATTACTCACGCTGAACGCTGAGGCAGTCTTACGGCGTGCCAAGAACTGTCCGCCGCCAAAGTTATCCCCTGACTAGTGCACAGCTTATTTTGTGGCTGGCCTAGCGACAATTCACTACATTTAGTGGTCAAAACGCGCTAATAACGTTGCGCGGTCCTCGAATCAGAGGGCTCGCCTAGGGAGACTCCGCAATGAAAGGGATCGATACCATTAAAGAGTGGGTCGGGGCGTTGACGGAATTAGCTCTGATGTTGCTGGCATTGGCGATCGTGCTTTCGTTGCTGGTCGGCGCCAATCTGCCGTTCTTCGGCGCTGTAACAGCGAACATTATGGCCTGGGTGAAAGATATGGGCGGGAACGGTCTCGTCGGTCTGATCACACTCGGCATTGTCCTCTGGTTGTTCTCGAATCGGAAAATGGCCTGACGCCGGCGTCCGGCTAGCCTGCTCAGCTTTGCTGACGCAATCGGGGTGGGGGGCAACGCTCCCCACCTTTAAGCCGTATGTGTCATCAAGAGGTTTGCCATGCGCAAATTCATGGCCAATGCAAAAGTAATCTTATGGGAGTTCGTCGAGCTTGGCTTCGTCACCATTCTCGCGATCATGTTGATCTACCTGATCTTGGGGCAAGGCTCCGGGGACTTTGTGACGTCGGTCGCCGAGAACGTCACGAAGTTCGCGAGCGGCGTGCCAACGCAGAGCTTGATCGGACTGGCGCTGGTTCTAGGCGTCATCTACCTGATCATGAATCGCCTGAACCGCGTGCGTTAGTCGAAAACCTCCCGCGTTGACTGCTTTCCATCCCGCTTCGGGTAGCGGGACGTGCCGCTTTGGCGTAGAAGGCACAAGCCTTCGGGAAAGCCGCTACCCATGCTGAACCGCCGCACGTTTCTTGCCGCCACTGCCGCAAGCGTCGCAACGGGCCCCCTGCCCGCTTTCGCGGCGGCACCTTATGCGTTCAGTCATGGGACGTTTAACGTGAAAGTCGTCAGTGACGGCCATCTCGTATTGCCGACGAGTTTTCTTGCGCCTGATGCGCTGCCAGCCGAACGTGAACCCCTGCTCAAGGCTGCCGGACAAACTGGCGAGCAATACGACTCACCCACCAATGTGACACTGATCGCGGCGGGACAGGATCTCATTCTTGTCGATATGGGATCCGGCGATCGCTTTATGCCTACCGCAGGCAAGCTGTGGGAGAATCTCAAGGCAGCAGGCATCGACAAAAGGAAGATCACGAAAGTGATCTTCACTCACGGCCATCCTGATCATCTTTGGGGCACTGTCGATGAACTCGACGAACTGGTGATTCCGGATGCAACGTTTTTCGTGGCAAGTGCGGAATGGGATTTTTGGACCAGCGAAAATGCAACGCGCGGGCTCCCGCCTGAACGCGCAGGGTTCGTCACCGGCGCGCGGCGCAATTATGCTGCGATCAAGGAAAAGGTCAGAATGGTGAAGGCTGGTGACGAGATCGTTGCGGGCCTGCGCGTCATCGACACCCCGGGCCATACGCAAGGCCATGTCTCCTTCGAACTTTCAGGCGGCGAAGGCCTTATTGTGGGTGGCGACGTACTCACCCATCCGCTGATTTCGTTCCAGTATCCTGAATGGAAGCCCATCGCAGATCACGTACCTGATCAGGCGGTAGCGACGCGGCGCAAACTATTGGACCAACTTGCCAAAGACAGATCGAAATACATTGGCTTCCACCTGCCCTATCCGGGGGTTGGAACGGTCGAGCGCAAGGAAAGTGCCTACCGGTTCGTGCCCGCGGCCTAGTAAGGGGCTGTCATTGTAAGCACCAAAAGTGCTCCCGCGACCGGCAGCCAAGGGACCGCCAGCGCGAGGCCGTTCTCAAGACAAATCCCGCTACGGGCGCCGCCAGACAGGTGACCACGGCCGCAATGAAAAGACCGCCGCCACACTTTCCGGACCGTCACCAAACCAAAAGCCAGAGACGCCAATCCGCAGAGCCGCGAGCTCGCTGTCGACAACGGTCGCAACAACAAGCAGGAATATCACCACGCGCGCAGATACGGGTGTCAGGCGCTCTGGCGCACTGAAACGCCTTTGTCTTTCAGGGACTGCTGCAGTTCACCGGCCTGGAACATCTCGCGCACGATATCGCAGCCACCCACAAACTCGCCCTTGACGTAAAGCTGCGGGATCGTAGGCCAGTTCGAGTAGCTTTTGATTCCGTTTCGGATGTCGTCGGACTCAAGCACGTTGATGCCTTTGTAAGCGACACCAAGATGGTCAAGGATCTGAACCACCTGTCCTGAAAATCCGCACATCGGAAACTGTGGTGTTCCCTTCATGAACAACACCACGTCATTTCCCTTCACCTCGTTCTCAATGAATTGCTCGATGCCCATGGATCCCATCCTGTTGGGAGGCGAGGCCGCCTCGCATAACGATATATGTATCCCAGAAGACGCCGCCAACCCAAGAGGCATTCAGGGTTTTATCGACTTTTTGGTGAGTAGAAGGTGCCTTCCACCTCGAAAAAGTCGTCTTGGTTCAGCGCGGTCACTTCGACAATCGTCCGCGGCGGATATGGCCCGCCGGACCAGAGCTCTTCCTGAACTTTGTTGACGAGCGGCCGCAATCGCTGCATATCGGTGACAAAGACAGTGAGGCGAACGCAATCTGCAAAACGGGCGCCTTCGGATTCTGCAATCAGTTTCATGTTCAGAAATGCTTGACGGATTCGTGCCTTATCGCCGTCAATCAGTCGTTTATTCACGGGATTGATGCCACGCATGCCGGCAACAAATACAAAATCGCCGGCACGCGCCCCCAGGCTCCAGGTGCCAGTTGGCGCGATCGCATCTTTGGGCGTGAGAATGCGAACGCCCTTCCCCAAACCCATCAAGGCGTGCCGGTCTGCAAAGCGAGAGCGTGCAGAACACCGCCCATCTGGCCCCTGAGTGCCTCGTAGACCAGTTGGTGCTGCTGGACCCGCGACTTACCCTTGAACGAGGCGGAAATTACAGTCGCCGCGTAGTGATCACCGTCGCCGGCGAGGTCACGGACCGTCACCTGCGCATCTGGAATGTGCGCCTTGATCAACCGCTCGATTTCACCGGCTTGCATGGCCATCGCCGGACCTCGTTGATCGTTAAAGCTTGCCAGCCATGTAGGTTGGCAGCCAGGACTCGAAACGCTTGCGCAGAATCGTGACTAGGATGGGACGCTCGCCCGCAAGCGTCAATGCATCACCCCCCGTCTTCCCGATAGTCCACACGGGCACGCTGACGGCCCTAGCGCGCGCCAGGACGGCTTCTGCCCTTTCTGCGGGCACCGTGACCACATAACGCGCCTGATCTTCGCCGAACCAATGGGCATGGGACGGAATATCCGACGGCGCCGCGGACAGCTCGGCTCCGATCCCGGAGGCCATTGCCATTTCCGCGATGGCGACGAGCAGCCCACCGTCGGAAATATCATGGGCCGCCGTCGCGATGCCATCGAGGATCAACGCGCGAACGAAATCACCATTTTCGCGCTCTTCCGCGAGATCAACAGGGGGAGGAGCGCCCTCTTCCCGTCCGCAGACTTCGCGCAGATAAAGTGATTGCCCGAGCCAGCCTGTCGTTTCTCCGACCAGCAGTATGTTCTCGTCTGCTCGCTTGAAAGCGAGCGTCGCTGATTTCTTGAAATCATCAATCAGACCGACCCCGCCGATTGAAGGTGTTGGCAAGATCGAGCGACCGTTCGTTTCGTTGTAGAGCGAAACATTTCCGGACACGACCGGAAAGCCGAGTGCCTTGCACGCTTCCGCGATTCCGCGGACACAACCCACGAACTGGCCCATGATCTCCGGCCGCTCGGGATTGCCGAAATTGAGATTGTCAGTGATGGCGAGCGGTTTAGCCCCGACGGCGGTTATATTGCGCCAACATTCTGCAACCGCCTGCTTGCCACCTTCGAATGGATCGGCCTCGCAGTAGCGCGGCGTAACATCCGTGGCGAGGGCGAGACCTTTCGGGCCATCCTCGACACGAACCAACGCGGCATCGCCACCCGGTCGTTGCACCGTGTTGCCGAGGATGACGTGATCGTATTGCTCCCAAATCCAACGCTTCGAGCAAAGATCAGGCGCTTCTAGCAATTTCTCCAATGCTTCAAGAGTACCAACAGGCGCATGAACGCTTTCAGCACGGATCTCTTCCGGCTTTGCAGCGTTGACGAAAGGCCGCTTGTACTCCGGCGCCTGGTCGCCGAGCTCTTTAATAGGCAAGTCCGCCATGACGTCGCCGCCGTGACGTACAACAAAGCGCTTTGTCTGAGTCGTCTCCCCCACGACAGCAAAGTCGAGGCCCCACTTGCGGAAGATTGCTTCGGCTTCTTTTTCTTTTTCTGGCTTGAGCACCATGAGCATGCGCTCCTGGCTTTCGGACAGCATCATTTCGTAGGCGCTCATGCTCTCCTCGCGACAGGGGACCTTGTCGAGGTCGAGTGTGACGCCAAGATCACCCTTTGCGCCCATCTCCACCGCTGAGCAAGTCAAACCGGCGGCGCCCATGTCCTGAATGGCAATGACGCAGTCTTTCTGCATGATCTCAAGACAGGCCTCGAGCAGCAGCTTCTCTGAGAACGGGTCACCGACCTGCACGGTCGGGCGCTTGCCCTCGGAGTCGTCACCAAACTCCGCCGACGCCATCGACGCGCCGTGTATCCCGTCGCGCCCGGTCTTGGAACCAAGATAGACGATCGGCATGCCCACGCCTGAAGCGGCCGCATAAAAGATCTGATCTTTGCGGGCGATTCCGACCGCCATCGCGTTGACGAGGCAATTTCCATCATAGCGTTGGTGGAAACGCACCGAGCCGCCGACCGTGGGCACACCGAACGAATTCCCGTACCCGCCAATCCCAGCAACCACACCGGATACCAGGTGTCGCGTCTTCGGATGTGACGGAGCCCCAAATGAGAGCGCATTCAGACACGCGATTGGCCGGGCGCCCATGGTGAACACATCACGCAGGATTCCACCGACCCCGGTTGCCGCACCCTGATACGGCTCGATGTAGCTCGGGTGGTTGTGGCTTTCCATTTTGAAGACGCAGGCAAGCCCGTCGCCTATGTCGATGACGCCGGCATTCTCGCCGGGCCCCTGGATTACCCACGGGCCCTTGGTCGGTAGAGTCCGCAGGTGGACCTTTGAAGATTTGTACGAGCAATGCTCGTTCCACATCGCGGAAAAGATGCCGAGCTCGGTCAACGATGGCTCGCGGCCTATCAGCCTAAGAATGCGGTCGTATTCGTCGGGCTTAAGCCCGTGCTCGGCGATCAGTTCGGGCGTGATACGATGTTCGTTGCGATTCACAGTCTATGCCGCCCGATCGAGCGCCTCGACCAGGCCAGCAAACAGCCCGCGCCCGTCGGTCGGACCAATCGCAGCTTCAACGTGGTTTTCAGGGTGCGGCATCATGCCGAGTACGTTACCCTGTTCATTCACAATACCGGCGATCGCATTGATCGCGCCGTTGTGATTCCAGTTCGGATCAATTATGCCGTCGGGCGAGGAATAGCGAAACAGGACGTGACCTTCACCCTCGAGTTTCGCGATCGTTTCGCCGTCGGCAATGTAGTTTCCCTCTCCATGGGCCACCGGTACGCGGACAACCTGACCGGCATTGTAGCCGCGCGTAAAGGGTGTATCGGAGCGCTCCACACGCAGGTGAACGTCGCGGCAGATGAAGCGCAGATTTTCGTTGCGCATCAGAACGCCAGGCAGCAGGCCAGCTTCGCACAAGATCTGGAATCCGTTGCACACTCCAAGCACCAACCCGCCCTTCGTGGCGTGTGCACGCACCGCGTCCATGATGGGGCTACGTGCCGCAATGGCGCCGCAGCGAAGATAGTCGCCGTAGGAAAAGCCGCCGGGGATTACGACCAGATCGGTACCAGCAGGAAGTTCCTTGTCCGCGTGCCACACCATGGGGGGCTCGTGGCCCGACACAAGGCGCAATGTGCGCGCCATGTCGCGCTCGCGATTGATCCCCGGAAAGACGAGTACAGCAGCCTTCATCCCAATACATCCACGCGATAGTTTTCGATAACGGTGTTGGCCAATAGCTTGTCGGCAACCTGTTTAAGCAGGGCTTCGGCCTTGGCCCGATCGCCCCCCTCGATTTCGATGTCAAAAACCTTGCCTTGGCGAACACTGGAGACGCCGGCAAGGCCAAGGGAACGCAGTGCGCCCTCGATAGCCTTGCCCTGGGGGTCGAGAATTCCGGACTTCAAGGTGACGGTTACACGAGCTTTCATAGCGATTTTTCAGGCGATTCCGGTCCCGACGACCTGACCTAGCATTCACCACGGGCCGCCTCAACTGTGTGGTTGAACACTACACAGGTCATAAGCCGGAGGTCTTATTTCAAGGTCGAGGCCTTCCAGGGACCTAGCAAAACCTTGGCGTGCTCAGGCGCCGGGTCCTGCAAGTCCACGCACCATTGCTTCCAATCGAGGCGGTCTACTGTGGTGATTAATAAGCACCTCTTCGATGAGGCGCGGACTCACCTTCTCGCCACCAAGGTTCAAAGTCTCCTTCTTTCGCTCGGTGATCACCAACATATTTTCGTCAGTGACAACCTGAGGAAGCCTTTTTCTGCAGTATCTATGCAGCGTCGGCGCCGCCTCCACTGTCGAGTTGGGAAGGCAGTTATGTCGGCATTCTTGGAGGTGTCGCCAGTCATCGCGCAAACCTCGATCCGAACCGCACGACCAAGATTGGTTGCGAAACGACAGAATTGACCCGAACTGGCGGCACAATCGGCGCACTGCTTGGCCACATGGCAGTAGGGCAACTTTGTCTACGGCCTTGAAGGCGACCGGTTCCTGGCTCGGCGGCATCAACGCCAGCGTCGGCGATTCCGAAACTTTGAAATCCTTCGACCTCCGATGGGTTGGCGCCTTTCGCGCCCGGGCCGGGCTCGCCTTCGACGCGACGCTCGTCTTCCAGGCCGGTGGCCTACCCTTTGGCCGCGTGGATAACAGCATCATTGCTGACGTCGACGCCGGCGGACTGGTCGGCTCATTCCTCGACGACAAGACGAGACTCGGATGGACCGCCGGGGTGGGTGTCGAACACAAGTTCGCACCGCAATGGACCCTCCGCGGCGAGTGGCGTTATGTCGATTTGGGCATTCACACCACGCAGTGCATGAACTGCAACAACGTCTGCACAAGGCGCCCACGCAGATTTCAGTAACTCGCTCATGCTTGGTTTGGTGGGCGTCGCTTACAAGTTCTAGGCGCCAGGCTATGGAAGGCCGATGGCCGGGCAAACCCGGCCATCGCACCTATCGATGCGGCTACCCTCGTCAGCCTTTCACGAGAACCGGCCCCGTGCCTTGCGGGCGCTCGCCTTCGCTCATGATGCCAAGACGCTTGGCCACTTCAGTATAGGCCTCAAGCAAGCCACCGAGATCGCGTCGGAAGCGGTCCTTGTCGAGCTTGTCGTTGGTCTTGATGTCCCAAAGCCGGCAGCTGTCGGGCGAAATTTCGTCCGCTACGACAATGCGCATCACATCGTTTTCCCAGAGCCGGCCGGTCTCCATCTTGAAGTCGACGAGGCGAATTCCAACCCCGAGAAATAGCCCGGAGAGGAAATCATTCACGCGGATGGCGAGCGCCATGATGTCGTCGATTTCCTGAGGCGACGCCCAGCCGAATGCGGTGATGTGTTCTTCCGACACCATCGGGTCGTTGAGCTTGTCGTTCTTGTAGTAGAACTCAATGATCGAGCGCGGCAGTTGCGTGCCCTCCTCGATGCCAAGCCGTTGCGCCAGCGAACCGGCAGCAACGTTGCGAACGACAACCTCGAGCGGAATGATTTCGACCTCGCGAATCAACTGCTCGCGCATGTTGAGCCGCCGTATGAAGTGAGTCGGCACCCCTATGTCGTTGAGGTGCTGGAATACATATTCCGATATCCGGTTATTGAGGACGCCCTTGCCCTCGATCACTTCATGCTTTTTGGCGTTGAAGGCGGTCGCGTCGTCCTTGAAGTGCTGAATCAGCGTTCCAGGCTCTGGCCCTTCATAAAGGACCTTCGCCTTGCCCTCGTAAATGCGGCGACGACGGCTCATGGGCGTATACCGTGGTTTGTGAAAGTCCATCGGATTGCCGTGGCTCCTTGTTGTGCAACTTTGCAAGATCCGCGGCTGCGGGACCCGACTGAAAGCGCTGGCCGCGCCAGCGGTCCGGGCACAAATTCAACCTAGCCGATCACCAAGGGCAGCACAATCACGCCTGCGTCACGTTTTCCACTTCGTAATTTCGCCGCAAACGAGCCGCCGGATGTTGCCTTGACGGTTACCTAGCGATATGCAAGGCGGAAATAACTTCATATGTACGCGATTTGACAGTCGCGGCCCGCATGCTCGTCTCGCGAAGCCGACAAAGGTCTTGAAGCGAATTATGCGGAAGCAAAGTCAAAGAGGGCGGCATGACCACAACATTCGACAAGCGCGAAGAAGGCTTCGAAAAGCAATTCGCGCATGACGAGGAGCTTCGTTTCAAGGCAATGGCGCGCCGCAACAAGATGCTGGGCCTTTGGGCCGCCGGCATTCTTGGAAAGAGCGGGGCCGACGCGGAGGCTTATGCGAAGGAGGTCGTACTTGCCGACTTCGAACAGGCCGCTGATCACGACGTCGTACACAAGCTAATCAAGGACCTACAGCCGAAAGGCATCACCGAGCAGCAGATTCGCACGCGAATGACCGAACTACTCAGCGAGGCGGTCGCGCAGATCAAGAAGAGCGGCTGACGTGCCAGCATTCGCGCTCGCTCGGCGCCTGCGCGCTGGCGAAACGGTCTTTGGCGCCTGGTGCATGCTTGGCTCCCCTAGCGTCGCGGAAACTATCGCCCGCGAGGGCTTTCCTGCAGTCGTACTCGATGCCCAGCATGGGCTTTGGGATGTTGCAACGCTTACAACAGGCATTGGTGCGCTCCACCATGCCGAATCGGCACCCGTCGTGCGGGTACCCCTCAATGACTTCGCACTTGTCTCGCGCGCGCTCGACTTCGGGGCGGAAGCGATCGTCGCACCAATGATCAACAGCCCTGCCGACGCCCTTCTTTTCGCGCACGCCGCGAAATACCCGCCGCTTGGTGAGCGCAGCTGGGGGCCGCTGCGCGCGATGGCGCTGCAAAGCCCGCGTACAGCACCTGTTGACTACATGCGGGAGGCGAATGACGGCACCCTTGCCTTCGCCATGGTTGAGACGGCAGCCGCCCTCGCCTGCGTTGACACAATCGCGTCAACGCCCGGCATCGATGGGCTCTTCGTAGGACCATATGACCTCGCGACCGCGCTTAGCGGCGGCTCGGCGCAAGACGTGCATGCTGCGGAGGTTGACCAGGCAATCGACACGATCTGCGCCGCAGCAAAGAAGTCCGATAAAATTCCCGGCATCTATTGCCGAGACCCAGAGAGCGCCGTCGCCATAGCGAAACGTGGCTACCGTTTCGTCATAGCTGGAAACGACCAAACCACACTGCGTGCCGCCACCGTAATGCAGTTGAAAACGCTGAAGAGCTGACTCACTGCACCTCCGGGAGACCGGAAAAAAGGTCGTCGAGCACTGTTCCAAGATCTCGTTCGACCGCCTCTGCTTTCACCTCGCATACGCGATAGTCACGTTCGACAAGGTAAGCACGCCGCTCCGCCCGGCCGCGTCCTGCGTCATCGCTCTCATCGGGCGGCACGATATCGATGACGCATTTGAGCGGAAACGAAACGAAATCAGTGATGTGCGGTCCGATCGGCACCTGACGCTTGAAGCCCCGGCCAGCAAAGCGCCGATCGTTGACGAGCGCTTGCCATAACAAGCGCTCCGCTTCGGTCGGATTACGGCGCAGGAGGCGCGCCAGTCCACGCACCGGACCGCGTTCACCCGGTATACGACCGCTGCCGTGTTCGGCGAGCAAGTCGCGCAACTTCTGCGCCCCCGTCGAATCGAGCACACCCCCACGAGCAGGCCCTTTTCGTCCCTGCACGATCGCGTTGACGACACCATGCAACGTGCGAATGTCCTGCTGGGTGGGAGCCATGCGCTGAAATATGTTGCGCAAGTTAACGCTCATGGTGCCGCGCTTTTCCTCCGGGCGGAAGAACTCGATCCGTTCTAGCTCGCGTTCGAGATCAGAAAAGAACGCGTCGAGTTGCTGCTTCGCCGCCGGTGGCGATTTTTTCGGCATAGAAAAAGGCAGCCCGCCTCCTCCGACGCGTTTGAACCATTCGTAGGCGATAATGACGACCGCCTGTGCCAGATTGAGCGAAGCGAATGCGGGATTCACCGGAAGCGTCACAATTCGATCGGCCAGTGCAACTTCGTGGTTTTCAAGACCGATGCGCTCGCGGCCAAATACGATAGCCACGTTCTCGCCCGCAGAAACGCGCTGAGCCATTTCGGCCGCCGCTTCGTCGGGGGATATGACGGGCTTCGCCTGATCATGATTGCGCGCGGTCGTCGCGAGCACCAAACTGCAATCGCCGATCGCATCATTGAGGCTGTCATATAGCACTGCGCGGTCGAGAATTCGGTCGGCACCCGCTGCCATCACGCGTGCCCTTTCGTTCGGCCATCCTTGTTGCGGTTTGACCAACCGCAAGCGTGGCAAGCCGAAATTCGCCATCGCGCGGGCCGTCGCCCCTATGTTCTCGCCAAGCTGTGGCTCGACCAGAACGACGATCGGTGCAGGTGTCTCGATCCAGCGCTTGGTTTTGTCCGTCCCGGCACCCGGCATTGCTCACCACCGTATTGACAGAAATAGCATCATGTTTGCCTATTGCGAACAATCTTCGGGACATACCGAAGTCGGAACAATGGGATCTGGCTGTTTCCAATCCTCCCCATTTTATAGACGAGTATTTTGGAAATTTGCGTGCGCACGATCCCCATTGGGGCGTCCATGTCGATTTCTTCCGAACCGTTTCGCCATTCTTGAAGCCAGGCGGGGTCATAATACTGCCAGAAAACAACGCGGGCTCTACAGTAGAAACGTTTCGCAGTGAGATTGAAGACGTGGATATTGTGTTCACACGTGGTGATCTGCCATTCCGCACACGAAACCACCGATGCTATTTCATTGAAATCACGCGGGCCGGTGGATTCATGCCGTTCGCACCAGTAATCCAACGCGAAAAGCGAGCGAGGTCTTCGATGTCACGAATGTCAATCGGCGCGCCTGCCTCTATATGACGAAAGCGTGCGACGTGCTTCCGGAATGGCGTGCTCAAATCCCGGCGTTATCCTCAGCGCGTTCGAGCGCGAGACCGGCCTTCGGGTCCTCTTTAACACGAGCTTCAATGTCCACGAAAAGCCGATCGTCAATACTCCGGCAAAGTGCATCAAAGCGCTGCGCGACTCGCCGCATCGACTTTGTCGTGACGGATCAAGGGCTTTACGATTGCCCGCGGCGTAGCGGGATGCTGCGCTCGCGCCTCGCTGCGGGCCGCTGCGCTGAGATGTCATTCCGTCACTGCTAAAAATCGCAGCTTTCGCAGTCCGATTTTGGGTGCTATAGGGCCCGCGCCGGAAGCCTTTCCCTTCCTGTCCGCGCAACTTTCAAAAGGTTTTATCCGCAATGGCGAAGATCAAGGTCGCAAATCCCGTCGTCGAAATGGACGGCGACGAAATGACTCGCATCATCTGGCAGCTGATCAAGGAGAAGCTGATCCACCCCTACCTGGATATCAATCTCCTCTACTATGATCTGAGTGTGCAGAAGCGCGACGAGACCGACGATCAGATCACCATCGACGCCGCAAACAAGACCAAGGAGGTCGGCGTCGCGGTGAAATGTGCGACGATTACGCCTGACGAAGCGCGGGTGAAGGAATTCAATCTCAAGAAGATGTGGCGTTCGCCCAACGGCACCATTCGCAATATCATTGGCGGCGTTATCTTTCGTGAGCCGATCATCTGCAAGAACGTTCCGCGCCTTGTTCCGGGCTGGACGCAGCCGATCGTCATCGGCCGCCATGCCTATGGTGACCAGTACCGCGCCACAGACATCCGCGTACCTGAAAAGGCCAAGCTGACGCTGAGCTACGTCACGCCAGACGGCAAAAAGGTCGAGCACGAGGTATTCCAGTTCCCCGGCTCCGGCGTTGCGCTGTCGATGTACAATCTGGACGATTCCATTCGCGATTTCGCCATGGCTTCGTTTAATTACGGGCTATCCCGCGGCTACCCCGTCTACCTCTCTACAAAGAACACAATTCTCAAAGTCTACGACGGCCGCTTCAAAGACATCTTCCAGGAAGTGTTCGACAAAGAGTTCAAAGATAAGTTCGCGGGGAAGAAGCTTACCTACGAGCACCGCCTGATCGACGACATGGTGGCGGCAGCCCTGAAATGGTCGGGCGGCTATGTCTGGGCCTGCAAGAACTATGACGGCGACGTGCAATCGGACATCGTGGCGCAGGGCTTCGGCTCGCTTGGCCTGATGACCTCCGTGTTGATGACTCCGGACGGCAAGATCGTTGAGTCAGAAGCCGCGCACGGCACCGTTACCCGTCACTACCGCGAACATCAGAAGGGACGCGAGACTTCGACGAACTCGATCGCGTCAATCTTCGCCTGGACCCGCGGCCTGGCCCATCGAGCCAAACTCGACAACAATGACGCCCTGGCGAAATTCGCAAAAACACTGGAAAAAGTCTGCGTCGACACAGTCGAGGCCGGCTTCATGACCAAGGACCTCGCGCTGCTGGTCGGAGCCGACCAGAAGTGGCTGTCCACCACGGACTTCCTCGACAAGGTGGATGACAATCTGAAGAACGCGATGACTGCCTAGACCGTTCCGGACCCATCCCGACTGTATCGCATCGCTCTAAGTATCCTGTGTGGCCTTACGCCTGTGCGGAACGGCGTCGCGGCCAACGCGTTTTTCGACAACGTCTTCGATGCGCTCGGCAACTCGCGGGTCGCGCTGCATCAGCGCGTGCAGGTCGTGTGCGTCGAGCACGAGCAAATTGGTGCGGGCCAGCGCGACGACTGTCGCGGAACGCCTCGCGCGACGCAACACCGCTACCTCTCCGAAAAACTGACCGACGCCAAGGCGAAGGGGTTCTTTCTTGCCTTTCAGGGCAATTTCGACTTCGCCCGCCGCGATGAAGTACATGGAGTGAGCGTCGTCCCCTTCGCGGACGATGATCTCCCCAGGCTCGACAACCTGCGCCCGCAGTAATTCCATGACGTCAGAAATCTCCGCGGCATCAAGCTCCGCGAACAGCGGGACCTTGGAAATCATGCCCCAGGTCACGATGAAGTCGCGCCGTTGAATTTGCTCGGCAAATGCCGTGGCGATAATGCCGACCGGTAGTGCCATCAGCACCAGTCCGGCGAAAATTGTGAATGTCGCAATCAACTTGCCGAGCGCGGTGACTGGCACGACGTCTCCATAGCCGATTGTGCCGATTGTAACGATCGCCCACCAGAATGCGTCGGGAATAGTACCAAGCTTGTCCGGCTGGATCTTGGCCTCAGCCAGATGCATCAAGGACGCGGCGACCAACGCGGTACCAAGCGCAATGATGAGACATCCGATAAGCGCGCGCCGTTCGTTATAGAGGACGTCGAGCAATGAGCGCATCGCAGGTGAGTAGCGTGCAATCTTGAAAAATCGCACCATGCGGAACACCAGCACGAAGCGAAAATCACCCGGTAACATCAACGCGAACCAGAACGGAAGAACGGCAACCAGGTCGATGATTCCGGCGGGGCTCAGCGCATATTTGATGCGCGACCGCATGTGCGAGAGATGGCGGTGCGGCCCGTGCTCAACCGACGACCACAATCGCAAGGCATACTCGACCGTAAACACGAGCAGGGAAATGTATTCGATCAGCGCGAATTCGGTCGCATAGCGTGTCCCGTACCGCGGGATTGATTCGAGCGCGACCGCAACAAGATTGACCACGATAAGCATGATCAATGCGCGGTCGACCCAAGTGCTGAGTCCGTCGCCGAGCGACCCCTGTTCGAGCACTTGATAAACACGCCGTCGCAGGTCGTGGAGGCGGTTACGTGTCATGCTGCGCTAGCCCGATAGAATTCACCCCTGGAGGGCGGCTTCGATTGCCTCCAGCGCGGCCTGCGCCTTCGAACCGTCCGGCCCGCCGGCTTGAGCCATATCGGGACGACCGCCGCCGCCTTTGCCGCCCAGAACTTCCGCGCCTTTCCTGACGAGATCGACAGCGTTAAATCGCTTCGTCAGGTCATCGGTGACCCCAACGACGATACCAGCCTTGCCGTCCTCCGCGGTGGCCACGATGGCGACGACTCCTGATCCAACCTGTCGTTTGCCCTCGTCGGCGAGGCTGCGCAGGTCCTTGAGTTCGATGCCCGAAACGGCACGCGCAAGCAGCTTGACCCCATTCACCTGGCGTATGTCGTTGGAGTCTCCAGAAGCACTCGCCCCGCCACCACCCATTGCCAATTTCTTTTTGGCGTCAGACAGGTCTCGTTCGAGCTTCTTGCGCTCATCCAAAAGACTTCCGATACGTGCGGGCATGTCTTCGAGCGGCACCTTAAGCTCTGCAGCTGCCGCTTTAACAACTTGAATCTGTTTATTAGCCGTCTTGCGGGCCACTTTTCCAGTCAAAGCCTCAATCCGGCGCACGCCCGCGGCCACGCCGGACTCCCCGACCAAGGAGATCAGCCCAATATCTCCTGTCCGCCGTACGTGCGTGCCGCCGCAGAGCTCGACTGACCAGCCCATGCGGTTGCCACCATCGCCCATCGCAACGACACGAACCTCCTCGCCATATTTTTCACCGAACAGTGCGCGTGCTCCCGACGCGATCGCATCATCGACCGCCATCAGCCGCGTTGTCACGGGCGTATTTTCAAGAACCTTGTCATTGGCAATATCCTCGACCCTTTCCAGTTCTTCGAGCGACATTGGTTTCGGATGGGAGAAATCGAACCGCAGCCGGTCAGGGGCGACGAGGGAGCCCTTCTGCGCGACGTGATCGCCCAGAACCTGCCGCAGCGCTTCATGCAGAAGATGCGTGGCAGAATGGTTCTGCCGAATTGCATCACGA
This sequence comes from Pseudolabrys sp., assembly GCA_051986235.1. Classification (GTDB taxonomy): domain Bacteria; phylum Pseudomonadota; class Alphaproteobacteria; order Rhizobiales; family Xanthobacteraceae; genus Pseudolabrys. The sequence continues at coordinate 51,901 of JBPYDR010000097.1, forward strand.
CGCGCGTGGTCAACCTCCAGTAATAGGGGATCGCCAACCTTGATCGACCCCTGCGCCACAGTGACCATGTGAGCAAAGACGTCACCCGCTTTTTTCTGTGTGTCGCTGACGGTTGCGCGCACACCCTCGCGGCGTATTTCTCCGGTGTCCCCGACTTGCCCGCCGCTTTCGCCGTAAAATGGGGTCTGGTTCACCACCACAGCACCGGTTTCGCCCTTTTTCAGCTCGGAAACTTCCCTGCCGTCCTTCACCAGAGCTGCGACTACTCCTTCTGCGCTCTCGGTTTCATATCCAAGAAACTCCGTTGCACCGATTTTCTCGCGCAGTGCAAACCAGACCGTCTCCTGGGCGGCCTCGCCCGAGCCGGCCCAAGACGCTCGGGCTTTTTCACGCTGCCGATCCATCGCGTCGGTGAACGATGCAACATCAACAGAAATGCCGCGCGAGCGGAGCGCGTCTTGGGTCAGGTCAAGTGGAAATCCGTAAGTGTCATAGAGCGTGAAGGCGGTCTCGCCGTCGAACATCGCCCCCTTTTTAAGGTCTTTGCTTTTCTCATCGAGAATTGCGAGCCCGCGTTCGAGCGTGCGACGAAACCGTGTTTCCTCGAGCTTGAGCGTCTCGGTGATCAGCGCTTCAGCACGCAGCAATTCAGGATAAGCCTGCCCCATTTCACGCGTGAGAACAGTCACAAGCTTCCACATCAGCGGTTCTTTCGCTCCGAGCAGTTCGGCGTGACGCATCGCGCGACGCATGATGCGGCGGAGCACGTAACCCCGCCCTTCGTTTGAAGGCAGCACTCCGTCGGCAATCAGGAACGCAGATGCACGCAAATGATCGGCGATGACTCGATGCGAAGCCTTCTGCGGGCCGTCCGGATTGACTCCCGTCAGGTCGGCAATCGCGCGGATGAGCGTCGCAAAAAGATCAATCGCGTAATTGTCGTGAGTTCCCTGTAGAACGGCGGCGATGCGCTCAAGCCCCATCCCGGTATCTATCGACGGACGCGGTAGATCTACGCGTTTTCCGCCCGGAAGCTGCTCGTATTGCATGAAGACGAGGTTCCAAATCTCGACGAAGCGATCTCCCTCGGAGTCGGGCGAGCCGGGCGGACCGCCTGGAATTTGCGGCCCGTGATCATAAAAAATTTCCGAACAGGGACCACATGGGCCGGTCTCACCCATGGCCCAGAAATTATCATCGCCGGCAATGCGCAGGATCTTGCTATCAGGAAGCCCGGCAACCTTCTTCCAGAGCTTAAAGGCATCATCGTCGTCGACGTAGACTGTGATAAGCAGTTTGTCCTTGGGCAGCGCGTATTCTTTGGTAACCAGGTTCCAGGCGAGCTCGATTGCTCGCTCCTTGAAGTAGTCTCCAAATGAGAAATTGCCGAGCATCTCGAAGAAGGTGTGATGCCGCGTGGTATACCCGACATTGTCGAGATCATTGTGTTTACCGCCGGCGCGTACACATTTCTGCGCCGTGACGGCTCGCGAGTACGGCCGCTTCTCCAGGCCTGTGAAAACGTTCTTGAACTGCACCATCCCTGCATTGGTGAACATCAGGGTTGGGTCATTGCGTGGCACCAGCGACGAAGATGGCACCACCTGGTGATCGTTGCGCGCGAAGAAATCGAGGAAATTTTTGCGGATATCGTTGACGCCGCTCATTTCAGAACCGTGCGAGCCTCTTTGCCTGCGCATGACCGTTTCCCGGAACCGGTGCCATGCGTCGCCTACAAGGGTCTAAATCCCCGTCCGGCTTGTTGTTTTCAAGGGCTATTTAGCGATGGGGGTGACGTAAGTCTACGCCGCAAAACCCGCAATCCAGCCCAAAACGCCTTCGCCCCCGTCCTCGGTGGCGGCCGCTTTACGCAGCCGGGTGCCGACGGGGGCGAACGCCTAACGCAATCATACGAAAGATACGCGTCACCGGAATGGTGCAGCGGGTAACTCGGGCGCCGCCGCCTCGCCTTACTAACCCTCAGGCCATTACTGGCCTTCCTTTCCTTTGCGCTTCGGTCCTTTCGCTTTTGGCGATTTGGCCGTCACGCGCGCGGCCTTTGTTTCCTTCGGAGCATCGGCAGCTGACTTGACCTTGCCTTTGGCGGCGGCCTTTCTCAGCTTAGCCTCTGGCAGCGTCGCCTGCTGGGCAGCATCTCCGACGTCCGGGAGTTTGGTCGGCTCGGGCGGGACAGGCAGCGATTCCGGTCGCTCCTGCGCCGGCGGTTCGCTTGTGAAGGTTATGCCTTCCTCGCGAGACCCGGCTCCGGACAGCAGCGTCGCAACAACGCCGTCCGGCGGCCCATCATCCTTTCAAGCCTCGGCAGCCTCGTCACCATCGTCCTTGTCTTCACCCTCGCCCGCCATAATCGCTTCCGCGATCAGACCGGCATTCTGTCGTACCGCAGCCTCGATCTTGCCGGCCACGTCTGGGTTTTCCTTGAGGAATTGCTTGGCGTTCTCGCGCCCCTGACCAATCCGTTGGCTGTCATAAGAAAACCAGGCGCCGGACTTTTCCACGACTCCGGCCTTGACGCCGAGATCGATCAGTTCGCCGGTCTTGGAAACGCCCTCACCATACATGATGTCGAATTCAACCTGTTTGAACGGAGGAGCGAGCTTGTTCTTGACCACCTTCACGCGGGTCTGATTGCCGACCACCTCGTCACGTTCCTTGATGGCACCGATGCGGCGGATATCGAGCCGTACGGAGGCGTAGAATTTCAACGCATTGCCGCCCGACGTCGTTTCAGGTGAGCCATACATCACGCCAATTTTCATGCGGATCTGATTGATGAAAATCACCATCGTCCGCGAGCGGGAAATTGAGGCCGTAAGCTTGCGCAGCGCCTGACTCATCAACCGGGCCTGCGACCCTGGCTGCACATCACCGATCTCGCCTTCGAGTTCGGAACGCGGCACCAGAGCGGCAACCGAGTCGACCACCAGCACGTCGATCGCCCCCGAGCGCACCAGCGTGTCGGCAATCTCCAGCGCCTGCTCACCTGCGTCAGGCTGCGAGATCAGAAGATCATCAACATTCACGCCGAGCTTGCGGGCGTAAACGACATCCAGTGCGTGTTCGGCATCGACAAAGGCGCAGATGCCGCCCTTCTTCTGAGCCTCGGCAATCGTATGAAGCGCGAGCGTTGTTTTGCCGGATGATTCCGGCCCATAGATTTCCACCACACGTCCGCGCGGCAGGCCTCCAATACCGAGCGCGATGTCGAGCCCAAGCGAGCCCGAGGAAATGGCCTCGACGTCCATGGCCTTATCGTTTTTGCCAAGTTTCATGACGGAGCCCTTGCCGAACTGACGCTCGATTTGGCTCAGCGCGGCAGAAAGGGCTTTTGATTTATCCATGGAAGATCCTTCGACGAGACGCAGGGCAGGCTGACTCATGATGTCGCGCTCCTTATGGCCGGGATTCGACCCCCCGACAACGCGGCCTCGCCGCACCGCCGGAATCAACTGAAGGCAAGCAATGTACACTATTTGTTCTCTGTTCGCAATATGTTCTTTTTGGTGAATATGGCAATTTCGGCCCTTTCGCAACGGCCATCGGGCTGCCCCCCGGTTTCCGGGCACCGAAATAGGCTGGGAGATACGCTGGAAAAACACGACCAACGTCCCGAAGATGTTTATCTCGATGCGGACCAGCCCGCATAATCGGCGCGTGCGCTGTGACCCGGGGTCGACACCATGATTGGCAAACGCATCCAATTTCACGAAGAGACCTGGCAACAACTCCGATTGCTTGCTTCAGAAAGCATGAAGTCCTTTCAAGAACTCGCTGACGAAGCGTTCAACGATCTTCTGACAAAGCATGGCCACCCCGCGAGCCTCAAAGAGGCGCTGCAGCGAAGCGCTGGCGAGACCGCAAAAATCATCCCGCTCAAGGGCAAGACGCGCGGGATACCAAAGAAACGGTAACGCCCCCTGCCCCCCAAGGCCAAACTCGTCCTGCGGACGCCGACGGTCGGTCTTCAAACACGCGGAAACCAATCCGGCGGCACGCGTTATCCGAATGGTGCGGGCGTTCAGCCGATTTGCCATTTTGCAGTGCAGTAGGCTACTATTGCAGTGCGATAGTTGAATGCTGCGGGGACTGGGGCGCAGCGGAGTGGTGCGATGTTGAAGTTTTTGCGGAAGTACACTGCAGTCCCGGCGGTGAAATATTCACTCATTGCGATTGCCAGCCTGCTTTGGATTGTTGGGTTCGCAGATCAATTGCATGACGTAACGCAGACTGCAAAGTACGTCGGCATCTCGCTGCTGATGGTGGCAGTGGCGGCGATGGCGTGACATCAGTCGGCTCGCTGGGTCTTTGCGACCGAGCGTCAGCAATTTTCAGAAACTTCAGATGGCGGTCACTCACCGACCTTCGTTGATCGAAATCGCTACCCCAAATTCAATTCCTTGAAGAAATCATTGCCCTTGTCGTCGATGACGATGAAGGCCGGGAAATTCTCAACTTCGATTCTCCAGATAGCTTCCATCCCGAGTTCGGGATACTCGTGCACGTCGACTTTTTTGATGCAGTGCTCAGCGAGCTTCGCCGCGCTGCCGCCAATCGACGCCAGATAAAATCCGCCGTGCTTCTTGCACGCCTCGCGCACCTGGGCTGAGCGGTTGCCCTTGGCGAGGGAGATCATCGAGCCCCCGGCTGCCTGAAACTGATCGATGTAGCTGTCCATCCGTCCAGCCGTCGTCGGACCGAACGAACCGGACGCATAGCCCGCAGGCGTCTTTGCGGGGCCAGCGTAGTACACCGGATGATTTTTGAAATAATCGGGCAGTCCTTTCCCCGCCTCGAGGCGTTCGCGCAATTTCGCGTGGGCGAGATCGCGGGCAACAATCATCGGACCTGTCAGTGAGAGCCGCGTCTTCACAGGATACCGTGAGAGCTGGGCGAGGATTTCCTTCATCGGCTTGCGCAGGTCGACCTTGACCACCTCGCCACCCAGCTTTTCCTCATCGACCTCCGGAAGGTACTGCGCCGGATGGCGCTCAAGTTCTTCGAGGTACACGCCATCGCGCGTGATCTTGCCAAGCGCCTGCCGGTCAGCGGCGCACGAGACGCCGAGGCCGATCGGCAATGAGGCTCCATGCCGTGGCAGACGAACCACGCGCACATCATGACAGAAATATTTGCCGCCGAACTGGGCCCCGACACCAGTCGACTGAGTCATCTTGAGAACTTCCGCCTCCATGTCGAGATCGCGGAAGGCGTGGCCATCTTCACTGCCCTTCGTTGGCAATTCGTCGAGATACTTCGTCGATGCAAGCTTCACGGTTTTCATCGTGAGTTCGGCGCTTGTACCGCCTATGACAATCGCGAGATGATAAGGCGGGCAAGCGGCCGTTCCGAGCGTAAGCACTTTCTCTTTCAGAAATGCCAGCATGCGATCATGTGTCAGGATTGATGGCGTCGCCTGAAACAGGAATGCTTTATTCGCCGAACCGCCACCTTTGGCGATGAAAAGCAACTTGTAGGCGTCCTCACCCTCCGCGTAGATCTCGACCTGCGCCGGCATGTTCGATTTTGTGTTCTTTTCCTCGAACATGGAGATCGGCGCGAGCTGCGAATAACGCAGGTTCCGTTTCAGGTACGCATCACGCGCTCCTTCGGCAAGTGCGGCCTCATCGTCGCCTGAGTTGAAAACCATGCGGCCTTTCTTGCCCATGATGATCGCAGTGCCGGTGTCCTGGCACATCGGTAGGATACCCCCGGCGGCGATGTTCGCGTTTTTCAGAAAGTCGTAGGCGACAAACTTGTCATTGTCGGACGCTTCAGGGTCATCGAGGATTTTCCGCAGTTGTTTCAGATGCGCCGGCCGCAACAGATGATTGATATCCGTAAAGGCAGTTTCGCTGAGCGCGCGCAATGCCTCACGTTCGATTACCAGCATGTCCCTGCCCATGACTTTCTCGACTCTGACGCCGCCGATGTCGAGTTTACGGTATGGTGTCCTGTCCGGGCCGAGTGGGAACAGCGGCGTGTGTTTGTAGGGCGGAACGACATTGGCGGGGGCGTTCATGGAAAACTCCGGAGAATGGCCGGTTCGCCAGCGGTCATAGCGCCGCTTCGCGCCAATGGAAAGCCGTCTCGACGTGTCCTAGACGCGTCGCGGCTTGCCTACCTCTCCTAACCCGCACTCCAGCGATTTTCGATCCCACTTTGCCAGGCCCGCTGCCGCGTCGTAGGTGCTCTGGAGAAACTCCATGAGAGATCTATCGGGGTCGCTTGCGGTGCGCACGGCATCATAGGGCAGGAGAAATTCGCCGAGTTCCTTGCTGAAAAATGCGTTTTTCGGCTTTACGCTCGCCGCGCTGAATCCATCGGGTGCGGGATATGCATAGGAGTAGAACGCCGCATAGTCGACAGGCCCACCGCCGCCCGGCCAGAATCCGGCGCTCGAAACCTCGTGTGAATACGCCTCCTGTGTGACGGCATCGGACAGATGGGGCACGCCACCCGGGTGACGCGGTGCCGGACGTCCAGAAAAGCGGGTCACAGCGAGATCAAAGCTTCCCCAAAAAAAGTGAACAGGACTCGTTTTTCCGAGAAAGCCGGTACGGAAATGGGCAAAAATCTCCTGCGCCGCAAGGAGCACCCGCCAAAAGCGATTGGCGTAGTCGGCGTCATAGGCCCCGTGCACGGTGTCCTGTTCGAACGGGATACAATCCGAGATTTCGCACGGCATCGTTTCGATGGGTGCCTCAATTGCAAGTTCGCGAAGCGCAATCATTACGTCTTCATAGAATTCTGCGACGCTCATCGGCTTGAGCATCACTTGACGAAACTGTCCGTCGATGAGCCTGACCCAAAGCACATGATCGGTGAAATCAAAATCAATTTGGAAGTCGCCGCCGCGCCAAGGGATCGGCGAAGTCGTCAGCCCGCGTGCCGTCACATAAAACGCGACATGCCATGAGTGGTTGAGCCATGGCGTAAGTGTGAGGCGAATCTTGCCGACGACCTGAGTCCACAGATGCAAGGTATCGCGTGTATCCTTCCACGCGGCATAGGACAATTCGGGCCAGCGCTCGGCGAGCGATAGTTTCGCCATACAGAATCTCCTTCGTTACTAACCGCTGCCAGTGCGAGAAACGCATCCGACACCGACAGTTTTGACTTATAGTGGCCGCCGGGCAATGGGGGGGTGCAAATCAGAGTTGGACTCAAAATGTCAGCGCGGGGATACCCCATGCGAGACTTGACGTTCATGTTGGCCCCGGTAGCGCTCATACTCTATTTCGCGGTCTACCCGGACCAATTCTCATCGTTCGTCGGGTGGGCGGGGCAGCTCCTCCATTAGGCCGGCCACTCTTGACTTAGCCGATAGGCGAGCCGATTTGTGGTTTTGTCTGCCTGAAAATTACGTACGCTACCAACGCGAACGAATGATTGACGCGCGGCGTTTCATCTGTCATCCGCATCATCCTTCCTTCTGTCGCCCACTGCAGCAATGCCCCGACCATCGTTCCGTATTGGCCGTTCCATCACCGGCCTTGGTCTGTTTGCCGCCAGGCCGATCAGGAAGCGCGAAAAAATCGCCGAATACAAAGGTCCCCGCATAGGACCCAAGGAAGCCCTTCGGCTCGAGCGCCGCGGCAACCGCTATCTCTATGAAATCAACCCCCGGGTCACGATCGACGGCTCCCCCAGGAGCAACATCGCGCGCTACGCCAATCACTCATGCAATCCGAACGCCGAGACATACACTTATGGTGGACGTGTCTTCATCCGCGCCTTGCGCAAAATAAAACCCGACGAGGAAATCACTTACGACTACGGAAATGATTACCTGAAGCATGTGATCGGCCGATCACACTGCAAATGCAGCCGATGTCGCAGGCGACGCGCACGCAAGCAGCGTGAAGCGCGCGCCTCGAAAAATCGGCGCACGAAGCGGCTGCGCAGACGCGCCCGGAGCGCGCGCTAGATTCAGCCATCGTCAGAACCGCGGTTCACGTTCAGTCTTGCCATGCACGAACCGCCCGACGCCTATTCGCTTTTCGCCCTGCCCTTACTTGGTTACCCATGTTAGGCGAGTGCCATAACCTCCTGGGGCTTTTCCTTGACCTCCGATAGCCTTGCAGAGCGCGGCTCCCTGCGCGCCGACCGCGTCCCGCTTGGCATTTTATTCATGCTTGGTGCGACCGTCATGTTTGCTGTGTCGAGCGCGCTGTCAAAATGGCAAGTTGCCGAATACTCGTTTGTCGAAGTGCTGTTTTTCCGCGCCATCGCCTCGCTCCTCACCTGCGCTATACTCATCCTACCGCGCACGGGCCTTGCTGTGCTGCGCACGAATCGGCTGCGCGACCATTTTGGCCGCAGTGCGACGCAGGCAACGGCGCAAAGTTTGATCATCGTTGCGTTCGGCTTGATGCCTCTTGCCGGCGCGGTTGCGATCAATTTCTCTTCGCCTTTGTTTGCGACATTTTTCGCCGCCCTTTGGCTGAACGAAAAAGTTAGCTTGGCGCGCATCAGCACGCTGATGGCGGGCTTTGTCGGCGTGCTGCTGGTCGCGGCGCCCGGCGCCGATAGTTTTCGGGTCGGCGCGATGTTCGCCCTCGCCAATGCCGTACTGTTCGGGAGTGTCACCGCTGCCGTGCGCGGCATGACCACAACCGAATCTGCCGAAACGCTGACCATGTATCAGATGATCTTTCTCACCGTATTTTTTGCTTTGCCGCTGCCATTCTTTTTCGCCTGGCCAAGCACCAGCGACGCTGCCGCGATGATCGGTAATGGCGTCATCAATGCGGTGGGACAATACTGGTGGACGCGCGCTTTATCGCTTGCGCCACCTTCCGCCGTCGGTCCGTTTTATTATTTCATGCTTGTCTGGTCCGCTGCGCTTGGATTTGTTTTCTGGGGCGATGTGCCGACCTTCACATTGGTTGCCGGCTCGGCGATCGTGGTCGGCTCAGGTCTGTTCCTGCTCTGGCACGAAACAAGCAGGAAGCCTCTCCCTATCGACTAGGAGATGTAAATAGATGAGCCTGAATATCCGCCGCGTCGTGACTGGTCATGACGATCAGGGGCGCGCCAAAGTGTTGATTGACGAAACGGTGGGAAATGTCGTTTCGCAGCGCCCCGGGGCGTTCTACAGCGTCGTCTGGTCGAGCGAGGGTTTCCCTGTCGACAACGACACTGAGCTAGATCCGTCACGAAGGAAAATAGGCACCGCGATTCCCAATGGCACGGTGTTTCGCATCGTAAGCTTTAACCCAGGGGTCGCGCCCCGCAATCACCGCACCGATTCGATCGACTATGCGGTTGTCATGTCGGGCGAGATCGACATGGATCTTGACGGCACGATCGTGCACCTCAAAGCCGGAGATGTCCTGGTGCAACGCGGGACGATTCACAACTGGATCAACAAGGGCTCAGAACCCTGCGTGATCGCGTTCGTACTTATATCGGCAAAGTCGGTAACAGCCGGCGGAAGGCTCCTTCCGGCCCAGGGATAGGCCGCCCGGATTTTATAGATCGAGCTCCGGGTAGTGGCGGAAGATTCCCATCTCGTTGAATGCGATCCGTCGCGGAGAGGCGAGATAAGCCTTCACGCCCGAACGCTCCGCGACTCTGTCCCGTACAGTGACAAGTCCGGATATTTTTGTCTCTACGTCCTTCATCGCGCGGGGAAAAGCGTAGCGCAGCCCTTCGATCACTTGGAAAATTGAGAGATCGACATAGGTAACTTTGCGCCCGGCCAGATAGGGTCCTCCACTCTTCCTCAACACGGATTCAAAATAGCCAAGATATTTCGGTATCCGCTCATCGAGAAAGTTCTCGGCGTACCGCCTCGCCTCCGGTTTCTGATCTTCATAGTAAAGGCCGGACCCGACGGGATGATGCGTGTCGTGAATTTCCTTCACGAAATCGGCAACGGTAAGCTGCAACTGATGCAACCAGAGGCGGGTCGGTTCATCGCGAGGGGCGAGCCTCAGACGCGGCCCCAGATATGAGAGAATGTTTGCCACCTGCGCGATCACAAGTTTTCCTGCCTTCAGAAACGGTGGGGCGAATGGCGGGTGTTTTTCGCGCCCACCCTCCATCATAGCCATCATGCGATTCATGCCACCCGACTTGCGGGCCACATCATCGTAAGCGGCGCCGGCGTCTTCGAGCGCAAGCCGCACAAATTCACCCCGCCCTTGAATGTCTGGCCAGTAAAAGAGCTGGTAACGCATGGGATCACCCTGAATGAGAATGCCGGGCGCGCAGCTTGGCGCGCGCCCGCCGCCGTCAGACGTGGTATTTTGTTTACCGAGCTAGTTGACTGCGAAACAATACAGCAATCCATCTCCGCCCGTGCTGCGAAGATCAGCTGGCGAGCAACCTCCGTCCTGACCGCGCGAGAGGTGTGACGAGTTCCATGATTTGGACGCATCATCATCACGCAATCCTACCCTGTCGGCATGACCAAGCATGGCCGCACCTTGAGTGCTGCTCGTCCAATTCTTGCAGGTACGGTCTTCATTCCCCGCGAAGGCTGTCACATCCGCCTGCGAACCTGTGAGAATGTCGTGTCGGTTCGGAGTATCGCCCCGGCCATTATTGACCTCGCCTTTTTCAGTCAAAGCGGTCTGCTTGGTGAGGTTGTTATTGTTGCTGTGAAGCTCGGCGACGTCTTTTGCGATTGTCGCGCCTTTGGCATTGACTCAAGGACCTCTGCCGATGCGGTCGCGCGCATTTTCGACACCGGAACCTTGCGTTGACAAATACGCATGCCAAGTCTTTGACCCCGCACCCACCGCGTTAGCGAGTTGTTGGCAATGCCGATCTGCACCGCCGAGACCGCCAAGATCGGCGCCTTTGCCCGAGCCAACACTCGTGACGAAGAACGTCATATTCGCCTGCTGAGCATGCGCAGGAGCGAAAAAAAACAACGTGAGACACGTCATCAAGGGGGCGCCAGTACGAACGATTGTTATGTTCACTAGCCTCCGAACTTGGCGCGGCCCAACACCCCGCCATCGGGAGGGACAGAACCCCCGGACGCCACTCCTATTTCCAGCGATCACGTGCGCTTGATGACTAAATCAGCTTGCGCCTTTACCGGAGTACTGCGCGTCGGTGACCGGCTCCAACCAAGTCACGTGCTCACCGCCCTGGGCTTCCTGCATAGCGATATGTTCCATACCGTGGTCGGCCGTCGCTCCGTGCCAATGCTTTTCGCCCGGCGGAATCCAAACGGTGTCACCGGCACGAATTTCGCGCACTGGTCCACCCCAGGTTTGCACCCAGCCTATCCCAGAGGTGATGAAAAGCGTTTGACCAAGCGGGTGATGATGCCAAGCTGTTCGCGCGCCCGGTTCGAAACGAACCCATGCCGACCGAATACGGGCGGGTTCTGGTGCCTGGATGACGGGATCTTGCCAGACCGTCCCGGTGAAACTCGGCGCGCCCATCCGGCGTGACGGCCGAGACCCGCAAGCAATGATATCCATATCGATTTCTCCATGACCAAATGCAGTGTTCCGCCAGCAGCCCTCGAACGCAACACCTTAAAAGCAATGGATGCAAAAAAGCCCGGCGTTTCCGCCGGGCTTCGACTTCAAGGCAAACGATCGCGGATTAAACCACCTGGAGATTTCCAGCGGCCTGCTTGCCGCGCTCGGTCACGATTTCGAAGCTGACCTTCTGGCCCTCGTTCAGAGAGCGCATACCAGCCCGCTCAACCGCCGTGATGTGCACGAACACATCCTTCGAGCCATCGTCCGGCTGAATGAAGCCGTAGCCCTTTTGAGTATTGAAAAATTTCACAGTTCCGACAGGCATCAAGAGTTCCTTTCAAGCTTCCTTTTGAACGCCCACGCGATCATTCGTGTGGGCGGTCACAAGCCAAGTTTTTGGGGAGTTCACTTGAGGCGTAGCCCGAAACCGGGAGCGCGGCAGCAAGTTAGGCGCCGAAAACGAGGTTGCGGGCGGCGGCATAGACGGATTTCGGTGGAACGTCAACGGCTCACCAAGGCAGCGTCGGTGTCAGATAATGTTTTATGAATTCGTGATGTCAATCTGTCTGTAATATATGTCGCTTTGGCGCGAATTCTAACGGTTTATCCGACCGGAGCCACATACCCCATCTGCGGCATCTCAGGGCGATGCGATACGAACAATTTTATCTATTGCTCCAGCGGTGACGACATGATGCCTTGCGCACCACGCCACAAGATGAGCTCCGCGAGATCAGGCTTGCTGAATCGCCGACAGCAACCAGCCGCCCCCCCGCGCGCGCATAAAGGTCCAGAGCTCCGTCACCTCGCCAGGGGTGTTACCTTCTATATCACGACCAGTCGCACGGTCCACCATCCGGTCATTTAGCGAAAAACGCATTGCGACGGTGGCGTAGTCAGAATTGCCTTCGCTCCACGCTTCCGCCAAGTCACCCTGCTCAAGCCTCACATCGGTGACTTTGTTGACGAGACCACGGCTGGCATTTTCAGAGAGTTGTTCGGAGAAATACGAAAGCATCTCCGGTGTCACTTTCGCGCGCAGCGCACTGAGGTTTTCGTTTGAATACGCCGTCTGCACTTCACCAAGCAAGCGCTCGAAGTCGTCGTAATCGGACTTTGCGATCGTCATCTTTTGGTCGACCGGTGCATTCGCATTTTGGTCGGCCGGTGCATTCGCACCGAACATTCCGCTCAGGCCGCTGAATGAATGGCCGGTTGCCGGTTCGGCCGTCGCGTAAGCGGGAGCCGGAGCATTGCGACGTTGCCACCAGGCGAACAGCAGGCGTGCAATGACAACAACCAGCACAATCTGCAACAGCAGACCAATCACCGAAGCGAGGCCGGCCATGCCACCGAAGAACCCGTGTCCAAACAGGAGGCCAAACAAGCCAGCGCCAAGGAACCCGGCGGCGAGACCGCCGAGCAAACCACCGCCGAACAAACCGGGACGGGCGGCCGTCTGTCCGACTGTGTCCGTTGTGCTGCCTGGCTGTGTGAGCGTACGTTGCATTGGCGCGGCGGCATTGGGCGCGGTCTGAGTCGCGGGCGGCGAGGAGAAAGTCCTCGCGCCCCTGCTCCCACCAGAGAAGCCGCCTCCCGCTCTGGCATTCGCATCCGCGACAACCAGTACAAGCGCCGCCACTATCGCAGCAATGGCAATGATAACGCGGTGTCGGATCATCGTAGCGCTCCCGGCAATGGCGGCAGGAGAATAGGTATGCGGGGGGCGATTTGTAAGGGGCGGATGCGCGCCACAAAGTCGCGGCAATTTCGCGCCGTTATCACAGGAATATCATACGGTTCGTGGGGAACGAGCTGGCTGGTCGGCGATTGCCTTGCCATAGAGTAAGGAGGCCGATCATGAAAGGCTTAGCCCTCACGGCGACGTTCCTGGTTTTGACGGCGGCGGTCGCAACGGCGAAGCCCATTCCGGTCAAAAAAATAAACCCGCTGGAAGATCTGACGCCGCCGCTGACCCGCAACGATGTCGACGTCAACAGCGGCCCCTCTCGCGCGATGCTTGAGCGGGAGTATTTCCAGGCATCCCCGCCCTTCAAAGCCGGCGGCCTGCCCTGCCGGCTGCAATCGGCCTTTTTCAACAAAGTGCAATTGGCCCAACTGTGTCACTAGTGCGTTGATCAGGTCGACGCGTTGGGAACTAAAGTGACTGCGAGATGGTTGTTGCGTCGGACCTTGCAATTGCGGCATCCGGCCGCGGAAAAATTATGGGGCGCAACCATGCTCGGTACGATTCTTGTTATTTTGCTGATCTTGGCTCTTATCGGCGCTTTCCCGCGCTGGGGCTACAGCTCGGGCTGGGGTTATGGCCCGTCTGGAATCGTCGGTGTCCTTTTGATCGTCGTGCTGATTCTGGCGCTGACCGGTCGCGTGTAAACCGTAGCTACTGGAGCAAGGTCTTCTTAACTTCGGCGACGAGCTGCTTTAGCGTGAAGGGCTTGGCAAGGAACGCGTACTGCTCCTGGCTTGGTAAGTTCCGGCTGAACGCTTCCTCGGCGTAGCCAGAGACAAAAATGATTTTCACATTCGGGTCGCGCTGACGCAATTCCTTGAGCAACGTCGGCCCGTCCATTTCCGGCATCACGACGTCAGAAACGACCAGATCAACATGGCCATGTCTTGCGAAAGCTTCGATTGCCTCGACGCCATTGCTCGCTTCCAGCACCGTGTAGCCTCTGGATGAAAGTCCGCGCGCATTTAGGGCGCGCAACCCTTCCTCATCTTCGACCAGAAGAATTGTGCCCTGACCGGTCAGGTCGGCCGTGGCAGCGCGAGCCATTTTGTCTGCGGCGGCGATCGCCTCCGCGATAGCCGGGGCCTCTCCGGCCGGAATTTGCGATACGATCTCGTCAACGCCCGGGATATGGCGCGGCAGAAAGATACGAAACGAGGTGCGGCCTGGTTCGGAGTCTGCGTAGATAAAGCCGCCGGTCTGTTTGACGATTCCATAGACCGTCGAAAGCCCGAGCCCCGTACCCTTGCCGACTTCCTTGGTGGTAAAGAAAGGTTCGAATATCTTCTCAATAATATCCGGCGGAATTCCGGTGCCGGTGTCGCTGACTTCAACAAGTACATAGTCCGCTTTGGGCATCCCTTTGTAGGCGAATTTTCCGCATTCCTCGGCCGTAATGTTGGCCGTACGCAAAGTGAGCTTGCCGCCATCGAGCATGGCATCGCGCGCGTTGACCGCAAGATTCACGATGACCTGTTCGAATTGTGAGATATCGACCTTGACCGGCCACAAATCACGACCGTGAACGGTGTCCAAAGTCACCTTCTCGCCAATCAGCCGCTTGAGAAGCATACCGAGATCACTCAAGGTCTCGCCGAGATCGAGCACTTGCGGTCGCAAGGTCTGCTTTCGCGAAAACGCGAGCAATTGTCGCACGAGTGCCGCCGCGCGATTGGCGTTCTGCTTGATCTGCATGATGTCCTTAAAGGACGGATCGGTCGGTTTGTGCGCGTTGAGCAGAAAATCGGTCGCCATCATGATGGCGGACAGTACGTTGTTAAAGTCGTGCGCGATGCCGCCGGCAAGTTGGCCGACGGACTCCATTTTCTGTTGCTGTTGAAATCGATTCTCGAGCGTGCGCTGCGCTGTCGTTTCCAGCGCGTAAACGATCGCAGCCTCGCCGTCGCGATCCTCCTCCTCGACAGCGAGAACGAAAAAATTTGCCCAGCGCTCGGTACTGCCGACCAGGGCGGCTTCAACCGGAGCAATATCGCTTTGCCCCTCTGAAGCTTTTCGAATTGCCGCTTCGAGCACGGGCCGATCGCGCTCGGTCACGACCGACAAAATAGACCGCTCATCGTTTTTGATGAGTCCCTCGAAGGTCTTGGCGAAACGCGCATTGCTGCGTCCAATCCGGCCAGTCTTGTCGACGGTGGCAATTGCCATTGGCGTGTTCTGGAAGAAGCGCATGAAGCGCACTTCCGCGGCGCGCTGGGGATCGCTGCCCTCTCCCCTTGCCCGATTGAGAGCAAGCGTGCGCGAAGCACCCGGCGCACCGTCGGCACCAAACGCGACTTTGTGAAACAACCGCATGGGTATCGGCTTGCCGCCCCGCGTCTTGAGGTCGAGATCGAAGACCTCGGTCCTGACCTCGCCAGGTGCCGCGTTCAGTGTGGTCAGCAGTGCAGCACCCTCTCCTGCAATAATGTCACCAAGTTTCAACGAGCCTGCGCCGACCTGGGCAAGATCGTGATCGAGCCAAGTTGCCAGTGTCGCGTTCAGATAGACAACGTCGCCCGCGGCATCGATCGAAAAAAATCCGGCCGGCGCATGATCGAGATAGTCGATTGCGTGCTGAAGCTCCTGAAATACATTTTCCTGCCGCTCGCGCTCGCGCGTAACATCGGCGATCGACCACACGGTTATGCGTGCGTCGCGCCGCGTCTCGCCGAGCGGTCGTACGCGCATGCGAAGCCAGCGGCCGGCCTCTCCGGCATCGCCTGGGATACGAACCTCCTCCTGCAGCCGGCGTCCCTCTCGCGCCGCCTTCAGCAAGCGGTAGATCGACTCAGAGATGTCCGGATCGCCGATAAAGACCCGCTCGATCGGCCTGACGTCATTCATGCCAGTTGCGCCGATGAGATCGAGGTAAGTGGCGTTAGCGTAAAAGACCCGTCCGTCATGATCGGTTACGAGGATGCCGTCGAATGCGCTGTCTACGATCGCCTTGAGCAGTGGGTTGCCCTGATCTCGACCAGCAAATTTCACGATACCTGCTGCAGCGGCGAAAATTGCGAACACGCCGATCGTCGCCAGAATGGCCAACAGGATCAGGACGTAGACCTCGACATAGTCGCGGTTCACGTAGATGAGACCGCCGGCAGCCGCGATCAGGACCGCTGCAACCACCAGCACCGTGGTGATACCGCCGCGTGGCGCATTCTGGCTCTTGTCGTACGCCTTGCGCTCGTACGTGCCTCGCGCCTGGGTTGGCGTTGCCGGATCATGACTTACCATGGGTCCTGAGTGCCTTAAGGCGCCCCGTCGGCGCAAGTGCCAGGCTCATCGAATCCCCCACCGTGAAAGTACTCCCTGTCAGGGCATACCGGACACCACCGGGACAAATCATCGAATTTGAGAGGCTAGAGTGGATAGAATTGCAATATCAGCAATGGCCATCAGCCAGCCGGGAACAGCTGCTACAGCCATTAACTATTCTGTGTTTGAAAACGGCCGCTGGCTGGAAAATGCCACTTTATTTGTTAATCCTCATTTAGTATTCAGGCCGGCAAATTATACCTATTCGCGTTAACCATTTGGGCGATTCTCGTCCGATGAATTGGGTCATGAAGAACGGAGCGCATTGATGTTCGAGAGCTTGTTCGGCTCGGAGATGCCGCTGGCCGCCCGATTCTTCATTGCCTTCCTTGTTGTGCTGGCGTTGATCGGACTAACCGCATGGTTAGTGCGACGTTTCGGTGCAAACCGGCTCGGGAGCACGGCTCGTGGACGACAACCACGCCTAGCCGTTATTGATGCAGCAACCGTTGACGGACGTCGCCGACTGGTCCTGATCCGCCGCGACAACATAGAGCATCTTCTGATGATCGGCGGGCCCACCGACCTTGTCGTCGAGCCAAACATCGTACGCGCGATGGCGGCGCGCGAAGTTGTCCGCGAGCCGGCGCGTGCCGGGACAAGTATTGAGCCTGCAGTACGATCGTCGCCACCCGTCGAAAATGGCTGGCCCCTGCAGCCGGCAGGCGAGCCTGCCTCGGTGCCCGCGTCCCGACACCACCGCGCGGCAGCGCCCGAAGAACTTTGGATATCGCCTGAGCCGACTGCGCGTCCGCGACCGGCTGATATCTCAGGAATTGCCAATGAGTTGTCGAGCCGTCTAAACGCGCCGGATCATCCGGCGCCGGTTGTACGCAACGAGCCGGCTCCGCGGTTGCCGCCGCAGGTGAGCGAACCGGTGGCACAGGCCGACCATAATCTTGCGGAGATGGCGCAGCAGCTCGAAGCCGCTTTGCGCCGCGTGCCGGCGCCCGAAGGCAGGCCCCCCCTCACCGATCCGTTGGCGGGACAATTGCCCGGGACTCCAGCTAAAGGAGCCGACCCAAGCGCGCGAGCGCCAATGCGCGACCTTAAGACTCGGGTCGATCCGAAATTCGAGACGAAAGCGGAACCGAAATTCGAACCGAAGCCTGAACCCAAGTTCGAGTCCAAGCCCGAACCACGTGAACCGGCGGCAACGCCCGGCAAGAATCTATTCGAGAATCTCGAAGAGGAGATGGCCAACTTGCTTGGCCGTCCGCCAGGAAAATCGTGACACTTTAGTGCCTAGCGAACTCAGACCTTCCGGTCAGCGTCGTATTCATCTGAGCAGAACGGCCCACCCTGAAACCGATCGCCAATCGCGTCGGCCCCGAGCTTCGCCTGATCGGCCATTGCCTGGGCACGAAATTCTTCCGATCGACCTTCTGGACGATAGCCGCAGCGCGCGGCGTTGCTGTTATCCCACCAAGCTGACTCATTGTGGGAAGCGCCGTAGAAAATTTCGAAATGAATGTCCGGATGT
Source organism: Pseudolabrys sp. (assembly GCA_051986235.1). Classification (GTDB taxonomy): domain Bacteria; phylum Pseudomonadota; class Alphaproteobacteria; order Rhizobiales; family Xanthobacteraceae; genus Pseudolabrys. The sequence continues at coordinate 69,923 of JBPYDR010000097.1, forward strand.
TCAAGACCGATACGAACGAGCTTCACAAGATCTTCGGGCTTGATCCAGATCGACAATCGCCGCTTGTCGAGCGGTCTGTCACCCACATTGCCGATGCGGATGCAGGTCACGCGCAGTCCGTGCTTGTCGGAATAGAGCGCACCGATTGCCTCCCCGAAAGCCTTGCTCACCCCGTAGCGGCTGTCGGGGCGCACTGTTACATCGACGCCGATTTTTTTGTCTCGTGGATAGAAGCCAACTGCGTGATTGGAGGACGCAAACACCACGCGTTTGACGCCGGTGCGATAGGCAGCCTCGAAAAGATTGTAACAACCCACGATGTTGGATTTGTGGATTGTCTCCCAGGGGCCTTCAACTGAATACCCGCCGAGATGCACGATGCCGTCGATACCGGCAGTGATCTTTTCAACCTGATCGTAATCGGCGAGATCGGCGGCAATGAACTCCTCGTCCGCGCCGATGTCGGCCGGTTCACGTATGTCGCTGATGCGGATTGATGAATAGGTGCCTTTTAGCAATCTGCGCAGCCGCGTTCCAACGTCGCCGGCAGCGCCGGTAATCAGGATATGCATTTCGTTTTTCTCGGTTATAGTACGTTGAATACTATAAACCGGGAGGACTGCCAGAATGAAGAGCTTCGCAACTTTACTTGCCACCACAATCGTGGCTGCCGCGACGGCGCTCGCCAGCGGACCCGCGGACGCGCAGCAGAAACTGGTGCTTAAAGCCTCGGACGTCCATCCGGCCGGCTATCCGACAGTCGTGGCAGTCGAAGATCTCGGCAAGAAGCTCGAGAAGGCCACGAATGGTCGCTTGAGCGTGCAGATGTATCCGTCGATGCAACTCGGTGGCGAGAAAGAAGCGATTGAGCAGGCTCAGGTCGGCGCGATCGCATTCGCGCGCGTATCGGTCGGCGCGCTCGGCCCCGTGATCGACGAACTCAACGTATTCAATCTGCCGTACGTGTTCCGTAATACCGCGCATATGCAGAAAGTGATCGACGGCCCGATTGGCCAGGATCTGCTCGACAAGGTAACCAACAGCGGCAAGGGCCTGGTCGGCCTCGCCTGGATGGATGCCGGCGCGCGCAATTTCTACAATACCAAGAAGCCGATCAAGACCATGGCCGACCTCAAAGGCATGAAGGTTCGTGTTATGGGCAACCCGATGTTCGTCGATATGGCGAATTCGATGGGCGGCAACGGCGTCGCCATGGGCTACGACCAGGTGTTCAACGCACTGCAGACCGGCGTGGTCGACGGCGCCGAGAACAATCCTCCGAGCTTTGTGTTCGACAACCACTATCAAGTGGCCAAGTTCTACACCGTCGACGAGCACCTGATCGTGCCGGAGATGGTGGTGTTCTCGAAAAAGATCTGGGACACGCTGTCCAAGGAGGAAAAGGAGCTGCTGGTGAAATTCGGCCATGAGGCCCAGCAGGAAGAGCGCAAGCTTTGGGAAGTTTACGAAAAGCAAGCGATGGACAAGGCGAAGGCCGCCGGGATCCAAATCATTGAGGTCTCGGACGCCGACAAAAAGGCTTTCCAGGATGCCGTCAAACCGGTGTGGGACAAATACGGTCCCAAATACGCCGACATGGTCAAGCGCATTCAGGAAGTCAAATAGCGACAACAGTTCGGGGGTATCCGGCCGGGTCCTCGGGGGGACCTGGCTGGCTTTCGTCAGGGGGGGACGAAATGAAAGAGAAATACATCCGCGCGATGGATGTCTTGCATCGCGCTTGCGTCATCGGTGCGGGCACCTGTCTCATCGTCATTACGCTCATCATTCCTTACGGCGTGTTCTGCCGCTACGTTATCAACAGTGCCGCATCTTGGCCCGAGCCGATGGCCGTGCTTCTGATGATCGTGATGTCTTTCCTGTCTGCGGTCGTCTGTTATCGCGAATATCTGCACATCGGAGTGGGAGTCCTCCCGGCGTTCCTCGCAGGACCGGTAAAATCTTATCTCGGCTGGTTCCTTGAAATCTGCATGCTCGCCACGAATCTTTTCATGCTCGTGTGGGGCATCAAACTTGTCGGTGCGACACTCCATCAGAGCATCCCGGATTTTCCAGCCCTCAGCGTCGGCTTATCTTACTTACCTATCCCCATCGGGGGTGCGGTGACCGCACTGTTCATCATCGAACGGTTCATGACGAAGAAGTTCTTTGCTGAGCCCGAAGCGGAGACTGTCAGCGGGCTGACAACAGAATAACGGTCATGGACATCGTCATTCTCGTTGGAAGCTTCACGGTCGTGTGTCTGATGGGCATGCCGGTCGCGTACGCGTTAGGCCTGGCATCCATTCTCGGCGCGCTTTACACGGACATTCCGCTTGAAGCGGTGATGCTCAAAGTTGCCGGTGGCATGAGCGGGTTCTCGCTGTTGGCGATCCCATTCTTCATTTTGACAGGCGCGATCATGGCAATCGGCGGAATGGCCGAGCGGCTGATCAATCTTGCCAAAGTGTTCGTCGGGGCGATCCGCGGCGGCATGGCACTGGTCAATATCTTGGCCTCCACGATGTTCGGTTGTATCTCGGGCTCCTCTGTCGCCGACACTGCCGCCGTCGGCGGCGTAATGATCCCGCAGATGATCAAGATGGGCTACCCGCGTCTGTTTGCGGTCAACGTCACCATTTCGGGTTCGTTGCAGCCGCTGCTGGTGCCACCCTCGCACAACATGATTATCTATTCGATTGCGGCCGGCGGCACGGTTTCGGTCGCACATCTGTTCATGGGCGGCATCATCCCCGCATTGTTGCTTGGGTTGTCGCTGGTACTCCTCGTTTTATATATCGCGCACCGCGACAATTTTCCGAAAGGCGAGCAGATCAAATTCAACCAAATCGGAAAGATCGTGCTCGACGCGGTTTGGGGCATGGTCACCATCGTCATTATCCTTGGCGGTATCCTGTCCGGTGTCTTCACGCCGACGGAATCCGGGGCGGTTGCCTGCGTTTACGCCTTCCTGGTGACGATGTTCGTCTACCGCGACGTCAAGTGGGGTGAAATTCCGAAACTGATCGGCCGCGTGATCCGCACCGTGGGGATGGTGATGATCATGATCGGCTTTTCGATCTCGTTCGGCTATATGATGGCGTTGCTGCAGGTGCCGGCGATCGCGACCCAATTCTTCATCAACATTTCCAGCGACAAGTACACCTTCCTGCTCTGGATCAACATCCTGCTTTTGCTGCTCGGCACCTTCATGGATCTGGCGCCGATGCTGCTGATTTGCACGCCGATATTTTTGCCGGTGATCAAAACCTTCGGCATCGACCCAGTGCATTTCGGCATCATCATGATCCTCAATCTTGGCATCGGCCTGCTTACCCCTCCAGTGGGACCAACCATGGTCGTCGGCTGCGCGATCGGAAAGGTGTCGATGGAAGCCGTCTCGAGGAGCATCCTCGTCTTCTACATTCCGATGGTGATCGTGCTTTTCTTGGTAACGTACATTCCAGCCCTGTCGTTGTGGCTGCCTCATATCGTGCTCGACTAACAGGGCACGCAGACGAACTCGTGCCTATGAACTTGCGCGCCTGCCTACGGGGAAGCCGAGCCGGTTGCGCGCTCGTCGAATAGCCCAGTCTTTCTGGCTTCCGAAAGTCACGGCAGTCGATCACCTTACCCCGTTGTTTTTACGGTCATTTATTGGGTTCGTTTTGCCGAAACCGGAAGCTGACTAGGTTTATTACCTTCATTCATTACGCTGAGGCGCCAGCGGCAGGGTCAGTTTCGACCTCGAAGATCCTGCGACGTCAGGCGAAGACGCCGCGACAATTCTCGAGCGAGGTTACTCAGAAGTTTTGTGGCGATTTCAGGTTGATTACTGAGCATCGCATCGAAATCATTCCGAAGCAGTTCATAGCAAACGACCGCTTCGTCAGCGACGATCGTTGCAGATCGTCGCGCCGAATCGATGAGAGACATCTCACCAATGATTGTTCCACGTGCGAGTGAAGCGATGCGTATGCTTTCGCTTCCACTGCGTAATCTTAATCGGACGCTTACGCTTCCTTTGGCCAATAGCCACATTCGGTCGCCTGCGTCACCTTCTTGGCAAATAGTTTCACCTTGTGTGAAGTCGCGGCGCATCAACCTCTGGCTAAGTCGATCAAGGTCCTGTTGTTCGATCCCCGCAAGAAATTCCATCTCCTCAAGTGAAAGCACATCCGCCCGACTTCTTTTGTCAGCATTCATCAGCAGTGATTTCTCTTCCATCCACTCCAGCGCAGAATCGAGATCCGGCTTGATCAGTTCTTCAACAGTAGCCTTTTTTGGAATGAGACTTTCGATCGTTCTAAGACATGCTGGCGGGATGTGGCAAAACAGCAGAATCTTTTTAAGTTCTCGACTTTTGTTCACGAGATTCGCGAGAATGTTGGCACCCGACACATCGACATCGTTAACCCCTCGCATGTCCAACGTGATCATATCTGCGGTCTGAAACAGCGATTTTATTCGCGCGGACAAATCATCCGCATTGCCAAAAAACAAGACGCCTTCGAGCTGCAGGACGGCGCGGTTTGAGCCTGTATCTCGCAGAATTTCGACATCCTTCGCCGGGCGGAGGCGCTTAGACTGGATTTCGCTGCCAGTAAGAATGCGCCGCACTATCGGTCGGCTCATGTTCATAACAAAAATAATGCCTGCCAGCACGCAGCCGACAATGACACCCGCTATCACTGAATAGAAAACGGTTATCCCCATCACGATCAGAACAACTACCAAATCATAAACGGAGCGCCGCCGATCGAGAGAAGTCGTTGCGTTTCGGACATGCGAAACCACCTGAATGACCCAACGGTCAAAGAGTGAAATCCCAACCGCGAGAAGAATTCCGGACAGGACCACGGATGGAATCTTCGCGAGATATTTTGGAAAGAGAACACCCAAAGCTAATAAGATCAGAGCCGATGTGATGGGCACGGGCCAATTTCGGCCTCCCGCGCGATAGGCCGCCATCGTTGGTGACGGTGATGCTGCGCTGGTTGTGCCGCCAGCGAGCGCAGATATGCTATTGCCAAGCCCTTGAGCAAACAAATCGCGTACTGGGGAAATGTTCAGATCACTGACGTTCTGGGCGGCACGAAATGCCAGCAAAGAATCCATAGTCGCAACGACTGCCAGGATCGCAGACATTGGAAGGATATCCCATGCGTGGCGCACGAGCGTCTTCCAGGCTTCGACGTTGTCGAGAATTCTCACGGGATTAGCGAAATTCACCTCTCCTACGATGGGGCCCAGATCGAGACCGGGATCGAGTGCCTTGATGAAATAAAATGCACCGATACCTCCGATGAATCCGACCAGAACCGGCGGAGTTTTGCTAAGTGCCCATCGGGCCGGAAAACGCTTTGCTACCATAGGGAAAGACAATATCAAGATTGCCACGCCGACCATCAGCAGAAACATTGATGGTTTGTCGATCAAAGCGACATTGGACGAAGCAGGGTTAATCAGAAAATACGGTTTGAGCTGCGAGACGGCGACAAGAACCGCAATGCCATTCAGAAAACCCACAAGAACCGGATGCGGAGTGAACTTGATTATTTTTGCCACACCAGCAAGGCCAAAAATAGCTTGAAATAGTCCTCCAAGCAGGGCGCACGAAAATACAGCGATTACGATTAGAGCCTTGTCGTTCGCAATGTCCAGACGCTTCGATAGCATCACGATCAAGCTCGCAAGGAGCAAGGATTCGCTGACGCGCGGGGACGCTATGATAAATGAGGAAGTAGCGACCAACCCCACAACAATGCCGGTGACAATCGCGCCAGTAAGCCCAGCAGCAGCCCCAGCTGCGGCAAAGTCCGGGCCAAGTGGGGCGAATGCCAATACGCCGGAAGCAATACAAACGGGCAGACTAACAATTGACGCTATCGCTCCGGCCGCAATGTCCTTCCGCCAGGCGACAAACGATGAGGCCCTGCCCGTCCGTGCTTGTGCGTGATGTAGCAAACTACTGGACACTTATTGCCGGCCCCGCACAAGAACACGTCACGCCCTTCTAGGAGCGATCATGGGGCCACGCAGCACAGTCGGTCAATCGGCTCTGTTGTGTATCGCCAGGTTACTTCGAGAGCGCGATGTAAAAAACCTCGCCACTCGTTCCGTGAAACGGGCCAGCATGCCAACAAGTGCCCTGAACCAAACAGGAAGATATGGTTAAGAACAACTTAACCACGGTGGAAGCAGGATGGAGGGTGAGTCGTCCCGACAGGATTCCAAATGACCGGCCCGTCACCAACGAGAATATCATCAGGCTCACATCGTTTCAGACGGTTTGACCCCTCCGCAGACCAGTCCGAGGCCGTCAGGCGCCTCGTCGGGCATACGATTGCGGAAATCGAGTGCGAACTCATTGTCGAAACGCTGATAGACCAAGGCGGCAGCCGCACCAACGCCTCAAGGATTCTCGGGATTTCGCTCCGTACATTACGAAACAAGATCCGCGAATACCGAAAGCGTGGAAGAACCCTACCCGAACCGGGAGGTACTGAAGGGGCGTTTCGTGCCGAGCCCAGCCCTCAACTCCTGTCTGTGCGATAGCTGTTTCGTCACTCACTGCAGCCGAGCAGACTTATAATCCGGACCGAAAACAAAGAAACCTCTCCCGACAGCTCGCCACGAACCTGGCAGATATCGTGTCAATGTCCGCTAATAACTCAAGACATCAGCGCACTCCGTAGATTGAACGGCATTTAAGAGCTGACCGATGTCTTGTCTGGTTCGCGCACCTTGACAAGGGTTAACGGAAACTTCTGCTTCAATTCCATTCCAAAAAGACACTCCGTACTTCGATTCAATTTTCCCGCCGATTTCAATAACATATCATTCCAAGGGCAAATCATAGTTCTCGATATCGGTTTTCATGAGCTGCCTCGCGACACTGAATGACTCGATCTTCGAATTAATGGTCCCTAAGATTCGGTTAATTATTTCTTAATCGGCTGAAAAAACTTTTTCGCCGGGCTCGCTTGATTTCCGTTAAACCAGACGTCCGACTCAGCACCTAATGCATAAGGCCGCCGCTACTCACTGATGGACTTTCACGGAGGAAGGCATGAAGGTTGCCGCACTTGTCGCCCTTAGTGTGCTCATCGCGCTTCCTGCTAAAGCTGGGGCGCCGCAAAATAATGTTTCGCCAGCTTGTGACAATGACGGCCGCTGTACGACTTTGAAAGTAACGGCGCCCACCTCAATCAAACGACTAAACTTGCACGGACAAATAGGCGCGTCAGAGCGAAAACCGCACCGCGCCGTCGATGCCAATGGCAACAGGATGCTGGTGACGGTGCAAACAGCCTATGGCTTCAACATCACTGTGCATCCGGCCTATGCCAGCAAGTTTCTGAAATTCTTCGCGCTGTTAAAAGAGCATGGCTATAAGGTGCAAGCCAACATCACCAGGTGCTGGGCACCGCAGGGCACGCATGTCGCTGGCTCCAACCATTACATCGGTGCAGCCTGTGATATCCAGACGGGTTGGAATCGCGGACCCGCGTTCGTCTACCACATGGATGACATCGTCAAACAAGCTGGCCTGTACAGCGGCTGTTCATTCCGCGACTGCGGTCATGTCGAAGCCGTCCGTGGGACGCACAATACAGCGCCCAACCTCTACGCTGCGTTGGAAAAGTTCAAATCGGAGCAATCGACAGCCAACTATCAACCATGAGCGAATTCGCAACACCCTCTTCTAACCTAACTGCCTGTGCTCTCCCTCAGGTTCTGGCTCAGGTTGAACCAGAAGACGCGTTCCAAGCCACGCCACGGGCTTCGCCTACGGCAACAGGCTGATGAAATGTGACGTAGATTATCGTGTCGGGCAACATGCTTAGATCAAACAGCTTGCAGCAATAATACGTATTCGATCAAGAATTTTGGGAGAGCAAACTAAAACGTATCAGACCGATATTTTGAGTACGACGGCGGGATCTCAATCATCGCGATAAACACGCTCGCGCCGCTCGTGGCGCTCTTGAGCTTCGACAGACAATGTCGCGATCGGGCGCGCCTCTAGCCGACGTAGAGAAATCGGCTCGCCAGTTTCCTCGCAATAGCCATATGTACCGTCGTCAATCCGTGTCAGCGCTTCATCGATTTTGGCGATCAGCTTGCGTTGGCGATCACGCGCCCGTAGCTCGATTGCCCGGTCTGTCTCGGACGAAGCGCGATCGGCAAGATCAGGATGATTCTGGTTTTCTTCCTGGAGGTGTTGCAGCGTCTCCTTGGCTTCCTTGAGAATATCTTCGCGCCACGCGAGCAGCTTCACGCGAAAATATTCGCGCTGGCGCTCGTTCATGAACGGCTCCTTGTCGGTTGGCCGATAGTTTTTGTTTTTGGCCAGCATTCCGGCGTACTCCCTGATTTCTTGCTCTTGGGTGCGCTGTTCGCCCCTCGCGCGGCAGGCTTATATACGCCAACTATCGCGCGGACAATATCCCAGTAAGGCAGCGTCATGTGCCGGATTTTGATGACACCTCAATGACTTCGGTGGATTGGTTCCGGGGAACCCCAAGACCCCCCGCAGTCTGGCGGATGCCCCTGCCTTGACCCAGCTCAGGTGTCGACCTCGGCGAGTTTCTGATTCTCCATCAGGACCGGTTTCCGAATAACTTGGCCGGAGGCTACTTCCGGCGCGTGAGCCATCCAACTCGGGCCTGAATATCGGCCGCCTCAGGCATTCCCTCACGTGGCTGCAGCGCTTAGAGTCGAGGGCGCGGCAAAACAATTGCTACTCCCCCTCGAAGCACGTGCCATTAACGATCTGTCAACCCTAACAATTCATTATCGATTTCGGCTTTTGGACCAATAGAGGCAAGATTTGCCAAATCTGACAGGGCGCTCGCGACCGCCATGCCTTCGAGTCCACTGAGACAGGCCTCAGACTTGGTCGCGCAAACGTACGCGGAAACCTGGCCGGTCAATTCAATATGCTATTGCCGCAGATTTACCACTCGCGGCCAATCCCGATTTGCATCGCACCAGCCTGCTGCCATTAGAGCTTCCAGCGACAGCATTGTCGCAATCACTGAGTTGGTCCATTTGGCGCAGGCGCGACGACGCAAGTCCACGTGAACTCACTAACCGGTTGGCTCGCTGAGATCGACTTCAGTCTAGTAACAAGGCTTTCTTGCTGCACAATTTAAGAACTCTTGTCGGGTTCCGGGACGAACTTCATTGCCACGCCGTTCATGCAATAGCGCAGGCCAGTTGGTGGCGGTCCATCGTCGAAGACATGACCGAGATGGCCCCGACAGCGCGAGCAGTGCACCTCGGTGCGCGTTATGAAAAACGAGCGGTCCGTATGGGTTTCCACGGACTTGGCCAATGGCTGATAGAAGCTCGGCCAGCCGGTTCCGCTTTCAAACTTCGTATCCGACGAGAAAAGCGGCAGGTCGCACCCGGCGCACACGAACGTTCCCTTGCGCTTTTCCTTATTGAGCGGACTGCTTCCGGGACGTTCGGTGCCCTGCTGACGCAGGACCGTGTACTGACTTGCCGTGAGCCGTTGACGCCAGTCCATGTCGGAAAGCTTGCGATAGTCGAGCGTTTCCGTGTTGCTCATTGTTTGTGCCCTACCCAAACCAAAACTGGTCGCAAGTGCCGGAAGCGCTGCACCAGCCGTCAACAGAGTGCGCCGATTGATCATTGACCGATTTCCATTTGAATACACTACAGTTGTGCCGCCTTTGGTGCCGAGGCAAATCAACTTGCCCTCGCGCCCTCATCACGATCCTGTTAAGCACACCCGTAAACGACTCTGTCGCAATTGCAATGCGGCTTGGTCGGGACGCGCGATTCCGCATGACGGTATTGGCTTGAATGGCTGAAGGCAGGCCTCCTCGAACAGGCCATCGCCAGAGCTCGGTCGCCCGAGCCCATGTCTATGAATGCCGCGACTATCTGTGATAGACGAGCCGACAATAGTGGGAAGCGTTGCATGCGTTTTGAAGGCACCAAGGCCTATGTCGCGACCGACGACTTGAGGATTGCGGTCAATGCCGCCATCACCCTCGAACGTCCACTACTCGTCAAAGGCGAACCCGGCACCGGCAAGACCGTGCTGGCTCTGGAAATTGCCAAGGCGATCGGCGCGCCGCTCATCGAATGGCACATCAAGTCCACGACCAAGGCGCTCCAGGGTCTTTACGAGTACGATGCTGTCTCGCGCCTTCGCGACAGCCAGCTCGGCGATGAACGCGTCAAAGACATCCGCAACTACATCAAGCGCGGCAAATTATGGGATGCCTTCATTGCCGATGAGCGGCCGGTTTTGCTCATTGATGAAATCGACAAGGCCGACATCGAATTCCCGAACGACCTGTTGCAGGAACTCGATCGCATGGAGTTCTTTGTCTACGAGACCGGCGAAACCGTGAAGGCTCGACGACGGCCGATCGTCGTCATCACCTCGAACAACGAAAAAGAGCTGCCTGATGCCTTTCTGCGCCGGTGCTTTTTTCATTACATCCGGTTTCCCGACACCGAAACCATGCGCGCAATCATTGAGGTGCACTTTCCCGGAATCAAACAGCGTCTGGTCGCGGAAGCCCTAAAGCTATTCTACGAAATCCGCGAAGTGCCCGGGATGAAGAAAAAGCCGTCGACCTCGGAGCTGTTGGATTGGCTCAAGCTTCTGATGGCCGAGGATATCGGGCCCGAGACCCTGCGCGAACGCGACCCCAAAAAGCTGATCCCTCCACTGCATGGCGCGCTGATCAAAAATGAACAGGATGTGCACTTGTTCGAACGACTGGCGTTTATGGCGCGGCGGGAAGGCCGATAGTCGCCTTTACGGCACCGGCTGATCTGAATCGGAAACAGTCTGGGCTTGCTGCGGCACGGATTCCGCGGGCTTGCGCGCCGGGGAAACCGCGCGGTAGCGAGCGAGCTCTTGCTCAATGCGCTCCACCGGTCGCGTGCCCCAGTAAATTCCCTGCGCCACCATTCGGCCCACTATCCCCCCCGCCCATACGAGCTCGTAGGGCGCAAACAAACGCCATGCTTGGTCGCCATCGATGATGCCGCGCGCGACAAGTTCGCCCGCCATCGCCGTATTGTTGAGGCCGTGGCCTCCGAAGCCGCTTGCTAGCCACAGACCGCGTTCGATTTCACCAATCTGCGGCATACGATGAACCGTGCGCCCCAAGGTGCCGCGCCAGATGTGCGCGATAGCCACTTTGCCTAAAGCAGGAAAGGTGCGCCGGATGTCGTTGGCGAGCCCCCGCGCGACCAGACCCGGATTTGCCTCCCACGCCCGCATGCGCCCCAACCACTGCAGGCGATCGCCCCCGACGACGCGGTAGTGATTGTCGGCGCGATTGGTGTCGCTGACCGCACCGCGATAACGCACGATATCGTTCAGAACCTGTCCCATCGGTTCGGTGACCATCACAAATGTCGTGACGGGCAGCAAAGTCGCAGCCAACCGCGGCATAAGTGCACCGAGATGGACATTGCCGGCGAGCACCACGTGCGCGGCGCGCACCCGACCAGCAGGCGTGACGATGCGCTTGCGCACACCGGCCGGATCGAGCGAGACTGCCGGCGTATCCTCGAAAATGCGGGCCCCTGCTTTCTCGGCCAACGCGGCAAGGCCGAGTGCATAGTTATATGGATCGATGTGAAAAGCCTGCCGATAGTGTACGGCACCGAAATATCGTGGACTGCGCAGCTGTTGGCGCACGCGCTCAACCGGCCAGTATTCAACATCGGCGCCGATCCAGCGCATGCGCTCGACCTCGTTGCGCAGTTCGGCTGCGTTGTCGGTCTTCGATACATGCAACCACCCGTTGATCAGATCGACGCCGGGCATTCGTGTGTCGAGGATTGTGCGCCGCACGTAGTCGAGGCCCTGCTCGGACAGCGCCCAGAGCTGTTTGGCATGATCAAGGCCGACGCGTTCAATGATGCCGTCGATATCTTCGGAGTATCCCGGCAACACGAAACCCATGTTGCGCCCCGACGCCGCCCACGCGACCTGCCCTCCTTCAAGGACGACAACGGACCAGCCCCGCTGAGCGATCTCGCGGGCCACCGTGAGGCCGGCAAGGCCTGCACCGACCACGCAGACATCAACATCGAGGTCGAGGTTGAGTCGCGGTCGTTCCGGACGTGAAACGCTGTTGGTCTCGTACCAGCCCGCTTCCATGCTTTCACTTTCGCTTGCTTGCGGTCGCTACCTGATTGTACGTGGGCGCTCTGCCTTTGGCGAATGCATGCTAAACTGGTTCATCGGCAGTCGACATCCCGTTGCATGACCATGCGCCGACTTTTGCTATTTCGTCACGCCAAGGCCGAACGCTCCCAACCGGGGATGGAAGACCGCGCGCGCAAATTGATGGATCGCGGATGGAAAGACGCCGCAAAAGTCGGCGCTTATATGGCTTCCCATGCCCTCGTCCCCGACCGCGTGATCACGTCTCCCTCTGCGCGCACTCTGGAAACCTGGAAATCCGTCGCCAGCGCGTTCCGCCCTCCCCCGGCGGCCGCCCCGGTCGAGCGGCTCTATGACGCAACCGCTCAATCGATTCTGGCTGTCGTAAAGGAGGTCGGTTCGGCCACGCACACGCTTCTCATTGTGGGGCACAATCCCGGCCTCCACGACCTCGCGATGATGCTGATCGCCTCAGGTGATGTGCAGGCCCGTGAACGGTTGTGGGAAAAACTGCCGACATCCGGCCTCGTTATCATCGATTTTGCCTTTGACGACTGGGGCAAGCTGCATCCCCAGTGCGGTCGCCTCGAGCGCTTCGTCACCCCGAAGTCGCTTGGCTCTGCGAACTGAGACAATAGCCCTACTCAACGCGTCTCCGAAAACGTGTCATATTGTACCCTCGCAGCGGAAAGAGGGGCGCTGTTATGTACAATAAGATTTTGGTGCCGGTCGACCTGGCCGATACCGATCTAGCGAAGCCTGCGTTGACGACCGCGGTCGCAATGGCCAGTGCATCGGGAGGATCGATACGGCTCGTCAACGTGCTTGCCATGACGCCGGTGATGCTGGCCGAGTATGTACCGCCTGACTTTGACGTCCAGCAACGCGCGTCCGCTGAGGAGGCACTCGGCATCATTGCCCGCGAATGCGGTCTGGACGCCGCGCACGTTTCGGCGACCGTGCGCCAAGGCGGCATCTATCACGAGGTCCTTGAGGAAGCGAAAGCATTCAACGCGGATCTGATCGTGATGAGTTCGCACCGTCCCGCCATGCGCACCTACTTTCTCGGCTCCAATGCCGGGCATGTCGTGCGTTACGCAAAGTGTTCGGTGCTGGTCGTTCGGCAGTAGAGCGCAGCCCCCGCGAAATCACGGCGGCGGCATGACCTCCTTGGGCAGCGCCTCGGGGCTATAGTTGCCGGGACGATTGCGCCGCAGGAAGTTTTCGATCTGCCAAAGATAGAGCGCGAGGAAAGCACCAGCGAACGCGGCACCGGCGTAGGCTCCTGCATGCAAAGCCTGCACGGCACCTCCAGCGAGCCCGAGCGCAACCGCCACAAAAATTGCCAAGCCTGGCCAGTAGATCAAGGGGCTGTTGCCCCGTTCAAATCGCGTCGGCGACATTGCTCTCGCAATGCGCCGATGCAGCTCCCTCACAAAATCCGAATAGGATCGATCCAGCCGCTCCTGCTCGACCATACTCTTCCAAGATGTAGATACGATCTTCAGTCGGGGAGCGCCCTCTCCCCAGAGCTCAGTGATGAAGCGGTGTGATTGCATGCTGACTGGCCGGAATGAGAGGCGCAGTCGGCTTATGTCGCGGTATGGGATGTGTCCCGACATCACGCCAGAAGTCCAATCGATCCCGTCCTCCGAAAGCGTAAAATGCCGCGGCGCACCCAACACCGTCGCTCGATAGGAGTAAGTGACTGCGTTTGCAGCTGTGTCGGACCGCGCTTCGGTCATACCCTCGCTCACTTCCGTTGCACAGTTCTGTTCAAACTTCCCATATTCCAAACTCACACGGTTCAGCGGCGAATGTTCCCATTGTTAGCGCCGTATAATATCGCACCTCTCAACTCGCGCACTCGGGGCGCGCCTGCAATGAGGTCGCAGCCCTGCGATCAAAGTTACGGCGCGGAGCACCGTTCGACGAACAGCCCGTTCCTCCCCACTGAAGTGGCTGATGAAACACCGCTCAAAGAAGGGCAAGCCTGCCGAGCTTTCGCAGATCGAGGCTCACAGCAAAGCCTAATCCAACGCGCGTGAGATTGCCGTCGCGGCGCGATGACAAAATAAGCGCGCCTCCTTATATAGAGTCGAATGCGGACTCTTCTCGTGGCTGGACCTTTGCTCGCGTTGCTGGCGCTGTCGGTCTGGTTCGCCGCCGCGGCGTGGACTCGTATAGGTGGTGAGCCCATACCACTTTACGGATATTTCGCGATCATTGGAGGTGTTTTCTTCTCGCTTCTGGTCGGCGGCGGCCTGATGTCGCTAGTGTTCTATTCCAGCCGTCACGGCTACGACGACGACGTGCACCACTTCGACAAATAACGATTGATTTCAAGTCGGAAGGGCAGTCGGCTTCGACCTTCGTCGTACGTGTCGGCCGCACGCTTGTTGTGGTTGAACATTGCAACCAATTTCTTGTTTTTTGGGCGGGACAATTCTTTAGTTACGGGCGCCGTTTATCCGGCGACCAAATCGAACAACAAGATATGGCAGCCGCATGCTGCGGCTCGGGGAGGCTCCAATGTGGGATCAAATATACGATCCGCTGAATAGTAAATTCTTGTCGACTTGCGCCGCGGCGCTGCCGGTCGTCACGCTGCTTGTATTGATCGCGTCCAACAAGGTGAAGGCTCACATCGCAGCGCTTGTCGCATTGGTCGTCGCCAACTTCATCGCGATTGTCATCTTTACAATGCCGGCCGACATGTCGTTGCGCGCCACGGTGCTGGGCGCGGTCACCGGATTCTTCCCGATTGGCTGGATCGTGCTCAACGTCATCTTTCTTTATCGCCTGACGGTTGAGAAGGGCGTGTTCCAAACGCTGCAGACCGCCATAGGCGGCGTCACCGAAGATCGCCGCCTACAGTTGCTTCTGATTGCATTCTCGTTCGGTGCCTTCTTCGAGGGCGCATCGGGTTTCGGCACCCCGGTCGCCGTGACCGGTGCAATTCTGATCGGACTCGGTTTTTCGCCGCTCGCAGCGTCGGGCCTGTCGCTGATTGCCAATACCGCGCCCGTCGCTTACGGCGCACTCGGCACGCCGATAGCTGGTCTTGCGAGCGTCACCGGCCTCGATCCGTTTCTTCTGGGCGCGATGGTCGGGCGACAGCTGCCATTTTTCTCTCTCATCGTGCCGTTCTGGTTGATCTGGGCATTCGCCGGATACCGCGGCATGAAAGAAATATGGCCGGCGATCCTGGTGACCGGCGTTTCCTTTGCCATCCCGCAGTTCCTCATCTCGAACTTCATCAATCCGTGGATTGTCGACATCGGCGCTTCGCTCATTTCAATGGCCGGCCTCATCGGCTTCCTGAAAATCTGGCGGCCGAAGGTGGTCTGGACCTCCCCCGCCCTACGCACTCGTGACGATTCCGCTGCCACGATGCCAAAGAAGCCGGTCAAGGCTGCACGGGAGCCAACCACAGCCGAGGTGTGGTTCTCACTGCTGCCCTGGATCATTGTCTGTGTGATCCTGCTGCTGTGGGGTACCAACGCGGTCAAAGAAATTCTGAATGCGTACGCGACCTGGAATTTTCCGGTTCCGGGTTTGCACAATATGATCAACAAAGTTGCGCCGGTCGTGCCGGCGCCGACAAAGGAAGCGGCGGTGTTCTCCTTCACCTGGCTGTCCTACACCGGCTCCGGCATGTTGATCGCCGCTATAATCTCGGGCTTGCTGATGGGCTTTACACCAGTCCGGCTGGTGAAGGCCTATGGCGAGACGATCCGGATCTGCGCCTATTCGCTCATCACCATTTCTGCGATGCTTGCGATTGGCACGCTGACGCGCCTGTCAGGGATCGACGCTACCCTCGGTCTCGCCTTCGCTGGGACCGGGGTACTCTACCCGTTCTTCGGCACCCTGCTCGGGTGGTTAGGCGTGGCGCTGACGGGTTCGGATACCGCCTCAAACATCCTATTCGGCAACCTGCAGAAGATCACATCGCAACAACTGGGCTTGTCGCCGATCTTGATGGCGGCCGCCAACTCTTCAGGCGGTGTGATGGGCAAGATGATCGATGCACAATCGATTGTCGTCGCATCAACCGCGACCAACTGGTTCGGACATGAGGGCACAATCCTGCGCTTCGTATTCAAGCACTCGATTACGCTGGCGTGCCTCGTCGGTGTTCTGGTGATGCTCCAGGCCTATGTCTTCACGGGCATGATCGTGAAGTAAGGAGCCTCGCATACGCGCAAACCAGCCCTGCATCGAAAGATGCAGGGCTTTTTCTTAGTCGCGGCTATATAGTGCGCGGCACCCACCGGAGCGCGATCCTATGTCCAAAACAGCTGTCCAGGAGCAATTCGGCAAGACTGCGGCTCACTATCTGACCAGCAAGCCGCACGCGGCCGGAAAGAGCCTGGAGCGCCTGGTTACCCTCACCTCGCCGCAGAAAAACTGGCATGCATTGGACGTCGCCACCGGTGGTGGCCACGTTGCTTATACTTTCGCTCCACATGTCGCGCGTATGTGGGCGACCGACATTACTCAGGAAATGCTCGACATGGTGAAGGGCGAAGCGGCCAAGCGCGGCCTCGCCAACATTCGCACCGCCTATGCCAAAGCCGAGGCGCTTCCGTTCGAGGACGAAAGTTTCGACCTCGTCACCTGCCGCATCGCGCCCCATCACTTCGATTCGATACCGGAATTTCTCGCCGAGGTGCATCGCGTTCTCAGGCCCGGCGGCCTATTCGCGTTGGTCGACAACGTCGTTCTGCCCGGAAGCGTCGGCGACTACGTGAACGCTTTTGAGCGCCTGCGTGACCCGAGCCATTTGCGCGCGTGGACCATGGACGAATGGCGTAACGCCCTCGGCGTCGCAGGTTTTCGGATAACTCACGAAGAGCAGATTTATAAAACGATGGAGTTCGAGAGTTGGGCCGTCCGTTATGACGCCATTATGCAGGCACTGTTGCGCGCCATGCTCACCCAGGTGACGCACGAAGTTAAGGCAACCCTCGATCCGAAAGGCAGCGGTGCGGATCTCACGTTCCGGCTTTGCGAAGGTCTGTTCATCAATGGACGCGTTTAATTCTTAATACCGCCGTTGGCTTACGCGGCGCATGCCGGAGAATTCGGTCGCGAGAAGCGAGCACACATGATCGCCTGGGCTGCAGTCAAGCGATCCTACGTCATGGCAGACGACGAGTGTGTTCCCGCCAAATAAAAGTGACGGCGCCATTCGCGGCAGGCAAAGCGGCGGCACATTGCATCAACGGCAAAGCTCGCGCGTTGCTCGATCGAGTCCGTCCAGTGTGAGCGGATACATGCGTCCACCGATGAGCTGATGAACCATGCCAATCGAATGCGTATAGGCCCATTCCTTTTCGGGCACCGGATTGAGCCAGACACACGCCGGGTAGGTACGCGTCACACGCTCGAGCCAGACAGACCCAGCCTCATCATTGTAGTGCTCAACCGAACCTCCGAGCGCGGCGATTTCGTATGGCGACATCGATGCGTCGCCGACGAAGATCACCTTGTAGTCATGGGGATAGGTGTGCAGCACGTCCCACGTCGGCGTCGTAGCCTGAAACCGGCGACGGTTCTCTTTCCACACGCGCTCATAGAGGCAATTGTGGAAATAGAAATACTCCATGTGCTTGAACTCGGAACGCGCGGCGGAGAACAGTTCCTCGGTCGACTTGATATGCCAGTCCATCGAGCCGCCGATATCGAAGAACAGCAGAACCTTCACCGCGTTGTGGCGCTCGGGACGCATCAGAATATCGAGATATCCCTTATGCGCTGTACCCCTGATGGTGCCATCGAGATCGAGTTCTTCAGGGGCGCCGGTGCGCGCGAATTTTCGCAAGCGGCGTAGTGCAAGTTTGATATTGCGCGTGCCGAGCTCAACCTCGTCGTCGAGATCCTTGAACTCCCGCTTGTCCCAAACTTTGACCGCACGAAAATTCCGGTTGGCGTCCTGTCCGATGCGAACGCCCTCGGGATTGTATCCATAAGCGCCGTAAGGGGAGGTACCGGCCGTTCCGATCCATTTTGAGCCACCCTGATGGCGACGCTTTTGTTCCGCGAGTCGCTTGCGCAGCGTCTCAAGCAACTTGTCGAGGCCGCCCATCGCTTCGATCTGCTTCTTTTCTTCCTCGGTCAGATATTTTTCGGCGAGCTTCTTCAACCATTCCGACGGAATGTCGGCTTCGACTATATCATCGAGCGTTTCCAGTCCTTTGAAGACATGACCGAACACGCGATCGAATTTGTCCAGATTGCGCTCGTCCTTCACCAGGGTCGCGCGAGAGAGAAAATAGAAATCCTCAACGTTGCGCGAGGCGAGATCGGCATCCATAGCCTGCATCAGCGTCAGATATTCGCGCAGCGTCACAGGTACGCCCGCCTGCTTCAGTTCCTGGAAAAACGTAACGAACATAAGCCTGCTTCTCTTGCAACTCTCTCACGGATAACGGCGGGAGGATTGGCCCTGGTCAAGACATCGTCAAGCCCGACCGGCGAAGGAGCGATCGGCCCCGGCTGGGGCCGGCCCTGATTTGGACTAGACTTGTAACCCGTGAGTACTCCAGGACCGCGGCCGCACGCACGTATGAGTTCCGATCGCGGACCCTAAGTCCGCGACATAAAAATTTGCGCTGACGAGCGTGGGAGGAGATGTCTAATCGCAGATGCCGCTGTTCTATGCATTGCGCGGGCGGCAGGACTGGTAGGCATTCGATGATATCGGCTTGAAAAATTCGCAAGTAGGCCGGCCGGGATGAAACAATAGTCCCGACGTGCTATCCGAGAACGGGCGGCGTACCGCCCGATTTTTTTGGAGTTACCCGATGGCAGATCAAGCAGTATTGAAAGAACTCGCTCCGACCGGAAAATTACGGCTTGCCATTGCCGTCGCCCCTGCGCCCTCCGCGCAATTCGCCATCAAGGATGGCGACACTTATCGTGGGGTGGCCGTCACGTTCGGCCGCGCACTTGCCGCAAAGCTTGGGGTGCCGCTCGAGATCATTCCGCATCAGGCTTCTGGCGAAATTCAGAATTCTGCGGACGCCAATCGCTGGGATGTTGCCTTCCTTCCAGTCGACGACGAGCGCAAGAAATTCGTCGCATTCGGTAACGCCTATCATTTACTGCAGAGCACTTTTCTGGTTGCGCCCGGCTCAAAGATTAATTCGGTGAAGGATGCTGATGCCAAGGGAGTAGGCATTGGCGGTGTTGCCAACACTGCAACCTTTCGAGCGGCCAAGAGAGCGACGAGCAATGCAACCCATATTGATTTTGCCGGAGTCGATACAGCTATGACCGCGATGCGCGACGGCAGGATCGAAGCGATTGCGCTTTCGCGCGAGTCACTTTCCGGACTGGTCGGAAAGATCGCCGGATCCCGAATCCTCGAAGACGCATTTCTCAATTCGAGCACAGCTGTATGCGTGCCTAAGGGAAAGCCGGCCGCGCTCGCTTACGTGTGCGATTTTATCGAAGAAGCAAAAGCGTCTGGTCTTGTACGCAAGGCGCTCGATGAAATGGGACTCAAAGCGTCGCACGTGGCGCCAGCGGGGATGAAGCCTTAAGCCGGGGCATTGCGCATCGGCGGCTCGATTTCCGGCGTGCGAATATGCTCTGGTCGTATGCCAAGCGCGAGCAGACGACCGGGGATGCGCCGCAACAGCGGCCACTGAATCATCTTCATGAAGAACGGCGCCTTCGGCCGTCGACCTTCCAACGCCGGGCCGATGATGTTGTTTTGCAGCACTATCTGCAGGCCCTGGGTGAAGCGCGTGGGAAATTCGCGCCGTCGCTGGACTTGCTCGAGGGTCTCGATCGAAACGGATCCGCGCCGCAAAGGTTGCGCGAGAATATTCGCCGCAGCGACTGCGTCCTGCACAGCGAGATTGATGCCAACTCCACCAATCGGAGACATTGCGTGAGCGGCATCGCCTATGCAGAGCAATCCCGGGCGGTACCAGCGGCGCAGTCGGTCCACCGCGACCGTCAATAGTTTGACCGAGTCCCAGCTTTCGATTTCATCGAGCTGATCTTGCACGAAAGGTGACATTTCGCCGACTACCTTGCGAAATTTGTCCAACCCGGCGCGTTTCACGTCGTCCGCACTGCCTTTCGGAATGACATAGGCGCACTGCCAGTAATCGTTGCGATTGAGCATCACCATCATGCGGCCATCTTCAATGTGGCCGAAAGTTTCTTCGGAATCGCCCGGCTTGCGTGACAGGCGAAACCACATCACATCCATCGGCGCACCATAATCATCACTTTTGAGGCCGGCATCCGCTCGTACGGTTGAATGGCGGCCGTCGCACCCGACAATCAGATCTGCTCGGATTTGAAGTTCACCATCCGGGGTCTTTGTCTGCACACCGACCACACGCCCGTTCTCTTCAACTAAACCAACCGCTTCCGTCTGCATCCGCAGATCGAATGTCCGATAGCCCTTGCCGTGATCGGCGATAAAATTCAGAAAATCCCATTGCGGCATCAACGCAATGAATTTGCAACGAACCGGCAGATGATCGAAATGTCCGACCACCAGCCGATCTTCGCCGATTTGCAATGTAATCTGTTTAACGACTGAATGCGGGAGCTTTAGAAATTCATCGAGTAGGCCGAGTTCGTGCATCATCTCGAGCGTGGATGGATGAACGGTATCGCCGCGGAAATCACGCAGAAAATCGCCGTGCTTTTCTGCCACGACGACGGCAACGCCGGCTCGCGCCAGTAGGAAGCCAAGCATCATCCCGGCGGGCCCGCCGCCGACAATGCAACACGTTGTGCTGACCAAGGTCACAGACACTCTCTGCGCCGGCTCGTTAAGAACCGCGGCCCTGCCCGGTTCTGTGTCCGCAGTTTACGCCTGCTTGTCCGGTGTCGTCACCACGAGCCCGTCAAGGTCTTCGGTGACTTTGATCTGACACGACAACCGCGAACTCGGGCGAACATCATACCCGAAATCGAGCATGTCCTCTTCCATTGGTGATGGACCGCCGACCTTCTCGCGCCAGGCTTCATCGACATAAACGTGGCAAGTGGCGCAAGCGCAGGCACCTCCGCACTCGGCCTCAATACCCGGGATGTTGTTGCGGATCGCGGTTTCCATAACCGTCGAGCCGAGTTCGGCTTCGACAGTGCGGCCCGCCCCGCTAGAGTCGTTAAAGGTGATCTTTGGCATTCGGAAGGATAGCAGGAATGACTTCGTCGTAGATGACGCGCGCCTCTATATAGTTATTCGCGCCGGGAAGCCATCCCCTGTCATCGCAGGGATTGCATTGCCGCGATCTCGGCCCGCACCTCATCGACGGCCCGCGCGAGTTGATCAATCGCATCGCCGCAGTCGTTTGGGGCGCGGCCCGCGGCCTGTTCGGTGGCGGCCGCAGCCTGCGCGACGCGACCAGCACCGATACCGACCGCGGATCCTTTCAGGGTATGCGCAAGCGTAGCAATCGCAGGCGGCGCGCTCTTGCGCATGCGCGCCATCAACAGTTCGGCCTGCCGCTCGAACAGCTGCAAGACTTCCTGTTCGAGGCTACGGTCGTTGAAAGTCATGCGCGAAAGATGCGCGCGGTCGAGCACGGTATATCCGTGCGTCGCACCGTTACGTTCCGCAACTTCAACTGCGGCCCGGATCATCCCCACCTCCGATCGCGTTATTTGTTTCGGGGACTTTGGCCTGACCGGGACCAAATCCAGGTAAATAAGCGGCCTGACCGAGCAGCCTTGTGTCGGCCACAAATGAGGGTGGTTAAGGCCGTGTACTCGGACGGCGCTTTCCTTGCCCCACCATGGCCTCAATTCGGTCCCCTGTGGATATCGGGACGCGTTGGAAGCCTAGTGTTGGCTATGGTTAGCAGACGGTTAACGATAGTGAAAAACTCACTACCACCGTAGTTTCTTTCGGTTTGCCAAGGCGATAGGATGATGATTGGGCGATCACTCGGGGACCGTGGGGGTCTGCGACACTGCGGTGTCGTGTTTATCGTTACGGTTAGGGCCGCGGCGACGAGTCCGGCGTAATGGCGAGGCGACAACCGAGATGGCGAATAATCCCCAGAAGTCAAAAGACGCGACCGAAGAGGCGCTTTCTGCCATCCAGGAGGCCCTTAACGTTCGCGCCCCGGAGAGCGGCGCCAGCCCGGAGGCCGACAAAGAGGCCACCTCGGCAGCAACACCCCCCGCCTCGGAACTCTTTCCGCAGGATACGCCCCAAACCTGGCCGCTCGGCGAGAGCACGCCACGCCGTGCCGCCAACGATGACAGGGCCGGTATTGGCCAGATTCTGCAAACCCTGCGCCACCGTTCCTCCCGCACGCCTTATCTCGCCGCCGCGGTTGGCGGTTTCATCTGGGTGGTTGGCGGCCTCGCCATTGCCTCTCTCTACGGCACGGAGATGCGAGGTCTTTTTGCGCCGTCGGGGGTCGGTCTTGCCGCCATCATTGCGCTCGCCACGGTGCTCGTCGTGCCGGTGCTTTTCTTTTTCCTGCTCGCGCACATGTTCACCCGCGCGCAGGACATGCGCGTCATCGCGGAATCCATGGCCGGAGTGGCGATGCGTCTTGCCCAGCCCGAGACCATCGCACACGAGTCGATTGTCACGGTCGGTCAGGCTATCCGCCGCGAGGTCGCGGCAATGGGTGACGGCGTCGAGCGCGCTCTTGCCCGCGCCGCCGAACTGGAAGCGCTCGTGCACAACGAGGTGTCCGCGCTGGAGCGCGCCTATAACGACAACGAAGTCCGTATTCGGGATCTGCTGACCGAACTGAGCAATCAGCGTGAAATCCTGGTCAACCAGGCCGAGCATGTGCGCAATGCCATTGCCAGCGTGCACCTCGACCTGGCGCACGATGTCACTTCCGTCGGCGACCTTGTCGCCGACAAAGTCAACGAGGTGGCGCAACGCGTTACCCGTTCGCTCACGGAAAAAGGCGAACACATTACTCTTGCGCTTGGCCACGCCGGCGATTCGATGATCGATGCCCTTAGCGAGCGCGGCTCATCCCTTCTCGAACGACTTGAAACTACGAGCGACCAGGCGACCACAGCGATTTCGTCGGCAAGCGACCGTCTTTCTGCCAGCCTCAATTTCAAAACCGAGCATGTGCACGACGAATTTTCCGAACTTGCTGCACGTCTGCAGCAGATGATGAGCGCACGTCTTGATCAGGTTGCACAGGGCTTTGCGGAAAAATCATCCGTCACTATCGAGTCCATGGCGACGCGTTCGCAGCAATTCACAGACGCAATCGCTGAGACAAGCTCGCGCCTTGCGGAATCAATTGCCTCCCGCGCCGACGAGGTGAACACGGCGCTGCGCTCGACAGGGGACTCGCTCGTTCTTGATCTTTCGCTGCGTGGCGGCGATGTCGTTTCGAAGCTCGAACAGACCGGCACGCGCATCAATAATACAATGGCCGATCGCAGCAACGCTGTAGCCGATACTTTCCGCGAAAGCGCGGAATCGATGGTGGCGACGCTCGGCAGCCGTGGCGATGCAGTAAAGGAAATGCTCGCAGCGCGCCTGCAGGCCTTCGAGACGATGTTCAATCAGGGCGGCACGGAGCTCAGTGAAAAAATATCAAGAGACGCCACTACCCTCGGCAACCTTATCACTCGCCACATCACCGAATTCGATCACATCGTAAAGAATTATGGTGGCGAATTGGTCGGACGGCTCGGTCAGAGAACCCAGGATGTGGCCGAGGCTCTTCGCAACTACCTCGACACTTTCGACCAACGCGTTACGGGGCGGACCGGCGACATTTCCAGCACACTCGACCAAAGAATCGCGCAATTCGAAACGCTGCTTGGCACACGCGTTGCCGAACTCGCGAAGACTTTGACCGAAGGTGGCAAGGAAGTGGTCGGCGCGCTTGATCAGCGCATCGGCGAGGTGGCCGGCACCATAAATTCGCGCGGGGTCGAAGTCGCTGACGCGATCGGCATTAAGATCGGCGAGATGGACAAGACCCTGGGCGACCGCGCCCTTGAGGTCGCCAACAATCTCGACAACCGTATCGGCCGTTGCGAAGAACTCTTGGTCGGCCGCGCCGAAATCGTCACGAACCAGATCGAGACGCGCAGCAAGGCGGCCGCCGACGCGCTCAATGCGCGGCTGGAGCAGTTGAGCCAGGCCATCAAGCTCAATTCTGCGGAGGCGGAACGCTCGCTCGGTCAGCTTGCGCTGTCGACCACCGAAGCAATTCGCGCAAGCGCGGGCGATGCGGAACGCACGCTCGTCGGGGTCAGCGAGGAAGTTGCGCGCAACTTCGTCGGCAAGGCCGAAGAGATTGCGACCGCCGTCAGCCGGCGCGCCAACGAGATGACCACTGTCCTGTCCGACAAGAGCGGCGGCGTGCTTTCCGCAATTACCGAGAAAGCAGACCACTTCACGCGCGAAGTGACCCACGCGACCGACCAGGCCGTCAGGGCGATTGAAGAACGAGGGTTCGCGTTTACGCGCACGATGATGGACAACAGCACCGAAATCTCGCGCATGATTAATACTGCGGGCGAGGCGGCGACGAACGCGGTCAACCGTACGATGACCGAGCTTAACGACGTCACACAAGAGGCAATCACACGCTCAAGAGAGACCGCGACCTCAAGTGTGAAGGAAATGCTGGAGACGCACACTGTACTGCGCTCCGACACCACCGCCCTTTTCGAACGGCTACGCGAAGCCAACATCATGTTGCAGGAAGTGCTCAGTGGCGCCCACGAGAACATGGGCGCTCTTGAAAATACGCTCATGCTACGCGTATCCGAATTCGTCAGCGCCATGACCGAGATTACCCAGTCCACCGGCGAAGCTACAGGGCGCGTGGAGAGGAACATCGCCGGTTTCCGTGACATCACCGCTCAGGTCATCAACGACCTCGGTCAACTTGCCCGCCAATTCGATGTTCACGGGCGCGACCTTGCCAAGGCCGTCGACCTGATCGGCCACAGCAATCAGCACACTGAGGATCGTCTCAACGAGCGTCGCGTTCAGCTCGATTCGCTGCTCGCCACGCTCGATATCCGCACCGAGGATCTCGAGAAACGGCTCAATCGTTTCTCTGGCCTGCTCGATGAATCGCTTGAAGCTGCCTCGACACGCGCGCGCGAAGTTGCGCGTCTTGTATCAGAAGCGAGCGCCGAGGGCACCCGCGCGATCAGCGAACAATATGAACGCGTGCGCGAAAATGCCGAGGAAGAGCAGGAGCGTGCAACCGGAGCGATGCGTTCCCTTTATGCACAGACTACCACCGACACTGAAGCCCTCTTCCGCAACGCCAATGAGCGTTTTGCGGAAGCCGTCGAGGGCATGAAGCAGATGGCTGCGGAGATGCAGCGCGAGCTTGAGGCAACGCGCGGCGAGCTGCGCCGCGGCGTGTTCGAGCTGCCCCAGGAAACGGCGGAGAATGCCGCGCAGATGCGCCGGGTTATCGTGGACCAGATCGAGGCCCTGGCCGAACTCAATCGTATCGTCGCCCGTCACGGCCGGAACCTCGATGCAGTCGACCCGGCCCGTCGGACGCGCGAGGAACCGACGCTTGCCGTCGTCAGCAGCCGCAGCGAACCTACGCCGCGTAACGAAACGCCGCCGCCATCGCGCAATGAGATCCAACAGCGTTCTTTGCCACGGACCGAGGCCGGGGCCTTTGCGCCGCGCCGCAACGAGCCGCCGCCACTCACACCCACGCCAATTCCACCCGGTCGTGGCTGGCTGACCGATTTGCTTAGCCGCGCGTCGCGCGAGGAAGGCGAGCCTCAGCGTGAATTGCCACGCGAGAGCACACGTGAGCCATCTACCGCGCGGGGAAATGAGGACAGGTCGCCGCGGCATACGATAGAGTCGCTTGATTCCCTTTCCGTTGATATCGCACGAATGATTGACCACGATGCCGCGGCCGATCTTTGGGACCGCTACAAGCGTGGGGAACGCAACGTATTCACCCGCCGACTCTATACCTTGCAGGGTCAGCAGGCGTTCGACGACATCCGCAAAAAGTATCGCGCGGACCGCGAGTTCAAGCAGACCGTGGATCGTTACATCAACGAATTCGAACGGCTGCTCGACGAGGTTTCACGCGACGATCGTGGACAAGTGGTGGCACGAACCTATCTCACGTCTGAAACCGGCAAGGTTTACACTATGCTGGCCCATGCGGCGGGTCGCTTCGACTGATCGCGACGTTCCCGGCGCAACCTGATTTCCGGATGCCGCCGTGAGTACGCCTATTACCCTTGCCCTCACCGTCGAACGCTGGCCCATTGCCGGCACCTTTGGCATTAGCCGTGGCAGTAAAACCGAAGCGGTGGTCATCGTCGCGAAACTAAGCGATGGCAACGCCCGCGGCCGTGGTGAATGCGTTCCCTATGCTCGCTATGGCGAAAGCGTTGATAGCGTCGTGGCACAGATCGATGCGATGCGAGCAAAGCTCGATGCGGGCCTCGATCGCCTCGCCTTGCAGACGTCGATGCCGCCAGGCGCCGCACGCAATGCCCTTGATTGTGCGTTCTGGGATCTCGAGGCCAAGCAACGTAATGTTCCAGTCCACGAAATCGCAGGCCTTCCGCTCCCCCACGAACTTACGACGGCCTACACGATCTCTCTCGATGCGCCCAACGCTATGGCAAGGGCCGCGCAAGGAGCGTCCAGCCGAGCGTTGTTAAAAATCAAACTTGGAACTGAGGGAGATGCCGCTCGTATTGCGGCGGTTCGTGCGGCCGCGCCTCGTTCCACCCTTATCGTGGACGCGAACGAGGGCTGGAATGACGATAATCTCGGCGCGAATTTTGCGGCCTGTGCTGAAGCTGGCGTTGCTCTCATCGAACAGCCGTTGCCACAAGGAAAAGATCAGGCGCTTGATCGGATGAAACGATCGATTCCTGTCTGCGCGGACGAGAGTATTCACGACCATTCTTCGTTTCCGACACTCGCCGAAAGGTATGACGCGGTGAATATCAAGCTCGACAAGGCGGGAGGACTAACGGAAGCGATGGCCATGCTGGCCGAGGCCCGGCGGCGGAACTTTACCATCATGGTGGGATGCATGGTCGCAACGTCACTTGCGATGGCACCTGCCGTTCTACTCGCGCAGCACGCGTCCTTTGTAGACCTCGATGGACCACTTCTGCTCAGCAAAGACCGCCGAGACGGACTGCGCTACGTTGAAAGCCTGGTATACCCGCCCTCGCCGGCCCTCTGGGGTTGAACTTAAAAGTGGAACCCTCTCGCACGGCCGGCTAAAATAGGTATTGATGCACCTATCTGATTCCGTTCACGAAATTGCCCCGGGTTGGAAACCATGCCTGGCATTTTTTTTAGTAAACAAATGCTTTTCGATTGCCACCGGTTTGGCTTAGCTTACACTCGATTCCAAGATCGCACCGCCGCTTGAGGCAGGGCGACGACAGGGACGGGGAATGCAAATTCGGGGTTTGCTTTTCGGCGCCACTGTGGTGGCGCTTAGTGTGACTTCGGCGTCCGCGACGATGCGGATCTCGGAGGATCGCGGCGGTCAGATCGGCCATTATCTCGACGCGTTCGCAACGGTGCGATCATCGGGCGAGCGTGTCATCGTTGACGGAAATTGTCTGTCTGCCTGCACGCTGGTGCTCGGCGTGGTCCCGCGCGAGCGCATATGCGCCACCTCGCGCGCACGCTTCGGGTTTCACGCTGCATGGATGCCCGATCGCGATGGGCGGCCCATCACCAGCCCGCTTGGCACTCAGGCTCTCTGGAGCATCTACCCGGTATCGGTCCGGCGTTGGATTCTCCGCCACGGCGGCCTGTCACGCAAAATGATCTTCATGCAGGGCAGCGAGCTCAATGGCATCATCCCAAGCTGCGATCGCGACACGCGCGATCAGGCACGATCAGCTCGTAGCATCGCGCCGCGTCCGGTGCGCTACGAATCCGCAAGTGCCTCCAGCGAACGCCACTAGCACCATCGCCACGTAGGCCCGGCTGCCGAAGTCCTGATACAGCATGCCTGAAATTCCGGTGGCGGCCGCCATCGCAAGGCCGGCCGCGATCGCGAGATATCCTTGCGCGGCCGCCGCCTGTCCTGCCGGTGCGTTGTGCGCAAGGAACATTAATGCCCCAAGATGAGTAGCTCCGAAAGACAGTGCATGGAGCAGCTGCAACCAAGGCAGTACGAGCGCGGGCGGGTCGGCTGCCATTCCAAGCCAGCGCAATACACCTGCAGCAGCGCCGATCATCAACAGCGTTGTTGGTGAGAAAAAGGGCGGCAGGCGGGCCTGCACGGCGAAAAGAACGATCTCGGCGGCGACGCCGAGCGCCCACAACACAGCAATGAAAGTGCCGTCAAACCCCGCCGCGTGCCATTGCAGCGCGGAAAAGCCATAGAACAACGCATGGCTCGCCTGAATGAG
The DNA here is from genome assembly GCA_051986235.1 of Pseudolabrys sp. Classification (GTDB taxonomy): domain Bacteria; phylum Pseudomonadota; class Alphaproteobacteria; order Rhizobiales; family Xanthobacteraceae; genus Pseudolabrys. The sequence continues at coordinate 98,469 of JBPYDR010000097.1, forward strand.
ACTCGCGCCAACAAAAACGGCAACAAGCGCAGGGTCGCGCAACGAGGCCACACGTGTCGCCTGTGCATCAGGCTCCGGTGCATTGACGGACAGTGGTTCCAGTTTCCAGGCCGCAAGAGCGATCAAAACGCTTGCCGCCGCCATGAGCCAGATCAGGTCGCGCGCGGGAATGACATCGGCCGCCAGGCCAGCTGCAAGATTGCCGAAAATGAAGGCGAACGAGCCCCACAGGCGTACCGGTCCATAAACGCGTCCCCGCGCCGCAAGGCCTTTGAGTGCGTATGTTTCCGCCAGCGGCATCAGCGGCGTGTAGAAAAGCGACGTCAGCGTATAGGTCACCAAGATGGCGATGGCGCTCGTGGAAAGCCCCACAAGCACATAACCGGCAACGCTCGCGATACTCGCAAGGATCAGGACATCGCGGACGGCATCGCGGCGGTCGGCCTCGCGGGCCACCACAGGTATCGCCAGGACCCGAGCGACCATCGGCACCGCCAGGACGACACCTATCAGACTGACGTCCACGTCCTTTGCTTTGAGCCAGACGGGGAAAAAGGGCATCTGGATGCCCGGCAGAATGAACAAGGCCACGTAAAGTGCCGCAAGGCGCGGCACGAAGCCCCCGAACATCTGGAAGACAGATCGCAATTCCTTCGCCTCGCCTCGGGCAACGTATTGCAGAAACTTGGCTTTCGGCCTAACTCTCGGATCCGGTCGGTCTCAACACACTAGCCACATTAATCCGCACGATTGATAAACGGCCGAGCAAGGATTGCCCATGCCGGCCGAAACCATCGCGCAAGCGAGCGCGCCGTCCGGTGCGCCGGACGACTCGACCAGGCTTTCTGTCAGACGCTTTCGGCGAGCGAGCGCGCCGCGCCTTCCTCGCTGGCGACGGAACCGGAACGCCGACACCGAGCGCTGGCGGCGATCGGGCAGCTGCAATCGGTCATGGTCGCGCAGCCGACGCCGCACGAAACCGACCTGGTCAAACGACAGCTGCGTGAGCTTCTCCACGACATCGGCAGTACCCAGTGCAAGCTCGACGAACTTCTCCTCGCAACGAAGACAGAGGCACTTGCCGAATTGATCGCTCGGGTCGAGAGTCAAGTTTCGCGAATCCTCTGGTCGCTTCGCGCCGACGCCGCGCCGGAGGTCGAGACAACACCGCCCGCATTCGAGGTGCCCGCCGGGTCAGCCGAAGAACCCGCGCGGGCACATCTTTCGGTCGTACCGGTACCCGGGCAACCTGAATTGTCAATTCCATCGCCGAGCGCCTCCAGCCCGCCGGCCATTGCGCTCGTGCGCAGCGAGACCGAATTGGCTGAAGTGGCGTTTGTCGAAGCATCGCCGGAGCAGGCGGTCGCTCGTTCGGATCAGCCGGCGTCGGGCGAAGAGAACCCGGTCGACACAAGCCCGCCACCGGCTGGCCCATTGTCATCGATCACATCGTTGTCCGAAGATGAAAGGCTTGCTTTGTTTACGTGAAGCAATTCACGCCGCGATCAGGCGCTCAAACATATCCACGTCCACGTTGCCCCCGGACAGGATCCCGACAACAATCTTGCCCTTCACATCGATCTTTCCGGCGAGTAACGCTGCGAGGCCAATGACGCCTCCCGGCTCAACCACAAGCTTGAGCTCGTTGAACGCATAGCGGACCGCGCGCGCAACTTCCGCATCGGTAACTGTCGTGCCCTGCCCGATAAGTTCACGCGTAATCGGAAAGGTCAGCTCTCCCGGGCTATTGCTCATCAGCGCATCGCAAATCGTGCCGCTCATGCGCGCGTTTGCTTCGCGCTTGCCGCTGACAAATGAGCGCAGCGTATCGTCGAATCCTTCTGGCTCGACGACGTAGAATTTTGCCGATGGCACCCGCGCCTTGACGCCGAGCGAAATGCCGGCGGCCAAACCACCTCCTGAGGCACCCACCACGACCACGTCGGGCATGAGCGACAGCTTTGCGAGGTCTTCGACAGTTTCGGCACCGATGGTGCCCTGACCGGCGATGATCAACGGATCGTCGTAAGGGGGGACAAGCGTCGCCCCGCGATCGGACATAATCTTCGTGGCAATGGCTGCACGATCTTCGGTGTTTCGATCGTAGGGAACGACTTCAGCGCCGAGCGCGAGTGTGCGCTCGCGCTTCGCCTTCGGCGCATCGGCCGGCATGACGATAGTGGCACGCATGCCGAGCAGGCGCGCTGCGGCCGCCACGCCCTGCGCATGATTTCCGCTTGAATAGGCCACAACGCCGGCTGCCCGCCGCTCCTGCGGAATAGACGAGATCTTGTTGTAGGCGCCGCGGAACTTGAAGGACCCCGTCCGCTGTAATGTTTCCGCCTTCAGAAAGACCCGGGCCCCGATCGCGTCATCGAGCACGGGCGCATTGATCAGCGGTGTGCGAACCGCGACGCCGGCAAGGCGTTGTGACGCGGCCTCAATATCCGCAGCAGTGGGTAGAATGGTATTGTCGATGGCTCCCATGACATGAGCGTAGCGCGACCTGGAAAGCGTGTCATGTGCGGTCCGGCGCGATCGGACCTCGGCTCAGTTCTCGACGCCGGCACTCATGTTGAGGTGAAGCCCTGCGTCAATTGCTGAAGGCTTGCGTCCGGAGCGCGCTCCGTGTGTCACATGCTCGAGGAATATGCGTGCGCTGGCCCCCCACGTCATGCCGAGCGCAAAATCCCGACAATCCTGCCGTGAGCATTCCAGAGCACCCAGGCAGGCAAGCCGCAGATCCTCATCGAGCACGCCCACAGGGGCATTTCCGACGACGTCGCGCGGTGCCGCGGCCGGGAATGCGGCGACGGGCACGCCGCTCGCCAGCGCCTCCAGCAGCACGAGCCCGAACGTATCCGTTCGGCTCGGAAAGACGAAGACGTCAGCCGCCGCGTAAATTTCGGCAAGCGCCTCACCTTGATGCGGCCCGAGAAAAATTGCGTTCGGAAATTTCCGTGCCAACCCGTTCCGTGCCGGCCCATCGCCGACGACGACCTTGGTGCCCGGCAGGTCGAGCTTCAGGAACGCATCAAGGTTTTTCTCCACCGCGAGACGGCCGACCGTCAAAAAGATCGGACGGGAAAAATTCAAGCTCGGCTGTGCGCTGGGCCGGAAAAGCTCCGCATCGACACCGCGCGGCCACAGCTTGACGTTGTTGAATCCGCGCGTCGTGAGTTCGGAGGCAAGCGTCGGCGTCGCAGCGAGCGTTGCAGCGCCTGGCGCGTGAAACCGGCGCAACCAAGCCCATGTCACCTGGCTCGTCCACTGCTCCGGCATCGGAAGGCGCTCGGCAATATAATCGGGAAATCGGGTGTGAAAGCTGGTCGTGAACGGCAAGTCGTTGCGCAGACAGACACGACGCATGGCGTGTCCGATTGGGCCTTCCGTCGCGACGTGGATTGCATCCGGCCGACTTCGCTCAAGTCGGCGCGTAACATGGCTCGACGCAGCCAAGGCCAGGCGAATTTCCGGATAGCTCGGCATTGGTAGGGTCCGGAACTGGTCGGGACTGAGAAACTCCAATTCGCATCCGAGCGCACGCGCCTCGCGGCTGACGTGACCCAAGGTGCGAACGACGCCGTTGACCTGCGGATGCCAGGCATCGGTGGCCACCAGGATTTTCATGCAATCAGGCTGCTTTCGCCACTGGGGGCAGCGCCACGGTCGTATCGGCGCCATGGCCCGTGTGGGTCCAGGTGATGATCTCGAACCGGCCGTCGTACCCCTCCACGACTGCCGTGCAGCTTTCCACCCAGTCGCCACAGTTGATGTAACGCAGGCCGTAGTCGTCGTGCATCGCAGCCGTATGAATGTGGCCGCAGATCACCCCGTCTGCCTGGTGATGTCTGGCTTCGGTCGCCAGCGCCTTTTCGAAAGCACCAATGTAGTTGACGGCGTTCTTGACCTTCAGCTTTGCCCATTTCGATAATGACCAATAAGGCGCCCCAAGAATGCGACGAAACGCGTTGAAAACCCGGTTGGCCGTAAGTGCAAATTCGTAAGCCTTGTCGCCGAGCAGAGCGAGCCAACGCGCCTGCGTCACCACAAGATCAAATATGTCGCCGTGGACGACCAGGTAGCGGCGGCCATCGACACCGGTATGGATCGTGTTTTCCAGGACCTCGATGCCACCGAAATGCGTGCCATAGTACCCGCGGAGAAATTCGTCATGATTCCCGGGAACGTAGATGACCCGAGTACCCTTGCGCGCCTGCCGCAGAATCTTCTGCACGACGTCATTGTGCGTTTGCGGCCAATACCAAGAGGAGCGCAACGCCCAGCCGTCGACGATGTCGCCGACTAGATAAATCGTTTCGGCCTCGTGATGGCGGAGGAAGTCGAGAAGCTTGTCGGCCTGACAGCCGCGCGTACCAAGATGCACATCGGAGATGAAAAGCGAACGAAACCGCCGCGTGGCGTTGTTCGTCACGGTGCGACGATCCCCAATGCGATGATCATGTGAGACATTTACCAGCAACCCGTTTCAGTTTTGTGACAGCGTCGTTTACCTATTTCATATCATTGGGGTTTTAGGCCGTTCGCCGAGACGGCACGACGAAACCGAACCAGGGTATATGCGCCGAACGGTTTGACCTTGCGCCGCTCGATGAGTTCGGCGCCGCCGTGCGCTTGTGCCCAGGCCGCTAGCCGCTGAAACGGAAACTCCGGACGCAAGCCCAGTTTACGCGCCTTCTGCGCCAGCAACCGTTCAACGACGGCCATCAGCCCGCGTTCGGAATACAGATGATTAACCAGGATTATCTGGCCACCCGGACGAAGCACGCGCGCGCATTCCGACAGTACGCGTTCAGGCTCCTCGACGAGCGTGATCACGAACTGACCGACGACGCAGTCGAAAGACGCATCGGCGTAGGCCAGTTCCTGCGCATCCATCACCGCCAGTTCCTTTACGAATGGATAGCGGCCAGTCAGGAGCCGCTCGCGTGCACGTGCAATCATTGGCTCCGAGATGTCGATGCCGACGATTTCCGTCGTTGCATCGTAATCATCGAACGACAGTCCCGTCCCCACTCCGATTTCGAGAATTCGACCACCGACCTTGCGCGCGGCCGACGCGGCGGCGCGTCGACCGTTCAGGAAAAGGGGACCACACAACGCATCATAAATCGGCGCCCAGCGCGCATAGGCCTGTTCCATCACGCAACGATCAGGATCGCGCAACATCGGTGTCCTCCCCGAATCAGTGAGCTGCCGCCCGCGATCCGGTACCAACCGATTGCTACAGGACGGCGACACGATGTCACGACCGGACCAGCGACCGCCACGGCGCCCGTCACGCCCTTGACGCGTCGAGGTCCGCCCCTAACACTCACGCCGGCAAAAGGGAGAGCCCATGAATCTTGGAATTGCCGGCCGCAAGGCCATTGTTTGCGCGTCGAGCCGTGGGCTCGGCAAAGCATGCGCGCGTGCCCTGGCGGAAGCGGGCTGCGAGGTGGTGATCAACGGACGCGACAGCAAAAAGCTGGAAGCCACGGCGACGGAGCTGTCGAGTTTTGCAGGGATCAAGGTGATACCGGTCGTCGCCGACGTGACGACACCTGAAGGCCAGAAGGCGCTTCTATTGGCGTGCCCGCAGCCGGATATTCTCGTCAACAACAATGGCGGCCCGCCCATGCGGGATTTTCGCGAGCTTACCCGCCAGCAGATGATCGATGGGGTGATCGCGAACATGGCGGTTGCGATCGAGTTGATTCAGAAGGTGATCGACCCCATGTGCGAGCGCAAATTCGGTCGCATCGTCAATATCACCTCTGCTTCGGTAAAAATGCCTTTGGCCGGTCTCGATCTGTCATCGGGAGCACGCGCGGGTCTGACAGCATTTCTGGCCGGAGTTGCGCGCACCGTTGCGGATAAGGACGTCACCATCAACAACATATTGCCGGGTGCTTTCGACACCGACCGGCTGCGCGGCACTTTGAGCAAGACCGCCGAGCAAAAAGGAAAGAGCGTCGAGCAGGTGGCCGCCGAGCGTGCGGCCTCGATTCCCGCAAAGCGCTTTGGCACTCCGGATGAATTCGGCGCAGCATGCGCGTTTCTTTGCTCAACGCATGCCGGCTATATCACCGGACAAAATTTGCTGATCGACGGCGGCAATTTCAGCGGCGCGTTCTGAAAATGCAAAGGCCGGCCCCCCGGCCGGCCCTTGCGCCCCTTCCCGCCCCCGCGGGTTTATTTGGCGATGATCGGTTTGGCCACCGGTGCCGGCTCCGGCGCACCCCAGCGATAAACCATTGCCAGAGAAAAAACGTCGGCATGCGCGTTGACGCTGCCAATGTAACTAACGCCGTCAAAAGACGGATTGCCGGACACCGCCGTGATGTTGATCGATGGATCCTGCACCCATACGTGCGAGTAGGCGAGATCGAACGAGAACCCTCTAAACACCTGCCAGGTGGCGCCGATGGAGGCCCAGACCCGGTTGTTGTCGGGTACGAGCGGTATGCGCACCCGATCATCGATCGGGGAAATCTCGTAAGCAGCGCCGGCTCGCACGGTCAGCCGGTCGCTCCACTGATACTCGCCCCCCAGGGCGAAGAACCAGCCGTCCTTATATTGAAACGGTATCGTGACGGGCGTGGCGCCAACGATAGCGGGTGCCCCTGAAGCCGTCAGGATATTGGAGGTCCCGATCCGGCTCCAATTTGTCCATTCGGCCGTGCCAAGCAGAGTCAGCTGCGGCGTTACACGTTGCCGGATACCAAGAGACACGGTGTCGGGCAGATCGACAGTGGTGTTAATCGAACCATTACTAAAAACTGCGAGGGGGCCTGTCAGAACCAGGGACCCGTCGATCTTTTGATTGAGAGCTGACCGGTAGCCAACGCCGATTGTCGTCGTGGGAGTCGGCGTGAGGGTTACGCCGGCCGTCAGCCCGTAAGCCCATCCGGTGCCGTGGAGTGTACTGTCAGCAAAGGCAAAAGCTGGCCCGGGAACGGGAACTGTGGCACCCCTGTTGAGGGTTGCCTCGGCGTGTTGGATCTGCACGCCGATACCGACACTGATCCAGTCGTTGAACCGATAAGCCAGACTTGGCGCCGCATTGTAGGTCAGCAGCTTGCTGCTGTTTGCTGCGTAGTCGCGCCCCGCCCAAAGGTCCGGAAAGGCCTGCGAAAGACCGAAGGGTGAATTCAGCGACATGCCGAGCCAAAGGTTTGGCGTAAACTGGTAGGTGAAGTAGCCTTCGGCCAACAGGGCCTCGTTTGCGATGTTAAAAGTGCCGCCACCAACAACCGGCAAGCCGAAGAGCGAGCTGCCCGGTAAAGGCGTGTTCGAGGCAAAAGGGAAAAGCCCCGAGGCACCGACTTCGAGGCCCTTCCCGTCAAATTGAGTCATTGTTGCCGGATTCCAGTACATCGATGACAACGCGCCGCCCGCCGCGATGCCGGCGAAAGAGGTTCCTTGTCCGTAGACGCTCTGTTCGTGAACCGCGAAGCCGCCGGCATTGGCCTGGGTGGATGCGATGGCCAGGAGCGCGAGCGCACTCGTCGCACGTAAGATGCTTCCCCAACCCTGAAGTGACATTGTCTCCCCCAAAACAATTCACGGTCTTAAGGTTATCGTGACCCCAGGTTGAAGAGTCGACAATGTGAAAATCGCTGAAACAGCGAGGGCTTACGAAAAAATAGCGTGCCTGTTGCGTTGATGACACACGGCCACAGTGCACTGCACCAACGTGGATTCTTTTACCAATCAAAGCGTTGGGCATTTGGCGCGATAGAATGGGTTTGCGAGCCCCCGGGCATCGCGCCCGACGGTATATAAGCGTGCCGTCGCCAGGTGGCTTGAACGCTACCTTCCAGCCCCGGATGAAGGCAAGCGAGCCCACCAATCAGTCGTGCCCGACGACCAACGCCATGCTCCTACGGCCAGGCAACAGGTTGGTGTCCTGCGAGTTTTGACCGAATGGCAATTTGCTCCTCATGAAAAGGAGGGTTGCCCCCTGCCCCCGGCCATGCATGATGGCGCCCACCTGTCTGCCATTTTTCAAAACAGAAACGTTCGAGGGAGTGACCCGACTATGAAACTCGTCCGCTATGGCGCGCCTGGCCGCGAAAAACCCGGCATCATCGGTGACGATGGAAAGATCCGCGATCTGTCGCGCATCGTGAAGGATATCGACGGCGCGATGCTGGCCTCGGGCGGTCTCGCCAAAATCAAAAAAGCGAACCTCAAGCGGATGAAACCCGTCTCCGGCAAGCCGCGGCTCGGTCCCTGCATTGGCAACGTGCGCAACTTCATTGCGATCGGACTCAATTATTCCGACCACGCTGCCGAAGCCGGCATGGCGATTCCGAAAGAGCCTATCATTTTCAACAAAGCGCCGACTTGCATCTGCGGTCCGAATGACGACACCATCATCCCGCGCGAGTCGGGCAAGCTCGACTGGGAGGTCGAGCTCGGAATCGTCATCGGCAAACGCGCACGTTATCTCGCACGTGACAAGGCGAAGGACGCCCTCGCCGGCTATTTCCTTGGCAACGATGTGTCCGAGCGCGTCTTCCAGATCGAGCGCAGCGGCGGCCAGTGGAACAAGGGCAAGAGCTGCGAGACCTTCGGACCGATCGGCCCGTGGTTCGTCACCAAGGACGAAGTCAAGGATCCGCAGAACCTCAACATGTGGCTCGACGTCAACGGTGAGAAGCGCCAGCGCGGCAATACAAAGACGATGATCTTCGATTGCGAACACCTCGTCTGGTATTGTTCGCAGTTCTTCGTGATGGAGCCGGGCGACATCATCATCACGGGCACACCGCCGGGCGTTGGCCTCGGGATGAAACCTTCTCCGGTATTTCTCAAGGCCGGAGACATCGTCACGCTTGGGATCGACAAACTTGGCGAGCAGCGGCAGAAAGTCGTCGCTGCGAAGTAAGACGACGATTTTGCTGGATTGGTCGGCAGGACTCAGGAGACCGATCCTGCCGAAAACTTTTGCGACTCAGCACACGATTTTCATGACCATCTAATCGCCGCAAATCGCGTACGCGCGATACCTCTGACAGATGCGCGACAAAAAACCCTCGTAACCACGCATCTGCGACGACGCACGCACACACCTCACTACCATTGTGGCACTGGGTACTTGCCGAATTTGCAACGTATTGCAGCCCCAATCGCAGTCTCCAATCCGCGCCACCAATTAGTTTTTCGATCGCGTGCTTGATGCAACGTCGAGGAGGGCAGGCATGCCAGAACTAAAATCGACTTCGGCTTTGACCTTTGTGACGCTTGCTTTGCTTGCGGGCGGATTCGCACAATCGACACACGAAGTACGCGCTGCGGAGGAGTGTCTTAGCAAGCCAGGTTCATCGGCTCCGCCGGGACAGCATTGGTACTATCGAGTCGATCACGCCAGTGGTCGTCAATGCTGGCGTCTGGGTCCTACAGGTCTTCGCGTTCAAAAGAGCGCGCCAGCATCCGAGAAACGTACGGCGTCTGCATCGGCAAAGCAGTCAGAGGAACCCGCGCAGGCGCAACGTCCTGTGACTGCGGGAACGGGAAGCGTGTCTACCGAGGTTGCTTCGGAGGCCAATGTAACGTCGACGCGACCCGCCTACTGGCTCGACGCTTACAGGTTGATGAATCAGTCCTCCTCCGTTCTGCCCACAGCTGAGCCGGCCTCTTCGATCGAGCGGCCAACCGGTTCACCTGATTTGCCATCGCCCGACGCAGAAGACTCGGCGACCTCGCCACGCAGTGTGGTAGCCAGCGCGGGCGATGCCCTGCCGCAGGCCGTCGCGCGCGCTGAAGAGCCACAACGTACTGCGCCCGTTCCGCGACCAGCTGCGAAACCCTCGATTGTCGACGACGACCATACTTTTGCGCTGTTGCTGCTTATGTTCGTGACGCTCGCCATTGCCGGGCCAATGCTTCACTTCACGGAATGGCGACGGCGGCGCGAGGCAAGGGGTGCCCAAACGTCGCGATGGGATTCGGCGATGATTTTGAACGAGCCCGATACCGACGTTCAGATGCCACTTGCACCGCATGACGCAGTGGGTGGCGGCCCCGAGCCCACCCCCTCGAACGTGTCCGTCCACACCGAACGGCTGGAACAAGCCCTGCACCAGCTTCTCGACCGATTGCAGAAAGACAACTTGACCGGCCAAAACGCGGCGCACTCGGCGAAACCTGTGGAAGTCGAACTGAAGAAGAGCGCGTGATCGATTGACGCGATCAGACTTGGCGCTTTTCTCGGCGCTCAGCTTCCTGCGCGCGCTTTTCCCACGCGGAAGCAATTTCCAGCAATGTCTGCTTATCCGCAGCAGTCATCGTTTGTGAAAGGCGAATACAATCCGTCGCGTACTGCCGATATTTCTGCGATTCCAGCACCGCCACCTCCTCAGTCCACCTGAGGCAGTAACGTCCTGAGCCGGAACTTCGTTCTTCAACAACTTTGTGAGAAAATTTGTACGGGAACCAAATACCGAGACTCGGATTTACCGCTGCGTCCGGGGAGAGGTGTGTGCCGCCATTTTCTACCATTGATTACCGTTGATATGCCGCGGAATGCGTCAGACTTGCCCAGTCGACCTCGGATCCCGTCGACAAAGCCCGCCTCCTCGATATGGCTGAGACGTTTCGGTCGCCTACAAAAGCGAGACATGGGATCGCGGTAATCCGGGAAGGTGATCAGTTATTCCCTCCGTGTGTGTTGCCTTTTTTCCGCCGCTTCGACCATCGACTATTTTCATGATTTACGAAGAGCGGATTTTACAACGTTGGGTTTATCGGCGGCTTAGCCACAAAGCACACGATGTCTCCATCAATCATTCCAGAGAGCCGAAGATGTCGCACCCGGGCTCGAGAGTGCCGGACGATGGCCGAGCGTTTGCGCGTTCAAACGGCTCGCGATCAGATGCTCAAGGCCGCTTCCGATTTTGAGCGCATGGCGCACGATGCCGAACAGCGCGAAATTGCACAGGGTCTGACCCAGTTAAAGGCATTTGCAACTCCCCGCTATCCTCGCTCGACCGGACGCCACTCAGGCTGAAAGGCCCTCGCCTGAAGTTTGAATTTGTCCGCGCGGCCACGCGTCCGGAGCGGGGTCTTCCCAGTCCGCAACCGTTGTCTCAGCCGAAATTTTCCTCCGATCGCGGTGACAAGCCCGCCTTACGAGCGCAACCGTAATCCTCACACAGGTAGGAAAGGTCGCCCTCGCAGGGAAAGCCTGTAATTGGACAATTGGCTGGTGGATCGCCGCTCTGCTTGAGCGCTGCAAAGAACCAAGGATTTTCCCAAAGCGATTCCTTCAACGCTGCCTCCGACCAAACGGCCTCAATACGCGGTTATTGGGCTAATCACAGTCGGCACTTCGGTGACTTTCGTCACCGGAAATCCACCCAGCTTGGCATGCTCGAAGACGAGTGCCTCGCTTTCAGCAAGGTAGATGCAGAACGTCTTGTCCGCGGCCACGTACGACTCAAGCCACTGTATACTTGGAGCGAGCTTCGCGAGCACGCTGTTGGATTTCGCGGCAACGCCCTTGAGTTGTTCGGCACTCAGATTGCCAACGCCCGGAATATCACGCTCGATCAGATAACGTTTCATCGATTCGTCCTTCGCTTACTGCGCCGTCATACCTTAAGTTGTCCGGCGCCATTAGGTGGCTTGTGTCTTTCAATCACGCGACGGGGCCTCCCGAAGTCACGACTCCTTCAGTCCATTCATAAATCGGGCAAAGAGCGACGCACGTGATTTGACTTGCTTACTTTCGGCAATAGCAGTGTCGGGGGTGCGAGCACCGCCCGAACGTGGCAGCATGCATCAGGTTTTCCTTCTTGAAGACAAAGCTCAGAAATACAACCTGCACAGGTCTCAGCCCGCGGCTGGCGAACCTCACCGTTTTACGATGACGATCTCAAGATACTCACTCGGTACGACCATCGTTTTGTCGTCCGCCGTGTTCCTGCGCCCGATGAGACCGTACAGATCCTTCTCCAGCCGAATCTGCTGAGGCACATCCAGCGTAGAGAATGCCTTAAGCGTTGGGCCGTAGTAGGTCCTGAACACGTCGACGAAGTGTTCCGCGGAGCGATAGCGAAACTTGAATTCACGCGGCTCGGTCTTGATCCAGGTTGCACCCGATCCGAACAATTCGGTGAGACGCGTGCGTGTGCCCCAAAGCAGGGGAGATTTCGCGGCCGGTGGCGGCGGCAGGTATTTGCCAAGTGTCTTGAAGAGCTGTCCGATGAAGCCGTCGGGGGTCCAGTTTGTGAGCCCAATCTGGCCGCCGGATTTGCAGACGCGCAACAACTCGGCAGCGGCTTGTTCCTGGTTGGGCGTGAACATCACGCCGAACGTCGAAACGACCGTATCAAACGACTCATCCGCAAACGGCAAAGCTTCGGCATCGGCCACTTTGAATTCGATCGGCAAGCCTTCCGCCATAGCGCGGGCACGGCCGCGTTCGAGCAGGCTACCCACATAGTCGGTCGAGGTGACGTCGCACCAGCGCCGCGCGGCGGCCAGGCTGGCCATCCCGTTGCCGGCGGCTACGTCGAGAACCTTCTTGCCGGCCCGTAGATCGAGAGCCTCGCAAAGTTCCTCGCCGACAATCTGCAGGGTCGTGCCAATCACGGCATAGTCGCCCGAGGACCAGGCTGCCTGTTGGCGGGCCTTTATGGCTACAACTTCGGGAGATACGGTTTGCGCGGGCTGTTTGGCCGGCTTCTCAGCAGTCAGGGTTGCAGCAGGCATTGATAGCTCCTGTCCAATTTCCAACACGATTGGGTTGTGAGTACCCCCCTCTCGCGCGAAAGACTTTGTCCAGAGCTTGATTTGTTCTTTAGACCACCTTGATTATTTCCTGAGGCCGAGGTTGCTATCGCGGGGGCGGCGGCGTGCAATTTCTCTTTGGAGACCATACCCTTGACGACGACAGACGCGAACTGCGCTCTGGCGCGGATCCTGTTGCTGTCGAGCCGCAAGTGTTCGACCTACTCGTTTACCTGGTGCAAAACCGCGACCGCGTCGTCACCAAGAACGACCTCATCGACGCGGTCTGGGGCGGCAGAGTGGTCTCTGATTCCACCCTCACCAGCCGCATTAATGCCGCCCGTCGAGCGATTGGCGACAACGGTCAACAGCAAAAACTGATCCGGACGATCGCGCGCAAAGGCCTTCGCTTCGTCGGTGACGTGCGATTGCAACCCTCAGGCGCCGAACCGCCGTCCGCATCGCCACAAAGCGACACTAGCGATTGCTTGCGCACCGCGTTGCCGTTGCCCGACCGGCCGTCCATTGCGGTGCTGCCCTTCGTCAACATGAGCGGCGAGCCGGAACAGGAGTATTTCTCCGACGGCATCAGCGAAGACATCATAACCGCGCTGTCGAAACTGCGCTGGTTTTTTGTAATCGCGCGCAACTCGTCCTTCACTTACAAGGCCAAAGCCGTCCAAGTGAAACAGATCGGCGAAGAACTTGGGGTCGGCTATGTCGTCGAGGGCAGCGTGCGAAAGGACGGTGAGCGCGTGCGCATCACCGCTCAGCTCATCGATGTCGCAACCGGCAGCCATATCTGGGCAGAACGCTATGATCGTAACATTGTCGATGTATTCGCGGTTCAGGACGAGATTACGGAGGCTATCGTCGGCGCCATTGAACCGCAGCTTTACGCCGCAGAGAATTTCCGCGCCCAGCGCAAGGCTCCCGACAGCCTGGACGCCTGGGATCTCGTCATGCGCGGACTGTCGCATTATTGGCGTTTGACGAGACAGGACAACATGGTTGCGCAGGCGCTGCTCGAGAAAGCAACTGCGATCGATCCAAACTATGGCCAAGCACTTGGCGTGCTTGCCGCCAGCCACACATTCGGTGCTCACATGGGCTGGGCCAACATGGCCGCATCGGTACTCCTCGCCGAGCGCGCTGCCGTGGCCGCTATCAGGGCCGACAGCGAGGACCCCTGGGCACACCACGCGCTGGGCAATGTTCATCTGTTCACGCGCCGATTCGATGATTCACTTGCTGAGTTCGAACTGGCTCTGCAGCTCAATCCCAACTTCTCGCTGGCGCAGGCCTATTACGGACTGACGCTGTCATATTGCGGACGCTGGCAGGACGCCGACCTCGCTGCGCGACGCGCGCTGCGACTCAGTCCACGCGATCCGTTTTCCGCACTCTATTATGGCATCGCCGCCTATGCGCAATTCAACGGACGCAATTATGAGGACGCCATGCGGCTTGCGCGAGAATCGATCCGCCAGCGGGGCGATTTCGTCGGCGGCCACAGGGTGCTCACCGCGGCTGCCGGAATGGCGGGACAGGCCGACACGGCAGCGGCAGCCCTACAGGAGCTTCGCCGTGTTCAGCCAAGCATCTCGATGGCCTGGCTCGCGCACCAAATGCCATTCCAGCACGACGCCGATCGGAAGCACTATCTGGAAGGCTTCCGTCGGGCCGGCCTCGACTGATCCGCAGTGGCAGCGGCTAGTACTTCAGTCCCGCGTTCAGTAATCCCTGAAGAAATCGCGCGCGATCGTTCGGATTGACGAAGACAGTATCGTGGGTCACGTGCGCGCTCGAAAGGTCCGGCTGAAGGGCGAGCGTGCGTGCCAACGCCTCCCTCGCCTGGTCAATCTTTCCGAGTAGTCCGAGCGACACCGTCATCAACCGCCAGGCGCCGGCATGATGAGGATGGAGCGCCGTGAGAGAACGACATACTGCAACGGTTTCCTCGTACTGTCCGAGAGCGAAAAACGCCATATACCTGACGATCGGTGCATAGATCGCCAGAAACGGGTCGCAAGGGCTCAGCCGCTGTGCCTCCTCCAGTGATTGCAATCCACGTTCAGGCTGTTCGCCGCATGCATAGGCATAGCCGAGACCGGCGTGGCCCAGCGCGAAGTTGGGATTCAGATCAACGGATTTGGAAAGATGCATCACGGCCGGTTCGGGACGCCGCCTGCGCGAGTGCGCAAGACCCAGCACGAAATGCCCCCAATGGTCCTGTTCATCAAGCGCCACGGCGCGCTCGCCGGCCTGAACCGCCTTGTCGGTGAATTCTCCGATAGGCATCCGGGCGTCAAGATTGAACATGCACAGATAAGTCCATCCGAGCAGTGCATGTGCATGTGCGTAGTCCGGATCGAGAGCGATCGCCTGCCGCAGACAGTCCTGGGCCAGACGTTGCTCTTCAACGCTCATACGCCACATGTGCGGCAAGGCCTGCATCACCCAGTCCCAAGCCTCGATGTTCTGTGGAGGCTTGCGCTGAACGCGCGCGGCTTCGGCAACGATGATCTGCGAACCAACCAGGTCAATGACCCGGTTGGTGATCTCGTCTTGCAGCTCGAAGATATTCGAGAGGTCGCGGTCGTAACGATCGGCCCAGAGGTTGACGCCCTTGCTGGCATCGATCAATTGCGCGGTCACGCGCACCCGGCTGGACGCCTTGCGCACGCTGCCCTCAAGCACATACCGCACGCCAAGCTCGCCCGCGACTTTGCGCACATCAACAAGTTCGTCCTTGAAGGCAAAACTTGAATTTCGGGCAATGACGAAGAACCATCGCTGGCGCGAAAGCCCGGTGATGATGTCTTCGGTCAGACCGTCGGCAAAGTATTCCTGAATGGAATCTCCGCTCCTGTTCTGAAACGGCAGAACCGCGATGGACGGCTTGTCGGGCAACGCGAGCATACCAGCGTTGTTGTGCGCCCAAGCCTCCGGACCGCTTGCTGCAACCGGCCGTCGATCCGGCGTTACCGTCTCAAAGGGCGCGGAATCCTCGACCTGGCCCACGAAGCGAAAGCCGCGCTTGTGGTGCGTGCGAACGAATAACTGATCATCGCCATTGTCACCGATGGCCCGGCGCACCGCGCTGACGCGCGAACTGAGCGTCGCTTCGGAGATCACTCTCCCCTTCCATACCGCGTCGATCAGTTCCTCTCTGCTGACGATTCGGTTGCGATTGCGAATCAAATGAACGAGCAGGTCGAAGACCTGCGGCTCGATCGGAACGATCTTGTCACCACAACGCAGTTCGTGACGCGCGACATCGATTTCAAAGTTAGCAAAACGGAATGCCGCGCTATTCGCCTGCGAGGCGGCTTCATCCGATTCCAGCACTCCAAAGTATCGCATTGGCTCGCCCCCTGACGTACCGATGTGACGCACTCAACTTCTTCAGAAACCCTTCATGATCTCTTCTAGCGCGAAAGAAATGCCTTTGACTGTGAGGGCCCTCACAGAACGGAAAGCTCTAATTGTTCGGGAATAAATTTTTGGACGAAACGAGACAGACGTATCCAGTAATTCCGAATTGCCCCCGCGCGGGATCGGCTAGCACTCCATCTTGAAATTTCGCCGGAATGAGGTGTCGCGACCTTCGCAGCCACCCCGCTTTTGAGGCGATGCTATGCCCGTAATTTGCGCTGGTGTCACGATGTCACGATCGCTGATCACGGAAACGTCATGGAACAGCGGCAGCAATAAATTACCACACATTCAGTAGGTGCATTTTTTGTAGAAAAGCTTGAAACCAAGGCCAAATTAGTTGGGCTCCATACTATCTCCATGAAAATTCATGCTTAGCGGAAGTACTTCTACAAGCACGTCATGCCGATCACGCCTAGTTCTCACGCCCCGCAGACATTCCGTCTGCTCCAGATGAGGTGCCCAATTGTGACATGGCGAAAATTGAAAATTATTGCGGTGGTCGCTACTGCATTGGCCTTCATTGCAACGCTTGCCGTCGCGCGCGCGGTGCGGTCCTCGGCTAACTTCGAAGCGAATCGGGCTCAGGCCGCGCCCCCGCACTTGCAGCACAATTTCGCCTGCCCCCCGCTCATTTCTTCCTGGGATTGCGAGATCGTTGTAAATACCTTTCCCATGAGCACGGGCGACCGTCGGATGCCCCCAATGCGGATGACAATCTAAGTTTTCCGATCGCGAAAACCTTGAGGCCGCAATCAATCTGATAGCGAACCAAGGCCGTATACGACCCTGAGGATTGGACCCAGCGAAAGCCCAACCTGGTCGAACCACGCCTTGAACACGGTTACGACCCGACCATCCCGGTAGATCTGGGCCAGTCCGGTATTGACCGCGAGACGGAATGCCCAATCGCCGCGCGGCAGAACAATGGCGTAAGGCTCGACTGACAAATCATCCGGCAGCATCATCAGACTTTGTGGATTCTTTATGTGAGCACCGACCAGCAGGAGTTTGTCGCTGGCGAAACCATCGACTTTACCGCCTTCCAGGAGTGCGACGGCTTCGCTTCCGTCTTTTACGGAAATCAACGTCGCTTCGATCTTTTGCTGCTTGAGCTGGTTGATGATGGCCTGCTCATTGGTCGTGCCGGATGCAACTGCGATTTTCTTTCCAGCCATGTCCGCAAATGTGCGGATATTGGATGTCTTGGCGACGATAATGCCGGTGGTTTCGACAAACACGAAGTTTGAAAAATCGACGTCCTTCATTCGTCCCAGCGTTGCAGTGCTTGAGCCACACTCCATATCGGCCTTGCCGCTGGCAACGGTTGTAAATCGCGTTTGAAGAGTCGTCGGCACCCAATCGATCTTGAGATCACCCAGGCCGAATTGTTGTCCGATTGAATTCGCCACCAATCTGCAGAGATCAATCGTGAAGCCTACCGGTTCATTTTTGTCATTCAGGAAGGAGAACGGTCGGGCGTCTGCCCGGTACGCTATCTTGATCGTCTTGGTACTCGTGATGGCCTTCAGGCGGCTATCGGGTGGAAACTGAATTTGTGCAGAAGCTGCTGTCGCGAACAACAAAGCCAAGCATACCGAAACTAGCCGAAACATGATCTTCCCCCGTTTGCGAAGTCCTGACGTCTGCAATTCCGCCGACAGGCTTTTCAATATCGCCAATCAGGCCAGAGGAATTGATGGAGATCAACGTCCTTCTTCGGACATCAGATTTCCACCATAGCGGTGGATAGCGACATTGGCGTCGGTGCCCCCTTGAGATTCTCGCCATTCTCGATCCGAGCAAGGCCTTCGGCCACCCTCTTGACCGGTCGGTATTGCGGTAAACCATCGAAAAATGAATTTTGTGACCGGCGCGTGAGACTGCGTCCCAAAGCAGTGCGCGTGAGAAGGCCGACGGCGGCACGAACGATGTTTGGCTGTGATAGCTTTCGACGGGCATGAATATTCTTCGTCTCTATTGGCGCGTTCTCGCTCTGCTCGGCCCCGAGGCTCCATTGGCCTGGGGGTTGGCGATCGCCAACGTTGCCCTTGCAACCGCACAATTTGCCGAACCGGTGCTCCTGGGCCGCATCATCGATGCATTGACGGCAGCCCAGACGCGAGGCGAGGTTCCGCAGTGGCCCCATCTGGCAACGCTGCTTGCTGCCTGGGCGGGCTTCGGCCTTTTCACCATCGCCTGCGGAACACTGATTGCACTCTATTCCGATCGTCTCGCCCATCGCCGCCGTCACGTCGTTCTGACCGGCTACTTCGAGCACGTGCTGCAGCTGCCACTCTCCTATCACGGCAACACGCACTCCGGTCGATTGATGAAGATGATGTTGCAGGGCACGGAGGCACTGTGGGGATTGTGGGTTGGATTCTTCCGCGACAATCTCTCCTCGCTCATTTCGTTGCTCGTGCTGCTGCCAATTTCACTTTTTATAAACTGGCGCCTCGCCCTGCTGCTGATCGTCCTCTGCATCGTTTTCGCATTGCTGACGGCGCTGATTGTTCGCAAGACTGAAACATTGCAAAGCTCCGTCGAGCGTCATTATTCCGACTTGGCAGAACGCGCTTCGGACACGCTCGGCAACATTGCCCTCGTGCAGAGTTTCGCGCGTCTGGAAGCTGAGGTTGCCGAGCTGCGGCTCGTCGTGGAGCGCTTGCTATCAGCGCAAATGCCTGTGCTGTCCTGGTGGGCTCTTGCCAATGTGCTGACACGGACCGCAACCACCTTGACCGTGCTGGCGATCATCATCGTGGGCACACTGCTGACCATCAAAGGTCAGGCCACCGTCGGCGAGATGGTCACCTTCATGAATTTTGCGGGACTGATTATCGCCCGGCTCGAGCGAAGCGTGAGCTTTGCCAATTCGGTGGTTTCGGAAACACCGCGTCTGCGCGAATTTTTCCAGGTCTGGGACACGGTTCCGTCCATCCGCGACTGGCGCGGAGCAATCGATCCCGGAAGATTGCAAGGGCGCGTCGAGTTCAAGCACGTTTGTTTTTCTTATGACGGGAAACGCATGGCCGTTGATGATCTCAACTTTGCGGCCATGCCGGGTGAAACAATCGCGCTTGTTGGCGCGACAGGTGCCGGAAAAACGACCGCGATTGCGCTCCTTCATCGCGCGTTTGATCCGCAATCCGGTCAAATCGAGATTGACGGCAGCGACATCCGCAAATTCAAGCTCGCCGCCCTGAGGCGAAATATCGGCGTGGTTTTCCAGGAAGCGTTGCTATTCAACCGTTCGATCTCTGAAAATCTGAAGGTCGGAAAGGCTGACGCGACGGAAGCCGAAATGCGTGACGCCGTCGAACGTGCGCAGGCTCTCGACTTCATCGAACGCAAGTTCGAGGGCTTCGCAGACAATGTCGGTGAGCGCGGCCGTTCGCTTTCAGGGGGTGAGCGCCAGCGCTTGTCTATTGCCCGAGCGCTTCTCAAAGACCCACCGATTCTCATTCTCGATGAAGCCACGAGTGCGCTCGACGCCGATACCGAAGCGAAAGTCATGCGCGCGCTCGATGAGGTGATGAAAGGCCGGACCACGTTCGTCATCGCGCATCGGCTCTCAACGGTACGCAAGGCTTCCCGCATTCTCGTTTTCGATATGGGCAAAATCATCGAACAAGGTACGTTCGATGAACTGGTCAAGGCGGGTGGCCGGTTTGCGCGTCTCGCGGAGCAACAATTCATCTCAGCCGCCCCGATCCCGTTTCCGGTCACGGTCGACTGACTTCGCCGCTTATCGCCGTGCCCGACGCTTCGTTTTTCGCCGAGAAGTGGTTTTCTTCGTGGCCGCTTTCCTCTTGGCGACCTTTTTCCTGCGCCGCGGAGCCAGACCGATCGCCCGCTTCATCGCCGGCGTGACCTGCTTGACTTTCGCCCGTCCGGCTTCCAGAGCGCTGCTGGTCGATTCAAGCACCACGTCCGCTGCGGATTTCGCGGCCGCACCAGCGTCACTGGCGACGGATCGGACGTTCTCGACGCCGCGTTGCGCTACGTCCGTAATCGCGTTTTTCGCTTTTGTGGTTACGCTTCTGACCATTCGATGCCTCTCGTGGGATAATGCGGACGAAGCCTGCACGGTTCCCAAAAATCGAGAAAGGGCAGAGGCAGAGCGGCGGACCATTAGATCAGGTAGATACGGTCGGGCAGCCGATTGTGGGCAGTAGAGGTAGGGGGGAAATGCCGCGCAAGCTCCTCCCCACACATACCGATTGCGGTAATGAAGCCGTCGGCGATACGGCCATTTTGGGTGTGAGCGATCAGGGCGTCCACGGCGGCCTGCCATCGGGCCTGCGGCACTTGGGCAGCAATACCAGTACCGACGATAATTCGCGCATAGCGTTCCGCGAGTGAAACAAAGATGAGCACCCCCGACTGGCTTTTATTGCCTGCGAGGCCGCGCTTGACGAACTGCTCCATCGCAAGCCGAAAGGCGGCAGCGCGGCGCGCCCTTCGCGGCATCAGCGCGACGCGCACGCGTGGCAGGCAGAACAACATCACCAGCACCAGGAAGGTGATCACCTGCAGTGACAGAATGCGGACGACACTCATCGCAGTAAATGCGGTGAGCAACCAGGGCAGCGCAAGCGCGATAACCGCTGCGATGAAAATCGGGGATGCTGCCGCCTGCATCGAGGTTTGTGCGAGCACGCAAACGATCTCACCGGATGTCTTTGCCTCAGCGGCGCGGATCGCTGCGGTGATGCGGTCCTGGTCCTCGTTCGAAATTTCCATCACCAGCTCCCCGAAGCGCCGCCGCCGCCCGAAGACCCGCCGCCCCCGGAAAAACCGCCGCCTCCCGAAAAACCTCCCCCACCGGAATAGCCCCCGCCGGAATAACCGCCGTCGTATCGGCCGGAACTGACCGAGGCACTGAGCAGTGCGTTTATAAAAAACCAGCGAAAGGTCGGCGACACGGCAACCAATATGATGAAAACGAGAAAGGCAAAGAGCAGTATCCAGCTCGTTGGATCGTTCTGCTGGTCTTTGTCGAGCCGCAGCGATGGGCGCTGCTCCCATTCCGACGCATCCGTTGTCAGAACCGTGATGATGTCATCGACGCCACGTGAAATTCCGCCGCTGAAGTCGCCGGCTTTGAAGCGTGGCGTAATCGCATTGATGATGATGACTTTGGACAACGCGTCTGTGAGGGTTTTCTCAAGACCGTAGCCCACTTCGATGCGCACGCGGCGCTCGTTCGGTGCGACGAGCAGCAGCACGCCGTTGTTCTTTTCTTTCTCGCCGAGCTTCCAGTTCCGGAACAATTCGTTGGCGTAGGGCTCGATATCTTGGCCTTCAAGCGAATTGACGGTGGCAACCACAAGCTGGATGCCGGACTTGCTTTCGAGCTCGGCAAGCTTGTTTTCAAGTGCCACACGTGTCGCGGGCTGGATAATGTTTGCCTGATCGACGATCCGGCCCGTCAACGCGGGAAAATTCAGGGCAAAACTTGCCCCAATCGCGAGGAGCAACGCGCATAAGGCACCTGCCAACCAGGCCCCTCTTCCACCAAAGGCAGAAGGAATACGGCCCGCAATCATAGTGATGCCTTTACATCGCGACGGCTCGTCAGAATTTCACTTGCGGCGGCTTGTCCGCACCTTCGCCCGCCGTGAACTCCGCCATCGGCTTGTTGCCGCGGAAGAACGTGTTGGCCCATATGATTCCCGGGAATGTGCGAAGCTCGGTGTTGTAGGCGCGCACGGCTTCAATGTAGTCGCGGCGAGCTACGGCAATGCGGTTTTCGGTGCCTTCAAGCTGAGACTGAAGGGCAAGGAAGTTCTGGTTGGATTTGAGCTCGGGGTAATTCTCACTGACGGCGATGAGCCGTCCGAGGGCGCCGGTCAACTGGTTCTGCGCGTCCTGGAACTGCTTCACCTTTTCCGGGTCAGTCAATTGCGATGCATCGACCCTGATCTGCGTCGCCTTCGCGCGTGCCTCGATAACAGAGGTGAGAACTTCCCGCTCCTGTTTGGCATAACCCTGAACAGTTGCGACCAGATTCGGGATGAGATCGGCCCTTCGCTGGTAATTGTTCTGCACGTCTCCCCACTTCGCCTTGGCCTGCTCTTCAAGAGTGGGAATGGTGTTGTAACCACATCCGGCGAGCGTCAGTCCAGCAATGACGGCGAAAGTGAAGCTGCGGATGGACGCCATTGAGATGGTCATGACAAACTCCCAAAACAAAAATCGAAAAAGCGCGGCTTACTTTAGCCGAGAATAGACGTCGATGACGAGATGGGCGACCTAAGACGCACGCGGCCTAGGCGCGTGGTCCCGCTCCCGGATCGGAAATTACGTGTGAAGCAACGAGCCTGTTCCAGATGAACAGAACGAGGATCGCGCCGACGGTCGCACCGATAAAACCGGCACCCTGGTCAGGGCGATACCAGCCGACGGCTTGGCCGAGCCAGGTCGCAAAAAACGCGCCGGCAATGCCGAGTACAGTGGTGAGTATGAATCCACCTGGCGTGTTGGGGCCCGGCGAGAGCCAGCGCGCGATAAGCCCCGCCACGAAGCCGATAATAATGATCCAGATAATTCCCATGCGCCCCTCCTATCTGCAATAGAAACACAACCAGCGGCCGGCGAGCGCTTCCGTCGGCCGAACCCAGGCCAGACAAACGAAGCGCGCATGTGTCAAAGCATGCGCTGCGCTTCCTGATCTGTCGGCAACCGACCTTGCGGCGTCAGGCGATCAACCACCTGCGGCAAATAGTGGCTGAGCGAGCCAAGCAACTCCTCACGCGACATGCCCGTCTGCGCCAACAAGGCATTGATCTGGTCCGAGCCGAGGGCTTGCCCCAAATCCTTTGGCGCAATCGTCTTGTTGGGTCCCGTGCCGACCCATGAATCGACGGCATCGCCGTGGCCGTTCTGCTGGAATTGCTTGAGCAGATCGTTCAAGCCGCCACTCAGCACGCTGCCTCCGGCGCCACCCGCAAGCAGACCGCCGAGTCCGCTGCGCAACAGATCGCCAATTCCACCGCCACCACCTGGCACGCTGGTGTCAGGCGCGTTGACGTCGATCGTCTTTCCGCCGGGCGGTAAGCGACTATTCGCCGGCGCGGCAGATGGTTGGCTGCCGGCAAGACCTTTCACCGCTTTGTATGCAAGCAGGCCGAGGATCGCCATCGTGATCGGTGACATTCCTCCGCTGCCGCTGCTCGGCGTCGCATTTGGATTACGCTGTCCGCGCGGTCCATTCTGCATGCCGTTGAGGACATCAATCAGACCCATATTCGGCTCCCGTTCAACGCGTGAGATAATTTTGAAGTTTGTTTTTTGAACCTTATGACGCAGCGGTGACAATAACATGGCGATTGATGGCAGCGTTGTGCCACTCGCGTGAATTTTATCCGTAACCAGAGATGTGGCGATGTTATACTGAGCGGTACCGCAAGGCGGTATCGAAGTAAAGAAGCGCACCTCAATTACAAACCGACCGGAGGATCCGTTATGAGCATTTTCGGAAGCATTATGGGCAAGATTTTCGGCCACGGCTCCGCGCAAGCGGCAAACGCTTCGCCTTCCCTGGCGCCTGGCGGATCTCCGACGTCGACTGCAACACCGGCGAGTGCGCCGGCACAAACGGTGGACGTAGCCGCAATCGTCGACAAGGCAGCGGCGGTAAAGGGCGAAAAGCTTGCGTGGCGAACATCGATCGTCGACCTGATGAAGGCGCTCGATCTCGATAGCAGCTTGGCAGCACGCAAGCAGCTTGCGAAGGAACTGAACTACACAGGCGACACCAATGACTCTGCGACGATGAATGTCTGGTTGCACAAGCAGGTCATGGCGAAGCTTGCGGCCAATGGTGGAAAATTGCCGGCTGACATCAAGACCTGAACTTCACACGGAACTCACTGTGAGGGGGTTGCAATGTCTAGCGTCTCATCAATCTCATTATTCAGATTGTTGCTGGCGCAATCGGTGGCAATGTAGCGGGCGGGGCATCAAAAGATCTGAGCTTGGGAACGGCCGGCAACACAATTGCCGGCGCGATCGGCGGCGGTGTCGGCGGACAAATTTTATCGGCATTAGTTCCGGCGCTCGCGCAGATCGGCGGTTCCGTCGACATTGGCGCGCTTGTCGGCCAATTTGCAGGCGGCGGGATTGCCGGTGCGATCCTCACGGCAATGGTCGGCCTAATTAAGAACAGGATGGCCGCCTAGCAGCTTCGCGCCCGTGCCGGCGAAGTTGGACGCGGTTTTGCCGTAGTGGCCAGGAGGTCAAAGGCCTGGCCACACAGCCTAAAAAGGCCACCGAAGAAATCAGCCGGCACACCGTATCGATCGAGCCTCGCGGCGACGATCGAGCAATTAAGCGATGTCGCCAATGATATCGCGGTTGGCATGTGCCAGCAGGATGCCGTGACCCCGGAAATCGCCCGCAATGCCGGCGCCTCGGCAAGGGCACTCGTGATGTATCCGAGAACGTCACCGAAGGATCAAACAGCGCCGACGGCGTCTGCCGAACTCGCTGAGCAATCCCATTTGTTGCGACAGGAAGTCGAGCGCTACCACGCACAGCTTCGCGTTGCTTCGTAGCGGCTCGTTCGTCGATAGACCGTCGGTTTCCTCCACACAGTTGCCATTCCGGAACCAGGGCGAAGCCTTGCCGTTTATGCCCCATGCGGGCGCTTCTCGTGCACAACCCGACGGCCGGAACTAAGGGCCACGACAAGAACGGCATCATCGATGCCTTGCACCTTGCCGACTTAAAGGTCGATTACGTCTCGACCAAGGAAGATGGGGTCAAGGATGCGTTGAAAAACGACGCGGCTAGACGCGCGCTAGCAACACTACCATTGTGACGACGCCACAGAGTGCTACTCCGGTAAGGAGAATCGACCACTCCGAGGGTTTCAGCGCACACACCCTGCCGTCGTTGACCACGTAAGCGAACACTGAGGACACTTTTTGCATTTTTGCCTCCACTCCAAAGGCAAATCCGTTTCTGACCCCTTAAGCGTAAGATATGCCCGGCCCGCGCACTGTGATGGAGGTCACCAATTTCGCGAATTTGCCCCGGGCGTGGATAGACTTCTAACCCCTTTGCCCGATTGCGATTTCAACGACTCGAACGGATACGGTCTCTGACAGGCGCCCAACATCGCGGGTCGGAACTTTGTCGTGCGAAGGACGTTAAGCATCGGACTGCCGGCCTGAATCCCCCTTCCCCCGCGCCGGCAGGTAAGCTTCAGGCCGCCGTTCCCCAAGAACGCGCGGCCTCTTTTTTGCAGTACGCGAAACCCCGGGCGCGAGGCCCGGGGTTTGATGTTGAGTCCGTCGGTTTGCGCAGCAAAAGATGTTAGCGCATCGAGACGCTCATGCCGCTGAGATTGAGGGACGCCTCAAGACCGACCTGCCGTCCGCGCACTTCCATGACGACGCCGTTTTGGTTCTGCAGACGTGCTGCAGTGGCACCACCGGCAATCGCAACACCCGCCCCGACTGCCGTGTATGTACCGACGATGTCCGACGCGCGCCGCAGGTTGGTCGCACGGCCGACGAGATCGGCGCTAGCCGCGCCAAAGGTGCCGATGCTCAATCCGCCGACGCTCAGCGGGTAAGTTCTACCGCGGAATACCAACACACCTGTACCGCCACCGGCGCCAACGATGAACCCAGCCCTTGTTATCCGAAAGCGAACCGTCCCCGAATCTGCATATGAGGGCAAAGCAAACGTAACAAGCATGATCGCCGCAGCCAGAATGGCAGCGCCGCATTTTATCGTACGAGAAATACCAAACATCGTAGCCTCCCTACCTTTCACGAACGCGCAAACGTAACACCGCCCGGCGCGGCTCTCCAAGGGCACTCCGCCCGGGTCAGTCTAGTTGACGTAGCCAGGCGGCGCCTTTTGCCACGGATACCCTGCTCGGCCTTTTCGATATCCGTAGTCATACAAAGACTGCATATATTCCTGATTGAAGGGGCCCTTGTAGGGCACGTCAAAATCATCGCCAATCGATGCGAGATTGAAGTTGACACCGTCCCGTCTCGCGAGAAGAAACATGCGATAGGTATCGTTGACGCCGCTCGACGCGATCATGGTCGAGAGCGCTTCTTTCGCGATCGCGATCGTTCGCAGCTCCACGCTTTCTTCCGGACGTACAAAGCGGCCATTGCGGATCACATAGGCGACGCGCTTTCTTTCGGTCCGCAACGTTTTCTCGCTGATTCCCGCGCGCGCGGCTCCGGTCCTCAACGATATCGATGGCGGGTAGAGAAAAGCCTGCGCGATGGTGCCACCGTCGACATGCATCTCCTGGTGCCTCTGACCATCGACTGTGACATCCAGCATGACGGGCGGAAAAACGACAGGGATCGAAGTCGATGCGAGCAGAACGTCAATAATAAGATCACGGGCTTTGGGATTGTTGCTCGCCGCGATCGCACCAATGTTCCAGATGACTGGACGACCCTGGTCGAGATTGGTTGTCAGAATGAACAGCAGCCGTCCTTTGGAGTACTCTTCGGCGATCCTGCGGACCATTTCGTCGTCGAGCCGCCTCGCAATCATCGCTCGCAAAGGTGCGTTGTTCGTGAGCGAATCGCCGGCGAGAGCGCCGATCAGCGGCGCCTTTTTCGTGAAGACATCGCCCGCATTCGTCTCCGTATAGACTGCCTTTAACTGAGGATCGTAGGCGCGACCGAGAAAAACGAATGGTGCCGAAAGCGATCCCGTACTGACGCCCGTCACCACATCGAATTCGGGTCTATCGCCACGGTCGCTCCATCCGACGAGCAAGCCGGCACCGAACGCACCATCATCACCGCCGCCGGAAATCGCGAGAAAATATCTGGTCGCGGTAACGCCACGCGCCAGGTTGCGGCGCTGATTTGCCTTTACTGCGAGATCGAGGATCAGCTTGGTTTCACTGACGTAAAAGCGAGCATCCGGAATATTCAGGATATCGGCCTGCTTCGCCTGCGCATAAGTCACCGCTGGAAGACGCTCAAGCGTCGCGCAGCCCCCGAGAGCTACGCCGACCGTGCAAATTCCAAGCAAGACACCACCTTGCAGGCCACGCAAGCGGCAGCCGGCGATCCCACGTCTCCCGAACATCTACGCCACACCCCCGAATTTGCGCAGTCATTATCATAGGCGCCTTTGCCTGACACGACAAAAGGTTGGCCCGAAACGCGGGACTGCGATGCTCAAGTCGTTCGCGGGGACGGTACCGACGTAAACTTGATCATTTACCTTTGTAGCGCTTCACGTTTTGCATCGGCCAGCACAGCCTTCCGCCGTCAGCGCCATTAAACTAAGCTGATCTTACTGGGAAATGTGCTCCATCCGGCTCGTTTCCAACAGGGGGCTAGCGTCACGAACTGCCGTCGTGACGACCATCATTTTCGCGCTGTTTTCGCTGCTGATCGCGTAACCGTGCAATTTGAAATTGCCTGAAAGAGGATGACAACTATGGTTCGTAATTATCTATTGCTCGCAACACTCGCTTTGGGGGCGATGTTTCCCGAACAGGCGACAGCGCAGTCCTGGACACAGGTCGGGACGCTGTCGTGCCGCGTTGATCCGAACATCGGATTCATCATCGTCGGACATCAGCCGATGCAATGTGTGTACACGCAAGCGCCGAATGCCATACCGCAAGGGCCGCCTCAATCTTACGACGGCGCCCTCAGCACGATCGGCGTCGCCCTTGGGGTCAGCACAGGAAGCGTGTTGGGTTGGGCGGTCTTTGCACCGACCGCGGGCGTACCTGCTGGTGCGCTCGCAGGTGAGTATGTCGGCGTCTCGGCCGATGTCGGTCTCGGTTTGGGCGCCGGTGCGAACGTGCTTCTTGGCGGATCGAACCGCACGATAGCATTACAGCCGCTGTCGCTTCAGGGATCGACTGCGATCAACGTGATCGCCGGCGTGTCATCGCTCAAGTTGCGCTGGCACTAAAACCGCCAACCGGGCCGTTCAACTTCGGTTCAAGGTGATCGATGCTCTGACAACCTGACCAGCACCGTGCGAGTCGATGTCGACGCTTTGCTTGCGGTTGCGCGTCACCATGATGAGTTCGGCGGCGAAGCCGGCGCTTTCGATGTGAAGCTGCAGACGGTCGCCCCGGGCGTTTCCGATTGCGGTGCCGCCGGTGCTGCGGCTGCGCTCGGTCCAACGACCGCTGACCTGATTCTGGTCGTCGGCCGTAAATTGACCGACAAGGTCGAAATTGTAGCTGTCGCTGGCGCAACGTAACTGCAACTCGACGTCGCGTTTGCTGCCGCCGGGACGGTACGTCGCGTTACAGCGTATTCTCTCCGGCGCGCCGTTCTGTGGACGCAATTGTCCCGCCCCCGACCAGCTGCCGGTGAACTCGGCGAACGGGCCAGCCGATTGCGCGACGGCTGACGGTATGTTGATAGGGATGACGGAAATCAGGGCTAAAAACAAGCCGCCGAAAAAAGCGGCAGGGAAAAGCAGAAATGAATGACCAACTGTGCGTCGCAAGAGCCTATTCCCTTCAAGTTCGTGTTGAAGATTAAGAACCCCGCCGTAAAGGCCGACCGGGTCGTTCTGGTTCCTGCCTAGAATGCGCGTCTCTGCAGGGGTCCGTCTACTGGGATTTCGTCACAGTTTTACGGCTGCTTTCTGTCGCGTGGGAGAAAGACACGCAACTGCCACCTGAGGGTGCCGGAACTGTCTCTGCTTATGGACTTGCCGTCATCATTCCAAATCTGAGTGCCTTGGTCCGGCATGGCGCCGCAGGAAAGTGCGCGCATCTTTCGGCGGTTGCCGTTCTTCCATGCGCCCTGCAGGCTGATGTTCTGGCCGCTAAACGTTTCCCCTGCCCTCTTCGCGCGGCAATGATGCAGTCCCGCGAAGTCGCACCACACGACTGTAACGAACTGTACCGCCGGCAATTGTGACTTCGATAGCTTCGCGGCTTTTGCCGGCGGTGAATGGCAATTTGTCGCAGACTATCGTGCCGCGATAGACCTCGTCACGGACCTGGGCATTCGCCGGCGCGGCAGCGCTCGCAACAGCCGCAGCAATCAGGCAAATATATGCATACAGACCCCCTGCTCCAGCACGATCGAGCCTTGTTGAAATCACTACTGACTCATCGTACCCGCGCTTGCAACGCCATACGACCTTGCTGCACATTGTGTTCTTAGCACTACATGGCAGGTGAACCCCTCATGCTCGGTCCAATCAGAGTTCTCTGCACCGGCACTTTCTTGATCGGCTGCGGATTGGGATTCATGCCGACGGCAGTAGCGGCGCCCAAATTGTCGGAAGCCGACGACGCGGCCATCAAAAGCGCGATTACCGCGTGCAAGGCCGAGGCAAAGGCGAAAAAGATCCGATTTCCGGCGAGCCGGGCATTTCTCAGAGACTGCGTCACCGAGACGATCAGAAACGACTCGACAAAGCGCTAGTGCTGGGCGGGGATCGGCGCGCCGGCCTGCTGGTCCAATTTCGTCTTGTAATCTTCAACGAGCCCTTCGAGCCGCGAAACATTTTGCAGAAGGCGTTCGCTGGTCAGGCTCAATAAATAATAGCCGAATTCGGGATTCTGGAAATAGAGCTCGAGCAACGTCTCGTATCTGATGGTCATGACGTCACCGCTCTCGATGCATTCGACAGTCTGCGTACGTTTGTTCTTGGGCGCGACGAAGCCCAGCTCGCCCATAATGCGGCCAGGTGGAACCTCGACGGCGATTTCACTCACTAGAAATTTTCCCGTGACGGTCAGAAACATTTCATTGGCGACGTCACCTTTGCGGAACAGGGTGTCGCCCTTTTTGTACTTGCGCGGCGTCATGTAAGGCCTTAGCCAGTCCATCGAGAGGTCGCCTTGCGCCGACATGCGTGCTTTTTTGACCAGTGACAGCATCTGGCGCAGTCGAATGACGTTGATGGGCAGCGATAGAAGATAAAGCAGGAAAGTTGAAACCGCACCGGCGACGACACCGTAAGCGATAAAGAACGCGATGCTGATGATGCCGATCACACGCAACGGGACGATCGTACGCATCATCAGGGTAGCCACGTAGAAAATCGCGCCGACGAGCGCCAGCATGTTCGCTACGTTGACATTCGCCCAGGCAATTTCAGCGACACGATGAAAGACTGCATCCCAAGTGAAATGATTGGGGTCAAAACCCATGTCGATGAAAAGTTTGTCGACCTTCAGGTTTTGGCCGATGAAATTGAGGATGCGGCCTATAGTGGAATCAGGGTCTACGGCGAGCATGTTTCCCCCGCGGAAAGCTGCCAATGGCCAAAGCTGCCAATTTTCTGGCCAATAATAACGCGCGAGGCCACGGTAATCGAGTGAGAGCGCTCACATTGGATGACACTTCCCGCGAACGGCGGGAAACGCCGAAAACCCTGCTCAGCCTGATGGGATCGCATCGAGGGGCAAATGCTTCGCGTAGTCGCCACCGCGTTGGTAGGCCGATTCGTGGATAAGCGAGTTTGGCGGGATGGTGCGTCCCCGGCCCAGGTTGGGCCGCCGCTCCCACTTTTGCCGGGCCCAGTTGTAGTGCCGCTTCCATAGAATTTCGGCAAGCCACCAGCGTCCGGTCAGCGATTCATGCATCTTCGCATGGGGATCGGGAACGGCATAGGCGCCGGTGCTGCCGAGCACGAGATCCATGCGTCCGGGGATCACGTGAAGGCCGGCATTGATGGCCTCCTTGAGCATCCAGCGCAGCGCGATTTTTGAAAGGCCGCTCTCAGATTCCGGATAGCCCCCGCCGACATCACAGTGAACGCCGGGGAACCAGACTTGCTTGAGGTCGTGCGGGCCGCTATACGGCGGCGGGTTTTTCGGAATCCAGAGGTTCGCCCTGAAAAAGGCGCGACGTTCATCGATTGCAATCGCATGCCGGCCGATCTCAATGTCGGGGTTGTCCCCCGTAAAAGGCAATTGCAGTGGATTTTCGTACCAGCCAATCGAGCTTATGGTATCCCACACGCCGACAAACCACGGCGTGCAAACCCGCGTCGCAAACGTGCTTTTGAAGTCGGCAGCGAGATTGAAGTAGCGCTTTTCTTCGGCGTAGCGATGACGGCCTCGGCTGTCTATTGCGTGGATCCCCATCAGCAATCGGACGGCGTAGGGCACGAGCGCATCATTGCCGCGAGGAATGAGCCCATACATGCGCAGCAGCGATGCCACTGCCCGCGCGGTATAGGCGCCCCGGCTGAACCCGAACAGGAAGACACGGTCGCCTTCCTCGAAATTGTTCATCAGGAACACGTAGGCGTCGCGGATATCGTCCTCGAGCCCGTAGCCAAAAGCCCTGCCCGCAAGGCGCGTGAACAGACGTGCGACCCCCGTCAGCGCGCCAGGTGGCTCCATCGTCCCGAGCCCGGGATGGTAGTAGGTCAGTTGACGCGTCGGATCGGCATCAAGCGTGAAATACAATTTGACGACATTGGTGCGATCCTGCGCAAATTCGTTCGCAGTTCCATCGCAGCAGAGGACAATGTTCTTTGGCATCGAAGTCTCCCGATCGTGGATCAACGGTCGGGTCTCACGTCCCCGGCAAAATCAGTTCGAACGCCGATATGCGTTTACAAATCGATTGATGGTCGCGGGCGGCAAGCCCCTCCGCGCGCCGCAGGCCGCGCGCCGGAAAATCGATAACGTGCGCTGTCCGCGTCCGGTATTCATCATGGAGGCAAATTAGCCGTCGCGCTGACGCCGCTGTGTAAGCCAGTTCACACTCGACACGTTGGCATAACTGCGCTTCCGCCAGATCGGCGCCGCTTTCCATGAGTTCCACGTGGAGCCTATGCTTATGGCGGCGACTGCGTGATGCGCAAGCGGCCGGTGATCAACAGTCGGGGTCACCGCGTATGGAGATGGGTACGCGTCTGCTACTGAACGTCCCGGAGGCAAGGGAAATGCGAACGGCCGGGCTTTCCCGGCCGTTTGTGTCTCGTTGGATGAGCGTTCAGGACGCGCCTAGTTGCTGTTCGGGCGACTGACTAGTGATTTGTGGAGCTCATCTGGTTGGCCGGGTGGACCGGGAAGTCGCCGCGCAATTTGGCATCTGCGACCGATGAGTAGTTCGACCAGCCGGAGATAACCAGCGCTATCAAGCAAGCAGTGACAAGGAGGATACGCATTTGACATCTCCCTTCTGCTGCAAAGGCGATCGTGTTCGGAGCCCTTTGCGTTTGCTGCAAACACGATATGCGTGCCGTCAAACTGCGCTGTGCTCGTCATCACAAAAAGGCGCTTTTACGGAATTGACCTCTGCACGCACCCACAAGCCGAACATCCTCGATGCTTTCGGCAAGGACTGGTTCGACGTGCGCGAGGGCGAGGCTTCGGTGTTCAAGCACTGCAAAAGACTTAGGTGCACGGGTCGCCCCACTCGATGTCGGCGTTTCCGCTATTCGATGACCTCGTCGGCGATCGCGAGCGTGGTCGGCAGGACGTTGAGACCGAGCGCTTTGGCGGTAGTGAGATTGAGCACAAACTCAAATTGTGTCGGCTGCATCACCGGCATTTCGGCGGGATTTGCACCTTTGAGAATCTGTCCGATGTACAGACCTGCCTGACGATACATCCAGCTGATGCTTGGCCCATAACTGAGAAGTCCGCCGGCCACTGCGAATTGACGGACGAAATATACGGCTGGCAACGCAAGACGCTCGGCGAAGGCGACGATCTGTTCGCGGCGGTCCAGTAGGATCGGATCGGTAGCAATGAAAAAGGCATCAGCCTTGGCTTCGAGAAGCTTTTCGAACGCCTCGTCAATCTCGCGCGCGTTACCCACCTTCACCGCGATGGTTTCGAGACCCAGCTTCCGTGCACCATCCTCAGCGTCCGCCTGCTCGGCGGTGGCGGTCGGATTGCTCGGGTTCATCACCAAGGCGACGCGGGAGACCTTGGGAGCGACTTGCCGCAGCAGCTCGATGCGCTTCGCACCAAGCATCGATGTCAGCAGGCTCACGCCAGTCACATGCCCACTTGGCCGATTGAGACTTGCCACCAGTCCGAAACGGACCGGATCCGACCCGATCGTGAAAACGACAGGGACTTTGCCAGCTTGTTGAGCCGCCTTCGCCGAGGCGACATCGCCAGTTGCCGCTATCGCAACAACTCCTTTTGCGATGAGTTCGGCCGCAAGTCCGGGCAGCGCCTGATAGTCGCTCCTCGCCCAACGTTCTTCGATGCGCACGTTGCGACCATCGACAAAGCCGGCCTGCGCCAGGCCCTCACGAAACGAATCCGCGTTGAAACGATATGTGTCTGGGGATGCGCTGTTCAGGAAACCGACCAGAGGCGCGCTTGCGGTTTGAGATGGTCCGACCGCCTGCTGCGCATGTGCCCCCAAAGGCCACGTCGCAGCACTACCAAGAAGCGTAATGAACTCGCGCCGCCTCATCTTTGTCCGCCCACGGAGTCCAACAGGATCATCGTAGCGCGTCGGGTCAGATGCGTTAAGGGCTGGGATCGGGATGCCATCCGATGACAGCCAACATCACAAAGAATCCGATCACATAGGCCGGCATCACATGCCAGCCGTGCCTAAGCCAAAGACCAACAGATTTTGCTTCAGGGTACTGATTTGAAAGCGCGACACCTGCCGACGACCCGAACCAGATCATCGAGCCGCCAAATCCCACTGCGTATGCGAGGTAACCCCAATCGTACCCGCCTTGCTTCAGGGCAAGTGCCGTCAGTGGAATGTTGTCAAATACAGCCGAGACGAACCCCAGGCCGAGCGCGGTCTGCCATGATGCGGCCGGCAGGCTCTCGACAGGCATCATCGAAGCGGCGGTCACGAGCGCGAGAAGGAAGATCGCGCCCTTGAACGTTTCGGGCAGCACACTCCAATCCGGCCGACGCAACGGCGCAGTTGCAACAAGCACCACCCACACTGAGAGCCCGAGCACCGGCACACGACCGAGCAATTCGGGGAAACGCAGGTTCGTTGCGATATTCACGACAAGTGCGACGACCAGCATCGCGGCAACAATGAAAACACGGGTCCAATCGATGACGAGCCCTTTGCGCGCATGTTTTGTAATGGGCGAATAGCGTTGCTGCTGCAATGACGCTGGTACAGAAAAGAGGACCAGCGCCACAATCGCTGCGCAGTAGGCCTCGAGCACGCTCAGCGGGCTGACACCGGAAACCCACATCATTGTGGTTGTCGTGTCGCCGACCACGCTGCCCGAGCCTCCGGCGTTCGATGCCGCCGCGATGGCCGCGAGATAGCCAATATGGACTTTGCCGCCGAACACATGCCGGGCAACAGTGCCACCGATGATGGCCGCGGCAATATTGTCGAGAAAGCTCGACAGCACGAACACCATGACAAGCAGCACCAGGCCGCCCTTCCAATCGTCCGGCAGCAGCGCGGGCATCTGGTCGGGAACGGCGCTTTCCTCGAAGTGGCGCGACAGCAGCGCAAATCCCATCAGCAAAAGAAACAGATTGCTGAGGAGGGAAAACTCGTGGCCGAGATGCAGGCCGAGCCCCGCAAAGCCAGGACCATCCCTGAAACCAGTGAAGGCCAGTTTGTAGGCAGCAATGACACCAAAACCAGCAAGCGCGATTGGCAACGTGTGCCGGTGAAACAGCGCGATGCCGAGCAATGTCAGGGCGAAAAGAATGAAGTCGAACGGAACTCCCAAGACCAGAACGGGTTCAGTCAATGTGGCCTCGACCCTTATACCCTCGCTTGCAGGTTTCCGGCGTAGTCGTCACCTGAATCGGCGCTGACAGGACAGCACCGAGCCAAACCACCCTCCCCTGCGATGCATGCGAGACGTTGTCTCGCGTCAGGTTCATATAAAAATTTGCGATTTGCAATGCGCCCCGGCCCCGAAGCCGAGACGACTGTCCGGAAAAAGCGATTTCTGCGAAACTATGCCGCCACCAGTTTCAGTTTTTTCTTGTCCCGATTCGACTTTGCCTTGACCAGCGCGGCGTAGTCGATCGCCGTCTGTCCCGCATAGGCCATGGCAAACGAGGCGAGCGCATCGTCCATCGCTTCGCTCTTGCCCATGTAGCCCGCGATGAGAGCCGGGTCGCCCGACCGCGCATGGGCCCGTGCAAGAGTGCGACCGCACACGCGCGCGTAATCCGAAAACGCCTCCAATTCGCTGATCTCGCTGATCCCGCCGAGCCTGTGGTTTTTCAGCGTGCGGACGTAAAATTGACGGCCGGTTTCGTCGTCTTGCGTGTGACCAAGAAAAATATCGCTCGCGGCCTGCATCATTTGCTGACCTTCCACGACACGTTGGCCCTGATGCCCGACATAAGCTATTCCCCCGCCAAGCCGCTCCAACACCGAACGTTGCGCTTGCTTGAGCTGCAGGAACAGAGGCTCGCTGTCGCCAGTCATTAGCAGCGCGATGTAGCAATAGGTGCCAACAGACCCGACGCCGACGGCCTTGAACGCAAGATCCACGATCTTGTGGCGGTCGAGGATGTGACGCCGGTCAGTCCCAAGACCGTCCCGGTACATGGCAAAAACGCGATCAGTATCGAGCTTATGTGCCACGTGGGTACTCGGCTCGAGGTGGAAGATCGTCGGCGGTTTGTCGGCAATGCGAAGTTCGCTTCCCCGGATCAGAAGCGGAAAATTGTCATCCTTTTCGAGCCCCTCCCCGCGCGCCTTGCCGATGATCATCGCCAATTTGCGCCGTAAAGCTTTGTTGCTGATCAGCTTGAGTTGTTGTTCGAGATCAATCCGGCTGTGCCAGATCTCCAACGGTGACAGTTCGAGAAGACTGAACATATGCCTGCGATATGCCGTCACGGCTGAAGCAGTCAGAGCGCGAGCGCGATTCTTGCTTTCGCCGTTTGCCAAGGCGGCAACAGCGACACTCGCTGCCAAGCGCTTCAGGTCGACAGTGAAGTCCACGCCTGCAATCGTCTCATCGAAGTCGTTGACGTCGAACAGGATATTGTCTTCAGGCGTAACGAATGCACCGAAGTTCATCACATGACTGTCGCCACAGGCCTGAACCGTGATTCCGGGTACCGGTTGGTGCGCCAAGTCTGCCGCCATGACGGCTGCAGCGCCGCGGAGAAAGGCGAAGGGATTCTGCATCATCCGCGCGTAACGCTCGGGGACGAGCTCCGGAACACGCTCTGCATCGCTCTCGGCGAGAATGGCGACTGCGCTTCTCGAACCCACGCCTTTGAGATCGGCGTGTCTCTCTCGCGCGACATGCTGCCGAAGCTTCTTACCTCGCCCGAATCTCTCGGCGCGCGTGGCCAGATTGACGGCCCGTAACTCGACTGACAGCGGCATTTTGCAATCTCCTCGGTACAGCCCCGTCACATAAAGAGCGCGCACTCCCGATGAAACATGTTGCATCTGTGCGCGCCGCGGGAGGCTATTAAGGGGCCAACTATTGCGCGATTGGCCCGAAGGCCAATAAATCCTGCGTAAACATTGCCGGAAGGGGAACCGGTTTGACGGGTCACACCCGCTTGCCGGCCTCAGGAACGGCAATAACCGCTCGCGGGAAGGTAACGCTGATCTCCGCAAACTCGCCGGACCGCGTCTCAACCTCAATCGACCCGCCGTGCTGCTTGACAATGGTATCGTGGCTGATGGAAAGGCCCAACCCGGTTCCCTCTCCCGCCGGTTTCGTCGTGAAAATGGGTCGAACATCTTGAACAAAAATTATGTGTTTTCCTGTGACGTCCCGAACCTGCGCCACAGCCAGAGCGCAGCAAGCACAAGGAGCGAGCCCACAACGGCAGAAACAATGTCGCGCAGCGAGATCGCGATTTTGTCCAGGCCCGGCCAGATGCCGAATATGCGGAACAGCAGCCCGCCGATGATCGCGCCAGCAAGACCAAGCGCGAGATTTCTCCAAAGCCCAAAGCCTCCGCGCTCCCAGGTCATCAACGCCCCGGCAAGGCCGCCGCCGAGCAACCCGACGACGATCCACACAATGACTTGGTCGACAGAGAACATGGGCAGGCTCCTTGATGCATATGGCGCCGACGTCCGCGCAATTTAATGCCCAATTTACGTTCGGTCCAACGCGCGCGGCCGTACAACGTTTTTGGGGCGACCACCAAATGCAGAGCCAACCCAATGTGGATCATGGTGGTTTATACTCTGATTGTCCTGATCGGTGAGACCATTACAATTGTGATTGGTCTCGCGCTGGATCGGATTTTTCCGGCCGCCAGCCTCCCGGTTTCATTGACCTTGTTCTTCGCCATCCTCTGGCTCGCGTGGGTCCTCGCGGTGCGTCTGACGGAACCCAAGGGCAGCGCAAAGCACGCAGCCTGAAATGTAGCCGACGATTGAAGACGACGCCGCTGCGGGCGTAGGTATTTCAGTCAGTCGTCAAGAGGCAGGACTAGCCCCAAGGTCCAATACACTCTTCGTCTTCAAAAACTAATTATGGCCCCACGGGCCACTCGCACTTCGATAGCGAAAAACATGTTACCTCGCGAAGGCGGTGGGAGAACGTTTTGATTAAGGACAGAAACCGTTTTTGCACGGGGCGCATTTCGCGAACCGTAATCGCTTTCCTCGTCGCATGGACGGCCATCGATCCGGGCTTCGCGCAAGTCGCGCAGACGCCTAGTCCGCAACCGCCTGCCCAAGCGCAGACAAAAATCTATTCGCTCACGGATCTGGAATATCTGCTTGGCCCGATCGCATTATACCCCGACCCTCTGCTCACACTTGTTCTGACGGCCAGTGCATTCCCGCTGCAGATCGTTCAGGCCGACCGTTGGATCGTCGACAATTCGGATGCCGTCAAACAGAACGATTTCTCGAAAGTCGCCGGCATGCCCTGGGATTCATCGGTGCAGGCGCTGACGCGCTTCCCCGATGTCGTTCAGATGCTCTCCGATCATCTCGACTGGACAGAGTCGCTTGGCACGGCGTTCTCCTCGCAGGCCGAAGACGTGGCGAACGTCATCCAGATGCTGCGCGCGAGCTGAAAGCGTCGGCAATCTCAAATCCACGCCCGAGCAAGTTGTGACCTCGCGCGACGAAGGCGGATCCAGGGTTAATTACATCGCGCCTGCCAACCCGGAACGGATTTATGTGCCGGTTTACGATTCCTCCGCCGTCTTCACGAGCGCTCTGACCGGGGCTCTGATCTTCGGCACCGGAGTGCTCGTCGGCTCGACCTGGAATAACCGGTGGGGCTGGAACAACCGCCGCTGGAATCAGGTCTGGATCAATCCGCCGACATGGCAGCAGCCACCACCCAATTGGCGCCCTCCGCTGCGCCCAGGCGCCCGACCTCCGGGCGTGTGGCGCCCGGACCGTCCTGGTGGCACACGGCCCGATCGTCCTGGCCTGCGGCCAGACCGCCCTGGAACGGGCAGACCCGACCGTCCAGGCACAGGCGGGCCGGGCGGAGGCAGGCCTGACCGACCGGGCACAGGCAGACCTGACAGACCCGGGGTTCGACCAGACCGTCCGGAAACGGGCAGGCCAGAGCGGCCTGGAACAGAGCGACCCGGAACGGGCAGACCAGAGCGGCCGGGAACGGGCAGACCAGAGCGGCCGGGGAATCGCCCCGAAGGTCCCGGTGTCGGCCGGCCCGAACGTCCCGCCGCGCGTCCTGAACGCCCAGCACAACGTCCCACCGTCCGTCCGGAACGTCCCGCCGCGGGCAGGCCGGCGGACCAGCGGCGCCGGCAGGCAGGTTCGCAACACCGGCGGCATGCAGGATCACAACAACGATCTCGCCCGCAACAGACGCACAGGCCGCCTCAACGACAGCAAGGCGGTGCACGACCTCAGCAACGCGCACGGCCACAACAACAGGCGCGTCCGGGCCAGCATTACGCACGTCCGCGACAAGGTGGCGGTGGCGGCGGCGGCGGTGGTGGCGGTGCACGATCGAACCAGCGCCCGCAGCGCGCGCGACCTCAGCCGGACGCGACCCAGCAATAACCCCGTCTAGAGGCCGGTTCCGGTTCGAAAAGCAGACTTGTCTGCCGACGCACACGCGCGATAGGCGTTTGGGATAAACAATCCCAACCCAGGACCATCGTCATGGCAACAAGCGACACACTATTTGCTGGATCGATCCCTGACCTCTATGACCGGTTGCTCGTTCCACTTATCTTCGAACCCTACGCACGCGATCTTGCGGAGCGTGTGTCTGCAACGAAGCCACAGCTTGTGCTGGAAACCGCCGCGGGCACGGGAGCGGTGACCAGAGCACTTGCCTCCTCGCTCGCGGACGCGCGGATAGTTGCCACCGATTTGAACCAGCCAATGCTCGATCATGCGAAGGCACGGCAATCCGGAAACACGCGCATCGAATGGAAGCAGGCCGATGCCCTGGCGCTGCCCTTCGAAGACCGGACGTTTGACGTTGTTGCCTGTCAGTTCGGCGCGATGTTTTTTCCCGACACGGTTCGGGGCTATCGCGAAGCGCTGCGCGTCTTGAAGCCAGGCGGCCGATTCTTTTTCAACGTCTGGGACCGCATTGAGGAAAGCGAATTTGCCGACGTCGTCATCCAGGCTCTCGCCCCGGTCTTTCCTCGGGATCCGCCTCGTTTTCTCGCCCGCACACCGCACGGCTACTGCGACAGAGATCGCATTCGCGAGGAATTGAACACTGCAGGATTTGATACCGTTTCAATCGAGACGGTGGACGCCAGAAGCAAGGGCTCGTCAGCGCTCGACGTTGCAATCGCGTTTTGCCAGGGGACTCCGCTCAGAAACGAAATCGAATCCCGCGGCGCTCCCTCTCTGGAAGAGGCTACTCAACATGCGGCAAAGGCCCTGACCGAGCGCTTCGGCGCAAAAGCCATAGACGGCCGGATGCGGGCGATCGTCATGACAGCTAGCGGCTAAACATCGGATCAATTCAAAGCGAACCAGACCTTCGCGATCTAGTCAGATTTTTTCAGCAACTCAATGCGCCGGTCCGGCAGAAACCAGGCGGCCGCGTTAGCAATGTACAAGGCGATGGCAATCCACGGCTGATAGAATGCGAGCACGATGGCGATCGTGTAAATGCCGAACGAAATCTTGCTCTTCAGATCGTGGCCGACCGCTGTCGCCAGTGCCGATTTTGGTCCATTGCAGTTGATGAGCGCCCGCTCCAACAACATGTAACCAACCGCCGCCATCGCCAGAACTGCGCCATAAGCCGCGGTCGGGAGCGCCTGGAATCCGGACTCGTCAATCCAGCGAATAACAAAGGGGACGAGGGAGAGCCAAAAGAGAAGCAACATGTTCGCCCACAGGACTTTCCCGTCGACCCGCGAGGCGGCGTGCAGCATGTGGTGATGGTTATTCCAGAACAGACCCACGTTGATGAAGCTCAGCACGTAAGTGAGCAGGATCGGAAGCGTTGCGAGCAGCGCTTCCGGGCTCGCACTGTGCGGCACTTTTATTTCCAGGACCATGATCGTGATGACGATGGCAATCACGCCATCGGTGAACGCTTCAAGGCGTTGGGTGCTCATAGCTTTGCCTTCCATTCCCGTCCCTTTCAGTGACCGGCAAACTTGAACAGGCGATTTGGCGTATCCCAAAAAAGCTTGCGCCGGTCGTCGGCATCCGGAAAGAGCCGGCCGGCCAGGTGGACCAGCGGTCCGTAGTCCTGCCGTTCCTGCGCGCGCAGGTAAGGCCAGTCCGAGGACCATACGCAGTGATCGAGCGAGAAGGCATCCACCAGCGCGCGCACATACGGCCAGCAATCGTCGAACGGATAAGGCGAACGGGCAAATTTCAGGTAACCGGACAACTTGACGCTCACGCGCCCGGTTTCTGCAAGGCGCAGAATGGCAGCAAAGGCCGGTTGGTTGAGGCCAGCCGGTGGGGCCGGCCGTCCGACATGGTCGATCAGGACTTTCACCGGGATTTCCTCGATCCAGGGCGCGTACATCAGGAACTGCTCGTTCTCGACCTGGAGATTGAAGTACA
The DNA here is from genome assembly GCA_051986235.1 of Pseudolabrys sp. Taxonomy (GTDB): domain Bacteria; phylum Pseudomonadota; class Alphaproteobacteria; order Rhizobiales; family Xanthobacteraceae; genus Pseudolabrys. The sequence continues at coordinate 139,535 of JBPYDR010000097.1, forward strand.
TGTCGAGATCGGCAAGCCGGCGCATCAGGCCGGGGGCATGCCTGTAATAGTCGTTGCCGTGGAATGTCGGATTGATCGCGGCGCCGATGACGCCGCGCGCCTTGTATTGCTTCAGCGTCGCAGTGTCGGCATCGAGGTCAATGATGGCGATACCCTTGAAACGCCCCTCACCTGTCTCGATCGCATCGAGCATGCAGGAATTGTCGCTTCCGTAACCCGAATTCGGCTGCACGAGCAGCGCATGCTTCACGTTGAAGCAATCCATGACGTGACGAAATTGCGCGGTTGAGCCGATCTCCTGCCCGGCCGGCTTGTACGCGACGTCTTTACGATAGGGAAAATTGACCGGATCGATCACATGGACATGGCAATCGATCTTCGGCTCATTGAGAATAGACATGTCTGTCGGTCGAATGACGTGGCGCACAATCAGCTTGCGCGTGTCATAGCATACCTCGCCGAGAAACGCGTCGGCCTCGACAGATCGCCGCCAGCAGCAGGCTTCAGGATTTTTTAGCCCAGTCGCGCCAATGCGTCGGACGCCGTTCGAGGTGGCACCTGGTTTCCGATCTGATCCAGCCGCCAAGAATACGTTGGCAGGCGAAGCAGATTGCCCGCGTGCCACTGTCGTCGATCACTGCCAATTCCAGATCGTGATCGAACGGAGCCGTGGAAATTGGATGCCACATAGCGTTCACCACCGGTCGCCCGCCCAGCGTCAACGTGGTGGCGGTGATATGGGGGGAAGGCATTACGGCTACATTTCGGACGAATTAATGTTTGGTAATCGCGGAAATTTCATTTCAGCGGCGTGTAGCACCCGGCAATGAAAACCCCCGAGCAGGCTATGCTCGGGGTTTGGCCTTGACTGAAGCGGCGACCAAACGGTTCGTGCGACGTAGCTCTGGAACTTGGAGTTCAGACCTACGAGCACGTTCTGCAGGTCGGCTTTGCCGCTGAGGATACACTCCGCCACAGGCTACGACGGACGAGTGCGAGCTGTTCGTACCGAAGCCCAGGAAGTTGTGTTCAACGAAGACAGACCAGTACGGCAGGTACATCCATTCGGTGCCGCCACCAGCGCTACTTCAGTCGCTGAATATGCGCGGCCATATCCGGGTCCAGCCGCATCGTGTACGCATTGTGTACGCACCGGAGAACCCAATAGGCCGCGTCGGGTTGCGACCGTTTTGCGTCTTTCTTTGCGCTGATGGGCTTGTCGCAACGGTAACCTTGGGCGCGCGCCTGCATCGCGAGCAGACCTTTTGCCGTTTCTTGCGCCGACGCGTCTTGCGCCAGGGGTACGAACAGGAATGGCACGGCGACGAGACACAGCACACGGTTTGTGGCGGAAGTCATTTCTCACCTCGGTATGTCCGGACGCGCAATACGAGGATTATAACGGCCCGCAATCCGGGTGTCCGGGAGGAATCACCCGGTCATTGCGCCGCAATACATTACGGCCGTACGGCCGGCGTCTCGACCCGCAATCCCCGAGCGCGCCACATCAGGAACAGCTCAAGGTTCACATTCTCAGGCGCGCCATATTCATAAGCTTCGGCGCGCAATCCGCTCATGCAATTGCGCAGCCGTCGCTGCAGTGAGCCAAGGCTTTGCCATTCCAGCCGATAGATCGGATACCCGGTCGGCTGAGCCTGTGGGATGAGGCTGCCGGCGAGCTTCTTGCCCCAATTGTCGTTGTGACACTGCGCACAGCTCATGTCGATCTGACCGATCCGCCGGTTGAACAATTTGCGGCCGGCTTCTACGAAAGGCACAAGCCGACTATCATCAGGCGGCGCGATCGCCATTCCGCGCGACTGCCGTCCGACATAGGCGGAAAGCGCCAGAAGTTCGCGACTCTCATAGGCGAGCGGCGGCGCCTGCTGGTGCTCGCTGCGGCACAAGTTGATGCGCTGTTCGAGATTGATCGGACCATTGCGCGCCACGCTGAATGCGGGATAACGCGCCGCAACGCCTTTCATGCTGACGGTTGCGTCCTGGTGACAATCGGCACACGTGCGACTGGCCGCACCGGTTTTCTGATTCCACAGCACTTCGCCATCCTGCACCCAGAGCGTCGCTGGGTTGATGGTGTCGTCGTCCTGCATTGCCTTGCTGTCGTGACCGAGATCGAGATAACCGGACCGACGCTGGTCGAGCGGGATATCGGTGCCATGGACCGCGCTCGCGATCGCGAACAGCAAGCAGACAATGGCCGTCACAAGACTAATGATCGGGGGCACGCGTGGCGTTCGCCGGTTCATTCCGCGACGATCTTGGCCGAGGCGCTTTCGGAAAATCCGTTGTCGCCGACCCATTTGAAGTCGAGCGTGCCGCTCTCGGTCGCCACGGTGAAGAAGTCAAAGAATGGATTGGCGGAAATGGCGGGATAGAGATCGGCGCGGAAGATTTCCTCGCCATTGTAGCTGCATGAGAACGTTGTCACGATATCGCGCGGGATCTTGTCGCCGGTTGTCGTGAAGCGAAAACCCGGCTCCATGATATGAGAAATCAGGGTTTTGATCTCGAACACCTGGCCGCGCTTGACCTTGGCCGGCACATTGATCAACGGGCGAGCCATCTAGATGCCCTCCACGCAAGCCGCAAGCGTCACGATCACATCGACCGAGGCGGACCAGAATGTGCCGTCGCTCATTTCAGCGATGGCTGTGACGATCTGCGAGTCGGCCAGGCGAAAGCGAGTTGAAAACTTCGCCCTGCCGGCGCGCGGGCCAAGATGGACCGAAATGACATTGGGCTGAGGATTCTTTTCGTTGAAGACGTGAATTGTCTTGACGTAATCGGTCGCCGTCATCGGACTGTCGACCGACACCGCAAGCGACACCGTGTTACCGTTTTCGACGAGCGGAGGCACCTCGAGATCGACCCGTCCCTTGCGGATGGATGCCTCGCCGACGACGTTGCGGATCGCCGCACGCATGCGTTCAGGCGTCGCTTGCGCGGCTTCGAGCCTGATCGTCGCCGCAAGGCTGCCGGCCAACCCTCCCAGCATAACTGCGCGCCGGGTCGCTCCTGGTCTGGTCTTGCCCATGATCGTCCCGATCGTGGCTCCTTTTCAGTCGCGCAAGGTGGCGAGAAAAGCCACCACATCTTCGACCTGTTCGGCCGTCAACAACGGCTTGCCGGCGTAAGCCGGCGCCACCCGATTGAGTCCATCAAGCGCATAATAGGCCGGCATGATTGTGTCGGGGTTGAGCTTCCGACTGTCGACCATGCGCATCCGCAGTTGCTCGACGGACCAACGCGCGCCGGTGCCTTTGAGATCCGGAGCCAGATTGCCCTGGAACCGCTCCTCCGGGAACGGACCGGAATGGCATAACAGGCACAGTCCGACTGCACGATTGAGCACGATCGAACGTCCGCGCGCCGCATCGCCGGGCGCCCCGGTGAGAGAACCGGGAATGACGTTGCCGACAATCATGAACTGGGCCAATTCGTCGGCCGAGCAACCGTGATCGGTTGCCAAAGCAATCAAGATTGCAGCAATGGCTGCTCTCATCCGAACACCTCGCCGGTGAGAGATTTGAACCAACTCTCGGCCTCACCCGCTTCCCTGGCACGCACATCCTGCGGCGCATCGACTGGGCTCGTTATAGCGGTGCCATCGACTTCGTTATAAATGCCATCGACCGGACGATAGCTGCCGCGCTGGGAAATCGCGTAGTCCGGCGCGATCAGGCTGTAGCACAAGCTCGTCAAAGTCGGTGCCGCGGGTGTGCCACCGGCGAGCAGCGTAGCGATCGCACCGGCGCAGATTTCGGCCTGCGAGTTGGCGGCAGAGGCGGATCGCGGCATCGCGCCGCCAATTGCGGCGTCGCCGATGACATGAATGTTCGGCTGCAGCCGCGACTCGAAAGTCACGGGGTCGATCGGACACCAACCGGTGCGGTCGGCGACGCCGGCGATTTCGGCGATACGACCGGCCTTTTGTTGTGGAATGATGTTGGCAACCGCCGGGGTAAATTTGTCGAAGTCGGTTACGACCGTTTTGCTCGCGACGTCGATCGCCGTGACCAGTCCGCCATCAGACAGCGCGACGTACTCAAGCACGCCGGGATAAAGCGCCTTCCATGCGCCCTGGAACTGGCGCTGCATCGTAAAGGAATCTTTGGCGTCAAGCACGATCACCTTCGACCGTGGTTTTCTGGTCTTGAGCATATGTGCGACCAGACTTGCACGCTCATATGGAGCGGGTGGGCAACGCGATGGCGTCACCGGCACGGAGATCACCACCACGCCCCCATCGTCCATCGCGCCAATTTGCTTTGTCAGCAGGGCAATCTGCTCACCGTCCTTCCACGCGTGAGGCATGACCGCAGCAGCGGCAGGCGAATAACCCGGCAGCGCATCCCAGCGAAAATCGATGCCCGGTGCGAGCACCAGGCGTTCGTAGCCGATCTTGCGACCGTCAGCGAGAGTAACGGTCTTCGCCGCAGGATCGATGGTCGTGGCCGCGGCGAATTCCATGCTGACACCGGTTACAGCGACCTGATCGTATCCAAAATCCTGCAATTTGAGATCGCGCAGGCCGGCGATTGCCGCATTGCTCATTGGGCACGCAGCAAAGGTGCGATTGGTCTCGACCAGAGTAACGCTCAAGCGTGGATTTGCGCGCCTGAGCGCACGGGCACAAGCTGCGCCGCCAAATCCACCACCCACGACGACAACGCGCGCATTGCCGTCCTGTGCAACGGCGGGCATTGGAAAAATGGCGGCCGAAGCCGCCATTGCAGTTCTGACGAAGTCACGTCGAGTTACGCAATTCCTTTTCATAGGCGCATGTCTTGCGTGACGCGCTTCGAATTTCGAGGGGGCGGCCGATAACGGCCGCCCCGACTCTATCAGACCAAGCTAAGCCCATGGTTCTTGAGCGGGAACGAGCGATAGCGCTTGCCCGTCGCTGCACAGATCGCGTTGAGCACAGCGGGCGGGGCTACGCTGATCGTCGGCTCGCCAACACCGCCCCAGAAACCTCCGGTCGGCATGACGATGCACTCGACCTTGGGCATCTGCGCAATCCGCATGCTGTCGTAGGTGTCGAAGTTGGTCTGTTCGATGGCTCCGTCCTTGACCGTGCATTCGCCGAGAAACAACGCGGACAGTCCGTAGACGAACGAGCCGCTAATCTGCCGTTCGATCTGTCCAGGATTCACGGCGTAACCAGGATCAGTCGCCGCAACGATACGATGAATTTTCACCTTGTTGTCGTTGACGGAGACTTCCGCAGCAGCCGCAACATAGCTGCCGTAGCCCATGAACTGCGCAATGCCGCGGAATTGGCCGGCGGGCGCAGGTTTGCCCCAACCGATACGCTCGGCGACGGCATTGAGCACACCGAGATGTTTCGGATGGTTTGCCATCAGTCGTCGGCGGAATTCCAGCGGATCGACTCCCGTTTCCATGGCCAGTTCGTCCATAAAGGATTCGAGATAGATGGCGTTGTGGTTGACATTGACGCCACGCCAGAAGCCCGGCGGCACGTGCGGATTGCGCATTGCGTGCTCGATCAAAAGGTTGGGCACCGAATAGCCGATGGCCGCCTCCCCCGACGCGTTCAGTCCCTGGAACGTTGCTGGATCCATTCCGTTCACCAGCGCTTCCGGCCGCAGGGACGTAAGGATTGACTGTCCAGAAATCCTGACGTGCAACGTATTGAGATTGCCTTTGTCGTCGAGGCCCGCGGTCAACCGGCATTGCGTGATCGGATGATAGGTGCCGTGCTGCATGTCTTCTTCGCGCGACCAGAGCAGTTTGACCGGCGTGCCGGGCATCTGCTTGGCAATCAGCACGGCTTGCGTCACATAATCAGAGCGGCCACGCCGGCCGAATCCGCCGCCCAGCATATATTTGTAGACTTCGACCTTGCTGGCCGGCAGGCCGGAGGCTTCAAGCGCCGCGGCGAACGCCGCCTGCCCGTGCTGCGTGCCGCACCAGACCTCGCATTTGTCAGGAGTGTAGAGCGCGGTCGCGTTCAAGGGCTCCATGCACGCATGGTTCTGGTAGGGGTAACCGTATTCGGCCACCACTTTCTTGGCAGCACTCGTCAATCCGGCCTTTGCGTCGCCGTTCTTGTTGCCGACGAAGGCCTGCTCGGAGTCGAGGCCTTCCTTAAGCCACTTGGCAATCGATTCACTCGATACCTTGGCATTCTCGCCGCCATCCCAGACGATGGGCAGCGCATCGAGCGCGGACTTGGCGTGCCACCACGTATCGGCGATGACGGCGACGGCATTATCGCCGACCGGCACGACCTTCTTCACGCCTTTCATCGACTCGATCTTGGCCGCGTCGAAGCTCTTTAGCTTTCCGCCGAACACTGGACAGGCCTTGATCGTGGCGTTGACCATGCCCGGCAACTTGACGTCCGCGCCGTACATCATCTTGCCGACGGTCTTGTCGGCGGTGTCGAGGCGCTTGACGCTCTTGCCAATGAGCTTCCAGTCCTTCGGATCCTTGAGCGGCACGTCTTTAGGCGGCTCGATCTGTGCCGCCGCGGCTGCGACTTTTCCGTAAGTCGTCGAACGGTTCGACGCCTTGTGCGTGATCACGCTGTTCGCCGCCGTGCACTCAGACGCCGGCACCTTCCATTCGTTGGCCGCGGCCTGAATAAGCATCATGCGCGCCGCCGCGCCGCCTTTGCGCACGTAATCTTGCGAGGTACGGATGCCGCGGCTGCCGCCAGTGCCGAAATCACCCCAGGGATTCTTGCGGGCAACACTTTCGCCCGGGGTTGGATATTCGGTTGTCACTTTCGACCAGTCGCATTCGAGTTCCTCGGCGACCATTTGTGCGAGCCCGGTGAGCGTGCCCTGGCCCATCTCCGAGCGTGCGATGCGGATAACGACAGTGTCATCGGGTTTAACGACAACCCAGGCATTGACTTCCGGTGCGCCTTCCGCGCTCGTCGGAGATGCGAATGGCACGTGGAAGCCGAGTGACAGACCGACGGTTGCTGACCCTGCAAGAAATGAACGGCGATCGAGTTTGGGCATGTAATTCATGGTGCCCTCCCTTACGCGCTGACCGCGGCATGGATCGCCGCGCGTACTTGCTGGAATGTTCCGCACCGACAGATATTGGTGATCGCGTTGTCGATGTCGGCGTCGGTTGGCTTCGGGTTTTCCTTCAACAGAGCCGAGACGGCCATGATCATGCCGCTCTGACAGTAGCCGCATTGCGGGACGTCGAGGTCGATCCAGGCCTGCTGGACCTTGGTGAGAACGCCATTCTCGGCGAGGCCTTCTATGGTGGTGACCTTCTTCCCGACGGCGTCGCCGGCCGTGACGCCGCACGAACGTACCGCCGCGCCGTCAATGTGCACGGTGCAGGCGCCGCATTGCGCGATCCCGCATCCGTATTTTGTCCCGGTCATGCCGATGGAATCGCGGATAACCCACAACAGTGGCGTATCGGATTCCACATCGACGTCGTGTGATTTTCCGTTGATGGTAAGACGAAGCATTCTGTATCCTCCCGGATCAGATTTTTTGCACGGATTGTCCGCCGACAATCCGAAGAGAGGAAGCTTAATTCTCTGGCCCGCAATGAACAATCGGATTGCGCCGGAAACTCAGCTCATCACCAAAAGGTTATCGCTGTGCAGCAAGATTTCGCCAACAACCGCAATTCCGAACATCATCCGAACAGCCGACACCTGGGTTGAAAAGCCTGGCATTCCACGATTTCCGGCCGATTGCCGCAATTCGGTGGTCGCATGTCGTAAGCGGGCGTAGTTATAATGTGATCGCAACAGTGAGAGCGCTTCATGCGGATCGATGCCATCAAGATCGGAAACAGCCCGCCGGACGATGTCAACGTCATCGTCGAGGTTCCGATCGGTGGCGAGCCGATCAAATACGAACTGGACAAAGCCGCCGGTACCCTGGTCGTGGATCGTTTTCTCCACACGCCGATGCGCTATCCGGGAAATTACGGATTCGTTCCGCACACGCTTTCGAAAGACGGTGATCCGATCGATGTGCTGGTCGCCAATACGCGGCCGATCGTGCCTGGAGCGGTCATTAACGTCCGGCCGATCGGCGTCCTCAAGATGGAAGACGAGGCGGGCGGCGACGAGAAGATCATTGCGGTGCCGGTTTCGGAGGTGACGAAGCGCTACGCGCATGTCGCCAATTACACGGACCTGCCGGAGATCACGCTGCAGCAGATCCAGCATTTCTTTGAACACTACAAGGATCTAGAACCCGGCAAGTGGGTGAAAGTCGTGAAATGGGGTGATGCGACAGAAGCCAAGAAAATGCTGATGGAGGCGATTGAGCGCGCGCGTGCGTGAAATGCCTGTCATTTCGAGCCACTAACGGGAGTCCCGACAATCTGCCAACGAAGCGTTGTGGACCGGGGTCGATTCGGTCAAACTTGGGTAACGCGCGGAGCCGTTTATTCGGAGACTGAAAATGTTCGCCCGTGTCGCCTCGATCACTTTTGCACTGCTGCTGTTTAGCCAATCGGCTTTTTCAGATGAACCGGGTTACACGCGGCATCGCCACCGGCACGTGGCGATCTATCCCCACGTGGTTGAGCTTGTTGCTCCACCTTTCAGTGGCCAGTTTGTCATTAATGGCTATCGCTACGTCGGCGTAGCGCCCGCCTGCCGCGGCTGGGTCCCCGGACAACCTGTCAGACTTGTTTCGGGCAGTTGGTACGGCGACTGCGCCAGCGCCACCTTTTACAACGGCGCCACACGCAATACCTGCGAGACCGTATGTCGAGGAAGCGCGTCGTGGTGGTGGTAAATTATTCGGCCGCACGCCTGCTCATTTTCAGTTCGACATAACCGTCCCGGGTCTGCGGCAGTTTCCAGCCCAGCATTTTTGACGCGACCAGCGTGCGCAGAACCTGTGCCGTGCCCCCGCCGATCGTGAACATCCGTACATCGCGAGCCATGCGCTCGATCGGAAGATTGCGCGAGTAGCCGCGGGCGCCAAACAGCTGCAGAGAATCATTGACGATCTTTATCGCCGCTTCGGAGGCAAAGATCTTTGCCTGCGCTGCAAGGTCCGGGTCGGGAAAGCGGCTGCCGTCGGGCCCACGCGAACGGGCTGCGTTGTAGAGCATGAGGCGAGATGCGTTGAGTTGCGTCTGCATGTCAGCAAGTATCCATTGCAGCCCCTGGAATTCAGCGATCGGACGCCCGAACTGCGTGCGCTCCTTCACCCAGGCAAGAGCGTGATCGAGTGCCCCCGCCGCAATTCCCATGGCGCAAGTACCGGCCCCGACACGCTGGCTGTTGTAGGCGTTCATGAGATCGGCAAACCCGCGCTTGAAACCGGAGGGTGGCAAGACGGCCATATCGTTTTCGACGAAAAGGTCTTTGAAGACGATTTCACCTTCAGGCATCCCGCAGAGACCCATCGTCGGCTCACGCCTGGGCACACTGATCCCGCCGCTATTGTCACGTACCGCGAGGAAACCTCCGATACCGAGGTCCTGCCCGCCTTCATCGAAAACGCGCGCAAAAATCAGATGCAGTCGCGAAACTCCAGCGCCCGTAATCCAATGTTTTTTTCCATTGATCAAATAACCGCCATTCCTGCGATCAGCGCGCGTCGTCATCGCAAGGGCATCGCTGCCGGCTTCGGGTTCCGTGATGCAGATCGCCGGCTTGTCTCCGGCGATGACCAGTTCTGCCGCCAACTTCTTTTGCGTCTCCGAGCCGTATTCCATCACGGTCGCTATCGCGCCCATGTTGGTTTCCACGACGACCCGCGCCGTTACCGTGCATGCCTTCGCCATCTCTTCGATAACAAGCACGGCGTCGAGATAAGACAGGCCTTTCCCGCCGCACTCCTCGGGAATCGTCATTCCGCAAAATCCTGCCTTCGCAAGCGCGGTGACAATGTCCCACGGATATTCGCCGGTACGATCAACCTCTGCAGCTCGGGGTGCGACAAACTCCTGGGCAAATGCCCTCGCCCTTTCCTGAAGAGCACGTTCACTCGCTGATAGTCCGAACTCCATGAACCACTCCCCTGCGGCGCGGGCCCAGGACAGGCACCCTCGGGAGCAGACGCTAACACATCAGGACGAGCTCGGTGGGCTTGTGGCAGCGCGCAATGTCTTCATAGTCTGGCACGCGCGAGGATGGTGGGGCCACTTGGACTCGATCGGTCGATTTAACTCAACGGCCGTCGGCATTGTCTGCGGAATAGGGGCATCCCTCTTCTGGGCGGCCGGATTTGCCGGTGTCCGTCACGGCCTGACCGCCGGATTTTCGCCACTCGATCTGGCAATTCACCGCTACCTCTGGGCCGGAATAGCATTCCTGCCGCTGGTCGTTCGCGGTGGCGTCCGCGATCTCAACGGCATCGGCTGGGGTCGTGCAATCCTGCTGGCTATTCTCGGCGGGCCCTGCTTCGTACTCATCAGCAACGCGGGCTTCTTGTTGGTCCCACTTGGGCATGGCGGCGTAATCCAGCCATCCTGCGCAACGCTCGGCGGACTGCTTCTCGCAGCGTTTTGGCTCGGAGAGAAGATCACCACGACGCGCGCGATCGGCGCGGTGATCATCGTTTTCGGATTGTTGGTGATAGGCGCCGAGTCGGCCGTCGCAATAGGCCTCCACGGCGTTGCCGGAGATCTCATGTTTGTTTTGACCGGCCTGATGTTCGCGACGTTCGGGGTATTGCTGCGGTTCTGGCGGATCTCGGCGATGCCGGCCACAATGGTCATCAGCGTCATATCGCTGTCCATCGTACCGGTTGATTGGGCTCTCGGCGGTTTCGATCGCATGATTACACTCGGCGGGCGGGAAGTTTTGCTGCAGGCCATCCTGCAGGGCGTCCTGGCGGGCCCGGCCGCAATTTATCTGTTCGCTCAGTCGGTCCATCTCTTGGGCGCAGGTCGCGCGGCGGTATTTCCTTCGCTGGTGCCCCCGTTTGTGCTGTTGATTGGATGGCTGGCGCTCGGTGAAACACCTACCGCATTGCAAGTAGCCGGTGTGATCGTGGTGTTGCTCGGCTTCCGCCTAGCGCAAAGTACATCGCGATGATGTTCGGCAATCGCCAGACTGTTCGCAAAGTGCGGTTGGCAAGCCCGTTGGCTTCCTGCGTCGGATCGTAGAAAATCCGATAGCATGCGCGGGTATCAGCACATCGCAGGTCGAGTTCTATTGGCGGCGCTCACATTCTGGGCGCTGGCGATGATCGTTCCCGACTTCTATCGGTTGTATCAGCCCCTAGGTTCATTCGGATTTTACGCCAATAACGATGGCGTCATAACCGACATACAGGGGCCGTTCCCACACGAAACCGATTCACCCGCCTTCCAGGCCGGTCTGCGTGTCGGTGACAGGCTCGATCTCGAGCAGATGCGCTGCATTCCTCTAAACACCTTGCGATGCGCGAGTGCGATGGCCGCCGTGGGAGGGTTTCGCCTCGTCACCAACCAGCGGCGTGCCGAACTCGTGATGGCTGCCACCCCCGATCGACCGGCGCGAAAAATCGACATCGTTGCAAAACAGCGGCCGTACAACGGATGGGTCCTCGTCGTTCTGCTGCTCGATCAGCTCGCTGCAATACTCGTCATTCTGGCAGCCGCCTGGCTGGTCTGGACGAGGCCAGGAATTATGACGTGGGGATTCTTCCTTTACGTTATCTGGTTCAATCCGGGCCAGTCCGCGCAATATTACGCACTCCTGCAGCTTTACTCGCCCGTCGCCTTGCTCGCACAGGGTTTAGCCGGCGCCGCAGCGCAGGGCATCGGCTTGGCCGGTTTCATATGGTTCGCACTCAGAGCACCGACTAATGAAACAACAGCGCGGTGGCGACCAATCGAACGAAGTTTGCCATTCATTGCGGTTGCGCTAGTGCTTTTGCTGTCGCTGAGCTACGCGAACCTCTTGGGCTATCCGACCGAGATCGTGACGCGAATCGGCGTAGCCAGCGGACTTGTCGTCGCGGGATGCGGCTTCCTGATTCTGCTCGCACGCCGGCGCGAGCTCCCCCTCAAGGACTACCAGCGCCTGCGTTGGGTAATCTGGGGCTGCGTCATCGGATTGCCGGCCCTCGTCTTCGCGGATGCAGGAACAACAACAACCCTTCTCGACTTTCTATGGCCTGGATATTCCCCGCCCGAACAACTGTGGGGTCTCATCTATCTGGTGAATGGCGTTCTTTGCCTCCTCGTCAGCGAGGCCCTGCGCAAACCATATGTCGTAAAAGTGAGCATTCCTCTTCGTCGCGTAACCATTCTTGGCCTGCTTCTCAGTTTGCCCATACTCTTTCTGCACGAGGGCATTGATCACATTCGCGAAGGGATCAGCGAGAAGGTGACGTTGCCGGCGTGGGCGTGGGTCGGAATTGCAGCTGTCATTCTTTTTCTGACGTCAAAAATTCACGACAACGCCGTCCACTACCTTGACTGGCTTTTCAATCGTTCAGTCGCGAGAGCCGGAGAACGCCTCGGTGACGCGGTATTGAAGTCAAAAAATTATGGTGAGATTGAATCGCAGCTCGTCCAGGGAGTGCGCAACGCCCTCAGGCTTGCGTCAGCAAGCATCTTTCGCGAGCAAGGCCGTGTTTTCCGACGCACCGCAGCAGATGACACGTGGGAGGGCGCAACGCGTGTACTCGATCCACATGATCCGTTGCTCGCGCCAGCACAGGCCAATCGGCCTTATGACGTCGACGCCGCTGCGGCCGCGCGGAACGATCTTCCCGACGGTCTGACACGGCCTATTCTGGCAGTCCCGGTGGGTGACCGGTTGCGTTGCCTGGGGCTTGCACTTTATGGGCCGCATGCGACCGGCAATGCTTTAAGCCGCGACGAACGTTCGATGCTGGCGGAACTCGCCGACAAGGCGGCAAGTGCCTTCATGCAAATCAATGACGATCAACTTCGCCGCCGAATTGCAGCACTGGAGAGCGAACTGGCGGAAGTCACTCAGCTCGCTACCGTCGCCCCACATTCCTCGGTGCCTTTCAGACCCGCGAAGCCTGATAGATAGCGGCAACGAATATTGCGCGCACAGAATGTCCCGCCGAGGATTGCACTCGCAGCGCATCGAGAAAATGGGGCCGCAAAGCAAAGCGACTGTGCGGCCCCGTCAGTTTGTTGAAGTGGGGTGACACTCCGACATTCTAGTAGTCTCAGCCTGTTTTTGGCGTGATTGCGGAGCCACGCCGCGAAATGGAAAATTTTCTTTTCGTCTCCTTGCTCTGTTTCTTCAACCTGGAAAACGAAACAAAAAAGTGCAGCCAAGCGCATCTTCTGGCGAAGCCGCCTCGCTCTGCAAAATAGTGACAGTAAAAATAACTCATGCAAGCATTACCTCCGCGGATCTGTGTGGGGGTTGCGTAGTGTATTACGTCGTCAATCGACAACTATCTGTTGTCTGTTATCGGGTCGCCGACATGCCGACGCCGAAAGTTGCATCAGATCAGCTGCAATGCGCCGGTTGCCGCGAAGCCATTTGGGTGGCGAAAAACTCGCCTGTGGCCCCGCCCAAAATCTGCATTCAATGCGTGCAAAGTGATAGCGCAATCGCGCAGGTGTCACACTAGTCGCGATTTGCAATCGAAAGGAATGCCCGCCAGGTCATGGCGGATACCCAGCATCGTGCATTATGACTGGATGAAAGCCAGCAGGTCGGCGTTTATCGTGTCGGCCTGCGTGGTCGGCATGCCATGCGGAAAGCCTTTGTAGGTTTTCAGTGTTCCCTTTTTCAAGAGCTTTGCCGACAACGGGCCGGCATCGGCGTAAGGGACGATCTGATCGTCGTCGCCGTGCATCACCAGCACCGGCACCGTGATCTTCTTCAGGTCTTCGGTGAAATCGGTCTGTGAAAAAACGACGATGCCATCGTAGTGCGCTTTGGCACCGCCCATCATACCTTGCCGCCACCAATTTTGAATGATCGCCTCCGAAGGCTTCGCACCCGGTCGGTTGAAACCGTAAAAAGGCCCAGACGCCAGATCCCGATAAAATAGCGAGCGATTGGCCGCGAGCTGCGCCTGCAAATCATCGAAAACCGATTTGGGGAGGCCACCAGGATTCGCAAAGGTCTTCAACATGAGAGGCGGAACGGCCGAGATAATTGCTGCCTTCGCCACCCTGCTCTCGCCATGCCTTGCCACATAGTGCACGACCTCTCCGCCGCCGGTGGAATGGCCGACGTGGACAGCGTTCTTCAGATCGAGATGCGCCGTCACTGCAGCCAGATCATCGGCATAGTGATCCATGTCATGGCCGTCGCTCACCTGACTGGAGCGGCCGTGTCCCCGGCGGTCATGCGCTATAACGCGAAATCCGTGTCCTAAAAAGAAAAGCATCTGCGTGTCCCAGTCATCGGCCGAGAGCGGCCAGCCATGGCTGAATACGATGGGCTGCCCTTTGCCCCAATCCTTGTAAAAGATTTCCACTCCATCTTTGGTTTTCACAAAACTCATGTGCACGCCTCCATCCTGAGAACAGCCGCCGCTATTTAGCGCCCGAATATTTCAATATGCGGACGCGCAGATCGAGTTGGACTGAGGGCTAATCTATTCGTTCTTGTTTTCTAGGCACCGTCTAATCTCCACCGGACAAACGACCGGCATACTCGGTCGTATGTCCGCTTGCGGCTCAGACAAACAGCGCTGAACGCGGCAGGATGACCCTGACCTCGGTGAACTCCCCGGGGCGTGTTTCGACTTCAATCGAACCGGCGTGCTGCTTGACGATGATGTCGTGGCTGATGGAGAGACCGAGCCCGGTCCCCTCTCCGGCTGGTTTCGTCGTGAAGAATGGATCGAACATCTTCTCTTTCACGTCAGCGGGCATCCCGGTTCCGTTGTCACGGATCCTGATTTCCACGCGATCACCTAGGCTCTTCGTGGAAGCCGCAAGGGTCGGTTCGTAGGCACCGCTACCGGCCTCCGTCTTGCGCTTGCTCGCTGCGTAGAAGCCGTTCGCGATCACATTCAAAAGCGCCCGCGTCACGTCCTGGGGGAAGATGTCGACTTCACCCGCGGTCGGATCGAGCGATCGCTCGATAGCGATCTCAAAGCCCTGCTTCTCCGCCCGCGCGCCGTGCCAGGCGAGCTTTAGGCTCTCTTCGACGACGCCATTGATGTCGACGCGTCGGTGCTCACTCGAGGATTCGCGCGAGTGTAAAAGCATGTTCTTGACGATCGCATCTACCCGTCGGCCGTGATGGACGACTTTCTCGAGGTTGTCGCGCAACGTTTCGGTCAGTTCATTGAGCTGTGCGCGCGCATCCTTGGAGAACGGCAGGCCGTTCAGCGTTTCATTCAACTCGTCGACGAGCTCGGCGGAAAGTTTCGAGAAGTTATTGACGAAATTGAGCGGGTTCTTCATCTCGTGCGCGATGCCGGCAGTCAGCTGACCGAGCGATGCGATCTTCTGCGTCTGGACAAGACGATCCTGCGTGGTCCGCAGGTCCTCCAGGGATTCGGCCAACTCTCGCGTTCGCGTTTGTACGCTTTCGAACAGACGCACGTTCTCTATTGCGATCACCGCCTGGTCGGCGAATGTTTTCAAGAGCTGAATCTGTCGCTCCGAGAAAGAGTTCGGCTCAGCTTTGCCGACCGTTACTGCTCCAATGGCTTTTCCATCGCGAAGCAACGGTACGGCGAGCACGGCCCGCCATCCGCCGGCAAGTGCAAAATCTCGCGAATACTCCGGATCTTCAAGCACGTCAGGGATCAGCGCGACCGCACGATCCAATATGGCGCGGCCTCCGACGAAAGAGCGGCTTAGTTGTTGGAGCTCCAGGCGTCCGTAAATCTGGCTGGTCGCCTCGGGCGTGAAATTCTTCAGCGCGGCAATGCGCATACGGTCATTGTCGTAAAGATAGAAAAACACTGAAAACGCCGTCGCACAGGCGCGTGGCGCTCTGAACGATCGCCTCGAACACCGGCTGCGCATCGGCCGGCGAACGGCGGATGATACTTAGCACCTCGCTTGTGGCCGTCTGCTGCTGAAGCGCCTCTTCGAGTTCGCGGGTGCGTTGGCGCAGCCGCTCCTCAACCTTTGCGACGGATGCACGCGACGGCACAGCTTTGCCAGCCTTGGTTCTGGCCTTTGGCCGGCTTCGAACTTTGTCAGCCTTTGCCTTGCCACCGCGTTGCTGCATCTCGGCCCCGCGCTTTAACGACGAGGGCTAATCCTAAGCAAATATGCGCTTTGGCGCCATGGCACGCCGTTCGTCCGGGTCGTGAACGGATTTGCAGCGAGGTCAGCGGGTCGAATTCAGCAGACCCGAGGCCAGATTTCGATTGATCCCGATCAGAATGCTGAGGCGATCGGGTCGCGGCTTCCGCCTGCAGCATGAGGGTTCGTCGCAGCACGAACAGACCGAGATTCGCGACATTTTCGACTCGACCTTCGAGAAAATCGCGATCCGGAATGACTTCGTCGAAGCGGCGCTTCCACACCGAGTCCTGCGATTGTCGAATGTTGAATCAGCTGGCGTCCGTGTCGGGCACCCCGATCGGCAACGTGAACTGGAACGCTGCCCCTTCCGAGTGCGCACGCAAGGCCGAGAGGCGGCCACCGTGCGACTCGACGATCGACCGACAGATCGAGAGACCCATTCCCATGCCCTCGACCTTGGTCGTGAAGAATGAACTGAAAATCTTGTCGATATCCTTCGGATCGATGCCGCTACCGGAATCTTCGACAGTGACGCGGATTTCACCGTTTCCGAGTTCGGACCTGACCAGTATTCTGCGGTTGGCAACGGATTCCATTGCCTCGATCGCATTTGTGAGGAGATTAAAGAGAACCTGCTGCAGTTGCACGCGGTTTCCCGTCACGGCAACGAGCGCTTCATCCAATTCGGTGCGCATGGCGATTCCGTGCTTCTGGATGGAGCCTTCAACCAACGCCAGTACTTCCCGAATGAGCTGATTGAGATCGACAGAAACGTGCGCCAATTCCTTCGACTTGAACATCGAGCGTATACTCTCGATGACTTCGGCGGCGCGTCGGCCCTCCTGCCCGATCTGCTCAAAGCTTTCACGGATCTCATCTAAATGAGGAGGAGTCCGTTGCGCCCAGCGCAACCCGGCACTGGCGTTTGCCACGATGGCGGCCAAGGGCTGATTGATCTCATGGGCAATTGACGCCGTCATCGCACCCATTCGGCTTATGTGCGCCGAGCGGGCAAGCTCCGTCCGTGCGACCTGCAGCGCGTTTTCGGCACGCATTTTTTCCGTGATGTTCACCGTCATGCCGACGGCACCCTGATCGGGAATTCCAAAAACATAAAGCTGAACCCAGATTACCTCGCCGTCTTTACGCTGCAGCCTTTTCGTCAGCTCGTAATGCTGGCGCTTGCCGCGCTGCAGCTCCTTCAGAAGAACTCTGTTGGCCTCGCGATCTCCGGCGGGAGTGATATCAAGCGGCGTCAGCTTTTTGAGTTCATCCTCGCTGTACCCGACCATCGTTCGGAAAGTCGCATTCGCCGCCACGAAATGTTGCGTTTTGCCGAGAACCGTGATGCCCATGAAAGGGTTTGCGACAACGGCTTCCCACCGCGCCTTGTTCGCCTGCAGTTCATGTTCCAACCGAACGAAAAGCTTGCTGGGGTCGCGACGCGAAGCATTTCGTTTGCGGCTTTTCGACGCCTTACTTTTTCTCCTCACGGTTCTGTTTGACATCGCTGCTGAAGACCCCACTCGGCAATCTATTTCGATTTGTCCGTTGGTACCTGATCTAACGCAAAACACGATTTTAGGAAAATATCTTCACCGTTGGGCAACGGGCTGGTTCTTTGCAAGCAACCGGAAGTATCCGATTGGTGCGAACGTGGAATGCCAGCGATGCCTCACAGCCGATGCCGCGTCATCTGGTCGCTGAGGAGGATAACCCCCGCGCTGGCAGAACATCGTAGCGGCCAAAGCCGTCAATTTGAACGGCAATGTCCGCGCTTTGACGGAGCCCTGTTTTGTGCTTGAACGGCGCGTGCCAAACAATTCAGACAATGCACTTGTGGAGCATCAAAGTGCAATTTTACTTTGATAACCATAAACTTGACGCCGACCGAAGAGAGCTGCATCACGGATCAACTCCCGTTGCAGTCGAGCCGCAGGTGTTTGACCTGCTCGTGTACCTCGTGAAGAACCGCGACCACGTCGTTTCCAAGGACGATCTTATTGCTTCGGTTTGGGGTGGCCGAAACGTGTCCGACTCGACTCTGTCGAGTCGTATGAACGCCGCGCGTCGGGCGATCGGCGACAATGGGGACGAGCAAAGGCTAATCCGCACTGTACCGCGGCGGGGCGTGCGCTTCGTCGGCGAAGTATCGACTGCGCCGGTTCAAAGCGGAGCGACGCCTGCCCCCGGGCCGCGCACTCCCGCAAGTCGACCGAGCCGCCCTGCAGTCGCGGTTCTTCCCTTCGTCAACGTGAGCGGTGAGCCAGACCAGGACTATTTTGCGGATGGCATCAGCGAGGACATCATAACGGCACTATCCAAGGTACGTTGGTTCGTCGTCATCGCACGCAATTCCTCTTTCAACTATAAAGGTGCGCCGATAAACACGAAACGAATCGGCGAGGAACTCGGGATCAACTATCTGATCGACGGCAGTGTCCGCAAAAGTGGCGATCGCGTGCGCATTACGGCACAGCTCAATGACACCGCGATCGGTAATCAGCTTTGGTCGGAGCGCTACGATCGCCAGCTGGCTGGCGTTTTCGACGTGCAGGATGAAATCACTGAAGCTGTCGTTGCGGCTATTGAGCCGCAGATCTACGCGGCAGAGAACTTTCGCGCGCGGCGTAAGGCTCCTGAGAACCTCGATGCCTGGGGTCTGGTCATGCGGGCCTTGTCGCACTATTGGAGCGTGACCCGCGAAGACAATCTCAAGGCTCAGGAATTGCTTGAGCAGGCAATTGCCATCGATGCCAACTATGCTCAGGCACTTGCCGTCCTTGCCGTCAGTCACACATTCGGCGCGCATATGGGTTGGGAGGATGTGCCGACCGCTGTTTCGATCGCCGAACGTACGGGATTGGCGGCTGTCCAGGCCGACAGCGAAGATCCTTGGGCGCATCTTGGGCTTGCCACGGCTTACGTGTACTTGCGCCGTTTCGAGGACTCGCTTGCCGAGTTCGAATTGGCTTTGCGCCTCAATCCGAACTTCGCGCTCGCGCAAGGCTATTACGGGCTGGGCCTGTCATATGTTGGGCGGTGGCAGGAGGGCTCCGAAGCCGCCCGTCATGCGCTGCGTCTGAGCCCGCGCGATCCATTCTCCGCTATCTACAACGGCGTCGCGGCTTATGCGGAGTTTATCGGGCGTAACTATGATGAGGCGATGCGGTTGGCGCGCGAAGCGATCCGCCAGCGTGCTGATTTCGTCAGCGCCTATCGCCTGCTCGCTGCGGCCGCCGCCATGACAGGTGACAACGACCTCGCCACGCGCATGATCCAAGAGGTTCGCCGTGTGCAGCCCGACATCACGCTTGCCTGGATGGCAAGCCAGATGCCGGTGAACGAGGCCCAACGCGAGCACTATGTAAAAGCGTTGGGTCGGGCGGGCCTCGCTTAGACACTCAAATTGTCTGGACACGCGCGTGCAGAGCGCGTTGGTCAATTGGCCGCTGACACAGGCAAGCGACCGCACCGAGGGCCAAAATCGCGGCTGAAACATTCAAGGCATATGACAGGCTGCCCATTTTGTCCGTGATGATACCGATCGCGATGGGGCCAACCATCTGTCCAACGCCGAACGCGACTGTCATCATGGCAATGGCTTTCGCCCATGCTTCGCGCGGATAGTTCACTCGTATAAATGCGGTGATCGACGACACGACGGCAAAGAACGCGTTGCCGAAGATCAGCGCGGAAACACCGAACAGTATCGGTGACGTGCCAAAGAGCGGCAGCGCGGCTCCAACAACGCTAATTCCTGTCAGCAGGGCCGTGCCACCTCCGCCGCGGCTTTTCGCCATCAAACCCGACCACGTCCAGGGATGGACAAGCGCGCCAACTCCGATGCAAGTCCAGAAAGCGCTCTGTGCCAGCGCACCGCCGCCAACATTGCGGACATATGCAATCATGAAGGTCATGTACGCGATATAGCCGGTACCAAACAGGAAGTAGCCGATGAGATAGAAGGACAGAGGTGTAGCTCTGATGTGAGCCCTTGCTGCACCCACTGGCGCCGGTGAGTCATCGACGCGCGCCGTCATTAATAGAACTGTCAGCGAGGCTGAAATCGCCGCCAGCACTTCCCAGGTAATCCACCAGGATCCGGCTCCGTGCCACTCCAAAAGAAACGGTGCAACGAATCCCGAAATCAGAATTCCAATGGCCGGGCCAAGGTAAAACAGGCTCAGATAGAAAGTCTGATGCTGCCGTTGCGCCTGTGCAATGCCGGTTGCTATGGCACTTCCCGCCACCATGGCGAACGCCCCAGTCACGCCGGACAATAACCGGGCGCAACCAAACATGACGAGGTCGCCCGTAAGTGCGGACATTACAAGTGTGAGCACGGAAACAACGGTGCTGACCCGAATTGTCTGAAGCATACCAAATCGTCGAGTAGCTACGTTCGCGCCGAGCGCACCCGTCAGATAACCGGCGGCGTTGATGGTGTTCATGATGCCAGCCACGGAATACGACCAGCCGAGGCTGTCTCGCATGTCGGGCAAGACGAGCGCATATGCAAAGCGACAAATACCAATTCCGATTGTTGGCGCGATCGCAAGAATCATGATTTGCCAAACGGGAGAGGTACCGATCGCCAGATATTTTCTATTCGATTCCAAGATGCACTCCTGAGCGCTTTGCCACTTACGCGAAGTAGGTCAGCGTCAAGCTTGACGCAACCATCGCTGCCTCTAGGAAACCTTTATTTATTCTTCAGGAGCGCTTGAGACACTTGAGCTTGTGTGCAGCACTGAGGAAACAGGCTCATATTCTCTTTGAGTCTTGGTGGATATGTGAGCGACGAATTACCGGTCCGCTGTACGTGCAAAGCGGACAATTGGCGCTGCAATCGACACGCATTTTTTGGAGTAGCTCAAGAAAATGCTGAGCGCTACAGTCAAGCCGATTTGACCAAACAACGGGGGCGTTTGGTGCAGCTCACTACCCTCCGAATTTTGATTTGTGCTGGCACTATCGCCGTTGCCGCCGCATGGCTTGTTGCTCCTGCAGCCGCGGACGACGGCGAGGTTTGCGTACGGGGATCCGGTGAGGCCGCAATCGAGGCTTGCACGCGCGCCATCAAATCCGGTCGCTATGACCGGCACAATCTTGCGATCATCTACAGCAATCGCGCCAACCAGCGTGAGCGCGCCGGGGACTTCAAGAATGCCATCGCGGATCATGACGAGGCGATCCGCATCGATCCGACCTACTCCGCCGGTTACATGCATCGCGGGAATGCTTACGCGCGCCACGGCGATTTCGATCGCGCCATCGCCGACCACTCGGAAGCAGTCCGGCTCGGCCCCAACGATGCCGACGTATTTTACAATCGAGGCTACACCTACAGCCACAAGGGTGACCACGAGCGAGCGGTCGCAGACTACACAGCAGGCCTCGCATTCGGTGCCAACAACTCGCGCCTGTGGGGCCAACGCTGTTGGTCTCGCGCTATGGTCGGCAAGCACTTGAAGGAGGCGATTGAGGACTGCGATAAAGCGAACAGTCTCGCCCCGAAGATTCCCCAGATCTTGGGCTATCGTGGATTGGTCTATTTGAAGCTTGGACAATTCGACAAGGCCGTTGCCGACTACGATGCAGCGCTGGCGTTGACGAAAAATCCCAATAATGCCGAATGGCTCTATGGTCGCGGCTTCGCCAAATCGAAAACCGGGGACAACGCCGGTGGCAACGCCGACATCGAACGCGCAAAGACCATCAAGGCCGACATTGCGGAAGACTACGTGAAATACGGAATTCGGTAGGCCCGCCCTCCAGGGTCACAGCATTACCCCCCGAGGGCTATCGCAATGGCTACCAGAGCGGCTCCAACCGCCACCATGACGAGGCCCGTGAGCCAGGGCGGAAGCCCGGCATGCCGCCCAAAAAGAAAACCGCACAGAAACAACGATGCAACAGCAAGCACATTGGAAATGCGCAGGGCCACTCTGGCATCGTCAATCACCGCGAACGGAATGACGACCGGAAACGTTGCCGCGACAACGAGGACAAAGACACCGAACGCGCCCTGCCAGTCGCGACGTGTCAGCCCCGGATGCGCGCCGGAAGTCGGCATCTGGCTGATATGTTCGCGTATCTCTTCCAATTGCGCAGGCTTAACTATTGACGCGAACACGGGCGGCAGCTCGTCCGCGATGATACGGTGAGCCTGTTCGCGATGCCCCGCCTTTCGTATTGCTCGCCCGACCACGGCATTGTGTCCGCGCTCACCTAGGCGAGCCATCAGATACATGCCGGCGTCGATGATCCCCCACGCCAGATTGCAGCCGAGCGCGGCAATCAGCATGGTGCGGATCGTCATTTGATCCGCAGTCGCGACACTGACAGCGCTCGTGACCGTCAACGCCATTATCAAGCCGAACAGAATTTCGGAGAGTCGTTCAACAGGTTCGAGTACACGCCCGGACAGCCGCATGGAATCCCCCGACGAACCTGCATACTACTCAGGGTCCAGCGAGGTTTGCAGGGTTCAACAGGCGGAATCACGGAAAATAGATCGTTCGACGAGCATTCAGGTGAAATGTGCTAGTCTTCGGGCTTGTCCGTGGAGGCTGCATATGGATTTCAGACCGCTTGTTCTTTGTGCCTTTCTCGCAATCGCACTCTCCCCGAACGCCATTGCCGAACCGCTAGTGACGATCTCATGTGAAAAGCCTGAGGGCGTGAGCATGGCGTATGGCGTCTCGCTCGCTGATCGCATGAATGCGCCTGCCGCCGGTCAATCGGGAAAAGTCGAACCAAGTCTGAAAGGTCCGACAAAAGATGAGTATCGCGGGAAGCCGACCTTTGTCATCGACTCGGACAAAAAGAACGTTCTCATTTCGTGGACCGAATTTCCCGAGGATCCGGAGTTGCAGAAACAGGCAAAGGAGTCCGGTTTGCCTCACCTTCCGCCGGTGCCGGCTGCGCGGGGCAGCATCGTTGGGTTCTTCGACGATCAGATCTCAGCCGTCCAAGTGGAGCCCTGGTCGATAATGACGTTCTCGTTTTTTCCGAAACTGGGCATAGCCTTTATCAGCCAGCAGGCGATCAGCCTGGCATCAAAAAACACTCACCAGGTAGCGTCATTCGCGCGTTGTCAGTTTTCCTGGACACGTCCTCAATAGCGCCAAACACCGGATCCGGATGTCTACGCCTATATCTGCTGACTCATTTGCTCGGTTGCTGGCTGGAATCCTGTTTCGGCGAATCCGGATTGATGCAGACGCCACGATACCAGGTGGCCCCCACTGACACCGAATTACCGTCATCGATATAGGCCTTGTCCTCCTTCACGAGATATAAAAATGGCCTATCGCTGATGCTTTCGCCCGCTCTTTTCTCTTTGACGCGACCGCAAATGCTGTCGACAGGCCGCCCCGACATGCCTTTTCTGATCGCCCGTCTCATATCATCGAACTCGGCGGATTCCGGATCATTCAAGATCGCGGAGGTCCTGGCTTTCGCTTTATTCACGACGGCTTCGGGCGTCTCATTGGGCTGACCGGGCGCCTGAGTGTCGGGCGTTGGATTGATTACTGGAGTTGCATTTTTTCCGATAAGGCCAGTCTGGTCGCTCGGTTCAGCTAATTCCGGCTTCGCCGGCGCCGGAGCCGTTGTGGATTTTATGATCGCCGGCGCGGGACTGGTCCTGAATGCCACTCGTTTGATTTCAGTTTGCGGATTGGCTGCAGCTCTTTGAACACAGCCTTTCGTGGTGCATCGTTCCAGAGTCGCCTGCGGCGGAGTACGACAGCAGCCCATTAAGGACGCAATCAGAGCGCCAACGAGCAGCATTTTCATGCAAGTCACTCCCCTCCCGCAGAATGCGGCCCGATTTGAAAACCCGCATGCCGTTGCGGCGAAGTTGGGGGCGATATTGGGCGACAAAGTGAAAAGAAATTGGAAGAGGTTACAGACCACCATCGTGCGCGCCGATCGCGCGCGTGGGGCGAGTACAACTCTTGGGAGATTGGTCTTGCGTGTGTCAGTGTACGCTTGTCGCCGTCACCTAACTCGTGGCTCGACGTATCGCTTGTAGAGCCACCGGCCTTGATCGCGGCGGCGCCACACAGTGCCCCATACGAGACGGCCGGTGATTGAACGTCTGGGAAGCGTGACCGTCCACACGTGCCAGGCGCCATCATCAAGACGACGGCGCGTTGCGGTCCTCAGGACCTCTACGGCATCTCGGGTATAGGACAGTCTTTGCAGCATTGGCGTACCCAATGCCCACATGAGCCAAAAGCGATGCATCGACAACTGCGGCTTGTCGTTATGGTGAGGAAGAAACCTTAATAGCCGTTCACGACAGAATAATTACGCCGATGTGGATACCGCCGACGCCAGTGCAACGCTTTCGATACGCGGGTTTGCTGCCTCCGCCAAAACCCGGCGGCAGTCGGACCTATTCGATCACTTCGTCGGCGGCGATGAGGGTCGAGGGCGACACGTTCAGGCCAAGGTCCTTTGCCGTTTTGGCATTGATGAGCAGTTCGAACTTTGAAGCCTGCACCACCGGCAAGTCGGCGGCCTTCTCGCCTTTCAGGATGCGGCCGACATACAGGCCGGCCTGACGATAGGATTCCGTAAAACTCGTGCCGTAGCTGATTAACCCGCCCACAGCCGCATATTCGCGCCAGGGATACACGACAGGCACGGAATAGCGTTTCGCGAGCGCCACGATTTGCTCGCGACGTCCTTCGTAAAACGGATTGGTGGTGATCAGCAGCGCGTCCACGCCCCGCGATTGCAGTGAGGCAAAAGTTGTTTCTAGGTCAGCTTCAGTTCCCGCTTCAAGGACGACAAGGCGCTGGCCATTCGTGGCCGCGGCAGCCTGCATGCTCGGCAAGTCTGTCAAAGCCGGACTCTTTGGATTTGCGAGAACACCGACGGCTTTCGCACGTGGAACGAGGTCGTGCAAAAGTTGCAAACGTTTGGCATCAAGCGCCATGCCGAGCAGACTTACGCCCGTGACGTTCCCGCCGGGCCGATTGAGCGAAGCGACAAGCCCCCCTTTCACTCCATCGGAGCTCGACGTGTACACAATCGGAATTGTTGACGTCGCGGCTTTTGCGGCGCGGGCCACAACTTCGCCGCCGGTAGATGCGATCACGGCAACAGGAATCTTGACAAGCTCTGCCGCGAGTAACGGCAACCGCTCATAGTCGCCGGCTGCCGAGCGGTATTCGATCGCCACGTTTTGTCCGATGACAAAACCGGCTTCCTCCAAGCCTTTGCGGAACGCCGCCACCAGCGTCGGCCGCTCGTCCGGAGACGTAAAGCTGAGATATCCGACAACCGGCTTCGTTTGCTGTTGTGCGTGCGTGACGAGCGGAAACGCAGCCGCGAAGCCAGCAATAGCCTTGAAAAAATCTCGCCGCCTCATGGTCGCCCCCGACACTCGGCGCAACTTGGGCCGTCACCTACAGTCGCGGCCTAGAATAAAAAAATAATAAACGCAGTTTAGGGCCGTCGCAATGCGATACCCGCGATAATTTTATCATAGTGCCGCCGCAGGGCCGAACACTCGCTGGTCGGAATTCCGCTAAGGGCCTGTAGCCGCCTCACTCCTGAAGCGGAGCTCGTCGCACCGAGTTGGCCGCGCTTGAATAGCGCTTGTCGATTTGCATCCCCGCCTTCAGTGTTTCATCCAGGGCGCCATCGCGTCCGTCCATGCCTTTTGCCACTGTTGCGCGACCTGCATGTAAAGCCCGAATGGATTCATTTGCGAGGTGCCCGCACCGGGCCAGCTGGCGATCGGGTTAAAGGGAGACAAGGACTTCAGCTTCGACAGCATTGCCGACGACGGGTTCGGCGATTTGATTTGCTCCTCCCAGGCATCCATCACCTGGTCCATCAGTTGAAGCTGCATCCCGTTCACAGCTTTCATCTGCGCGCGGGTGGCTTCGACGATTTCCTCGGGCCATCCCAGTGCTTTTGCACCAGCAGCGATCTTGTCGACCACCGCTTCAATGTTTTTCTCGTTGTTGGCGATCTGCGTGCGCCAGGTCGACATCGCATCAAAAGCGATTTTCACCGCTTTGCGGGCCTCATCCGGGAGCCCGGCAGCCAACGTCGAATCAAAAGTGCGGGGGGTCGCCTCTGCAGACTTGCTCGCCATGACATTGGTTCCTTTGTGACATACGAACCGCAACTCAGATCGCTGCAGTTTGTGAGGACTTAGGTCGAACAATCAATTGGCCTATGGGGAAAGGATTACCATTCTACGGCTGAGCCAATGTTCAGCGCCTGAATCGCCCAACTCACAAATCGTTGGCAAGAACTCACAAGACCGGCCATTCACATGTGATGTAAGCCGTCCTCACAGGGAGACTTGGATGGCCGCGCTTATCATCGCGTTACTATTGGTGTTTGCAGGAACGCTGCTGGGGACCGCACTTCCGCGGCCCGACATTGCTGCCTTGCGGCGCCCGCGCCGCTGAGCTTCCGCGTTTCCGTCAGCGAAGGCCGGCGGGATCGAGAACTGCATTGCCTTGCGGGGGACATCACTGACAGGCTCCGACAAATTCGCCTTCGAGCGTCACTTGGGTATCCGAGATTTGCTGATCCCCTATCCAGCCTTTCGTTGAGATGACAGCCATATAGCGGATCGGACTGAAAAAAGTGAACTCCGCGGCAGAGTCCATATTTAACTGTCCCCTGCACTCGAGCCGCCACGTCAACTTCTGCTCGGACTTCGCATACTGGGTTCGTTGACACGTCGTATTCATGCCTCCGAACCGCGGAGAGAACGTGTCGGCAAGATCATTCGCTTGCTCGGCGGTCAAGCAACGCGCATTCGTCTGAGGTGGCATCCTCATCCCGTCGTTCAACGCAACAGTCGTGATTTTCCATAGACCCGGCTGAATGCCATCCGCAGCCATCAATGGCACCGCCGTGAGACCAATCCAAATGGCCGCTACCGCAAATACAGCTTTCATAAACACGACCCCTTCCTTGTGGGGCCAATCCTGATCGGCCAGTCAGCGGTTGGCAATGTCCTCGTTAAGAGGATTGCGGACGTCCTCCTGGCCATGACCGAGCACTCCGACTCACATTGCATGTTTCCGACAACGGAGATTTAATAGCGCAATTGCTGTCGTATCCCCCGACCGGGGCTATGGGGAGATGGTTGTTATGGGATTCAATCGCTGGCAACTCTTCAGGACGTTGGCCACGCTTGTTTGCATCGTCGCGATTATTTCGCTTGCCTTGATACATTTCATTCCCGCGCCGCCGTCAAAAGTCGTCATGGCCACGGCTTTCAAAGGCGCGTCATTCGACTATTACGGCCGGCAATACCGGGAAATATTCGCGCGTTATAACTTCGACCTGGAATTGCGCGAAACCGCAGGGGCAGTCGAAAACGTCAAGCTTCTGCAGGATCCAAACTCGGGCGTTCAAATAGGTTTCGTGACTGGTGGCGTTTCCGACGCCAAGCGTGCGCCCGATGTTCTGTCGCTTGGCACCGCCTACAACCAGCCCTTCTGGATTTTCTATTCCTCGAATCAGCAGCTTGATCAACTATCGCAACTTAAAGGCAAACGGATTGCCGTTGGGCCGGTGGGAAGCGCGACGAGGTTCACCGCCGAACAGATTCTCGGCAAAGGTGGCATAACCGCCGAGACCGCGACATTCCTGCCCGTCGCCGGTTCAGCCGCCGATAAGGCGTTGAATGATGGTGCTGTCGATGTAGTCTGGATCATTGGCGTGCCCGAGGCGACCGCCGTTCAATCGTTTCTGCGCAATCCAAAGGTTCGGCTGATGAGTTTCCCGATGGCTGAAGCCTTCACGCGCATTTTCCCTGATCTCAATCGCCTCATTTTGCCGCACGGCGTCGTCGATATCGACAAAAATATCCCACCCGCCGACATTCAATTGATTGGCACCACGTCCAAAATTTTGATTCGCAACGACCTGCATCCGGAAATTGTCCAGCTACTCCTGCAAATAATGAAAGAGGTTCACAGCGGGTCGGACATTTTTCATCGTAACGGTGAATATCCCAACGGGACCGATGCCGAATATATCGTCGCACCGACCGCCGTCGATTTCTACAAGAACGGTCCTTCTTTCATGCAACGGCATCTGCCCTTGTGGCTGTCCGTCCACGTGCAACGGGCAATCGCGGTGCTCGTGACCGCGTTGGCGATCGGATTTCCTCTGTTCCGCTTTCTGCCCCAACTTTACAACTGGATGACGCGCCGGCGCCTGTTCTATTGGTACGCTCAACTCAAGTCATTGGAGGCTTCGTTCGCCGCCAATTCGAACGACAGGCAGCTCGCCGAGAAACAAGCCGAAATCGACCGCATCGAGGACGCCGTAAGCAATATCCGTTTTCCACTGGCCTTCTCCGATCAGGTGTACAACCTGCGCAGTCACATCGAGATCGTCCGGCGGAAGATCGTAGCGCGTACTCACGCCTTGGGGCGGGCGCCTGCAGAATAGTGTACTTCAGTCCACCTTGTATCCTATGCCGATCGCGTAGGCGCCCTGGTCCTTGAGTTGCTGGTCCTTGCGGAGCGTCACCAGCGCGCCAGTGGCCATCGTCAGGGCGTTGCATATGGCGCGCGCCACGTCGTCTTCCGGCCAAACGCTCAGTCCGTCCGGCACTTCGCTCACGGTTGTGTCACGCTTTGCTTTCCAACCAATCCGGTTCAAGGCATCGACTAGGTCGCGGGCCAAAAAAACCGAGTCCCTGTCCTGCGGTACAACGGAAACGACGTGCGAGCCTTGCGAGGCGAGGATGTTTTCAAAATCCGCCACTGCCGCCGGCGCAAGTTTCGGCCATTCGCGGTTTTTGAGACTGACCACTTGCCCTTCCAGGCTTTCCATTCTGGCCTTGGCTTGATCCGGGCTCGCGCCGTTAAGTCGCGCCTTGTACAGCGCTATGATACCGTTACGATGTTCGATCATTTTGGCATAGCGCCACCGCAGCATCGACCAGATGATCGCGCCCAGAATCACAACGCCGGCCGTAAAGGCGACAGGCGCCTGCGCCACCAGCTGAGCCTGATCCAGGACATATTGAACGAGTTGGTCAAACACGCTGTATAGTAACAGAGAGCCTCGAGTCGCTATACGCCGCCGGTTACCTCACCTGCGAGGTGGGCTGTATGGAACCCGAAATTTATCAATCCAACGATGAGGCGGTGCTGGTCGACCTGATCCAATGGCGCGAACGGAGGCCGATGCGCTGATCAACAATCCGGCCCGGTACTCGTTCACCTCGATTGCGATGTACGACGCGATGAAGGTTTTCGAAGGCCCGATCTTCGAAGATTTCCAACATCCATGCGCGCGACCAACTGCATCGGGCACTCGAAGCTGTCCTCTGCAGCCGTCATTTACAGCAAGAGGTCGCTTCGCGCGGCCTCTTCTCGTTTGCGTATTCAAATGGGCTCAGCAGTTCCGGCAAAGTGCCGGGATTACATCCTCTGCGAGCTCAGCCAGGTATCGATGTCTTTTCTGACCTGATCCTTGGCGATACCGTATCGCTCCTGGATTATTCCCTCGAGCTGATCGCGACTACCGGCAACGCGGTCTAGATCATCGTCAGTGAGATTGCCCCATTTTTCCTTCACGCGGCCTTTCAGCTGTTTCCAGTTTCCTTCAACGCGATCCCAGTCCATGAATACCTCCTGTGTCATTTGACGCGCCAAGACATGACGTGCGGCTATACCCCCCTAACCTTTTCGGACCGCGCTCGTTCCTCCCCCTGCTTCAGAATGACAATCGATCCGCCATTGCCGCTGATTTTTTTCGAGCGAGCCAAAGGCGAAATCGGCCCTTCAAGCAGGAACTCGATACGGATACGATGTCGTGCCTGCAGCGTCGGGGGCTTCAGATGAGGCGGCGCGAGTTCATCGGATTTGTCGGCGGCGCCGTATCCGCTTGGCCGTTCGGCGCGCTTGCGCAGCAGCGCGATCATCTGCGTCGTATCGGCGTACTGATGGGTTTTGCCGAAACAGATGAAGTCTGGCAGACCTATCTTCGCGTCTTCCGCGAACGCCTGCGCGACTTCGGCTGGATCGAGGGACAGAACGTCAAGTTCGAATATCGGTTTGCGGGTGAAAGCGTCGAACGCACGCGACAGGCGGCGGCCGAACTGGTCGCCAGCAAGCCGGATTTGCTCTTCGTCACGACAAATCCAGCACTTTCAGCGCTGCTGAAAGAAACGCTCACGATTCCGATCGTATTTACCTGGGTGTCCGACTCGGTCGGTAGCGGCTACGTCAGCAGCCTTGCTCATCCTGGGGGCAACGTTACCGGTTTTCATAATTTCGAGCCGGCCGTTGGAGGAAAATGGCTCGGCGTCCTCAAGCAGATTGCGCCGCAGGTTCATCGGGTGGGTTTCGTCCACGTTCCGGAGATCGCCGCCAACGTCGCTTTTATTCGCGTGGCCGACTCAATTTCAAAGTCGCTAGGCATGAGCGTCTCGGGGTTGGGAGTTCGTGATGCCGGTGATTTCGAGCGGGTGCTGACGGACTTTGCCCAGGCAGGAAATAGCGGATTGATCATAACGCCGAGCCCGCTCACGGCGACCAAACGAGACTTACTTATTGCGGTTGCCAAAAAGCTCAAGCTGCCGACGGTGTACTCATTCCGCTTTTATGTCGAGAGCGGCGGGCTGGTGTCTTATGGAATTGACCAACTGGAGACCGTGCGTGAAGCAGCGTCTTACGTTGATCGCATCTTGCGTGGCGCAAACCCGGCCGACCTTCCCGTCCAACTGCCGACAAAATTCAGTCTGGTGGTGAACCTGAAGACCGCCAAAGGGCTCGGCCTGACGGTCCCCGAATCGTTTCTGTTGTTCGCCGACGAAGTCATTGAGTAGCGCGTAAGCCCGATGTCCGCTTTGGGTCAGAAGCAGACTCATGCAGTGCCGCAACGCATGTCCGCGGAAATAAGACTCATCGTTTACGCGGCGTTTATTCAATTCAAATGTGTTGCTGATGCCAGCCGATGCCTCAGCGACAACCGCAGGTCAGGGTCGCTTACGACCCAAAGCAAACAAGCGGGACGGTTTAGGTTATTTCCCTTTAGGGCAATTGATACGACCGCAACTCCCCATTGAAACTGGCGCCGACGCCTGAACTTACGCTTCAACACTGCAAAATAGGGAAGGAGTCCAGCGATGATCGTCGGCAGAAGATTCTGTCTCGGTGTGATGGGACTATTGGCCGTCGCGATGACGAGTGCCCCTGCAATCGCGCAACAAACACAGAAACCAAACATCCTGTTCATCATGGGCGATGACATCGGCTGGATGCAGCCGAGCATCTATCATCGCGGCCTGATGGTGGGCGAGACGCCCAACATCGACAAGATCGGCCAGGAAGGCGCGATGTTCACCGACTACTACGCCGAGCAGAGTTGTACGGCTGGACGCAACGCCTTTTTCACCGGCATGCATCCGCTGCGCACCGGAATGAT
>JBPYDR010000098.1:0-2036 GCA_051986235.1 Pseudolabrys sp.
CTCTTCTTGTTCTTCCACAAGCGGCTCTGCGGCCCCCTCGCCAACAGCCGCTTCCATCACCGCCCCGACCACGCTCATCAGCCGGCCAGCAGACTCGAAGCCGCCTACCATCGCGCCGACAACGCCATCCAACACGTCGTCGACCTGCTCGCCGCCTGATTACCTCCCGAATTCCTCGACTCTTCTTCTCTATGATTCACCGGGCTAGAATCTAATTCACGCGAACACAGCGCCTCATCATGCCGATGATCAACGTTTTTGCGTCCAAAAACGCGCTGACCCGCGCGCAAGTCGAGCTGCTCACTGAGAAATTGACTCATGAACTGCTCGTTATCGAGGGCGTCGACAACGACGCCTCGAGGTCGATCGCTTGGGTCATGTTTCAATGGCGAACATCTCGCTCTACTGGTTCACCGGGGCGATCGGGCTCGTCGTTCTGGCCCTACTATGAGCGCATGCATGGCGCCCCGGCCGATCCCGAACGGCGCGCAGGTGACGGTGCCGGTGGGCTATGCGGAATTCCTGCGCGACGTCCTCAGCTCGCCGCGCTCGCTTGCGGCGCGCACCTTCACCGACATCCGCCGCTGGACGCGCCTGCCGAAGGGCGGCCACTTCGCGGCGCTCGAGCAGCCCGAGCTGCTGGCCGCCGACATCATCGCGTTCTTTGCCGGGCTCGGTTGACGAATCCCCGATTTTACCGGCGCGTGCGACGCGCCTTCCTCCCGATCCGGAAATGGGTGGTTTGCGGCGAACTTCCCGAACTTGCTAAGGTGTCGTAATCGGAGGCGCGCGTGATAAGGGGCAGTTGCCTGTGCGGCGGCGTGAAATACCGGATCACCGGACAACTGTCCGATGCGCGCTATTGCCATTGCTCGATGTGTCGGAAGGCGCATGGCAGTGCCTTTCGTGCCCGCGCGACGGTGAAGGCGGCCGATTTCGAGTTCGCCCAAGGCAGCGAGCTTGTGACGTTCTACAGGTCGTCGCCTGGTAATTACCGCGGCTTCTGTCGCGTCTGCGGCTCACCGATCGTAAGCAAATTCGACGCGCACCCCGACTATTATGGCCTGCCGCTAGGCGCACTCGACGATGATCCCGGCATTCGGCCGACGCAGCATGTCCACGTCGCGAGCAAGGCGCCGTGGTTCACCATCACCGACGATCTGCCGCAGTTGCCCGAGGGACCATAAATCACCGCCCCTCGCCGGGCGAGGAAGAAGGGCAGCGATTGATGTCGGTTCAGACGGATGTGCTTCGCGAGCTCGTCGAACTATTCAACGCGCGTAAAGCGATCGATGTGGCCCGCTTCTTTACGGAAGATTTCCGCCTGGAGGATCCTGGTGCCGGAGTGATAAGAACCGGCCTCGACGGAGCCCAGCGCATGATGGAGGCGCTCCGAGCGCTAGCCCATGAAGGGCACCTTGAAATTCTCGATATGTTCGAAAGCGGCAATCGCGTGGCTGCCCGCTGGTCCTACAAGGGTCCTGGCGCTAGCTTTGCGATGATGTCGATCTACGAGTTTAACGGGAAGCATATCCAGCGAGATTGGGGAATCTTGGCGCGCGCCCCATGGGCCGACTAAGACCCGCAGCGCGGTCGCGCAAGGCGAGGAAACAAGGTTGCCGTTCGTTGCGATGCACGAGTCGGCAACTGACCCTGGATCGCGGTAGGGATACCCATTGCTGGACACCCCCCGCACGGATCCGGACGAGCCCAATTCGAGCATCCGGCTCCTACCTTGGGTGTTTGACGGCGAAGCGCTGATCGGGCCAGGGGTAAAGGATCCGCGGAGCAGGAAGCCAGTCGTCGGCCAGTTTCGTCATCCGATCCCACGTGAAGCCGTCCTTCTGGCTGCGGCGCCGGAGCGTTCGACGCCAGAGGTCGGTCAAGTAATGCCGGAAAGCTGAAAGCGACCGGCTTTTTGTGGGTACCGCAGCCGCTGTTGCGACGTTGCGACCAGAAGCGACTAAGGTCCGAAAAGAGGCAACAGCGCTGCAAGCCCTTGGGCCCACGTGCATCCGCAGGGTTTTGACGGACTA
>JBPYDR010000099.1:0-3045 GCA_051986235.1 Pseudolabrys sp.
GCAAGGACGCCGACAACGACGCCGGAAATACCGACCAGGAGCAGCGCCGACATCCCGCCCCCGCCAGTGCCGACCCTTACCTCCGGCATCGATTCAATGTGCGCGAACTCGCTGAGTATCGCGCCACCCTGGATCAGGAGTGCGGCGCCGAACACGATCGTTGAAATCGACACCAGCACGTCGGGTTTGACACCCGACAGACCGATGATCGTCAACACAATCGTCGCGATACCACCCAGTGCATCGACGAAACCGCCATAGGCGGCCGTTTCATCTGCAACGGCGGGTGAAGAATAAGTCATGGACATGAGAACCTCCATGGAGAGAGGGATGAGGATTACCAAGGCGCGCGGGGCGGCGGCAGGAATTCGCGGGCGGAACCTGCGTTGTGGGGTGTGTTCCCGAAAGTTCCGTTGATCGCCACCTGCGTTTCGTGCGCACGCTAACTATCTAACAAATAAGGAAACAATAAAGTTCCGCCGGTTGCACGCCTGCGTCGTTTCGTGCTCGGGTTATTATCTGACAAATCTAACAAACAAGGAAACGAAGCTGTGGTTCCAGGTGTTGAGGTGTGGGCGCTTCTTGCTGCATCACGGCAGATGATACCAAGCTGGCGCTAATCCGCTGATTCAAAGCAATAGTAGTGCCTGATGTAGCGGATCAAGTTCGCAATCAACCAGAATAGTCGGAGGTCGGCCCGCAGCGCGCAGCTCACTCGCCCATGAGGTGCTCCCCTGAGTGACTAGTCGGTAGCGGGCGTGGCACTGCTCCATGCGCCACCAGGCCGCCGCATGCGACAATTTCGCTCGTGTGGGCAGGTGTGGCCGCTCAGCGAATGGCCATGACGGGGTCGTCCGGATCAGCATTTGTCAAGGGGTTAGGCCGGTTCATGGCTTTTCGTCGCGCCGCGGAACGGCCCCTGAAGCTGCCCATTGGTGGAACAAGGGTAGTGCCGGTCGAGAGCCAATTTCGGAATTTAGATGGCACGCATATCGTCGGCGCTCGAACGGAATACTAGCGGAATTGCTGGAAGCCAGCGCACGAGGCACCAAACATGCATCCACGGCGTTCGCGATACCTTCATAAAGTGGTGCACGTCGGGAAGACGTCACAAGGGGTAAGCGATTGACCACGACGCGTCGGGCCTTCCTCTGGGCGACGGGTTCGTTGTTGCTGATGCCGGCGGCATCGGCGCGCTCGCTCGGACCAAGCGGGCAAATTCAAGAAAACTCCTTTCAAGAAAATTCCGCTCGAGAAAACTCTTGGCGTCACGGCATCTCGCTGTTCGGTGACCTCAAGTATCCAGCGCAATTCGCCCTTTTCGACTATGTCAATCCGAGAGCACCGAAGGAAGGCACGGTGCGCCAGGGTGCGCTTGGCACTTATGACAATTTCAACCTAGTCGTGGCCGGTTTGAAAGGCAATTTGGCGACCGGCATCAGTCTGATAAACGAAACGCTGCTGACGCCTTCGCTCGATGAAATCTCAGCCGAATATGGGCTGATCGCCGAGGCAGTCAGCTGTCCGCCGGATTGTTCTTCCGTGACTTTTCGCTTGCGGCCGCAAGCTCGATGGCACGACGGCAAGCAAGTCAGCGCGGATGACGTCATCTTTTCCTTTGAGTCATTCAAGGCACACAACCCCCGGGTCTCTGCCTATTACCGCCATGTACGCGGGGCCGAGGTGACCGGCGAACGCGAGGTAACGTTCAAGTTCGACGGGCCGGGCGTTCGCGAGTTGCCGCTGATACTCGGTCAGCTGACGATCCTGCCGAAACACTGGTGGGAGGCGCCGGACAAATCGGGGCAGCCGCGCAACGTTGCGAACACGACGCTCGAGCCACCTCTCGGGTCCGGTCCATACCGCATCGGCAATTTGGAAGCCGGCCAGTGGCTGCTCTATGAGCGTGTCAAAGACTACTGGGGCAGCAATCTCAATGTGAAGATCGGCCACGACAATTTCGACGCGCTGCGCTTCGATTATTTTCGCGACTTGACGGTCTTGTTCGAGGCTTTCACTGCCGGCGATCTCGACTGGCACCTGGAAAATACCGCGAGAAGATGGGCGACCGGATACGACTTCCCGGCCGTGCGCGAGGGGCGGGTCGTGCTCGAGGAGTTTCCAATTCGCAACGTTGGCGTCATGCAGGCTTTCGTCTTCAACACCAGGCTGCCCAAATACAAGGACGCGCGGCTGCGCCGCGCATTCAATTTCGCCTTGGATTTCGAATCGATCAACCGTGACATCTTCTACGGACAATACACGCGTATTGCGAGCTATTTCCAAGGGACCGAGCTGGCCTGCTCCGGCCTGCCGCAGGGCCGGGAGCTGCAAATTCTAGAAGCCTACCGAGACGACATTCCGGCGGAAGTATTCACCACCGCCTATTGGAATCCAGTCGGCGGCGACCCGCAGGCCAATCGAGCCAACCTCGTCGAGGCCATGCAGCTCCTGGACGCGGCCGGCTATGAAGTCCGCGATCTCAAGCTGGTCAACAAAGAGACGGGAGAGCAGCTTAGCGTAGAGTTTTTGCTGCCTGCCCCGACATACGAACGATACGTTCTGTCCTATCAGGACTCGCTGCAGCGCCTCGGCATCGATGTGACAGTGAGGATCGTTGACGACGTTCAGTACCAGAACCGACTGCGAAACTGGGAGTTTGAAATTGTCGTGGCTGCCTGGGACCAAACGCTTACCCCGGGCAACGAGCAGCGCGATTACTGGGGATCGCGCGCCGCAAAAACTCCTGGTTCGCGAAATCTGGTGGGAATTGCGAACAAGGCCGTCGATGCGCTGATCGAGTGCGTTGTTTTCGCCTCCAGCCGCGAAGAACTCATCGCTGCTGTCCACGCCCTCGACCGGGTGCTCCTGTGGCACCATTTTGTCGTGCCGCAATGGACCTACGACAAGGTGCGCACCGCGCGGTGGGATAGATTTGCGAAGCCGGATGTCATGCCGGTCTACGGCCTGTCGGGCTTCCCAGCGATCTGGTGGTGGGACCCGGAGCGGGCGGTGAAAACGGCTTCAGGACGCTGATCGCAGCCC